>DAMCTY010000014.1:0-73671 GCA_032112995.1 Stenotrophomonas sp. | reverse complement strand
GCCTCTCGGCTTTCGGCGCGTTGGCCATAGAGTCTGTCGCCGAGCAGGCGCACCTGCAGCGGGCCGGCCAGCAGATTGCGGACCACGGCGCTGCGGCCACCGCCACGCGCCTGCAACTGCAGGCTGGCGAAGGCATCGGAACTTGCCGCTGTGCTGCTCGGCGGGCTGCTCGCCAGTCCCCAGGCCTCGCGCCAGCGACCGCTGGGTGCTGCCGAGGCCGCACTGGCACACAGCAGGGTCAGGCTGAACAGGAGGGCGAGAGAGCGGGGCACAGTGCGGACGTTAGCGAGGACCGGGGGATTGTGCCTGTTTTGGTTGCGTCGGAAACATATTCATCTCTTTATGCGAATAAAGCGATTGACAGTCCTCGGAGGGGCTGGCAATGTAGCGCCACCATCGAGACCGGCAGAGGGACAGGCCCTTTGAAGCCGGGGCAACCAGCGGACGCGCAAGCGGCTGCGTTTGGTGCCAAATCCTGCGGTGACCTCCGTGTCCGCCGAAAGATGGTTCGATCCGTACCGCGCGTACGGCGAACACGAGCTCCGCGAAAGCTCGATGGCCGCTCCTTACCGGATACCGCCATGAGTTTCGCCACCGCTACCGCCGCCCAGCTCTATCCCGTCGCATCGACCGCCCCTGCCGACAGTGCGCCTGCCGTGCGTGGTGAAGTCGAGGTGCAGCTGCGCATGCGTCACGCAGGCCAGCGCACGCTGCGTCTGCGTTATGAGCTGGTGGGCGTGGCTGACGCGCCGGTGGTGCTGGTGGCCGGCGGTATCTCCGCGCATCGCCATATCGCGGCCAACCCGGGTTTTGCCGAAAAAGGCTGGGCCGAAGGTCTGGTTGGCGCAGGCCGGGCGTTGGACCCGCAGTGTCGTCGCCTGCTGGGTTTTGACTTCATCGGTGCCGATGGCGCGCTGGATGCACCGATCGATACCGCCGACCAGGCCGATGCCATCGCTGCGCTGCTCGACGCGTTGCAGATAGAACAACTGCATGGCTTCGTCGGCTATTCCTATGGCGCGCTGGTCGGGCTGCAACTGGCCATCCGTCATCCAAACCGTCTGCAGAAGCTGATCGCGGTCAGCGGTGCGCACCGTCCGCATCCCTATGCCTCGGCCTGGCGCGCATTGCAGCGCCGCGCGGTGGCGCTGGGCCAGCTGCAGTGCGCCGAATCCCATGGCCTGGCGCTGGCGCGCCAGTTCGCGATGCTCAGCTACCGCACCCCGGAAGAATTCGGCGAGCGCTTCGATGCCGCGCCGGAAGTGATCAACGGCCGCGTGCGGGTTGCCGCCGAAGATTATCTGGATGCCGCCGGTGCGCAGTACGTGGCGCGCACCCAGGTCAACGCCTACCTGCGCCTGTCCGAATCCATCGACCTGCATCGGGTCGACCCGGCTGCGGTCAGCGTGCCCACCCTGGTGGTGGCCGTGGAAGGTGACCGACTGGTACCGCTGTCCGATCTCGTCTCGCTGGTGGAAGGACTGGGCCCGCGCGGCAGCCTGCGCGTACTGCGCTCGCCGTACGGCCACGACGCCTTCCTGAAAGAAACCGACCGTATCAACGCCATCCTCACTACCGCCCTACGTCTGCCTGGAGAAACCGCATGAGCCTGTCCCATACTTCCGATATCTCCTGCAGCCGTGCCACGGCCGCGGTACGTGCGGGCATCGATCGTGACACCGCCTACGGTGCGGTCACCCCGCCGATCGTGCTGTCGTCCAACTTCAGCTTCGATGGCTTCGGCAACAAGCGCCAGTACGACTACACCCGCAGCGGCAACCCGACCCGCGACCTGCTGGGCGAAGCCCTGGCCGAGCTGGAAGGCGGCGCTGGCGGCGTGATCACCGCTACCGGCATGGGCGCCATCAACCTGGTGTTGAACGCCCTGCTGCAGCCGGGCGAACGCCTGGTGGTGCCGCACGATGCCTACGGCGGCAGCTGGCGCCTGTTCAATGCCTTGGCCAGCAAGGGCCACTTCGAGCTGATCACCGCCGACCTGACCGATCCGCGCTCGCTGGCCGATGCGCTGGCGCAGGGCCCCAAGCTGGTGCTGATCGAAACCCCGTCCAACCCGCTGCTGCGCATCACCGACCTGCGTTTCGTCATCGACGCCGCGCACAAGGCCGGCGCCAAGGTAGTAGTGGACAACACGTTCCTGTCGCCGGCGCTGCAGACGCCGATCGCGTTTGGCGCCGACGTGGTGCTGCACTCCACCACCAAGTACGTCAACGGCCACAGTGACGTGGTGGGTGGTGCGGTGATCGCCCGTGAGGCCGAGGTGCACCAGCAGCTGGTGTGGTGGGCAAATGCGCTGGGCCTGACCGGTTCGCCGTTTGATGCCTTCCTGACTCTGCGCGGGCTGCGCACGCTGGATGCACGCCTGCGTGTGCACCAGGAAAACACCCAGGCGATCGTGCAGCTGCTGGCGGGTAGCGATGCGGTTTCCAACGTCTATTACCCGGGCCTGGAATCGCACCCCGGCCACGCCGTGGCCGCGCGCCAGCAGAAGGGCTTTGGCGCGATGCTGTCGTTCGAACTGGCGCAGTGCCAGGGCGAGGACCCGTATGCCGCGGTGCGTGCCTTCCTCGACGGCCTGCGTTACTTCACCCTGGCCGAGTCGCTGGGTGGCGTGGAAAGCCTGGTCGCGCACCCGGCAACCATGACCCATGCCGCGATGAGCGCCGATGCCCGCGCCAATGCCGGTATCAGCGACTGCCTGCTGCGCCTGTCGGTGGGCATCGAGTCCAGCGAGGACCTGGTGGCCGACCTGCAGGCCGGGTTGGCGCGTGCCGCCGAGGTGATTGCCAGCGTGGGTGCCGCAGCCGCATGTAAAAAAACGGTGGATGCATGAGCGCTCAGCTGCGTCCGCAGGAATTGCCGCAGGCGCGGCTGGTGTTGCTGGGTACCGGTACGGTGGGCTCGGCCTTCGTTGCGCGCTACCAGGCGTTGCAGCGGCGGCAACTGAACCTGCCCACCCTGCAGGTGGTGGCCAACTCGCGTATCGCGTTGGCCTGCGATGACGCACCGGATGCGGCCCTTAGCCGTGCCCGCGATGCGCAGCCGGGTGCCGGCGAGCCGGTGCATCGCCTGGAGGTGGGGCGGTTGGGTGCCGGCGATATCGTGGTCGACGCCACCGCCAGTGAGGAAGTGGCGGCCGAGCATGCGCCGTGGTTGGCGCAGGGCATCCACGTGGTCACCGCCAACAAGCTGGGCAATGGCACCGCGTTTGCGCGCGCCCGCGCAATTGCCGATGCCGCCCGCGAAGGCGACGCACGCTATGGCGATGCGGCCACGGTCGGGGCAGGACTGCCGCTGTTGCGCAGCATCCGCGCGCTGGTCGCCGGTGGTGACCATGTGCATGCGATTGAAGGCGTGCTGTCCGGTTCGCTGGCATGGCTGTTTGACCGTTATGACGGCAGCCAGCCGTTCTCGGCCTGTGTGCGTGAGGCGGCGGTGGCCGGTTACACCGAGCCGGACCCGCGCATCGATCTGTCGGGCGAGGACGTGCGCCGCAAGCTGCTGATCCTGGCGCGTGCGGCCGGCGTGCCGCTGGAGGCCGATCAGGTCAAGGTCGAGTCGCTGGTGCCAGCAGCGCTGGCGGCGCTGTCGGCGGGCGAGGTGGATGCAGCGCTGCCGCAACTGGACGCCGCCTTGGCCGAGCGCCTGCAACAGGCCAAGGCGCAGGGCTTGAAGCTGTGCTTTGTTGGGCGTCTGGATGCACAGGGTGCCAGTGTTGGCTTGCGCGCCTTGCCGCAAGGCCATGCGCTGGCTGGCGGCAGTGGCACCGATAACCGCGTGGCGATCCACAGCGATCGTTACAGCACCCAGCCGCTGTTGATCCAGGGCCCGGGGGCCGGTGCCGAAGTCACCGCTGCGGCCTTGCTGGATGACGTATTGGCCGTCGTCAGCCGCTGAGCGCGGCGCCGCACCGCACGCTAATTGCGTGTGGAATGCAGGATGACCAGATCGCCACGTGCTACCAGCAGGCGTGGCGATGCTTCTGCGGAAGGCTCGGCGGCCGGGTCCACCGGTTGATGGATGGCCCAGCCATTGCGGCCGGCGTGCTTGGCGGCATACATCGCCATGTCGGCCAGCGCCACGTTCTGTTCCCAGTCCCAGAGATTGGGCGCTCTGCTGAACAGTGGCGCTTCGGCCAGACCGATCGATACCGTCAAGGTGCGGCTGGCACCGCCTACCTGGAAGGGGATGTCGCGGATGCAGCCGAGCAGGCGCTCGGCGACCACGTGGTAGCGACCGCGCGGTTGCTCGTGCAGGACTGCCAGGAACTCCTCGCCGCCCCAGCGGGCGATATAGTCGCCGCTGCGCATCTGCCGGCTCAGGCGGTTGGCTACTTCCACCAGCACATCGTCGCCGGCTTCATGGCCAAAACTGTCGTTGATGGTCTTGAAATGATCGATGTCGATCAGGGCGAACACGGTGACGCGATCTTCGCGGCGTGGATGGCGGTGACCTTCCAGCATCGCCAGGCTGCCTGGGATCTGCTCGGAGACATGGCGGCGGTTGTACAGGCCGGTCAGGGTGTCGGTGCGGCTGAGTGATTCCAGTTCCCGGTTGACGCTGCTCAGTTCGCGGGTGCGTTGTTCGATCAGCGTTTCCAGCGCAGCGTTGCGGCGCTTGCGCCACTGCGAGAAGAGCCTCGCCGCCAGTCCACCCAGCATCAGCAGGCCCAGCGCAAGGGCGGCCTTGAACATCCAGGTTTCATGGAAATAGGGCTGGATCTCGAAAGACAGCCGGGCGCTGGACTCCGGCGGTTTGCCATCCCAGCTGCCGCTGACTTCGAAGGTGTAGAAGCCCGGCGGCAGATTGGTGTAATGGGCCGTCAAGCTGTCCTGTACGCCAGGTGCATGCCATTGGTCGTCATAGCCCAGCAGGCGATAACGGGCCTGGGCCAGGTGCATCGGGTTGAATCCCAGCACGTTGAAATCGAACTGCAGGTCACGTCCGCTGGCGGGCAGCTTCCAGTTGTCACCCTGCGCGCTGCGCCACTGCTCGCCCACCCGTACGCGTTCGATCAGTGCCGATGGCGCGTCGTGGACCTCGGTATCGATATCGGCATCGATCTGGTACAGGCCGTCGGATGCCGGTGCCCATAGCTTCCCGTCGAGCATGAACGCTCGGGCAAGGCCGCCACCATTGCAGCATTGCGCGCGCTGGCCGGCATGTGTGCGGTTGTTCTGGCTGATCAACATCTGCGCGCGCACCTGGCGCGAGCGGTCGTTTGCCGCGCCCAGCAAGGATTGCTCGTCCACCCGGTAGACACCGAGAAAGCCGGTGACCAGGACGTGGCCCTGGCCATCGTCGGTGATGGCGTAGGGCGTGTGATGCGCTGGCAGGCCCTGGTCTGAGCCGACATGGACAGTGCTGCCATCGTCGCGCAGCAAACGCAGGCCTTCCTCGGACTGCGTTCCGAACAGTACTTCGCCGCCGGGCAGCTCATGCAGGGCGAGGATCTTGGGGTCGCTCAGCGGGGTCGGCAGGGCGAGCAGGTGCTCACCTTCGATCTTGAACAAGCCATCCTGTCCGCCGGCAAGTATCTGGCCATTACGGCGAACCAGCAGCACCCGCATCATCGGGCTGACCACGTTGGCAGATGGGCGGATATGGGTCAGGACACGCTGCGGGTCCAGGCGATAGACGCCGCTATTGGCAGCGATCCACAGGTTGTCCGCGTGGTCACGGACAATGCCGTTGATGCGGGTGTTGCGGAGTGGGGCCAGCTCCGGCAGCGCCACGCGCTGGCCCTTGTGGTACAGCACGAGACCCTCCACCGTGCCTGCCCACAGATCATCGCCCTGGCTCATCAGGGTGTAGACGGTGCTGAGTTGTGCGTCGTGCAGATAGGGTTGGAGGACGCCGTCGCGGACCACGCTGATGCCTTGATTGCCGGCGGCCAGGACATGACCGTCGGCCGTGCGCACGGTAGTCCATACCAGTTTGGTGATGTCCTCGCCCTGCAGCGGGTAGTGGCGGCTGACACCGGGCCACAGGCGCATCACCCCGCTGTTGGCACTGGTCAACCACAGGTTGCCATCGCGGTCGCGCAGGGTGCGTGCGGCGTGCGCGAACTCCGGTGCCAGCAGGATCTCCTCGACGATCTGGCCGCGCTGCAGGCGCAGCAGGCGCGAGGACTCGATCAGCCATTGATTGTTGTGCTCGCCCTTGGCCAGGCGGCGGTAACGTGGCCCACCCACGCGAGGGTCGGTGAGCGGCAGCCATTGGCTGCCGTCGAACCGGTAGACGCCGGTGGTGCTGGAAGCCCACAGCTGGTTGTCCACCACGTTGAGCGAGATCAGCCGTTGTTCGGGGCCTGCGGGCAGGGGGTGCGGGGTGAGCTTGTCGCCGATGAGCTGGTAGACCGAGTTCTGGGCCCCCATCCATATTCCGGTTTGGCTGGCGGCGATGGCAGCCACCGGTCCGGTCGCGGCCAGCAGGCGCAGCCCCTTGCCTTCTTCGTGCACATACAGGCCACGGTTGCTGCCCACCAGTACACGGCCGTCCAGGTCCAGCGCCAGCTCGGTGACATCCTCCGGTGCTGGCTGCCCGGCCTGGATGCGGGCCTGGGCGAAGCTGCCGTCGCTGTGGACGGCAAGGCCACGTGGGGTCGCAATCCACAGCCGTCCACGGCCGTCGGCGAGCAGGGCATTGATGGACGCACTGCGCAGGGCAGGGGTATCGGAGGGGTAGAAGTTGGTGAAGTGCGTGCCATCAAAACGGCCCAGGCCGCCCAGCGTGCCGAACCACAGGTAGCCGTCGCCGTCCTGGGCGATGGCATCGGCGCCGAGCTGCGGCAGGCCGTCGGACACGGTCCAGTGGTCACGCGCGTATTGCGACAGGGGTTTGGCCGGCATGGACCCGGTCTGGGCCGCCGCCGGGACCGGGACCAGAGCCAGCAGCAGAACCAGCAGCAGAACCAGCGGCAAGAGGTAAAGCGATGTGCGTTGCAATGGATACCAGGCCGACAAGCGATCTCCCCCGAAAGCGCGTCCGTGGCCAGCAGTATTGCCGATGCCCGCCACAGTGTCATTCGCGGTGAAACATGGATCTGCTCGCCCTATCATGCGCTGCATCATTTCACGGCTTGCCACTTGTGCAGGCACATGTCAGGCAGGTGGTTCGTGTCCAAGGGTGTTCTGGTTTCGCTGGCGGCGTCGTTGCTGTTTGGCCTGATGTACTACGCAAGCCCGCAGTTGGCGCCGCTGCAGGGTGAAGCGATCTTTGGCTGGCGGGTGTTGTTTGCCCTGCCGCTGATTGCCCTCATGTTGCACCTGGGCGGTGAAAAGGCGTTGATCCGCGACACCTTGCGACGCCTTCGCAGTGAGCCCCGGCTGTGGTGGGCCATGCCGCTGTGCGCCGCAATGGTTGGGGTGCAGCTGTGGTTGTTCCTGTGGGCACCGCTGCATGGGCGGGCGCTGCAGGTATCACTGGGGTATTTCCTGTTGCCGCTGGTGATGGTGCTGTTGGGGCGGGTGGTCTACGGCGAGCGGCTTTCCCCCCTGCAGACATTGGCCGTGGTCAGTGCCGGCTCGGGAGTAGCATGGGCGCTGCTGCAGAGCCAGGGCCTGTCGTGGGAAATGCTGCTGGTGGCCTTGGGCTATCCGGCCTACTTCCTGCTGCGCCGGCACCTGCGCATCGGCCACCTCGGCGGCTTCTGGGTGGAGCTGGTACTGCTGTTGCCGGTGGCGGTGTGGGCGGCGATCGGCGATGGCCAACTGCTGGCCCAGCAGTTGGCGCAGCGGCCTTCGCTGTACCTGCTGATCCCGCTGTTGGGGCTGGTCAGTGCGGCGGCATTGATGTGCTACATGTTGGCCTCGAAGATGTTGTCCTTCAGCCTGTTCGGGCTGTTGACCTATGTCGAGCCGGTCCTGTTGATGCTGGCCGCGCTGCTGCTGGGTGAAAGCGTGCAGCACGGCCAGTGGCCCACCTACATCGCGATCTGGGTGGCCGTTGCCTTGCTGGCGCTGGAGGGCGTGCTGCGGCTCAGGTCACGGCCTGCCGGCGTGCGTTGAGCCTGGCCCCGGGGCGCGGCTCAGCGACGTTGCGGCCTCTCGCTGAAAAGGCGTTCCACCTCGGCACGGGGCATGCGCACGCCGTTGCCATCAACCACGCTGAAATCCACGCCATTGGCCCATAGCTGCGGTGCAGTGAGCAGGGCAATGTTCTCGGAGGCGGTGCTGGTCTGCAGGTCCAGCAGGCGTTGGCTGAAACCGGCATCGCGCAGCCAGGCGCCATAGCTGGCGTCGTGGGCGGTGGCGAACTGGAACTGGTAGCGGCATTCCTCGCGCTGGGGCGAGGGCATTGCTTCGCATTGGGCATTCCAGGCATGCAGGCCGATGACCGCATCCACCTGCAACTGCCGCTGTGCGGCTGCGGCCCACAGCGCGACACACATGCTGGCGCAATGCGAGTGCACGCGCACGATCAGGTTGCGCCTGCGGATCATCCGTGCCGCCTCCAGGCCCGGGTTGGCGTAGCCGCCACCGCTGCTGATATCGATGCGCTGCAGGCCGGGGTTGGCGTCGAACTGCGCTTGCAGGTCGGTGACGAAACGGCGGCCCACGCCGCCGTCGATGCGCAGTACCGTGCCCTGCTCAAGCACCTGCATGCGTGCGTCGTCGACCTCCGACAGGGTGGTGGATTTCTCGCCCTGCAGGATGGTTGCTTCATGCCGGGATGGGGCCTGGGTGGCCGGCGATGCTGCGGGTGCCGCGTTCTGGGTGACCTGGTCGGGGGCGGAATCACGCACATTGCGCTTGCCGACGAAGTAGGCCAGCAGCAACAGGGCAATGGCGCCCAGCACCAGTTTGCCCAAGGTCAAGCCGCCGGACCGTGGCAGCGGCCGCGCCGCAGTGCGTGAGCGTGCGTGCGGGTTGGCGACGGGCGGCAGTTGCGGTGGTGATCGCGGTTGTTGTCCAGCATCCATTGCCTGCCCCTTGGGTCACATCCGTTGTGTAGTCTGGGGCGCATTCAGGGCTACTGCAACATCGGACAACGTGGACCCGTTGCGGGGTGTTGTGCCCAGTCTGCGAGCAGCGGCGACCTAAGCGCGGCGCGGGCGGTAAAACGAGATCACGGATGAGGGTGCCGCTTGCATGCAAACAGCCGCAGGTGTGCCGCGCTTACACGGGCTGTTGCCTGACAGGCAAGGCTCCGCTCACCATCACCGGCAGCCCATGTTCGGGATGCCGGGCAGTGCTGTAGCAGCGCCGCTTGCCTGTTTCTCCCCAGGAGCGGAAAAGAGCCAGGTGAAAAGCCGCCGGTTCACGGGGAAGCGGCGGCGGTTGTTGCCTGCCTCAGCACTCGATGACGTTGACGGCCAGGCCGCCGCGGCTGGTTTCCTTGTACTTGTCCTGCATGTCGCGGCCGGTGTCGCGCATGGTCTTGATCACCTTGTCCAGCGTGACCTTGTGCTTGCCGTCGCCACGCATGGCCATGCGGCTGGCGTTGATCGCCTTCACCGCACCCATCGCGTTGCGCTCGATGCAGGGGATCTGCACCAGCCCGCCGATCGGGTCGCAGGTCAGGCCGAGGTTGTGCTCCATGCCAATCTCGGCGGCGTTCTCGATCTGCCCCGGATTGCCGCCCAAGGCGGCCATCAGACCACCGGCCGCCATCGAGCAGGCCACGCCCACTTCGCCCTGGCAGCCGACCTCGGCGCCGCTGATCGAGGCGTTTTCCTTGTACAGGATGCCAATGGCAGCGGCGGTCAGCAGGAAGTTGAACACGCCCTGCTCATTGCTGCCGGGGCAGAAGCGGTCGTAGTAATGCAGCACCGAGGGAATGATGCCGGCCGCGCCGTTGGTGGGTGCGGTGACCACGCGGCCACCGGCGGCGTTTTCCTCGTTGACCGCCAGTGCGTACAGATTGACCCAGTCCAGCGTGGTCAACGGGTCGCGCATGGCGGCTTCCGGCCGCGAGGACAATTCGCGGTACAGGGTGGGCGCGCGGCGGCTGACGTGCAGGCCGCCGGGCAAGGTGCCTTCGGAGCGGATGCCGCGGGTGACGCAGGACTGCATGGCGTCCCAGATCTCGCGCAGGCCGGCGCGGATGTCTTCCTCGCTGCGCCAGCACTTCTCGTTCTCGAACATCATCTGGGCGATGCTCAGGCCGCTGCGCGCGGCCTGCGCCAGCAGCTCGTCGCCGCTTTTGAACGGGTAGGGGATGGGCGTCTGGTCAGGCACGATGCGGTCGTCGGCGGCATCGTCCTCGTTGACCACGAAGCCACCACCGACCGAGTAATAGTCGCGGGTGGCGATGATCTGGTCATCGGCATCGTAGGCGGTAAAGCGCATGCCGTTGGTGTGGTACGGCAGCTTCTGGCGCTTGTTCAAGGCTAGATCGCGTTTCTCGTCGAAGGCGATCTCACGCTGGCCCATCAGCCGGATGCGCTTGCTGCTGCGGATGCGCTCCAGCGTGGCCGGGATGATGTCCGGGTCGATCAGGTTGGGGCGGTTGCCCTCCAACCCCAGCAGCACCGCCTTGTCGGTGCCGTGGCCGCGCCCGGTCAGGGCCAGCGAGCCGAAGACTTCGGCGCGGATGCGCACGGTGTTGTCCAACTGGCCCGGGTCCAGCAGCCAGCGGTGGACGAAGCGCTCGGCCGCGCGCATCGGGCCCACGGTGTGTGACGAACTCGGGCCGATGCCGATCTTGAACAGGTCGAACGTACTGACGGACATGCTGATTCTGCGTACTGCGTTGAGATGGCCGCTATTCTACGGGTTCCTTGTTGCAGGCCATGTCTGCAGCGCAGCATTGCCGGAGCCGATGGACGATGGGACTGACCCTGTACCAGCGAGACGATTGCCACCTGTGCGACCTGGCCCTGGCGGTGCTGGCGCAGGCGCATGCGCCCGATTTCGACAGTGTGTTCATCGATGACGATGCGGCGCTGGAGGCGCTGTATGGCGCGCGCGTGCCGGTGTTGCGGGATGCTGGCGGCAGGGAACTGGAGTGGCCGTTTGATGCTGCAAGGGTTGCCGCGTGGTTGCCGCCACCCCGGTAGTGCCGAGCCATGCTCGGCTTGGGGGCGTTACATGGAAGGCCTCTGCCGAGCATGGCTCGGCACTACAGGTTGAGGCGATATCGGGAAGGCCTCTGCCGAGCATGGCTCGGCACTACAGGTTGAGGCGATACCGGGAAGGCCTCTACCGAGCATGGCTCGGCACTACAGGTTGAGGCGATACAGGGAAGGCCTCTGCCGAGCATGGCTCGGCACTACATCCCTCTCCCGCTTGCGGGAGAGGGGTTGGGGTGAGGGGCGCTTTTACTTGGCGTTGAGCTTGACGATTGTGCTGATCGCGGTTTCGTCGGGGATGGTCTTGGTGTCGGCCCAGTCGCCGCCGCCCACACCGAAGTCCAGGCGCTTGACCGTGGCCTTGCCCTTGAGCACCGGCTGCGCGCCGTCGGTCCAGGTGAAGGTGAGGGTCACCGGCTTGCTGATGCCGCGCAGCTGCAGGGTGCCGTCGGCGGCAAACTCGTTGTTGCCCAGCGCACGGAAGCCATTGGCGGTGTAACGCGCCTGCGCGAACTGCGCCACGTTGAAGAAGTCCGCGCCCTGCAGGGTGGAGTCACGGTCGCTGTTGCCGCTCTTGGCACCGGCCAGCGGGATGCTCACGTCCAGCTTGCCGGCAGCGGGGTTGGCCGGATCAAAACTGACCTGGGTCTGGAAGCCGGGGAAATTGCCGGTGAAGACCTCGCCGTCGTACTTGGTGGCGAACACCAGGATCGAGCCGGCACCCGGCGCCTGCACGTAATCGGCGGCCATTGCCGGGGCGGCGGCCAGCATGCCGGCCAGTGCCGCGGCGACGGCGGCGGGAGAGGAGAGCTTGATGTTCATGCGGGATCCTTTTGCGGAGTATTGAGCCAGCCTTGCGGCAGCATGCGTGCCAGCGTGGCATCGCGTTGATGAATGTGGTGATAGAACGCCGCGCCGGCATGCGCCAGCACCAGCAGGATCAAGGCCCAGAACCCCCACTCATGGATGGCATGGGAAATTTGGCTGGCCTGCTCGCTGGGCGCCACCAGCTTGGGCATCTCCACCAGACCGAACAGCTTGAACGGGCGCAGGCCGCTGGCCGAGTCGTACAACCAGCCGGACAGCGGAATGGCGAACATCAGCACGTACAACAGCCAATGCGTGGCCGAGGCAATGCGCTCCTGCCAGCCGGGCGTGCCCGGCACCGGTTCGGGCGCGCCGGCATACAGGCGCCAGCCCAGGCGCACTGCCACCAGCACCAATACGGTGATGCCGATGGACTTGTGCATCGTGTAGATCCAGAAGTACTTGGGCGTCTTGGGGAACTCGCCCATGGTCAGGCCGACGATGCCCAGGGCGAGGATCAGCACGGCGATCAGCCAGTGCAGGCTTTTGCTGAGGCTGCCCCAGCGTTGGGTGGTGTTTTTCAGTGTCATGGATGGTGGTCCGTCTCGGTGGCTGCTTTCAGGGCGGCGTCTGCGGCGTTCTGCAGGTCGGCGTCCGTGGATGGCTGCTGCGTGTTGTCGTCGGGGTGCGGGGAAGCTGGGGCTTGGGCGTTGTCATCGCGCACGGCCTCGGCTTCGATGCGAAGTTCCACCTGGTCGCCTATCACCGACTTCCAGGCATCAATGCCGAAGTCGGCGCGGCTGAGCACGGCGCTTGCGGAGAAACCGGCCGTGCGCCGGAACGGCGGCAGCGGATGGCGCTTGAGGGCGTTGAGGGTTACCTCCAACACCACCTCGCGGGTGACGCCGCGCAGTGTCAGCTGGCCGTGTACGCGCGCATGCGTGGCGTCGATCGGTTCGACCCGGCTGGAGACGAAGCGCGCCTGCGGATGGTGTTGGCCATCAAGCAGATTGCGCGCCAGGGTAGCCTGGTTCCATTTGTCATCGCCCAGGTCCAGGCGGGCGATCGGCACCACCACGTCCAGGCGCGCGTTGCTCCAGTCCGCCGGATCGAACTCCAGCACGCCCTCGCTGCCCGATACGGCCCCCAGCGCCTTGGAGAACCCCGCATGTTCGATGGCGAAGACCACCCGGGTGTGGATCGGATCGAGCTGGTAGCGCGCATTGGCGCCCAGTGCGGCAAGCGGCAGCAGGCAGGTCAGAACTAGCAGGAGTCGCAGCAAGGTTCGGCTCCGTTGTGGATTGCAGGGGATTCTAGGCGGATGTTCGGCCTGGTTTGTGCCCATATTGCGCAACGGTTTGTTACGGCGCTGCCGACGCCCCCTCCGTGCCCCGCGTTTTGCCGACGGCCGGGGGCGGCGTTAAAGTCGCCCGGATCAGGGGATGCCAGCGCCACCGTGAGGGTTGAGGGCAATGCCGACGGTAGCAGGGAGAGGCGGACGTTGATCAATCGAATGTTGCGATGCGCCTGGATGGGCGCGCTGCTGCTGTTGCTGGCCCTGCCGTGGCTGGCGGTCGCGCAGGGCGTGGCCGAAACCCCGCGCATGCGACGTCTGGGGGTGGCCGAAGGTTTGCCCTCACGCATGGTGTTGGCACTGGCCCAGGACCGCCGGGGCTATGTATGGGCGGCCACTGACGACGGCCTGGCCCGTTATGATGGGCTGCAGCTGCAGGTGTGGCGGCAGGACCCCGCGCAGCCGGGCGCCTTGCCCGGCAACGCCCTGGAAACCCTGTTGGTGGACAGCCGGGATCGGGTCTGGGTCGGCATCAATGGTGCCGGGCTGGCCATGCTGGACAGCGAGCGCCGGCAGTTCACCCGGTTTGCAGCACTGGAACAGCGCTGCAGCGAGCAGGTGTGGGCGCTGGCCGAACACGGCCGTGACCTGTGGGTGGGGACCAGCGGCTCGGGCATCTGCCTGTTGCATGACGATGGCACGGTGAGCCGCTACCAGCACCAGCCGGACGATCCGCACAGCCTGCCCAACGACACCATCTACGCATTGCTGGCCGGTGCCGATGGCAGCATCTGGATCGGCACCGCCGAGGGCCTGGTGCGCTGGACCGCCGCCGCCGGTTTTGCCGCGGTCAACTCGCCGCTGCTGCAGGGCAAGGTCGTGATCCGACTGAGCCATGACCGTGAGGGCGGGGTCTGGGCGGGTACTGGCAATGGTCTGTTACGGGTGCTGGACGACGGCACGGTGCAGGCCGCACCGTGGCCGGGCGCGGCGCAGTTGCGTGCGGCGGTGGTGCTGCACGATCGCAATGGTGGTTACTGGGTGGGGGCCTCCAACGGCCTGTACCGCAGCCGTGGGACAAGCTTGCAGTTGTTGCAGGGTGAGCTCGGCAGCGGGTTCCTGACCGGCAACAGTGGCGTGCTGGATCTTCTGCAGGACCGTGAAGGCGGCATCTGGACTGCTTTGCTGACCCAGGGCCTGGCCTACCTGCGCCCCGATTGGGCGCGCTTTGGCAGTTATGAGCAGTTGGATGGGCAGTCACTGGAAAGCCAGTACCTGCTCAATTCGTCGGTGGACGGCGATGGTTATCTGGTCGTGGGCGGGCATGGCCTGTACCGGTTGGATGCGGCGGGCAAGCTGCAGCAGTTGGCAGACAACACGCGCTTGGGCAGCGGTAGCACCTGGTCGGTGCTGCGCGGTGCCGATGGCACGATCTGGATGGGGCGCGCCGGCAAGGTCCTGCTCTACCGCCCGGAAAGCAGGCAGCTGCGTGCCATCGACCTGGGCGTTGGCGAAGACCCCCAGCTGCGTGCCGATCAGATGCAGCGGGCCGCCGACGGCAGCGTGTGGCTGTCCATCATCAATCATGGCTTGCAGCATCGTGGCATTGACGGCCGCCTGCTGGCCGATTACCCAGCCGGTGGTGCCGAGGGTTTGCCGGACAAGTTGGTCGAGCAGCTGCTGATGGCTGCCGATGGCACGCTGTGGGTGGCAGGCGGCGCAGGCGTGCTGCGCTTTGATGCCTCCGCACGGCGGTTTATCCCGGTGCCTGGTATCCCTGCTGGCATGGCGTATGGACTGGCATTGGCTGCGGACGGCGGGCTGTGGGTGGCGCGCGAGGGCGCGCTGGAGCACTACCAGCCCGCTGCGGGCGGCTACACCCTGGACCAGCGTCTGGGCGCGGAGGCCGGCGTGCCGATGGCGGCAATGGGGGGGCTGGTGCTGGGCTGCAGCGGTCAGTTGTGGGCCACCACACCGCGTGGGCTGCTGTGGTGGCAACCGGGGGCCGCTGACGTGAAGGTGCTGGGCGTCGGCGATGGGGTTCCGGATGCGGAGTTCACCTCGCGGCCGCCCGCACATGCCGGCTGCGGCACCGCCCTGGCGGTATCGGCCTCTGGTCTGTTGGGTTTTGATCCGGATGCGGCGCCCCCGGTACCGGAGGTGTCGACCCCGGTGATCGAGCGGATCAGCGTGCGCCGCGATGACGCCGAACAGGCGCAGCTGCTTGCCGGCAACGCGGTGCGGTTGGGGCCGGCTGACCGCGATCTGCGGATCAAAACGCGCCTGTTGGCTTTCGCCGACCCGGCCCAGCACCGCTTCCGCATGCGTATCGACGGATATGACCAGAACTGGGTGATGTTGGGCAGCGATGGCGAGCGAGTCCTGTCGCGCTTGCCACCGGGCAACTACAGCGTGCAGGTGCAGGGCGCGGTAGGCGATGGTCCGTGGCAGGCGGCGCCGACCCTGACGGTGGCGGTTACCCCCCCGTGGTGGCGCAGCCCCGCGGCAATCGCTGTCTATGTGCTGCTGGTGCTGACGGCCGTCGCGGCGGCGATGCTAGGCTATCGACGGCGCCTACGCCGACGCAGTGAATGGCAATTGACGGTGCACAAGAAAGAACTGGCCGAGCAGGCATCGCAGGCCAAGACACGCTTCCTGGCGACCCTGGGCCATGAGGTACGCACGCCGATGACCGGTGTGCTGGGCATGAGCGAACTGCTGCTTGATACCGAGCTGGATCCACGCCAGCGCAGCTACGCGGGTGCCATCCAGCAGGCCGGCACGCACCTGCTGCGACTGGTCAATGATGCACTGGACCTGGCCCGCATCGAGTCGGGCAAGCTGCAGCTCGATACCCAGGCCTTTGATCTGGGCAAGCTGCTGCAGGAGGTGATCGGCCTGATGGCACCGATGGCAGAACGCCGTGGCCTTGCTTTCGTCGGCGATGGCCAGGCGCTGGAGGGCGTGCAGGTGCAGGGGGATCCGATGCGTCTGCGCCAGATACTGATGAACCTGCTGGGCAATGCGATCAAGTTCACCGAGCAGGGCAGCGTTGGGCTGAGCACCACCCTGCAGCCTGAAAGCGTACTGTTCTGCATCCATGACACCGGCCCCGGTATCAGTGCCGAGCAGCAGGGGCGCTTGTTCGAGCGCTTCGAGCAGGCCGAGGGGCCGCGTACTGCGTCGCGTTACGGCGGCAGCGGGCTCGGTCTGGCGATCTGCAATGAGCTGGCCGTGGCAATGGGCGGCACCATCCGCGTTGACAGCCGCCTGGGCGAGGGCGCGCGTATCAATGTGAGCCTGCCGCTGCCATGGGAGCATCTGTCGCCGGCGGCCGTAGAGGCTGCACAGCAGGTGCAGCCTGCGCTGGCGCCGCTGAAGGTGCTGCTGGTGGAGGACGATGCCACCGTGGCCCAGGTCATCACCGGGCTTCTGGCCGCGCGCGGACACCACGTGGTGCACGCAGCGCATGGATTGGCGGCCTTGGCCGAAGCAAGCCTGCATGATTTTGATATCGGCCTGCTCGATCTGGACCTGCCGGCGCTGGATGGCATGGCGCTGGCTCGCCAACTGCGTGACATGGGCCTGGGCTTTGCGCTGATAGCGGTCACCGCACGTTCCGACGCCAGCGCCGAGACCGGAGCAATGGCGGCCGGCATGGATGGGTTCCTGCATAAACCGGTGACCGGGCCCTTGTTGCATGACGCCATGCTCAAGGCGCTGCGGACCGCTCATGCACGCAACGACAATGCGGAGCTTTCGGCATGATGTGGAGGTTATGTTGGCTGCTGGCGTGTGCAGGGTGGCTGTGCGGGACCGCTGCGGCCGAGGTGCCCGCCACCCCGCAGCCACGCCAGCTGACGGTGGCCGACGGACTGCCGTCCAGCAACATCAACGCCTTTGCCGAGGACAAAATGGGCTATCTGTGGCTGGCCAGCCGCGATGGTCTGGCCCGCTATGACGGGCGCAACTACCGCATCTGGCGTGCCGAGGACGGGTTGCGTGACAACCTGGTCTGGAGCCTGCATGTGGATGCGCGCAACCAGCTGTGGATAGGCACCCAGAACATGGGGCTGGCGATGCTCTCCGCCGATCGACGAAGCTTCCGCTTCTTCAATCACCAGACCCATCCGGAGATTGGCAGCAACACGGTGTGGTCGGTTGCCTCCACACCGGATGGCAGCGTCTGGTTCGGCACGGCCACCGGTGGCCTGCACCGGCTCAGCCCGGAAGGGCAGATCACGCGTTTCATGCCCGAGCCCGGCAACCCGCGCAGCCTGCCCGCCGCGGCGGTGGGGTACCTGGCAGTCACCCGTGATGGAAACCTGTGGGTAGGTACCAAGGGCGGCCTGGCCCGCTGGCGTGGCGATGGCTTCGAGCCGGTCGATGAACGGCTGCTGCCGTCCAGCCGCATCAACGGGCTGGAAGTGGATCGTGAAGGGCGCATGTGGGTTGCTACCAATGGTGGCGTGGTGGTGCGCAGCGCGGATGGCCACTTTGCACCGGCGCAATGGCCAGGCGCGCCGCCTGGCGAAGTGCTCAACGTGCTGCAGTACTCCAGCGACGGCAATTACTGGTTGGACACGCGCACCGGTCTGGGGCGGTTCCGCAACTCGATGGTGCGCAACGTGCCGCTGTTCAGCGCGCAGGAGCGTGGTCTGGTGCGGCCCAACTGGTCCAGTGCATTCGAGGACCGCGAGGGCGGGCTGTGGTTTGCCAGCACCAATGCAGGGCTCTGGCATCTGCCGCCGAGCTGGCGGCAGTTCTCGGTGTTGTCGCGGTTGGTGGACGACCCGCAATCCCTGCGCAACCCCTATCCATTGGCGATGGCGCCGTCACTGTCGGGTGGGGTGTGGGTGGTGGGTACCCGGGGTGCCCTGGACAGGTTCGATCCGGCGACCGGCGCGGTTGAGCATCACCTTACGGTCATCGACGACAAGAATTGGCCGCAGTCGCTGGCCGAGGATCCGCAGGGCAGGGTCTGGATCGGCAGCCTGGACGGGCTGGTGCGTTACGACCCGCGTGATCGCAGCGTACGACGTTGGCGCCACAGCGACCTGCAGGACCCGGCCATGCAGGGGGATGCCGACATCCTGCGCGTCTGCGATGGCGGTCGGCTGTGGGTGTATTCGGAGATCGCCGGCCTGCAGCTGCGTGATGGCGAGGGCCGCGTGCAGTTGCAGCTGCCGATCGGCCAGGCCGGGGTGCCGGCCACCACCATCGAGGACATGCAGTGTGGTCCTGGCGATCACCTGTGGCTGGCCAGTGGCACGGGCTTGCTGCTCTGGCAGCCGCAGGGCCAGCGCTTCGCGCCGGTACCCGGCTCGCCAGGCAGCCGGGTTTCCACGTTTGCCCTTTCCGACAGTGGTGTGGCCTGGGTTGCTGGCCAAGGGCGGGTGGACAGGCTGTTGTGGAACGGGCAAAGCCTGTCGCCGCTGGACAGTATCAGCGGGCGCGATTTCCCCGTGTTGGCCCCCAATGGACTGGTCATCGACAGCGATGGCGTGGCCTGGGCCAGCAGTGCCCGCGGTCTGATCCGGATCGACCCGGGCAGCCGTTCGGTGCGCCTGTACGGGGTGCACGATGGCCTGCCGGGCCAGGAGTTCCGGCGTCGCAGTCTGGTGCAGGCGCGCAGTGGGCAGGTTGCCGGGGGCACGCCGGAAGGCGTGGTGCTGTTCGAGCCGGGGCTGGTCAAACCTTCCAGCCGGCAGCCGCCGTTGGTGGTGGAGCGGGTGAGCGTGCGCCGTGGCGATCAGGAGCAGGAGCTGACCAACCAGACCCCGTTGTTGATCCGCGAAGGCGACCGCGATCTGCGCATCGTCGCGCGGCTGCTGTCCTTCGCCGATTCGGCAACCAACAGCTACCGTTTCCGTCTTGGCGGCTATGACCCGGATTGGGTGGAGGCCGGCGCCAATGGCGAGCGGGTGTTCTCACGCCTGCCGCCGGGCACCTACCAGCTTGAGATCCAGGCGGCGACCTCGGACAACGTGTGGTCGGCCGTGCGTACCCTGGCCTTCCAGGTGCAACCGCCGTGGTGGCGCAGCGCGCCGGGCATGATGTCGTTGATTGTGTTTGGCGTGGCGGTGTTGCTGTGGGGCGCATGGCTGTACCGGCGGCGCCTGCGCCGGCGCAGCGAATGGCAGCTTGCCCTGCACAAGCAGGAGCTGGCCGAGCAGGCCTCGCTGGCCAAGACCCGCTTCCTGGCAACGCTGGGCCACGAGGTACGTACGCCGATGACCGGCGTACTGGGCATGAGCGAACTGCTGGCGGCCACCGAGCTGGACGAGCGCCAGCGCAACTACACACAATCGATCCGTCGCGCCGGCGAGCACCTGCTGCGGCTGGTCAACGACGCACTTGACCTGGCCCGCATCGAGGCCGGCAAGCTGGAGCTGCAATCGCAGCCGCTGGAACTGCAGCAGCTGCTTGATGATGTGCGCGGCTTGATGGAGCCCTTGGCACAGCGGCGGGGGCTGGACTTTCAATTGGACAACCAGGCGCCGGCGCGCACCCGTGTGGTGGGTGATGCGATGCGCCTGCGGCAGATCCTGCTCAACCTGCTGGGCAACGCCATCAAATTCACCAGTGACGGCCATGTGGGCCTGCGCATTGGCCTGGAGCCCGGCGGCAGGGGCGTGTGGCTGGAAGTTTCCGACACCGGTCCGGGCATCAGCCCGGAGCAGCGCAAGCGCCTGTTCCGTCGTTTCGAGCAGGCCGATGGTGCGCGCACGACCGCGCGCTACGGCGGCAGCGGCCTGGGATTGGCGATCTGCCACGAGCTGGCGATGGCGATGGGCGGTTCCATCGACGTGGACAGCGCGCTGGGTGAGGGCACGGCCTTCATCGTGCGCTTGCCGTTGGCGTGGGAAGTCGGTAGCCGCAGTGCCGAGGATGAGGCGGCAGCAGCCTGGGCCAGCCTGCCGCCGCAGCGCGTGTTGCTGGTGGAGGATGATCCCACCATTGCGGCGGTGATCCGTGGCCTGCTGGAAGTGCACGGCCACCAGGTCAGCCATGCCGCGCACGGGCTGGCAGCATTGGCCGAAGTGTCGGCCAGCGAATTTGATGTCGCACTGCTTGACCTGGACCTGCCCGGTCTGGATGGCATTGGCCTGGCCCGGCAGCTGCAGACGATGGGCTATGACATGCCGCTGGTGGCGGTGACTGCCCGTTCCGACGCCGATGCCGAGCCGATTGCGCGCGCTGCCGGCTTTGCCGATTTCCTGCGCAAGCCGGTGACCGCGCAGATGTTGCTGGAATCCATCGCCGCGGTCTTGGCTGCACAGCGCCGACGGCGCGAGGGCCTGGTCTGATAGCTGCCCCGGATTTGCATTCGCGCGGGCTTCGGCTTCCCCGTTGCTACTCCGCCACGTTCTCGACCGCCCGCGGATGCGGACGGTTGTCAGGCAGCTGCCAGAACACCAGGGTCGAGCTGAGCGTGATCGCACCCACGCACAGGAAGGTGGCATGCAGGGCTGCAGTGGCCCCGTGGCCGCCCAGGTGTGCGCCGAAGGTCGACAGCAGGCTGCCGGCGGTGGCAGCGCCAAAGCCGGTGGCCAGCATCATCACCATCGACAGCAGACTGTTGCCGCTGCTGGCCTGCTGCATGTCCAGGTCGCGCAGGGTGACGGTGTTCATGACAGTGAACTGCATGGAGTTCACGCCGCCGAAGATCGCCAGCTGCAGCAAGCGCAGCCATAGCGGCTGGTCGGCGTTGATCAGTGCGAAGCTGGCCATGGCCAGGCCCACGCAGACCGTGTTGATCATCAGGATGCGGCGGTAGCCAAAACGCTCCACCAGTTTGACCGCGGCCTGCTTGGCGGCCATGCCGGACAGCGCCACCGGGATCATCATCATGCCGGCGGTCATCGGGCTATAGCCCATGCCCACCTGCAGCAGCAGCGGAATGAGCAGGGGCATCGCACCGCTGCCGATGCGCGAGAACAGATTGCCGAGGATGCCGATGCGGAAGCTGGTTACCTTGAACAGGCTCAGCGGGAACAGGGCGTTGCGGCTGTTGGCCGCATGCAGCCAGTACCCGGCCAGGGCGGCGATGCCAACCACCGCCAGCACATGCGACGAACCCAGGGTGGAGACGCCGTCCAGCGCCAGCGACAGCGCGATCATGCCCAGCGCCAGCATCAGGTAGCCGGCCAGATCGAAGCGGTGCTGCTGTTGCCCGTAGTGGTCGGGCATGATCCGCAACGCAGCGATGATGCCGATCACGCCGATCGGCAGGTTGATCAGGAAGATCCAGTGCCAGGACCAGACTTCCACCAGCCAGCCACCGAGGGTGGGGCCGAGCAGGGGACCGATCAGCGCCGGGATGGCGATGAAGCTCATCGCCGACAGGAACTGCTCGCGCGGCACGCTGCGCATCACCGCCAGCCGGCCCACCGGCAGCAGCATGGCACCGCCGACGCCCTGCAGCACGCGCGCGGCCACCAGCCATTGCAGGGTGGGGGAGAGCGCACAGGCCAGCGAGCCAAGGGTGAACAGCACGATGGCAGTCAGGAAGGTGCGGCGGGTGCCGAAGCGGTCGGCGATCCAACCCGATGCGGGGATGAAGGTGGCCACCGCCAGCGCATAGCTGAACACCACCGACTGCATCTGCAGCGGGCTTTCGCCCAGGCTGCGCGCCATCGCCGGCAAGGCCGTGTTGACGATGGTCGAGTCCAGCATCTGCATGAAGATGGCCAGCGACACCAGCCATAGCAGGGGTTTCTGGGCAGAGTTGGCGGGCTGCGGGATGGGGGGAGCTGGGGGCATCAAGGCGACTCGCGCTGAAGCAGGCCCCTATTGTCCTCCGATGCGCGTGCAGATGCTGCGTAGATCAGTCGCCGCCGCCGATGGTGTACAGGGTGGACCCGGAATCGTCAGGGTTCCGGCTCAGCATGATGGTGGAATTGAGCTCGCCGATGGTGATGCTCCAGCTGTCCTCGTCAATCCGCTCCATCTTGCAGTTGGTTGGAATGCCGGGGTTGTTGCGTGCCCGCGGTGCGCAGTTACGCTCGCTGATCGGACGTATTTTCTCCAGTGCCTGCGGCAGCGGAACCGCAAGCACCAGCGTGCGATTGCCGTACATCTCGGCCAGTGTTTCGCGCGTCTCGGTGACCGGCAAACCGTACAGTGTCACCAATCCGGGCCTGATCCTGGCACTGGCATCG
The DNA here is from genome assembly GCA_032112995.1 of Stenotrophomonas sp. Taxonomy (GTDB): domain Bacteria; phylum Pseudomonadota; class Gammaproteobacteria; order Xanthomonadales; family Xanthomonadaceae; genus Stenotrophomonas. Next base: position 51,374 of record DAMCTY010000014.1, on the reverse strand, counting down.
TACGAGGTGTCCTGCATGGCATCGGTGCCGACCGATTCGGTGCGGCAGCGGTCGAGCGAGAGCTGGGTGATGTAGGGGCGCCAGCGTGGCGCGATTTCCTCTGGTCGCGCAATGCGGATCTGTTTGCAGCTGGTCGGGAAGTCGAGCGGGCCGGTGCTGAAGATGGTCAGCCGTGCGACTTCAGGCAATGCGGCCAGCGTCGGGAAATCATCCTCGCCCAACTGCAGCGGGGGCGGCGCAGCACGTGCTGCAAATGGCGCAGCGATTGCCAATGCCAGCAATAGCGGCGTGCAACGTCTGGACATGGGACGCAGGCCTGATGACGGGCGCCCAGCGTCCGGGCCCGGAAGATTGAAGTCAAGCTTCCGGGCCTTCGGGCCTCAGCGACGGCTGAGGCGGTGCACCGCATCCACCAGCACGGCGACGTGCTCGGGGTTCATGTCCGGCGACATGCCGTGGCCGAGGTTGAACACATGGCCTTCGCGTGAACCGCCATTGCCGGCGGCATAGCTGTCCAGCACCTTGCCGACTTCGCGGCTGATCGCCTCCGGCGAGCCGTACAGCGTGGTCGGGTCCAGGTTGCCCTGCAGCGCGACCTTGCCGGCGGCGGCACGGGCGGCGTCTTCCAAGGTGATGGTCCAGTCCACGCCCACGCCTTCGGCACCGCTGGCGGCCAGCTCGGCCACGTACTGGCCGGTGCCCTTGCCGAACAGGATCAGTGGGGTGCGCTCGGCGCCTTCGCCGCGCTTGAGTTCGCTGGCGATGCGGTTGAGGTAACGCAGCGAGAACTCGCGGTACATCGCCGGGCCCAGCACGCCGCCCCAGGTGTCGAACACCTGCAGGGCCTGCGCACCGGCCGCGCGCTGCGCCGACAGGTAGGCGATGACCGCATCGGTCACCACCTCCAGCAATTGGTGCAGGGCCTTGGGGTCATTCAGCGCCATTGCCTTGATGCGCGCAAAATCCTTGCTGCCGCCGCCTTCGATCATGTAGCAGGCCAGCGTCCACGGGCTGCCGGAGAAACCGATCAGCGGCACCTTGCCGTCCAGCTCGCGGCGGATCAGGCGCACCGCGTCCATCACGTAGCGCAGTTCGGTTTCCATGTCCGGCACCGCCAGCTTGGCGACCGCGGCGGCATCACGCACCGGATGCTTGAACTTGGGGCCTTCGCCGTCGACGAAATACAGGCCCAGGCCCATCGCATCGGGCACGGTGAGGATGTCCGAGAACAGGATGGCGGCATCCAGGTCGAAGCGCTCCAGCGGCTGCAGGGTTACTTCGCAGGCAACTTCCGGGTTCTTGGCCATGCCCAGGAAGCTGCCGGCGCGGGCACGGGTGGCGCGGTACTCCGGCAGGTAGCGGCCGGCCTGGCGCATCAGCCAGACGGGGGTGTAGTCCACGGGCTCGCGGCGCAGGGCGCGCAGGAAGCGGTCATTGCGAAGTGGGCTGGTCACATGGAACTCCTGGGGGTAGGAACCACAGGCGCGCTGCGGCGCACCTGCCGGAAATGCGGGAATCAGGGCGCGGGCTGGCCGGCGGTGAACATCACCTGGAAGCCTTTCTTGATCTGGCCGTCGCGGGCCTTCTCGAAGGCATGCACGGCCTCGTCGTGCTGCAGGAACAGCTCGCGGCGCAGTTGGATGCGGCCGCCTGTCTGGCCGCTTTCACGCAGCAACTCCCAGCCGCCGAGCAGATCCGGCACCAGGGACAGTTGAACGTAGCGGGGGGCTTCATTGCCGCTGGGCGGCTGTTGCAGTAGGACGCGCATGGCGGCGATTGTAGCCGTTGTGCGGGTTTTGGGCTGGTTTTGGGGTTTGCTGCGAAGCGCTACCCCTCCCCAACCCTCCCCTGCTGCGCAAGGGAGGGAGAAGAGCGGGCTTGGTCATGCTCTGACAGGCCGCCGTGCAAAGCCCCCTCCCTTGCGCAGCAGGGGAGGGCTGGGGAGGGGTAAGCGTTTGACTTGCCGCTCAGCCCTGCCGCAGCACCGCCAACACCGCCGCCTCATCCACATCCGGCACCACCTCGGCCTTGCCGATGCCGCGCCAGAGCACCAGCCGCAGGCGGCCGGCGATGTTCTTCTTGTCCAGCCGCATATGCCCCAGCAGCGCCTCGGCGTCCAGGCCGGCGGGGATGCGGGTTGGCAGGCCGTAGGCCTGCAGCAGTTCACGCAGGACCTCGGTATCGGCCGCACCGGCCATGCCCAGCGCGGCCGACAACTGCGCTGCCAGCACCATGCCTACCGCCACCGCCTCGCCATGGTTGAGATTGTCGTTGCCCGGCGCGCCGTAACCCTGCGCGGTCTCGATGGCATGGCCAAAGGTGTGGCCGAGGTTGAGCAGGGCCCGCTCGCCTTTTTCCAGCGGATCGCGGGCGACGATCTCGGCCTTGTGCTCGCAGCTGCGGGCGATGGCCTGGGCCAGGGCGCCGTCGTCACCGGCCAGCAGGGCCTCGCGTTCGGCCTGCAGCCACTGGAAGAACAGCGGGTCGCGGATGGCGCCGTACTTGATCACTTCCGCCAGCCCGGCGCGAAGCTCGCGCAGCGGCAGGCTGCGCAGGGCGGCGGTGTCGGCAATCACCGCACGCGGCGGATGGAAGGCGCCAACCAGGTTCTTGCCCTGCGGGATGTCCACCGCGGTCTTGCCACCCACCGAGGAATCCACCATCGCCAGCAAGGTGGTGGGCAGCTGCACGCAATCGACCCCGCGCATCCAGCAGGCGGCGGCAAAGCCGGCCAGGTCGCCCACCACGCCCCCCCCCAGGGCCAGCACGCAGGCGTCGCGGGTGGCGCCCAGGCTGGCCAGTGCGGTAATGGCAGCGCCAAAGTTGTCCAGGGTCTTGGAGGCTTCGCCGGCCGGCAGGATGTACTCGGCAAGCTTCAGCTCCGGGCGTGCCGCCTGCAGGCTGGTGCGCACCTGCTGCAGGTACAGCGGGGCGACGTTGTCATCGCTGAGCAGCAGCACGTGGCGGCCGCGGATGGGGGCAGCCAGCAACTCGCCGTTGCCGAGCAGGCCGGAGGCGATATGGATCTGGTAGGGACGGTCGCCACTGACGGCAACGGTGCGGGGGGAGGGCGTCATGCACTTGGGTTCCAGGATCTGCCACTGCGCGGCGAGCTTGAGCACGGTGTTGGCAGTGGCGTCGGCGGGGGAGTAAAGGTCGGTGTCGATGGTCAGGTCGGCCACCTCGCGGTATAGCGGATCGCGGATGCCGGCCATTTCCAGCAGCACCTGTTCACGGTCCGGGCGCTGCAGCAGCGGCCGGGTCTTGTCACGTTGCAGGCGTGCCAGCTGCGAGGCCACGCTGACCCGCAGGTAGACCACGAAACCGTGTGCGCGGATGGCCTGGCGGTTGTCCGGGTCCAGCACGCAGCCGCCGCCGGTGGAGATCAGCTGGCCGCTGCCCTGCAGCAGTTGCGCGAGTACCCGCTTTTCGTGCGCACGGAAGCCGGCCTCGCCCGCATGTTCGAAGATGGCGGGGATGCTGGAGCCGACGTCATCGACGATGGCCTGGTCGGCATCGACAAAGGCCAGGCCGAAGCGCTCGGCCAGGCGGCGGCCGATGCTGGTTTTGCCGGCGCCCATGGGGCCGACCAGGATGAGATTGGGGGCGGGATTCATTGCTGAACGATGCTAGCACCTCATGTCGGCGCCTTAACAAGGTAGCAGCCAAGCTCGACGACTCCACGAATGGTTCGTGGTGCAACCAAGGAGTCGTACATGTCAGTGGCGAAAATCATTGAAGTCAGCGCGTCCTCCAAGACCAGTGTTGAAGATGCGGTCCGCACCGGCCTGAAGAAGGTGGCCGGTACGGTCAAGGGCATCCAGGGAGCATGGGTCAACGAAACCAAGGTGGTCACCGACGGCAACGGCGAGATCACCGAGTGGCGGGTGAACATGCGGGTGACCTTCCTGGTGCAGTAAACGGCGCGTCCCCGGCGCCATGCCGCGACGGGGATCAAGCGTCTGTCTGGCCCCGGGGCGGTGATGTCGCCCGGGGCCGGGCTCATTCCGCGTTGGGCGTGGCCAGCGGTTGGCGTTGTGCGTCCAGCGCGATCACCCGGTCGGCGATGGCCGGCAAGGTGCGCAGCGCCTGCCGGCTGATGCGCTCGTAGAACTGCACGAAACGCTCCAGCTGCGGCCGGGTCATGCTGCTGCGACCGGGCGAGGCCTGCTGCAGTGCCTGTTCCTGCTGCCAACGCCAGTGCGGTACCACCGCGAAACTGGGCGGCTGCAGCATCCATAGCCGGTCGAAGCGCTGCCACAGCGCCGGGTAGTCGTCGGCCAGCGCCTGGTTGCACCACTGCCGCCAGCGCCCATCGGCATCGGCATCGCGTTCCAGTGCGTTCAGTGGCTGCTGCAGGGCCTGTGCATCCTCGGCCGGTGTGCCCAGGAACCACCCTTCAAATACCAGCAGATCAAGCGGTTGCTCGATGCGCTTCCACTGTGCCTCGGCCACGCGCTCGTCAGCCAGTTTGTCAAAGCGTGGCAGTGCGAACGCCTGGCCCGCCTTGGCGGCATCGAGCGTGTTCAGTGCCAGTGCCAGATCATGCGTGCCCGGCGGGCCGCGGGTGGCCAGCAGCGGATGGATGCGGTCAGCCAGGCGTTGGCGTTGCGCACGGGTGAGATAGGTGTCGTCGATGGACAGCGCAGCGGCACACAGGCCGCGGCTGCGCGCCAGGTCCACGACCTGGGCTGCCAAGGTCGATTTGCCGCTGCCCTGCACACCACTGATCGCCAACACCGGCGTGCCGCTGGCGCTGGCCAATGCCTCGTCCAACGCCTGTGCGACCAGGGCCGGGGCAAAACGGCGCGGGGAAAAACTGTGCGGAACGGGGGACATGCCGCCACAATAGCCCAAACCCGTGCCGTACGAAGCAGGACCATGACCAATCTTTATGCAGAAGCGTTATCGACTTTCGCCGTATTGTTTGAAGAGGCCAAGGCTGGCAAGGAGATCGATGCCACCGCAATGACGGTGGCAACCGCTGACCTGGATGGCCGCCCTTCGGCGCGCACCGTGCTGCTCAAGGCCTTCGATGAGCGCGGCTTTGTGTTCTACACGCATCTGGACAGCCGCAAGGGCCGTGAGCTGCATGACAACCGTGCGACCGCCTTGTTGTTCCTCTGGCGCAGCCTGCGCGAGGCGGGCATCCAGGTGCGGATCGAGGGTGATGCGCAGCTGGTCTCCGCCACCGAGGCCGATGCCTATTTCGCCAGCCGCCCGCGCATGAGCCAGATCGGTGCCTGGGCGTCGGTACAGTCGCAGCCGCTGGCCTCGCGCGAGGAGTTCGAGCAGCGCCTGGCCAACTTCGAGCAGCGCTTTGAAGGCCGCGACGTACCGCGTCCGGAAGGCTGGAGTGGCGTGCGCGTGGTACCGCGACGGATCGAGTTCTGGTACGGCGCCGATTTCCGTCTGCACGAACGCTGGTGCTATGAGGCTGACGCTGCGGGTGAGTGGGGCAAGCGGATGCTGTATCCGTGAGTACAGCCGGGCCGGTGATCCGCCGCGCGCTGGCCAGTGACTGGCCGGCATGGGCGCAGCTGCGACGCGCGCTGTGGCCGGACTGCGGGACCGAGCTGGCCGAGCTGCAACAGTTGCTGCAAGAAGGCGGCACCGTGCTGCTTGCCTTCGACCAGGACCGGCCGGTGGGTCTGGCCGAGGCCAATCTGCGCCATGACTATGTCAATGGCACGGCCAGTTCACCGGTGGGCTTTCTGGAAGGCTGGTACGTGGTCGAGACGTGGCGCGGCAAGGGCATCGGGCGTGCGCTGGTTGCCGAGGTTGCGCGCTGGGCGCGCGCCCAGGGATGCAGCGAGTTGGCATCGGACACTGCCCTGGACAATGCGCTGGCGCAGGCAGCGCATCTGGGCAGCGGCTTCGCCGAGACCGAGCGGGTGATCTATTACCGCATGCCCTTGGACGGCCCGGCGGCATGAAGCTGCAGCCGGTCTACCGCATTACCGTATTCGTGCCACCGGCGGATCTGGTGCGGCTGAAGCAGGGCATTCTTGCCGTTGATGATCTTGCCGCAGGCGGTTACGCCGAGGGTATGTGGGAGAGCGCTGCCGATGAGCAGTACCGGGTACTGCCCGGCACCCGCAGCGTGCAGGGGCAGGGCGGTGAACGGGTGCAGCAGCCGACGGTGCGGCTGGAGTTCTGCATAGCACGTGATGCACAGCGCCTGCAGCGCTTGCTGCACGCCATTGCCGCGCATCACCCATGGAATAGCCCGGCGGTTTTCGTCGATACAACGGAGTTTGCCGTCGCATGATCGGCCCACGTCGCATTGTCTGCCTTACCGAAGAACCTACCGAGACGCTGTATGCCCTGGGCGAGCAGGACCGCATCGTCGGCATCAGCGGTTTCACCGTGCGGCCGCCGCAGGCGCGCCGCGACAAGCCCAAGGTCAGTGCCTTCACCAGCGCCAAGGTCGGCGAGATCCTCAAGCTGAAGCCGGACCTGGCGATTGGCTTTTCCGACATCCAGGCCGATATCGCCGCCGAGCTGATCCGTAACGGTGTGGAGGTGTGGATTGCCAACCACCGCAGCGTGGCCGGCATCCTCGATTACATCCGCCGCCTGGGCGGGCTGGTGGGCGTGGCGGCGCGTGCCAACGCCTATGCCGACGAATTGCAGCGCGGATTGGATGCAATAGCCGCGCAGGCGGCAAGGCTGCCGCAGCGCCCGCGTGTCTATGTCGAGGAATGGGATGAGCCCATCATCACCGGTATCCAGTGGGGTGCGGAGCTGGTGGAGATTGCCGGCGGCATCGATGTATTTCCGGAGTTGTCGCGCGAGCCGCTGGCCAAGGCGCGCATCCTTGCCGATGGCGAGCCGGTGATTGCGCGCAATCCGGACATCATCATCGGCTCCTGGTGCGGCAAGAAGTTCCGTCCGGAGCGGGTGGCCGCACGTCCGGGCTGGGAGGCGATCAATGCGGTGCGGGATGGCGAGCTGCATGAGATCAAGTCGCCGCTGATCCTGCAGCCCGGGCCAGCGGCGCTGACCGATGGTGTGCAGGCCATCGCGCAGATCATCAATCAATGGTCGAAGCGGGCAGGGACCTTGTAGAAGCGGCGTAAGCCGCGAAGCTGGCAATGCGGGAAAGGCCGCAAAAGCTTACCCCTCCCCAACCCTCCCCTTTGCTGCGCAAAAGGGAGGGGGCATACGCTCACCCCCTCGGTGCCAAGCCGGTATAGCGCGCACGCGGCCGTATCAAGGTGCCCAACGCCTGTTGTTCCAAGGCATGTGCCAGCCATCCGGTAAGCCGGGCGGTGGCGAACATCACCAGCGCGTGTGCTCCCGGCAATTCGTAGACATAGCAGATGGCACCCAGCATGCCGTCGATGTTCGGCCGCTGCCCGCTGACTTCCTCGGTGGCCGCCAGCACCGCTTCCACATGGCGCATGCGGGGCGAGTCAGCGCAGCGTTCGCGTAGCTGCCGCAATACTTCCGCGCCGCGCGGATCACCCTCGGGATACAGCAGGTGATTGAAACCCGGCAGTTCATCACCGCGCCGCCAGCGCTCGGCAATGAAGGCCGCTGGCGCGCCACTGGCTTCGGCATCCACCAGCAGGGCATGCGCGCGCGCGGTGGCGCCGCCATGGCGTGGCCCGGACAGCGCCGCCAGGCCCGCGCTCACCGTGGCATGCAGGTGCGCGCCGGTGGAGGCAACCACGCGCGCGGCAAACGCGGACACATTCAGTTCGTGATCGGCACACAGCACCAGCGCCGCACGCACCAGTTCGGCGAATGCCGCATCGCCCGGCACCCAGGCATCGGCAAGCAGCCGGTGCACGGGCCGTGTGTCCGCCGCGGTGCCGACCAGCAGGGCGGCGTTCTGCCGCAGCAACAAGGCGGCGACTTCGCGCCGGACCGGCGCAGCAGCATTGAGTGACTGGCGTTGCTCCAGGGCCAGCAGCGGGATGCAGGCCATGGTGCGTTCCACCGGCGGCAGGCTGGCGTCCAGTGCCAGGCCGGCAATGCGCTCGGGCCAGGCGGGCAGGGCAGTGCTGGTGAAGGGATTCTGCTCTTCGCACTCCCACAGCAGGCGGGCGATGTCCTCCAGCGTGGCGCCGGCCTGCGCAGCCGCCACGGCCGAACGGCCACGGTAATAAGGCGCATCCGGGCGGATCAGCGAGATGCGGGTTTCCAGCACCGGCAGGCCGCGATCCAGGCTCTGCGCCGCGCCGCGCTCGGCACCACGGCCGGCCCGTTTGCGCTGCGCCAGCCGTTCCACCTCCGCCCGCAGGTACACCCGGCTGCGGGCGGAGGGCCCGGGCCGCGAGCTCAGCTGACCGCGGCTGACATAGGCATACAACGTGGCGGCGCTGATGCCGAGCAGGGCGCAGGCTTCGTTGGCGGGGATCAGTTCGGGGTCGAGGGCGTCGGGCATGGCGTATTTAATAGGTTGATTTATTGAATCAAGATTGATCAATGCATCTGATGGTGCCAGATTAACCGTCACAGCGGAATGGCATGCTCGCCACCGCCCAGCCACAAGCCAGGAGCCAACCCATGAGTCTTTCTTCCGCCGGCGCTGCCTTCCGCGCCGCACTGGCCGCCGAATCCCCGCTGCAGGTGGTGGGTGCGATCAATGCCAACCACGCCCTGCTGGCCAAGCGCGCCGGTTACCGCGCCATCTACCTGTCCGGCGGCGGTGTTGCTGCCGGCTCGCTGGGCCTGCCGGACCTGGGCATCAACACGATGGAAGATGTGTTGATCGACGTGCGCCGCATCAGCGATGTCTGCGACCTGCCGCTGATGGTGGATATCGATACCGGCTTCGGCCCCAGCGCGTTCAACATCGCGCGCACGGTGAAATCGCTGATCAAGGCTGGCGCCGCTGCCTGCCATATCGAGGACCAGGTTGGCGCCAAGCGCTGCGGTCACCGCCCGGGCAAGGAAATCGTCTCGCAGGGTGAAATGGTTGACCGCGTGAAGGCCGCCGCCGATGCCAAGACCGATCCGGACTTCTTCCTGATCGCCCGCACCGATGCCATCCAGATGGAAGGCGTGGACGCGGCCATCGAGCGCGCGCTTGCCTGCGTGGAAGCCGGTGCCGACGGCATCTTTGCCGAGGCGGCCTACGACCTGGAAACCTATAAGCGCTTCGCCGACGCGGTGAAGGTGCCGCTGCTGGCCAACATCACCGAATTCGGCGCGACTCCGCTGTTCAGCCGCGATGAACTGGCCGCGGCCGGCGTGGCGATGCAGCTGTTCCCGCTGTCCGCGTTCCGTGCCGCCAACAAGGCCGCCGAGAACGTGTACCAGGCCATCCGCCGTGACGGCCACCAGCGTAATGTGGTGGACACCATGCAGACCCGCGAGGAGCTGTATGACCGCATTGGTTACCACGCTTTCGAGGCGCAGCTGGACAAGGTATTCGCTGGCAAGGGTGCATGATGGGGCCTTTCCCGGCCACCTGAACCGCCATGGCAAGCACTTCGTCCCGAACCGCACGTGTCGATCGCCGAGAAACGGCGCGGCAGTTCCTGCAGAAGGAACTGGAGCAGTTGCCGCCGGAGGAGCGGTTGGTGGTGGAGCGCTTCATTTCGCGGCGCAAGGTCGCGCGCAACGTGGGGCAGGAATTCCACGCTGCGCGCAGCTTCGGTGAGCGGGTGGCCGACCGGGTGGCACAGGTAGGAGGAAGCTGGAGTTTCATCCTGTGCTTCTTCTTCCTGCTGCTGGTCTGGATGGTGGCCAACAGTTTCATGCTGGCCAAGGCCTTCGATCCCTATCCCTACATCCTGCTGAACCTGGTGCTGTCCTGCCTGGCGGCGGTGCAGGCGCCGATCATCATGATGAGCCAGAACCGGCAGGCGGCCGTGGACCGGATGCATGCCGAGAACGATTACCAGGTCAACATCAAGTCCGAACTTGAAGTACTGCAGATCCACGAAAAGCTCGACCTGCTGCGTTCGCAGGATTGGGCTTTGCTGGTTGAACAACAGAACCGCCAGATCGAGATGCTGCAACGGCTGCTGGAGCAGACCACGCGCGGCACCGATCGTAATCCTGATTGAAATCGTGAACCCGTTTTCCCGGAGGTAAACACCATGTCAGAGCAAACTGCCGCACCCGCGTTCAAGCCGAAGAAGTCCGTCGCCCTGTCCGGTACCGCTGCCGGCAATACCGCCCTGTGTACCGTTGGCCGCAGCGGCAACGACCTACATTACCGTGGCTACGACATCCTGGACCTGGCCAACACCAGCGAGTTCGAGGAAATCGCCCACCTGCTGGTGCACGGCAAGCTGCCGAACAAGGCCGAGCTGCGCGCCTACAAGGCCAAGCTGAAAGCGCTGCGTGGCATCCCGGCAGCGGTGAAGGCTGCGTTGGAAGAGCTGCCGCCGTCGGCGCACCCGATGGATGTGATGCGCACCGGTGTTTCCGTGCTGGGCTGCGTGTCGCCGGAGAAGGACGACCACAATCACCCGGGCGCGCGTGACATCGCCGACAAGCTGATGGCCTCGCTGGGCTCGATGCTGCTGTACTGGTACCACTGGAGCCACAACGGCAAGGTCATCGACGTGGAGACCGACGATGATTCGATCGGCGGCCACTTCCTGCACCTGCTGCACGGCGAGCAGCCGCGGGAGTCCTGGGTCAAGGCCATGCACACCAGCCTGATCCTGTACGCGGAACACGAATTCAACGCCTCGACCTTCGCCTGCCGCGTCATCGCCGGCACCGGCAGTGACATGTACAGCGCCATCACTGGTGGTATCGGTGCGCTGCGCGGTCCCAAGCACGGTGGCGCCAATGAAGTCGCCTTCGAAGTGCAGAAGCGTTATGAAACGCCGGACGAAGCCGAGGCCGACATCAAGGCCCGCGTCGAGCGCAAGGAAGTGGTAATTGGTTTCGGTCACCCGGTCTATACCGTGTCCGATCCGCGCAACAAGGTGATCAAGGAGGTCTCGCGCGAGCTGTCGGCCGAGCAGGAAAACATGAAGATGTACGACATCGCCGAGCGCCTGGAGTCGGTGATGTGGGACATCAAGAAGATGTTCCCGAACCTGGATTGGTTCAGCGCTGTCAGCTACCACATGATGGGCGTGCCGACCGCGATGTTCACCCCGCTGTTCGTCATTGCGCGTACTGCGGGTTGGAGCGCGCACATCATCGAGCAGCGCATCGACGGCAAGATCATCCGCCCGAGCGCGAATTACACCGGGCCGGAAGACCAGACCTTCGTGCCGCTGGACAAGCGCGCGTAAAGCGCGCGGAAAGCTCGCGGATAACCTCCCGCAAGCGAGACAAAGCCCCTCTCCCGCTTGCGGGAGAGGGGTTGGGGTGAGGGGAAGCTTCTAGCACGTACAGCCCGCTTCAAGCCCGTAGAAAAAAAGCGAAGCAAAGCTGGAGCTCAAGCGAGAGCAGGAGCTCCCCCCATCCGCCCTTCGGGCACCTTCCCCCGCAGGCGGGAGAAGGGAGCCAGCAGATTCCAGGTGTTGCTGTGGGATTGCTGCAATCGCAGGCATCCGCGTACAACCCAAAGCACACCAGCAAGCCCAGACCCTCACAGGCCAGCCATGAATACCGATTACCGCAAGCACCTCGCAGGCAGCACGCTCGACTATTTCGATGCACGCGCCGCAGTCGATGCCATCCAGCCCGGCGCCTACGCCACGCTGCCCTATACCGCGCGCGTGCTGGCCGAAAACCTGGTGCGCCGCTGCAACCCGGCCACGCTCACCGATTCGCTCAAGCAGCTGATCGAGCGCAAGCGTGACCTCGATTTCCCCTGGTTCCCGGCACGCGTGGTCTGCCACGACATCCTCGGCCAGACCGCGCTGGTCGACCTGGCCGGCCTGCGTGACGCCATCGCCGACAAGGGCGGTGACCCGGCCAAGGTCAACCCGGTGGTGCCGGTGCAGCTGATCGTCGATCACTCGCTGGCGGTGGAATGTGGCGGCTACGATCCGGACGCGTTCGCCAAGAACCGCGCCATCGAAGACCGCCGTAACGAAGACCGCTTCCACTTCATCGACTGGACCAAGCTGGCCTTCGAGAACGTCGATGTGATCCCGCCGGGCAACGGCATCATGCACCAGATCAATCTGGAGAAGATGTCGCCGGTGATCTACCAGCAGGGCGGGGTGGCCTTCCCGGATACCTGCGTCGGCACCGACAGCCACACCCCGCATGTGGATGCCTTGGGCGTCATCGCCATTGGTGTTGGCGGCCTGGAAGCCGAGAACGTGATGCTGGGCCGCGCCTCATGGATGCGCCTGCCCGACATCATCGGCGTCAAGCTGACCGGCAAGCCACAGCCGAACATCACCGCCACCGACGTGGTGCTGGCACTGACCGAGTTCCTGCGCAAGGAGCGTGTGGTCGGGGCCTGGCTGGAGTTCTTCGGTGAAGGCGCGGCAGCGCTGACCATCGGTGACCGCGCCACCATCTCCAATATGTGCCCGGAGTACGGTGCCACCGCGGCGATGTTCTACATCGACCAGCAGACCATCGACTATCTGCGCCTGACCGGCCGCGACGAGGCCCAGGTGGCGCTGGTCGAGAACTACGCCAGGACCACCGGGCTGTGGGCCGACGCGCTGGAAACCGCGCAGTACGAGCGCGTGCTTGAGTTCGACCTGTCCAGCGTCGTGCGCAACATGGCCGGCCCCAGCAACCCGCACAAGCGCCTGCCGGTGTCGGACCTGGCCGAGCGCGGCATCGCCGACGAAGCCAAGCTGCAAAGCGGCCGGGGCGAGGAAGCCGAAGGCCTGATGCCCGACGGCGCGGTGATCATCGCCGCCATCACCAGCTGCACCAATACCTCCAACCCGCGCAACGTGATTGCCGCGGCACTGCTGGCGCGCAACGCCAATGCGCGTGGCCTGACCCGCAAGCCGTGGGTGAAGTCGTCGCTGGCGCCGGGCTCCAAGGCCGTGCAGCTGTACCTGGAAGAAGCCGGCTTGTTGCCGGATCTGGAGAAGCTGGGCTTCGGCATCGTCGCCTTCGCCTGCACCACCTGCAACGGCATGAGCGGCGCGCTGGACCCGAAGATCCAGCAGGAAATCATCGACCGCGACCTGTACGCCACCGCCGTGCTGTCGGGCAACCGCAATTTCGACGGCCGCATCCACCCGTACGCCAAGCAGGCGTTCCTGGCCTCGCCGCCGCTGGTGATCGCCTATGCCATCGCCGGTACCGTGCGCTTCGACATCGAGAAGGACGTGCTGGGCGTGGATGCCGATGGCAACGCGGTGCGCCTGAAGGACATCTGGCCGAGCGACGCCGAGATCGATGCGGTGGTGAAGGCCGCGGTGAAGCCGGAGCAGTTCCGAAAGGTCTACAACCCGATGTTCAACGTGCGCGTGGAGCATGGCGAGAAGGTCAGCCCGCTGTACGACTGGCGCCCGCAGAGCACCTATATCCGCCGCCCGCCGTACTGGGAGGGTGCATTGGCCGGTGAGCGCACGCTGCGTGGCATGCGCCCGCTGGCGGTGTTGCCGGACAACATCACCACCGATCACCTGTCCCCGTCCAATGCCATCCTGCTGTCCAGTGCGGCCGGCGAGTACCTCGCGAAGATGGGTCTGCCGGAGGAAGACTTCAATTCCTACGCCACCCACCGTGGCGATCACCTCACCGCGCAGCGTGCGACCTTCGCCAACCCGAAGTTGTTCAACGAAATGGTGCGCAACGAGGATGGCAGCGTGAAGCAGGGCTCGCTGGCGCGGGTGGAGCCGGAAGGCAAGGTGATGCGCATGTGGGAAGCGATCGAAACCTACATGGAGCGCAAGCAGCCGCTGATCATCATCGCCGGTGCCGATTACGGCCAGGGCAGCTCGCGTGACTGGGCGGCCAAGGGCGTGCGCCTGGCGGGCGTGGAAGCGATTGCCGCCGAGGGTTTCGAGCGCATCCACCGTACCAACCTGATCGGCATGGGCGTGCTGCCGTTGGAGTTCAAGCCGGGCACCAATCGCAACACGCTGGGCATCGACGGCACCGAGAGCTACGACGTGATCGGCCTGCGCACCCCGGGCACGGACTTGACCCTGGTCATTACCCGTCGCAACGGTGAGGTGCTGAAGGTGCCGATGACCTGCCGTCTGGATTCGGATGAGGAAGTGGCGATCTACGAGGCTGGCGGTGTGCTGCAGCGGTTTGCACAGGACTTCCTGGAGGGCTCGGTTGCCTGAGGGCAAAAGCTACCCTCTCCCCCGACCCCTCTCCCGTAAAGGGAGAGGGGAGTGGTGATCCAACTGCTTCGCGAGATTGATGAGACTGCATGAGGCCTGAGCCCCTCTCCCCTCGCGGGAGAGGGCTTGGGGAGAGGGGGCAAAGGAGGCCCGCAATCATGCAGCAGCTCAAATTTGCAAAATCGCTACGTAAAAACATGACCGAAGCTGAGCATCGGTTATGGCGCCTCCTTCGGGCACATCGTCTGCTGGGTGAGAAGTTCCGCCGACAGCAGCCGCTGGGGCCTTATGTAGTGGACTTCGTGCACTTTGGCGCGCGGCTGATAGTTGAAGCTGATGGCGGGCAACACAACCAGAGCAGGCAGGATGCAAGGCGCGATGCCTGGTTGGAGAGTCAGGGCTTTACGGTTCTGCGGTTCTGGAACAACGAGATTCTTGGGAATGGCGATGCGGTGCTGGAAGTGATTCTTGCAACTGTGAGCGCCCTCTCCCCCAACCCCTCTCCCGTAAAGGGAGAGGGGAGCAACAGCAGTCAATGAGCTCGGCAGCAGTGCTCGAGCTCACGCAGACCAAAGCCCCTCTCCCCTCGCGGGAGAGGGGTTGGGGAGAGGGGGAAAGCTCTCACCCCACACAACAACAACCCAAGGGAACCCACCCCATGTCCCACGTCCCCCAGATCAAAATCCCGGCCACCTATATGCGCGGCGGCACCTCCAAGGGCGTGTTCTTCCGCCTGGAAGACCTGCCGGCCAGCGCGCAGCAACCCGGCGTGGCCCGTGATCGCCTGCTGCAGCGGGTGATCGGTTCGCCCGATCCCTATGCCAAGCACACCGATGGCATGGGCGGCGCTACCTCCAGTACCAGCAAGTGCGTGATCATCGCGCCCAGCAGCAAGCCCGATCACGACGTGGACTACCTGTACGGGCAGGTGTCGATCGATACCGACTTCGTCGACTGGTCCGGCAATTGCGGCAACCTGTCGACAGGCGCGGGTGCATTCGCGCTGCACGCTGGCTACGTCGATCCGGCACGGGTTCCCGAGAACGGCATCTGCGCGGTGCGCATCTGGCAGGCCAACATCAACAAGACCATCATCGCCCACGTGCCCGTCAGCAACGGTCAGGTGCAGGAAACCGGTGACTTCGAACTGGACGGTGTCACCTTCCCGGCCGCCGAGATCGTGCTGGAGTTCATCGACCCGGCCGATGAGGGCGAAGGCGAGGGTGGTGGCGCGATGTTCCCCACCGGCAACCTGGTCGATGAGCTTGATGTGCCCGGCGTGGGCAAGCTGCAGGCGACGATGATCACCGCTGGCATCCCCACGGTGTTCGTCAACGCGCAGGACATCGGCTACACCGGTGCCGAGCTGCAAGCGGCCATCAACGATGACAAGGCGGCGCTGGCAAAGCTCGAGGCTATCCGCGTTGCCGGCGCGCTGCGCATGGGTCTGATCAAGACACCTGAAGAGGCGCTCAAGCGCCAGCACACGCCCAAGGTCGCCTTCGTCGCACCGCCGCAGGACTACCTGTCCAGCGGCAACAAGCAGATCCATGCCGCCGACATCGACCTCAATGCGCGTGCCATGTCGATGGGCAAGCTGCACCACGCGATGATGGGCACGGCCTCGGTCGCCATTGCCACGGCAGCGGCTGTGCCGGGCACCCTGGTCAACCTCGCCGCCGGTGGTGGTCAGCGCGATGCAGTGCGCTTCGGCCATCCGTCCGGCACGCTGCGCGTCGGTGCCGCGGTCGAGTCGGTGGATGGTCAATGGACCGTCACAAAGGCGGTGATGAGCCGCAGTGCACGCATCCTGATGGAAGGCTGGGTGCGCGTGCCGGGTGATGCGTTCTGACTGAACAGGTGAGGCTTCCGCCCGGGCGAGCGTTGCTTTGCCGACCCGGGTGGAACACATCCCCGACGTCGATGAGACGGGTTGATCCGTAAAATAGACCGCCTTTCGTCATTGGCGGCACACCGATGTCCAACCCCGTTTGCACGCCTGCGCCCAGCTCGCGTTGGCTGTTGCCCGTGCTGGCATTGCTGTCGGCTGTGGCACCGCTTGCCACCGACATGTACCTGCCCTCCCTGCCACGCATGGCACATGACCTGGGCACCAGCGCGTCCGGCATCCAGCTCACCCTGACCGCTTTTCTCGCCGGTGTGGCCAGTGGCCAGTTGGTGATTGGTCCCCTCTCCGATGGCATGGGCCGGCGGCGTCCTTTGCTTGTCGGTACGGTGCTGTGCCTGTTGGCCAGCATTGCCTGTGCGTTGAGCGGTGGCGTGGAGATGCTGATCGCCGCGCGCTTCCTGCAGGGTTTCAGCGGTGGCGCCGGTGTGGTGCTGGCAAGAGCCATCATTGCCGATACCAGCAGCGGTGCCACTGCCGCCAAACGCATGAGTCTGATGATGGTGATCGGCGGCCTGGCGCCGGTGCTGGCGCCGATGATCGGCGGGCTGGTTGCCAGTGTGGCCGGGTGGCGGGCAGTGATGTGGGTGATCGTCGCCCTGGTGGCGCTGATGTATATGGGCGTGCTGCTGGTGGTGGGGGAGACCCTGCCTGCGTCCGCACGGCACGGCGGTGGCCTGCGCGGGATGCTTGGCAACGCCGGCAAAGTGCTGGGCACGCCGCGCTATGTCGGCTTCGCCCTGACCATGGTGTTCGCGTTCGCGGCCATGTTTTCCTATATCTCGGCCTCGCCCTTCGTCCTGCAGAACGTGATCGGCCTGAGCGAGAAGCAGTATGCGATTGCCTTCGGCTGCAACGCGTTCGGCCTGATGCTGGGCAACATCGTCAATGTGCGTTTGGCGGGCAAGGTGGCGCCGCGCCGCTTGTTGAGTATTGGCGTCAGCGGGCTGTTGTTGATGACGACGGTACTGCTGGTCCTGGCCTTGGCCGGCATGCCGCGTTGGCCGGCGCTGCTGGCGCTGTGGCTGGTGATGCCGTGCCTGGGCCTGACTTACGGCAATGCGGTGGCGCTGGCCTTGGCCGAGGTCCGCGCCCATGCGGGTGCGGGCTCCGCCTTCATCGGGACGTTCCAGTTCCTGGGCGGTGCCCTGGTGGCGCCGTTGGTTGGCCTGGGCGGGGACCACGATGCCCGGCCCATGGCTTTCACCATGCTGTTGCTGGCGGGCTGCGCGGCCATCGCGCTGTTCAGGACATTGCGGCTGCGCGACGCCTGAATGTTGGCGGGATCCTCGCACGGGGCTGGGTATACTCGGGCGATCTGCTGGAGGACGCCATGGATAACAGGATGTCGGTGGGCAAGCGCTGGGCCGCAGTCGCCTTGATGGCGCTGGCCCTGGTTGCAGGATGCAAGCGTAACGAGAGCGGGCAGTTGCCCGGGGCCAGCGGGGAGGCGATCAAGACCACCCAGGAGGAGGTCAAGGGCTTCGCCATGCTGCGCGCCTATCCGGACCAGAAGAGCGGCGATGGCCTGGCGCTGGCGGTGGAGTTCTCGCGGCCGCTGGTCGGCACCCAGGATTTCGACAAGCTGCTGCGCTTCGAGGAGAAGGTCGGCAACGAGGACAGCAGCTGGTCGCTGTCCGACGACGGCAAGACCCTGCGCTATCCCTATGTGGAGGCGGCCAAGGAATACACCCTGATCATCTCCGCCGACCTGCTGGCTGCTGACGGCAACCGGCTGGGCAGCGAGGTCAAGCAGAAGGTGTTCACCGGCGAGCTGGACCCGGCTGTGGGCTTTGCCTCGCAGGGCAGTGTGCTGCCGGCCAAGGACAGCCGCGGCCTGCCGGTGGTGTCGGTGAACGTGCCGGAGGTGGACGTCGAGTTCCTGCGCGTGCGCGAGAAGGACCTGCCTACGTTCTTCGGCCAGTACCAGCGTGGTGGCCGCCGTGGCAGCTGGGAGCTGGACAGCGAGTACGGCGACAACACCCCGCTGAACCAGCTGGCCGAGCCGGTCTACGTCAACCGCTTCGTGCTGGGCGGCAAGCAGAACGAACGCGTGCTGACCTACCTGCCGATCCAGGACGTGAAGGAACTGCAGCAGCCGGGCCTGTACTTCGCGGTGATGAAGCGCACCGGCAGCTTCGACAACGAGTTTGATACCGCCTTCTTCACCGTCAGCGATATCGGCCTGCACACCCGTGCCTACAAGGACAAGCTGTTCGTGCATACCGCTTCGCTGGCCGATGGCGCGCCGGCCAAGAAGGTCGAGCTGAAGGTCATCGACGGCAAGGGCGAGGTCATCCTCAAGGGCCAGACCGATGCCAATGGCAACGCCCTGCTGAACTACACGCTGGATGCGGCGCACGTGCTGGTGGCCAGCAGTGGCAGCGACACCACCATGCTGCCGTTCAACCAGCCGGCGCTGGATCTGAGCGAGTTCGCCGTGGCCGGCCGCCAGAATGCGAACTTCGATGTCTTCGCCTGGTCCGGACGTGACCTTTACCGTCCGGGCGAAACGGTGCGCATCTCCGCGCTGCTGCGTGACAACGACGGCAAGACCCTGGCCGGGCCGGCCACCGGCGGCCAACCGGTGTTCCTGCGGCTCAAGCAGCCCGATGGAAAGACCTTCCGTGAGACCCGCCTGCAGCCGGGCGAGCAGGGCTATTTCGCGTTCGAGCAGACCATCCCGGTGGAGGCGCCTACCGGCCGCTGGACGGTGGAGTTCCGTACCGACCCGGGCAGCAAGGAAGCGGTGCAGGGCATGACCCTGCGCATCGAGGAATTCCTGCCCGAGCGCATGAAGCTGGACCTGGACAGCGCGCAGAAAACGCTCAAGCCGGGCGAGGCCCTGCAACTGCAGGCCGATGCGGCCTACCTGTACGGCGCGCCGGCCGACGGCAACCGCTTCACCGCACGCTTGGCGGTGGCGGTGGAGCAGCATCCGGTGGAGGCCATGCCGGGCTGGTTCTTCGGCGACCCGACCGTGCAGTTGCCGCGCGAAGCCAATGATGTGATCGATACCACCCTGCCCAAGGACGGTAAGCTGCGCCAGGACGTTGCCCTGCCAGCCGAGGCAGGCAAGGCCACCACCGTGGCCGCGCTGCTGTCCGGCAGCGTCTATGAGACCGGCGGCCGTACCGTTACCCGCACCCTGAAGCGGGTGATGTGGCCGGCGCCGGTACTGGTGGCCGTGCGTCCCCTGTTCAACGACGCCGATGGTGCCGATGCCAATGCCAACGCGCGCTTCGAGCTGATGCGGGTGGACGCCGAGGGCAAGCCGCAGCCGGCCAAGGGGCTGAAGGTCACCCTGGTGCGCGAACTGCGCGACTACCACTGGACCTATACCGACAACCGCTGGGATTACGACTTCACCCGCCGTTTCGAGAACAAGGAAACCCGCACCATCGATGCCGGGACCACCGCGGCCCGTTTCGATTTCCCGGTGGAGTGGGGCGAGTACCGCGTGGACGTGTTCGACCCGGCCACCGGCCTGACCATGCGCTATCCGTTCCGCGCCGGCTGGAGCTGGAACGACGACAACCGCGGCCTGGATGCGCGCCCGGACAAGGTCAAGCTGTCACTGGACAAGGCGGCCTACCGTGCCGGCGACACCGTCAAGGTCACGCTGACCCCGCCGCATGCCGGCCGTGGCCTGCTGATGGTGGAAAGCGACCACATGCTGTACGTGCAGGACATCGACGCCAAGCCGGGCAGCACCTTTGAAATCCCGGTCACGAAGGACTGGGAGCGGCACGATGTCTACATCACCGCACTGGTGTTCCGCGGCGGTACCGCGCCCAGCAAGATCACCCCGGCGCGTGCCGTGGGCGTGGCGCATGTGCCGATGGACCGCCGCGACCGCCGCGTTGCGGTCGGTTTGATCGCGCCCAAGCAGATGCGTCCGGAGCAGCCGATGACGGTGACCGTCAGCGCGCCGGAACTGGCCGGCAAGCCGGCGCACGTCACGGTGTCGGCGGTGGACGTGGGCATCCTCAACATCACCCGCTTCCCGGTGCCGGATGCGCCGGCGCATTTCTTCGCGCAGCGCCGCCTGGGCGTGGATGCCTATGACATCTACGGCCGGGTGATCGAAAGCTTCGAGGGCAACAGCGGCAAGCTGAAGTTCGGTGGCGACATGGCCTTGGCAGCCTTGCCGCAGGCCAAGCGGCCGACCGCGCGGGTGCAGACCGTGGACCTGTTCTCCGGACCGGTGGCGCTGGATGCCAAGGGCAATGCGCGGGTGCGCCTGCAGGTACCGGATTTCAACGGCACCCTGCGCGTCTCGGCGCTGGTCTACTCGGCCGACCGTTACGGCAACCGTGACGTGGAAACGCTGGTGCGCGCGCCGATCCTGGCCGAAGCCAGCATGCCGCGGGTGATGGCGCCGGGGGACCGCAGCACGGTGACCCTGGACGTGCAGAACTTCACCGGCAAGCCCGGCGAATTTGCCGTACGGGTGGACGGTGAAGGTCCGCTGGGCATTGCCGAGGCAAGCCGCAAGGTGCAGCTTGGCGTGGATGCCAAGAGCACCCTGAGCTTCCCGCTGAGTGCGCAGGAAGGCTATAGCGTGGCCAAGGTGCGGGTGCGAGTGGATGGCAATGGCTTCAAGGTGGACCGGCGCTACGACCTGCCAGTGCGTGCGGCCTGGCCGTCGGTGCTGCGCTCGCAGACGCGCACCCTGGACCCGCTGGCACCGGTCAACCTGGACAGCAGTTTCGCCAACGGCCTGATGGACGGTTCGGTCAATGCCCGCATGCTGGTCAGCGCGCTGCCGCCCATTCCATTCGCGTCGGCGCTGCAGGGGGCATTGAACTACCCCTATGGCTGTGCCGAACAGACCACCAGCAAGGGCTACGCGGCGCTGATGCTGGATGAGGCCACCTCGGCCATGCTGGGTGCCGATGGCCTGGATGCCAAGACCCGCCGCGAGCGCATGGAAGGCGCGTTCGGGCGGCTGGCCTCGATGCAGGTGGCCAACGGCAACTTCTCGATGTGGGGTGATGACGACTACATCAACCCGGCATTGACGCCGTATGTCGCCGAGTTCCTGCTCGACGCCAAGGATGCCGGTTTCGCGGTGCCGGAGAACGTGCTGCAGAAGGCCTTGAACCGCATCAGCGAAGACCTGCTCAGTGGTGGCAACCAGTTCTACGGCAGTGATCGCCGCGACGGTTTGAAGTTCGCCAACCAGGCCTATTCCGGCTACGTGCTGGCACGGGTCAACCGCGCGCCGCTGGGCACGCTGCGCACGCTGTGGGACAACGAACGCAGCAAGGCGGTCACCGGCCTGTCGCTGGTGCACCTGGGCGCGGCGCTGGCGATCCAGGGCGACAGCAAACGCGGCCAGGCGGCGATTGCCGCGGGCTTTGCCAAGTCCAGCGCTGACCGTCCGGAGTACTTTGGCGACTATGGCACCCGCCTGCGCGATGAGGCCTTGATGATCGCGCTGCTGCACGAGCGCGGCCTGTCCAAGCCGGAGTACGACGCGCGTGTGATCGATCTGGGCCGCACCCTGGATGTGCGTCGCGGCAACGGCCTGATGTGGCTGAGCACGCAGGAACAGGTGGCGCTGGCGCGTCTGGGCAAGGCTCTGATGGCCAACCAGAAGAAACTGGTGTCCGGTGAGCTTGCGGTCGGCGACAAGGTCGAGGCCATCGATGCCCGCAAGGCCTTCGGTCGCGTGTTCGACATGGCGCAGCTGGCCCAGGGCGTGCGGTTCTCGCCGCAGGGCGAGGCACCGATGTTCGCCAGCCTCGACGTTGCCGGCATTCCGCGCCAGCCGCCGGCGCCGGACAACAGCGTGATCGGCATCGAGCGCGCGTGGTTCGGTACCGACGGCAAGCCGTGGACGCCGCGGCCGTTGAAGGAAGGTGAGGCCTTGATCGTGCGGCTCAGCGTTACCTCCAATTCGAACATGCCCGATGCCTTGATCACCGACCTGTTGCCAGCCGGGCTGGAGATAGAGAACTTCAACCTGGGCGATGCCAAGCATTGGGCTGACGTGGTCGTGGGTGAGGTGCAGATCAGCGACCGTTCGCGCGCCGCCGACGTCAAGCACGAGGAGTTCCGCGATGACCGCTACGTGGCGGCGCTGAAGCTGTCGCGTGGTAGCACCGCGCACGTGTTCTACCTGGTGCGTGCGGTCACCCCGGGCACCTACATGGTGCCGCCGCCGCTGGCCGAGGACATGTACCGTCCCGACCTGCGTGGCGTAGGCCGTGCCAACCCCAGCACGATCACGGTGGTGCAGCCGTAATCGGCTCCTGCTCCCTCCCTTTGCCAACGGCAAGGGGAGGGCTGGGGAGGGGTAAGCTCTCCCCGACCAAGTCATTCCGCCGCAGCGGCACAGTCAGCAATCGCGGCGCCCTGCTCCCTCCCTTTGCCGAAGGCAAGGGGAGGGTTGGGGAGGGGTAAGCTCTCCCACGGCCAAGCCAATCCGCCCCAGCCCCCAGCTCACGTTTGAAGAATCGTCCCCAGTGAAAGCGCGCTTCCCCAGGCTGAAACCTCTTGGCTCCCGCCTGCGCGCCGTGTTCACCCTCCACAACCTGCGCTGGGCGCTTGCCGCACTGCTGACTTTGCTGCTGGTGCTGGACCTGGCATTCCCCTTGCCGCTGCCGAAATCGCGCGACACCAGTACCCTGGTGGTGGCCGCTGACGGCACGCCGCTGCGCGCCTTCGCCGACGCCGAAGGGGTGTGGCGTTATCCGGCCGACGCAAAGACCGTTTCGCCGCTCTACCTGCAGGCGCTGCTGACCTACGAGGACCGCTGGTTCTGGCGCCACCCCGGCATCAACCCCTGGGCGCTGTTGCGGGCCGGCAAGCAGATGCTGCTGGAGCGGCGCATCGTGTCCGGTGGTTCCACCCTGACCATGCAGGTCGCGCGCATCCTCGATCCGCATACGCGCACGCCCTGGGGCAAGCTCAAGCAGTTGCTGCGGGCACTGCAACTGGAAGTGCACCTGAGCAAGGCGCAGATCCTCGATCTTTACCTGGAACGCGCGCCCTACGGCGGCACCATCGAAGGCGTGGAAGCGGCCAGCTGGGCCTACCTGGGCAAGTCGGCGACCCACCTGTCACAGGCCGAGGCGGCCTTGCTGGCGGTGCTGCCGCAGTCCCCCAGCCGACTGCGCCCGGATCGGCACCCCGAGGCCGCGCAGCGCGCCCGCGACAAGGTGCTGGCGCGCATGGCCGAGCTGGGCGTGTGGTCGGCCGAGGAGGTCGCCGATGCGCGGGTTGAGTCGGTGGTCGCGCGTTCGCTGCAGCAGCCCCTGCATGCCGCCTTGCTGGCGCAGCGCCTGCGCAGTGCCCAGCCACGCATGGCCCAGATCGAGACCACCATCGACAGCGGCCTGCAACGCACGCTGGAAGAACGCGTGGCCGCGTATTTCTCGCAGTTGCCCGAGCGTACCTCGGCGGCCTTGCTGGTGATGGACAACCGCACCCTGGAGGCGCGCGCCTATGTTGGCTCGGTCAGCTTCGGTGACAAGGCGCGGCTGGGGCATGTGGACATGGTGCAGGCCTGGCGTTCGCCCGGCTCAACGCTCAAGCCCTTCCTGTATGGCATGGCCCTGGACGATGGCCTGATCCATTCGGAAAGCCTGATCATCGACGCGCCACAGAGCTTCGGTGGTTATCGGCCGGGGAACTTTGATGCGGCGTTCAACGGGCCGGTAGGCGCGGCCACGGCATTGCGTTTGTCCTTGAATGTGCCGTCGGTGGATCTGCTGGACCGGGTAGGGCCGGCGCGCTTTGCCGCGCGGCTGGGCAATGCCGGCATCAATCTGCGCTTTCCACGGGGCACCCAGCCCAGCCTGGCCTTGATCCTCGGCGGTACCGGCGCGCGCCTGGAGGACCTGGTCGGCGCGTTTTCGGCCTTGAACCGCGACGGCATCGCCGGCCGCGTGCGTTATACGCCCGAGGACGCGCGCATCGAACGCCGCTTGGTCTCGCCGGGCGCGGCATGGATCGTGCGCGACATACTCGAATCCAATCCGCGTCCCGGTTATGGCGTGGGCACCTTCGATACCGGCAACCGCCCGCGCGTTGCCTGGAAGACCGGCACCAGCTACGGCTACCGCGATGCCTGGGCGATAGGCAGCACCCGCACCTATACCGTCGGGGTCTGGGTTGGACGCCCGGACGGCACGCCCTTGCCCGGCCAATACGGTGCGGTGACCGCCTTGCCCTTGATGTTCGAGGTAATCGACAGCCTGCCGCGACAGGCCGGTGACAATGCGGTGCGCGCGCGGCCGGACAGTGTCAGCGAGGTCGAGATCTGCTGGCCGCTGGGCATTGCCGCCGCGCAGACCCCGCCGGCCATGTGCCAGCGCCGCTTCCCTGCCTGGGTGCTGGAGGGCGTGGTGCCGCCCAGCTTCCCGGAACGTGAAGCGCGGCTGTGGCAATCCGGCCGCCTGCGTTTCCAGGTGGATGCAACAACCGGCCAGCGCGTGTCGCCTGGCTGTGAGGGGCATGCGCGGGTTGAAGATCGCGAGATCGCTAGGTGGCCGGCATTGGCCTCACCGTGGCTGAGCGTCGCCCAGCGGCAGGCACAGGCGCTGCCGCCCTTGGCGGCGGACTGTGCAGACGACGGCCGGCAGTCGGACGGTGTGCTGCATATCGAAGGCCTCAATGACCTGGCCACGCTGGCCCGCCCGCCGGGCGCGCAGCACGGCCCGCGCCTGCAGTTGCGGGCGCTGGGCAGCGAGGCGACGATCGAATGGCTGCTGGATGGCCGCTGGATCGCCCAGACCCAGGGCACGCGCGGCTTCACCCGTGATTTCAACGACGCCGGCGAACACACGCTGACTGCTTTGGCCGCCGACGGTGCCTGGACCCGCGTGCGCTTCCGCGTGGTGAACTAGAAATGCCCGTAGTGCCGAGCCATGCTCGGCAGAGGCTTTCCCAGCAATGCCCGTAGTGCCGAGCCATGCTCGGCAGAGGCCCTCCCAGCAATGTCGGTAGTGCCGAGCCATGCTCGGCAAGGAGCTTTCCAGACAATGCCTGCACGACCAGCGCAAGCCATGAATCCGATGCCTACGAAACCCGCTGCGCATCTGCAATCGGATTGATTGTCAGCCTCGCGGCTTGCGCCATTCCCAAAAGGTTGGGATTGCCGGTAACGCCCCTGCCGAGCATGGCTCGGCACTACACGTTGGGCGGGCTTACTCGCCTATCCAGCCTTCCAGCATGTCGGCGAAATCGTCGGCGTGGTCTTCTTCCTGCGCCAGGATCTGCTCGAGGATGCGCTTGGTGGTGGTGTCCTTGTCACCGACGTAGTTGATCATCTCGCGGTAGCTGTCGATGGCGATGCGCTCGGCGATCAGGTTCTCGCGCACCATGTCGCGCAGGTTGCCGCCTTCCTTGTACTCGGCGTGGGCGCGGGCGGTGAGGGTGTCCGGGTTGAAGTCCGGCTCGCCGCCCAGCTGCACGATGCGCTCGGCCAGCATGCCGGCGTGCGCCTGCTCCTGCTGCGCATGCTCCAGGAACTCGGCCTTCACCGCATCGGCGAGCATGCCCTTGGCCATGTAGTAGTGGCGGTAGTAGCGCAGCACGCACACCCACTCGGTGGCCAGCGCATCGTTGAGCAGCTTGATCACCGCCGTGCGGTTGGCACTGTAGGTGGGGGTGACCGCACCGTCCTCGATGCTCTTGCGTGCGTTGGCACGCAAGGTCCTGCGGTCGGTGATACCTGCCAGAGCAGTGGTCCTGGTGGACTTGCTGGACTTGCTTGGCTTGGCGGCGGGCTGCTTGCTCATGGCTGGCCTTTCCTTCTGTTGCGCCCCTATGCGGGCAGGTGGGCGAGCACGTGCTCGGCCCCGGATACCTCGAATTGCCCCGGCTGTTCGATATAGGCGGCACGCACCACGCCGTCTTCCACATACAGTGCGAAGCGTCGCGAACGCATGCCCATGCCCGAACCGCTGGCGTCCATCTCCAAGCCCAGCGCGCGGGTGAAATCACCATTGCCGTCGGACAGCATCTGCAGCCCATCCGGCACCGATTGGCTCTTGGCCCAGGCCTGCATCACGAACGGATCGTTCACCGCCATGCAGAACACCTCGATGCCGCGCTTGCGGAAATCCTCGAAGTGCTCGACATAGCCGGGCAGGTGGCGGGCAGAGCAGGTCGGGGTGAAGGCGCCCGGCACGGCGAACAGCACGGCCTTGCGGCCATCGAACAATGCGTGGGTGTCGATGGTTTCCAGGCCCTCGCGCAGACGCTTGAGGGTGACTTCCGGAATACGCTCGCCGACGGTGATGGACATTGGGGGCTCCTAGGCTGAATTTGAGTTTAAAGAGGCGGTGGAAGCGCCGCGTCAACAGCTTGAAAAGGCGGTCTTCACACAATACGTCCTTGGCATGGGAAAGGCAGTGCCATTCCGGCGTGCCAGTCCCCCCATCTTGCAGGAGGACATCATGAGCATCGTACGTTACCGCCAGTGGCCGACCCAGTCCGAGATCCGCCAGTTGCTGGCCCCGCTGCTTGAAACCCAGGGCGCCGCCGCGGCGTGGGTGCCGGCAGTGGATATCCGCGAGGAAGCCGAGCAGTTCGTGTTGTTGGCGGACCTGCCGGGCGTGGACCCGGCCGGCATCGAGTTGCAGATGGACAAGAACGTGCTGACTGTCAGTGGCCAGCGCAGTGCGCCTGAATTGGCCGAGGGCCAGCGCCTGACCCGCAGCGAGCGCGGCCAGGGCGGCTTCAACCGCCGCTTCGTATTGCCGGACAGTGCCGATGCCGAGGGCATCGTCGCCAACAGCCACAACGGCGTGCTGGAAGTGCGCATTCCCAAGCGCAGCGAGGCGGCCCCGCGCCGCATCCAGGTCGGGCAGGGCCAGCCCAGCGCCTGAGTGGCGTGAGCGAACTTCCACCTGCGCGGTCGCCGTGGCCCGGTAGAATGGGGCCACGGCGCCTGCCGATTGCACGATGGCCCGTTGCCGCAAGGTGTCGGGCCAGTTTTTTTTCAGAGGTGTATGGATGGAATTCAAGGATTACTACGCCACGCTCGGGGTTGAGCCCAGCGCCGGTGATGCCGAAATCAAGACCGCTTACCGTCGGCTGGCGCGCAAATACCATCCGGACGTAAGCAAGGAAGCCGGCGCCGAGGAGAAATTCAAGGCGGTCAACGAGGCCTATGAGGCGCTGCGCGATCCGCAGAAGCGCCAAGCCTATGACCAGCTGCGCGCGCAGGGCTACCGGCCCGGCGAGGAGTTCCACGCGCCGCCGAACTTTGGCGGCGGCCAGGGCTTCGATTTCGAAGAGGTGTTCGGCGGCGGTGGCGCTGGCGGCGGCTTCAGCGATTTCTTTGAAAGCCTGTTCGCGCGCCAGCGTGGCGGCGCCGGTGCCGGTGGTCGGCGTCCGGGTCCGGGCTTTGGCGGGGCCGGCCCGCAGCCGATGCGTGACACCCGCGCCAAGCTGTCGGTGCCGCTGGAGGCCGCCTACAACGGCGACAGCCTGCGCATCACCGTGGACGGGCGCCAGCTGGATGTACGCGTGCCCAAGGGCATCCGTCCGGGCCAGGTGATTCGCCTGAGCGGGCAGGGCAGTGGTGGCGGCAACCTGATGCTGGAAGTGGAATACGCCTCGCACCCGCAGTTCGAGGTGGACGGCCGCAACATCCTCTACACCTTGCAGGTCACCCCGTGGCAGGCGGCGCTGGGCACCAGCATCAGCGTGCCCACCCTGGGCGGCGCGGTGGAGTTGAAGGTGCCGGCCGACTCGGACAGTGGCCGCAAGCTGCGCCTGCGGGGCCGTGGCCTGCCGGGCAAGCCCGATGGCGACCAGATCGTGGAGCTGGAAGTGGTGGCGCCGGTGGCGGGCAACGAAGCCCAGCGCAAGGCGTACCAGGATCTGGCCAAGGCGTTTGGGGAAGGTTGAAGCACTGCTTGCTTTTCCCCTCTCCCCAACCCCTCTCCCGCAAGGGGAGAGGGGCTTAAGCAGCAATTGCGCTTGATGCTGAAACTCGTAGCGTACCGAGCCCCTCTCCCCTTGCGGGAGAGGGGTTGGGGAGAGGGGGAAGCTTCCGCAATCCCCAGACAAGCAAAAAAAGAAAGGCGGGCAAAAGCCCGCCTTTCTTTCATCTATTCGTCAAACATCCGACTCACCCCACCGGCGGTGCCTCGGCGCTGAACACCTGCGCGATCACCGCCGACAGGTCCTCCTCGGTGAACGGCTTGGTGATGTAAGCCTTGGCCCCCTGGCGCATACCCCACAGGCGATCGGTGTCCTGGTCCTTGGTGGTCACCAGGATCACCGGGATGTGCTGGGTGGTGGCTTCGCGCTTGAGCGTGCGGGTGGCCTGGAAACCGTTGAGGTTGGGCATCACCACGTCCATCAACACCAGGTCCGGCAGCACCTGCTTGGCAACCTCTACCCCGGAGGCGCCATCAGTTGCGGTGAAGATCTCATGCCCCAGCTTTTCAACGATGCGTTGGATGCCCATCAACTGCGATGGTGAGTCATCGACAATCAGGATACGCGCCATGTTTTTCCCCAAGTAATGCCCGCAGTGTAGTGCCGGCCTGCTCCCGGCGTGAAGCCGCGCGTTCCACGCCGGGGCTGTGCTGTGACTTGCGTCAATCAATTCTTACGACGGTGCGGCCGAAGGATTTGCTGTCCAGCATGCTTGAAAATACCCCCGGCAGTTCGCCCAGTGCCACTTCGCGGGTACAGATGCGGTCCAGGTGACGCGGCTTCCAGTCGCTGCCCAGTCGCTGCCAGACCTGCTCACGGATGTCGCGGGCGGTGCCGGCCGAGGCCACGCCCAGCAGCGACACACCACGGATGATGAAGGGCATCACCGTCATGTCCAGCGCGCCGGAGGCGGCCAGCCCGGCCGAGGCGACATTGCCGTAGGGCGCGGTCTGCGCCAGCAGGCTGGTCAACATGCTGCCGCCGACATTGTCCAGGCCGCCGCCAAAGCGGGCCGACTCCATCGGCCGGGTGGTGGCCAGGGCATCGCGGCCCAGTACCTGGCTGGCACCGATGGCGGTCAGGTAGTCCGCGGCCTCGGCCTTGCCGCTGATGGCATGCACTTCGAAGCCGGCGCGGCTGAAGATGTCCACCGCCAGCGAGCCGACCCCGCCGGTTGCGCCGGTGACCGCCAGCGGGCCGTGCGCGGGTGACTGCCGGTTCTCGGTCATGCGCAGCAGTGCCAGCGCGGCGGTAAAGCCGGCCGTGCCCAGCACCATGGCCTCGCGCAGGCTCAACGCCGCCGGCAGCGGGATCACCCACTTGGACTCCAGCCGCACGTACTGGCTGTAGCCACCATCGCGGGTCTCGCTCAGGCCGCAGCCGGTGGTCAACACTAGGTCGCCCTCGCGGAAGGCCGGGTCGGTCGAGGCCACCACCTCGCCGGCCACGTCGATGCCGCCCACCAGCGGGAAGCGGCGCAGGATCTTGCCCTTGCCAGTGCCGGCCAGCGCATCCTTGTAGTTCACCGAGGACCAGCGGGCGCGGATGACCACCTCGCCCGGGCTGAGCTGGTCCAGGCCCAGCGACTCCAGCCCGCTGCGGTAGCCGGCGTCGTCGTTGTGGATACGGAAGGCAGTGAAGGGGGCATTGGCGGACATCGGGGGGCCTGCATTGGTACGGGAACGCCCACCATAGCGGTTGCGAAACGGCAGGTCTGCCCCTATTGAATGACAGTGCAGGGCGCGTTGCCAGGCGTACCGCAGGCCGGCTGGCGTGCGGTGCCCGATCTGGCGGCGATCGGCCGGTATACCGTCCCGTTAAGGCAGGCGCTGACCGTGTTCAGTGTCTGCCTTGCTAGAATCGGGATTCGATTGATGGCCGGACCGTGGCGGGAGCTCCCGCAGCCGGCCCTTACAGATGGAGCATGCATGGCCTGGAATACACCCGGCGGCAACAGCGGTGGTGGTGCGGACGATAATCGCGCCCCGCGCAAGCCGCGTGGCGGCAATGGCGGAGGTTGGGGCGGTGGACTGCCCGGGCCGCTGCGCGACCTGTTTGATGGCGGCATCTGGCGCTGGGTGCTGGTCGCCCTGGGCCTGCTCCTGTTGTTCTCCAGCTTCCAGCTGATCGGCGAACAGCAGCGCGGTGTGGTGCTGCGCTTCGGTCAGTTCTCGCGCATCCTGCAGCCGGGCCCGAACTTCAAGCTGCCGTGGCCGATCGAGTCGGTGGCCAAGGTCAATGCAACGCAGATCAAGACCTTCAGCAGCAATGTGCCGGTGCTGACCCGCGACGAGAACATCGTCAACGTGTCGGTCAACGTGCAGTACCGGGTGGATGATCCGCGCCAGTACCTGTTTGGCACGGTCGATGCCGACCAGATGCTGGAACAGTCCGCGCAGAGCGCGGTGCGTGAGCAGGTGGGCCGTGCCGACCTGAACTCGGTGCTCAACAACCGTGGCCCGCTGGCCACGGTGGCCGAGCAGCGCCTGCAGGCCTCGCTGAAGGCCTATAACACCGGCCTGACCGTGACCGGCCTGACCCTGCCTGACGCGCGTCCGCCGGAAGAAGTGAAGCCGGCCTTCGACGAGGTCAACGGTGCCCAGCAGGTCAAGGAACGGCTGATCAACGAAGCCCAGGCCTATGCCGCCAAGGTGGTGCCGGAAGCACGCGGCCAGGCCTCGCGTGCGCGCACCACCGCCGAAGGTTACAAGCAGGCCATCGTCGCCCGCGCCGAAGGTGACGCGCGCCGTTTCACCCTGCTGCAGGGCGAATACAAGAATGCCCCGGAAGTCACCCGCAAGCGCCTGTGGCTGGAAACCGTGCAGGAGGTGCTGGCCGAGAACCGCAAGGTCATTGGTGGCGATGGCCGCCAGCTGATTTATGTGCCGATGCCGGCCGATGCCGGCAAGACCAGTGCTGCGCCGCAGCTGACCCCGGAAATGGTTACCCCGGCCTTGCCGGCCGCGGGTGACAGCATTCGCAACGCGGACCGCTCGGTCTCGCGCTCGGCATCGCGTGAGGAGGCTGGCCGATGAAGAATTCAGTCGTTATCGGCATCATCGTCGCCGCCCTGCTGGGTCTGTTGGGGTCAGTCTACGTGGTGCGTGAAGACCAGACCGCGATGGTGCTGAACCTGGGCAAGGTGGTACGTGCCGACATCAAGCCGGGCCTGCACTTCAAGGTGCCGCTGGTGGAAACCGTGCGCGTGTTCGACCGCCGCTTCCAGGTGCTGGACACCGCCCCGGCGCGTTACTTCACCGCCGAGCAGAAGGACGTCAGCGTCGACTTCTTCGCCATCGGTTACATCTCCGACGTGCGCTCGTACTACCGCGCCACCGGCGGTGACAGCAAGGTGGCCAATGCCCGCCTGGCGCCGATCATCACCGACTCGCTGCGTAACCAGATCAACTCGCGCACCTTGCAGGCGCTGGTGTCCGGCGACCGTGGCGAGCTGATTGCCGGCCAGCTGAAGGCAATCAACGATGCCATCGTGCCGCTGGGCATGCAGATCATCGACCTGCGCATCAAGCAGATCGACCTGCCGACCGACAGCCAGGTGATCACCGACGTTTACGAGCGCATGCGCGCCCAGCGCAAGCAGGAGGCCGCCAAGCTGCGCGCCGAGGGCGAGGAGCAGTCGCTGACCATCCGTGCCCAGGCCGACCGCGAGAGCACCGTGATCGTGGCCGAGGCCGAGCGTGACGCGCAGCAGCTGCGCGGTGAGGGCGACGCCCAGGCCGCGTCGATCTACGGCAAGGCCGGCTCGGCCGACCCGTCGTTCTACGCGTTCTACCGCAGCCTGGAGGCCTACCGTGCCTCGATGACCGACGGCAACGGCGTGATCGTGCTCGACAAGAACGACCCGTTCCTGCAGTACATGCGCAGCGATCGCTGATTGCTTGACCTTTAGCCCCTCTCCCGCCGGGAGAGGGGTTGGGGTGAGGGTAGGGGGCAGGATGCCCCTGGTGCCCCCTCAACCGGTGGGCTTCGCCCGCACCCTCATCCGCCCTACGGGCACCTTCTCCCGGGGGGAGAAGGCAATGGCTATAACGCATGCAAGACCTCCTTTCCGCCCTCTGCCTGGTCGCCGTCGTCGAAGGCCTGTTCCTGTTCATCGCGCCGCTGGCGTGGAAGCGCATGGCCGCGCAACTGCTGGAACAGCCCGCATCGGCCCTGCGGCGGATGGGGGCGGTGGTGCTGGTCATCGGCCTGGGCTGCCTGTGGTGGGCGCGCCACTGAACCAAAGCCTGACGGCCATACCATCCTGAACTCGTGGGGGTGGTAGCTGCCATGCAAAACCCGGATAATCCAGAAAAGCCGGTCGGGCGAGCTCCTTCAAGAGCATCCCGGTCGGCTTTTTCCGTGTATGACCCTGGCGTTTGCCGGCAGCCCCCCGATGGGGCTACCACCATGGCGGAGCAAGGGCAGTGCACGGCCCCGTCCGCGGCCCCGACGGCCGCAGCAAATTCAGGAGTTACCCGTCATGGGTCAATCAGTTGTTGTTCTCGGCGCCCAGTGGGGCGATGAAGGCAAGGGCAAGATCGTCGATCTGCTGACCGAGGAAATCGGCGCAGTGGTTCGTTTCCAGGGCGGCCACAATGCCGGCCACACCCTGGTCATCAACGGCAAGAAGACCGTCCTGCACCTGATTCCGTCCGGCATCCTGCGCGACGACGCGCTGTGCCTGATCGGCAATGGCGTGGTGATTTCCCCGGCCGCCCTGCGCAAGGAAATCGAAGAGCTGGAAACGGCTGGCGTGGAAGTGCGTTCGCGCCTGAAGATCTCGCCGGCTGCGCCGCTGATCATGCCCTACCACATTGCCCTGGATCAGGCCCGTGAGAAGGCGGCTGGCGGCAAGGCCATCGGCACCACCGGTCGCGGCATCGGCCCGGCCTATGAAGACAAGGTGGCACGTCGCGGCATCCGCATCGCCGACCTGCACTACCCGGAACAGCTGGCTGAAAAGCTGCGTACCGCGCTGGATTACCACAACTTCGTGCTGACCAAGTACCTGGGCGTGGAGCCGGTGGATTTCGACACCGTCTACCAGGAAGCGCTGGCCTTCGGCGAATACGTCGAGCCGATGAAGTCCGACGTTGCCGGCATCTGCCATGACCTGCGCAAGCAGGGCAAGCGCGTGCTGTTCGAAGGCGCCCAGGGCGCGCTGCTGGACATCGACCACGGCACCTACCCGTACGTCACCAGCTCCAACACCACCGTCGGCGGCGCGCTGGCCGGTTCCGGCGTCGGCGCCGATTCGATCGACTACGTGCTGGGCATCGCCAAGGCCTATGCCACCCGCGTTGGCGGCGGCCCGTTCCCGACCGAACTGGACGACGAAATCGGCCAGGGCATCCGTGACCGTGGCGCCGAGTACGGCGCATCGACCGGCCGTCCGCGCCGCTGTGGCTGGATGGACATCGTCGCGCTCAAGCGCGCCGTGGCCATCAACGGCATCTCCGGCCTGTGCATCACCAAGCTCGACGTGCTCGACGGCATGGAAAAGCTCAAGGTCTGCATTGCCTATGAATACCGTGGCAAACGCTCGGAATACGCACCGCTGGACGCGCAGGGCTGGGAAGAGTGCACCCCGGTTTACCTGGAGTTCCCGGGCTGGAGCGAAAACACCCACGGCATCACCGAGTGGGACCAGCTGCCGCCGGCCGCACGCGCCTACCTGCGTTCGCTGGAAGAACTGGCTGGCTGCCCGATCTCGATCGTCTCGACCGGTCCGGACCGCGACCACACCATGATCCTGCAGGATCCGTGGGGCTGATAGCGGCACCGTGATGCAACAGACAACGCCCCGCGAAAGCGGGGCGTTGTCGTTCTGGGCCGGGAGACCCGCTTCCCTGTAGTGCCGACCCATGGTCGGCAGCGGGGGTTACCGGGAATGCCTCTGCCGAGCATGGCTCGGCACTACCTCCGGCTTCGCGATGGTCGGCAGCAGACCGGCTCCCCTGTAGTGCCGACCAATGGTCGGCAGCGAGGATTGCCGGGCATGCCCCTGCCGAGCATGGCTCGGCACTACCTCCGGCTTCGCGATGGTCGGCAGCAGACCGGCTTCCCTGTAGTGCGGACCCATGGTCGGCAGGGAGAGTCACCGGGAATGCTTCTGCCGAGCATGGCTCGGCACTACCTCCAGTTTCGTCATGGTTGGCAACGGGGGTTACCGGGAATACCCCTGCCGAGCATGGGTCGGCACTACAAGGGGCTTGGCAGCGCTCTGCCGTCAGGGCTGATCGAGCGGGGTGCCGTTGAGCCGGCGCTCGACGATTTCCAGAATGGTGGCAATGCTGACACCGAACGAGCCGGCGTTGCCCGCATCAAAGGCCTCGCGCCATTGGCCGTAGCCCTGCAGGTATACCGGATCCGGCGCGCGCTGGCCGATCAGCTGCAGCTGGCTGCGCTCCAGCGTCTGCGCGGTCACCGGTGCATGCGCCAGCTGGGTCATGACGCCCTCGGGCAGGCGCGGGTTGCGGATCTTCAGCCCTTCCAGGGTGACGTGATAGATGTTGCCGCTGCCCAGTGGATGCTGGTCGATGCGGTTGATCAGCAGGGTGGGCTGCTCACCATCGTGGCGGCCCTTGCAGGCCCACAGCTGGCCAACGGCGTAGTCGGGGGTGGGGGTGTTCTGGCTCATGGGGCAGGGCTCGGCGTGCAGTTACGAGCGATCATGCCCGCATCGGCGGATGCCTGGCTTGACCTGATCTGGCGGATAGGGGTTGGCGTCAGGTACTTATGGCCGAGGCGGTTAGGGCGCGGGGCTGGCTAGAATGGCGGGGCACGCCCCCGCTGCCCGCCTGACTGACCCGATGCGTATTGATCCCGCCGAAATTGAAGCGCTGTTCGACGCCATTCCCAGCGTGTTGTTCTTTGCCAAGGACGATGACGGCCGTTATACCCACGTCAACATGACCATGATGCAGCGGCTGGGCAGGAAGTCGCGCAACGAGGTGATCGGCAAGCGTGCCGATGAACTTTATCCGGTGGGCATGAGCGAGGCCTACGTCGCCCAGGATGCGCGGGTGCTGGCCGGTGAGGTCATCGAGAACGTGATGGAGCTGCAGTTGTTTCCCAACCAGCAGCCGGGCTGGTGCCTGACCTGCAAGCGCCCCATCATCGAGAATGGCAAGGTGATCGGGTTGATCGGCATCTCGCGTGACCTCGGTCAACGCGGCGGGCTGGAGTCGCAGTATGAACCCCTGCGGCTGGCCCTGGATTACCTCAATACGCACTACGCCGAAAACGTGCGCATGCAGACCTTGCTGGACATCACCGGCTTCTCGCTGTCCAAGCTGGAGCGCTCGTTCCGCAAGGTGTTCCAGATGACCCCGCAGCAGGTGCTGACCCGCCTGCGCATCCAGATTGCCCTGCACCTGCTGCATGGCGAGGACAGCGTGGCCAGCATCGGCCAGGCCTGTGGCTTCAGCGACCAGAGCGCGTTCACCCGCAAGTTCAAGGCCGAGGTAGGAATGGCGCCACGGCAGTACCGGGCCATGATTGCCGAGCGGGCGCAGCCGGGGGCAGCGCGGGCGTCATGACTTCCGGGGGTGTTGGGCGTCCGTGGGCAGGCCGATGATGCCGGTTCACCGGGCTTTGGCCCTGCTTACCCTGGAGCCTGGATGCGCCGTTCCCTTGTTGTTGCGATCAGCCTTGCGCTTGCCTGCATTGGCGCGCCCGTCCTTCATGCCGCCGAGCCGGTAGCAGCCGCATCGGCACGCGGCGAAGTCACCAGTCAGCTGCCGCGGACCGCGCGGCCGGACCACTATCGCGTCGAGATCACCCCGCATCCGGCGCAGATGCGCTTTGACGGCAAGGTCAGCATCGATCTGGAGGTATTGCAGCCCACGTCCAGCATCGTGCTGCAGGCGGCGGGCATGCAGTTCGGCAAGAGCCAGCTGCAGCCGGCAGGCGGTGGCAAGGCGATGGCGGCCACGGCAAGCGTGGATGAGGCCAACCAGACCGCCAGCTTCAGCGTGGCGTCGCCGCTGGTCCCCGGTCGCTATACGCTGCTTATCGACTACACCGGTACCATCAACACCCAGGCCAATGGCCTGTTCGCACTGGACTATCCAGTGGCCGATGGCAGCAAGAAGCGTGCACTGTTCACCCAGTTCGAGAACTCCGATGCACGGCGCTTCATTCCCTCCTGGGATGAGCCCGGCTTCAAGGCAACGTTCGACCTGAGCGTCAACGTGCCGGAAGCGGAAATGGCGGTCAGCAACATGCCGGTGGCCAGCAGCAAATCGCTGGGCAAGGGGCGCAAGCAGGTGGTGTTCCAGACCACGCCGAAGATGTCCACCTATCTGCTGTTCTTCTCCAGCGGTGAGTTCGAGCGCGCCACGGTTGACGAGGGCGGTACCGAGATCGGCGTCATTGCCCAGACCGGCAAGGTCGAGCAGGCGCGCTTTGCCTTGCAGGGGAGCGCCGAGGTGCTGCGCGAGTACAACGATTACTTCGGGGTGAAGTATCCGCTGCCCAAGCTCGACAACATCGCAGCGCCGGGCGGTAGCCAGTTCTTCAGCGCGATGGAGAACTGGGGTGCGATCTTCACCTTCGAATATGCCTTGCTGCTGGACCCGGCGGTCTCCAGTGTGTCGGACAAGAAGGCGGTGTTCTCGATTGCTGCCCACGAGATCGCGCACCAATGGTTCGGCAATCTGGTGACGATGGCGTGGTGGGATGACCTGTGGCTCAACGAAGGCTTCGCCTCGTGGATGGAAGGCCGCACCACCCGCAAGCTGCATCCGGAGTGGGATATCAACAACGTCGATGCGGCGCACACCAGCCGTGCGGCGATGGGCCGCGATGCCTATGTCACCACCCATCCCATCGTGCAGCATGTGGCCACGGTGGAGCAGGCCAGCCAGGCCTTCGATGGCATCACTTATGGCAAGGGCGCAGCGGTGATCTCGATGTTCGAGGATTACGTGGGGGCCGATGCCTGGCGCGAGGGCGTACGCCGTTACGTCGCCGCCCATGCCTATGGCAATGCGGTAACCGATGACCTGTGGGCGGAGATCGACAAGGCCGCACCTGGCAAGCATTTCATCGATGTGGCCCATGACTTCACCCTGCAGCCGGGCGTGCCGATGATCCGCGCCAGCAGCAGCTGCGTGGCCGGCAACACCCAGGTGAAGCTGAGCCAGGGCGAGTACACCATCGACCGCAAGGACAAGCAGCCACTGCAGTGGCGTGTGCCGGTGAGCCTGCGCGTGGGCAATGGCGAAGTGGTGCACACCCTGGTCGATGGCGATACCGCCGTGCAGCTGCCGGGTTGCAGTGGTCCGCTGCTGGTCAATGCCGGGCAGAAGGGCTACTACCGCACGTTGTATGCGCCGGCGCAGTTCAAGACGCTGAGCGCGGGTTTCGACAAGCTGCCGGTGGTGGACCAGCTCGGGGTGATGATGGATACCAGCGCGCTCGCCGCAGCTGGTCTGCAGCCCGACGC
This sequence comes from Stenotrophomonas sp., assembly GCA_032112995.1. Classification (GTDB taxonomy): domain Bacteria; phylum Pseudomonadota; class Gammaproteobacteria; order Xanthomonadales; family Xanthomonadaceae; genus Stenotrophomonas. The sequence goes on along the minus strand of DAMCTY010000014.1, from coordinate 13,963 downwards.
CGACCTGCTGGACCTGACCGCGAAGATCAGCGCCGATGCGCCGACCGATCTGTGGGACATGGCTGCCGGTACCTTGAGTGGTATCGACGGCATGTTCGATGGTGATGCCACGCGTCAGGCGGCGTTTCGCACTTATGCACGTTCGCGCCTGTCGCCGGTGCTGCAGGGGCTGGGTTGGGACGGGAAGGACAGTGACTCGGCGCAGACCAAGGAACTGCGCAGTGGATTGATCGATACCTTGGCGGATCTGGATGACGCGCAGGTGATCGCCGAGGCGCAGCGTCGTTTCGAGGCCTTCCTGGCACAGCCTGATTCGTTGTCGCCGGACCTGCGCAGCAGCGTGCTGGGCGTGGTGGCGCGCAATGCCGATGCTGCGACCTGGGACAAGCTGCACACGTTGGCCAAGCAGGAAACCTCGGCAATGGTGCGCGACCAGTACTACGGTCTGCTGGCGGTGGCCAAGGACAAGGCGCTGGCGCAACGTGCGCTGGACATGGCCTTGACCGACGAGCCGGGTGCGACCAATAGCGCGGGCATGATTGGCGGTGTGGCGCGTGAGCATGCGGAACTGGCGTTCGACTTTGCCGTAGCCCATCGCGAGAAGGTGGACACCCTGGTCGACAGCACCTCGCGTGCGCGTTATTACCCGGGCCTGGGCCGCAGCGCCGACAACCCGCAGATGGTGGACAAGATCAAGGCATTTGCGCAGGCACATATCGCGCCGACCTCGCGGCGTGATGCCGAGACGGTGATTGCCGGGATCCAGACCAAGCTGCGACTGCATGCGGAGCGCAAGCCGCAGGTGGATGCGTGGTTGAAGCAGAAGGGGTATTGATCGGCATCGCGGAACGGCTTCGTTGCCGTTCCTGCGATTTTTTCAGAAGAGGAAAGCGCTGCGGTTGCGAAAGCAGCCGCAGCATCACAGGTTCTGCGTGCCAGTTTCAGGCGAAGCGCGTGAACCAAAGAGGACGGCGAATGCTTGGTGGCGTTGGTCTTGCAGCCAAGTCGCGCACCCGGGCTGGAAGGCGTCTATTTACCAGCTTCGAAGCGTAGTGCGCTCTGAATGGAGGGGCGCCGGCTGAGATTCTGTGCGTAGGCGGCGATTGCTGGCCAACGGCCCAGGTCGATTTTGAAGAAACGGAACCAACTTAGAACTGTGAAGAGATATGCGTCCGCAACGCTGAAGGACGCTCCGAGCAGATAGTCCTGCCGCTCGAGGGTGGCCTCCAGTACTGCGAACCTGCTGAAAAGCTTGTCGCGGAAAAAATCCTTTGCCTGTTCCGGAAGTCCTTCGTTGAATAAAGGAGCGGAGCCGGCATGAATCTCACTGGTGACAAAGTTCAACCATTCTTGCAGGCGTACGCGTTCCCACGATCCAGATGGGGGCGCTAGATTCTTCTCAGGCCGCAAGTCAGCCAGATACTGCACGATCGCAGGACCTTCGGTAAGAATCTGTCCGTCGTCGAGTTCCAATGCAGCAACATAGCCTTTGGGGTTGATGGTGTTGAAGTCGCGGCCATCAGATGTCTGCCTGCTCTCTTTGTCGACCTTGATCAACTCAAAATCCAGCTCCAGCTCGCGCAGGACGATGTGCGGAGAGAGAGAGCAGGTGTACGGGCGATAGTACAGTTTCAAAGGTATCTCCTTGTGCTGCACGACACATGTTTTAGTGCCAAGGGAGATTTGACCGTGCCATGGTCGATTTGTGAAATTCAAAATCTGATCGTTGTGTTCGTTTCGATCATATGGCTATCAGTGCGCATTGATAGCATTGAATGGAAGGCTCTGACGAAGGCAATGGCGCGCATGCGGCAGCGAAGGAGCAGGTGGGGTATTGGAATGTTTGGTCGCCCAAGAAAAAAACAGCCGGCTTTCGCCGGCTGTTTTCATTTACGCATCAGGCATTCAAGCCCCGATCACGCCTCGACATCTTCCTTGTATGCGTCCACCGGGATGCAGGCGCACATGATGTTCTTGTCGCCGTAGACATTGTCCACGCGTGCCACCGGCGGCCAGTACTTCTGCAGCTTCAGCGAAGGCAGCGGGAAGGCAGCAAGCTCACGCGGATACGCATGCGTCCACTCGCTGGCCGACACTGCACCGGCCGTGTGCGGGGCGTGCTTGAGCGGGTTGTCCTCGCGGTCCAGCTTGCCGTCTTCGATGGCCTGGATTTCCTCGCGGATCTGGATCATCGCGTCGATGAAACGGTCCAGCTCGTGCTGCGATTCGCTTTCGGTCGGCTCGACCATCAGCGTGCCGGCAACCGGGAAGCTCAGGGTCGGGGCGTGGAAGCCGAAGTCGATCAGGCGCTTGGCCACGTCCTCGGCACCGATGCCGGAGGTCTTCTCCAACGGGCGCACGTCGAGGATGCACTCATGCGCCACCAGGCCATTGCGGCCGGTGTACAGGGTGGCGTAGTGCGGGGCCAGGCGTTTGGCGATGTAGTTGGCGTTGAGCAATGCCACCTGGGTGGCCTTGCGCAGGCCGGCGGTGCCCATCAGGGTGATGTACATCCAGCTGATCGGCAGGATTGAGGCGCTGCCGAAGCTGGCGGCGCTGACCATGCCGACCGGGCCGTTGTCGCCAAGCTTGCCCGGCAGGAACGGGGCCAGATGCGACTTGACCGCACACGGGCCAACGCCCGGGCCACCGCCGCCGTGCGGGATGCAGAAGGTCTTGTGCAGGTTCAGGTGCGACACGTCCGAGCCCCACTTGCCGGGCTTGGCCACGCCGACCAGGGCGTTCATGTTGGCACCGTCGGTGTACACCTGGCCGCCGTGCTTGTGGATGATCTCGCAGATCTCGACCACTTCTTCCTCGAACACGCCGTGCGTGGACGGGTAGGTCATCATGCTCGCGGCCAGGCGGTCGCTGTACTTCTCGGCGTTGCGACGGATGTCTTCGACATCGACGTTGCCGTTGCTGTCGGTCTTGGTGACCACCACGGTCATGCCGCACATCTGTGCCGAGGCCGGATTGGTGCCGTGCGCCGAGTCCGGGATCAGGCAGATGTCGCGATGGCCTTCGTTGCGCGAGCGGTGGTAGGCGCGGATCGCCAGCAGGCCGGCGTATTCGCCCTGCGCGCCGGAGTTTGGCTGCAGGCTCACTGCGTCATAGCCGGTGCACTCGACCAGCATCGCTTCCAGGCCGTCGATCAGTTCCTTGTAGCCCTGCGCCTGGTCGGCCGGTGCCAGCGGATGGATGTTGGCGAATTCCGGCCAGGTCACCGGGATCATCTCGGCGGTGGCGTTGAGCTTCATGGTGCAGCTGCCCAGCGGGATCATGGTGCGATCCATCGCCAGGTCCTTGTCGGCCAGCGAGCGCAGGTAGCGCAGCATCTCGTGCTCGCTGTGGTAGGTGTTGAACACCGGGTGGGCGAGGAACTCGCTGCTGCGCAGCAGGGCCTTCGGCAGCGCGTCGGCGGTGCTGGCATCCAGGGCGTCGACATCGACGCTGGCGCCAAACAGCTGGCCCAGGGCGACGATGTCGGCGCGGGTGGCGGTTTCGTCCAGGCTGATGCCGACCGAGCCGGCATCGATGATGCGCAGGTTGATGCCGGCCGCTTCGGCCTTGGCCTTCAGCGCGGCCGAATCAACACCGGTGATGTGCAGGGTGTCGAAGAAGTCGTTGCCAACCGCAACGCCCTGGGCACGCAGCGCGGCGGCGAGGATGGCGGCCAGGCGGTGGGTGCGGCGGGCGATGCGCAGCAGGCCCTGCGGGCCGTGGTAAACGGCGTACATCGAGGCCATCACCGCCAGCAGTACCTGGGCGGTACAGATGTTGGAGGTGGCCTTCTCGCGGCGGATGTGCTGCTCGCGGGTCTGCAGGGTCAGGCGGTAGGCCGGCTTGCCTTCGGCATCGACCGAGACGCCGATCAGGCGGCCCGGCATCGAGCGCTTGTAGGCGTCACGGCAGGCCATGAAGGCGGCATGCGGGCCGCCGAAACCGAACGGCACGCCAAAACGCTGGCTGTTGCCGATGGCGATGTCCGCGCCCCATTCGCCGGGGGCGGTGATCAGGGTCAGGGCCAGCAGGTCGGTGGCCACCGCCACCAGGCCCTGGCGGGCGTGCACGGCCTCGACCAGCGCCTTGTAGTCGCCGATGTTGCCCAGGCTGTCCGGGTACTGCAGCAGCACGCCGAAGGTATCAGCGCTCAGCGCTTCGGCCGGCTTGCCGATCAGCAGTTCGATGCCCATCGGCTCGGCACGGGTGCGCAGCAGTTCCAGCGTCTGCGGGTGCACGCTGTCCTGCACGAAGAAGACCTTGGACTTGGACTTGGCCGAACGCTTGGCCAGGGTCATCGCTTCGGCGGCGGCGGTGGCTTCGTCCAGCAGCGAGGCGTTGGCGATCTCCATGCCGGTCAGGTCGGCGACCATCTGCTGGAAGTTGATCAGCGCTTCCATGCGGCCCTGCGAGATTTCCGCCTGGTACGGGGTGTAGGCGGTGTACCAGGCTGGGTTCTCGAGGATGTTGCGCAGGATCACGTTCGGCGTATGGGTGCCGTAATAGCCCTGGCCGATGAAGCTGCGCAGCACCTTGTTCTTGTCGGCAATGGCGCGGATCTTGGCCAGCGCGTCCACTTCGGTCAGCGACTCGGGCAGCGCCAGCGGCGCCGGCGACTTGATCGAGCCCGGCACGATGGCATCGGTGAGCGATTCCAGCGAATCATGGCCAACGGTGCGCAGCATCTGCGCGATTTCAGCGTCGTTGGGGCCGATGTGGCGGTCGACGAACGCCGAATTGTGTTCGAGTTCGCGCAGCGAAGGGATGTTCTGGGTCATGGCTGACGTCCGGAGAAGGCATGCAGGGCAGGGGCGGTGAGCCAGGTCGGCCGCGGCCCGCCCGTGGCCCGCGCAGGCGCGGTTCCACAGCCGGCAAGCCGCTGGCTTACCTCGCGCCCCTCTGTCCTTTTGCCTGAGAGTTTGGAAGCGACGCGACGAGGATCGTGCGCTTCGTGCACCTTCGGCGCCGGATTGAACCGGTCTCTCCAGAGTTTTGATGCAGGTGGTATCGGGCCTGAGCGATTACGGGCGTTTGCGCCTTCGGCAGCGGGGTGAACCGCTTCTCCCACCGTGTACGTACAGCGGGGCGATTATAGCTCGGTACAGCCCGGTAAAGGTCCGGGGCAGACCGGCGCGGCGGCTTGGATTACCATCTGCGTCCCGGTTTCCATCCCGCGCGTTGCACGCGTCTGGCCGGGCATGCCGGAATACCTACCTGAACCGGGTGAATGTCCGGACAAATTGCCGCATCATGGCCGTGTGGCGCCCTCGCGCCCGGTCCTGTTCATTCTGTCCCCACCCCCGCATCGGCCCCGCGCCGGTGCCGTTGCTGGTTATGAGAACCATGGAAGCAAGCAAGCAGGTTTCGCTGCGCCGGATCGCCCTGTTGGTGGCCGGCCTGTCGATGTTCGGTCCGTTCGCCATCGATGCCGTGTTCCCGGCCTTCCCGCAGATGGGCGGTGACCTGGGTGCCGACAAACTGGCCATGCAGCAGGTCATCAGCGTCTATCTGCTGGCCTATGCGCTGATGAGCTTGGTGCATGGCGCGCTGTCCGATGCGTTGGGCCGCAAGCGGGTGATCATCGGCGGGCTGGTGGTGTTCATCGCCGCCTCCATTGGCTGTGCGTTGTCGCGCGACATGGGCACGCTGTTGCTGTTCCGCTTCCTGCAGGGGCTGTCGGCCGGCGTGGGCTACATCATCGGCCGCGCGGTGATCCGTGACCTGTACGACGGCGACGAGGCGCAGCGTCTGATGAGCCAGGTGTCGATGATCTTCTCCATCGCCCCGGCCATTGCCCCGATCATCGGCGGCTGGTTGCTGGGCTGGACGCACTGGCAGGGCATCTTCTGGTTCCTGGTGGCGTTCTCGGCGTTGCTGCTGCTGATCACCTGCATCTGGCTGCCGGAAACCCATCCGCCGCATGCGCGCCTGAGCCTGCACCCCAAGCGCTTGCTGCAGGACTACATCAGCATCGGCGTGAACCCGCGCTTCCTGCGCCTGGCGCTGGCCGGCTCGCTGGGCTTTGGCGGGCTGTTCCTGTACATCGCCTCGGCACCGGCCTTCATCCTCGACCTGCTGCATATGAACGAGCGCCAGTTCGCTTGGCTGTTCATTCCCACCATTGGTGGCATGGCACTGGGCGCCTATGCCTCCGGCCGCGCCGCCGGGCGTGTGGACGGGGCGCGGGCGGTGCGCATCGGGTATGGCTTCATGGCAGTGGCTGCGGTGTACAACGTGGCCTACAACGCCTTTGCCACGCAGATGACCGTGCCATGGGCGGTGCTGCCGCTGACCCTGACCTCGTTCGGGGTGGCGCTGATCTTCCCGATCCTGACCCTGGCCATCCTCGACATGTACCCGCGCCAGCGCGGTACGGCCTCGTCGATGCAGGCGTTCAGCACTCTGGTGACCAATGCCATCATTGCCGGCGTGCTGTCGCCGCTGCTCAGCCGCAGCGGCCTCACCCTGGCAATCGGCGCGGCCCTGTTTGCGGTCGGCAGCGGGGTGATGTGGAAATGGGAGCGCATCAGCCAGCGTGCGCGCCGCGAGCAGGCCCCGTCCTGACACGATTTCACCCCGTATCGGGGACAATAGCCGTGCTGCCATCATCGGCGGCCGTTCAAAGAGTGAACAACTGATGTCGATCCAATCCAAGGGCCGCCGCGAGGCGAAGAAGAAGCTGGCCGAGCGCGAGCGCAACCGTGCCGAGGCCAACCCCGCCGCCAAGGCCAAGGTCGAGCCGCATGCGGAGCTGCGCGACCAGCAGCGCACCTTGCTGGCCGGCATCGTCCGTCGCGATGGCGAGTGGGTACTGGGCATGGACGGCAAGATCGCCGGTGAGACCACCAGTGCCGCCCGCGTGCTGGCCCTGATCATGCAGGCCGCCGAGTGGCACGAGAACAACAACACCCCGGTGCGGCTGGCGTACTCGGATGCGCTGAAGGACGCTGCGCATGCCGAGGTGGCCGAGCAGGGCATCGATTTTGATACCTACAAGCGCAACCTGGCCGGTGAGCTGGGGAGCAAGGCCAAGGCGACGGCCGGCACGCACTGAGTCCGCGCATTGCTTGAAAACGACAGGGGCGCCAATGGCGCCCCTGTCGTTTCTGCACCGGCAATGCCCCGGCGCGCGGGGCAAGACCGGTCTGGATCAGCGCGCAGATGCAGGCGGATGTCGGCATGGCCCCCGTATTGAAGCCAGTGCCCGGGCGCCGACATCGCTGGCTGTCATGGCGGGTTTGATCCGTGGCACCAATAGGCAATGGCCATCGGGTTCTGCCTTTCCCTCGCAAGCGCACAGTTTTCCTGCGCGGCTGCCGCATCGGCAGATGATGACGGGCGGGCAGCGGGAGTGCAGCAAGCGCCAAGTGCCAGCATCGACGGTACCAGCAGTACGCGAACGATAGGTCTCACTGGAGTCACAGCCCCTGGTTGATGGGAATTGCCAGAAATCGCCAAGCGGCCGGCCTGGATCGCCGCGACGCGCCGGCGAGTATCGGTCATTGGCCCGGCGTTGGCGTCAAAAGCCCGGGACTGGGTTATGGCTATAATCCGGCCATGACGTCCCCTGAGCATGGAGGCACACCTGATGTCAGTTGCAGCTATTCCCGATGTGTCGCTGGTTGATAACAGCGAGCAGCGCACCCCCCTGGTCTTGGTGCTGGACTGTTCCGGCAGCATGGGCGGGGCGCCGATCGACCAGCTCAATGCCGGGCTGAAGCTATTGGAACAGCAGCTCAAGTCCGACGTGATCGCGGCCAAGCGCGTGCGCGTGCTGGTGATCGAATACGGTGGCATGGACGACGCCCAGGTGGTTGGCGACTGGTGTGACGCAATGGATTTCACTGCTCCTGTGCTGGCGGCCAACGGCACCACGCCCACCGGTGCTGCGGTGGAACTGGCGCTGCAGGAGATCGAGGATGAAAAGGCCCGTTTCCGTGCAGCAGGCGTTGCCTATACGCGGCCCTGGCTGTTCCTGATGTCCGATGGCAACCCCACCGATGGGTGGGAGACCAGTGCCCAACGCTGCCGTGAGGACGAGGAAAAGAACCGCGTGGCGGTGTTCCCCATCGGTGTTGGCGATGCGGATGTTGCGGTGCTGGGGCAGTTCAGCCGCAACGGCGAGCGTGGGGTGAAGCGCCTGCAGGGGCTGCAGTTCCAGGAGCTGTTCCTGTGGCTGAGCGCCAGCATGCGGGTGGTATCCAACTCGACGCCGGGCGGCCAGGTACAGCTGCCATCGACCGACACCTGGTCGTTGGCGCCGGTTTGAGCATGGCGTGGCGCGTGGTGGCGGCCTCCGCCACGGGGCGCGCGCACCTGGACCGGGGGCAGCCCTGCCAGGATGCGTTTGCTTCGGCCAGTGCCGGCGACCTGTTGGTGGCTGCTGTCTGCGATGGTGCCGGTTCGGCGATGCACAGCGACGTGGGCGCACGGCAGGTTGCCGACGGCGTCGTGCAAACGCTGGTGCGCGTGTTGCAGGCCGGGCCGCGGCCATTGGAGCTGGCGGTGGACGTCCTGCGGCCGTTGATCGAGCAGGCGGTGAATGACGTTCGCGGTGAGCTGGCCATGGCTTCGGTCGCCAACGGCGTGGGCTTCTCCGAGCACGCCTGCACCCTGGTCGGCGTCGCGGCCGATGCGACGGGTGGTTGGTTCTTCCATGTCGGCGACGGTGTCGCGGCCTGCAGGTTCGGGGGGCAGCAGGCAAGCGCGGTGTCGTTGCCCGCCAATGGCGAGTATGCCAACGAGACCTGGTTCGTGACCGGCGACAACTGGCAGCAGCAACTGCGTCTGATGCGTTTCGAAGGACCGGTTGATGCCATCGCGCTGATGTCCGATGGCGTGCAGCCGTTCGCGATGACGCGTGATGGTGCGGATATGTTCCAGCCCTTCTTCGAGCCGGTAGTGCGCTACCTGCGCGGTGTCGACGCCAATACCGGCAGCCAGGCCCTGCACGCGACATTGGCCGATCCGCGCACCGACCACATCACCGGCGACGACAAGACGTTGCTGTTGGCCTTGCCGGTGTAGGCCGATGGCCGCGCGCGAAGGCACGGTGATCCAGGACGGGCGGCGTGCTTCACTGACGCTTGGCCGGCTGATTAAAAGTGGCGGTGCCGGCAGTGTTTTCCTGATCAGGGAGCGCCCGCTGGAGGTTGCCAAGCTCTATCACCCCGGCGTTGATACGCGGGTATATGAGCGCAAGCTGCGCGCCATGCTGGAGTTGAGCCCGGATCTGCCCGACGTGCAGGAGAAGGGCGTGCGGCATGTGCAGATCGCATGGCCCACCGGTTTGTTGCAGGAGCGCGGCGGGCGCTTCATCGGCTTCAGCATGCCGGTACTGGACATTGCCGCCACCAGCGACCTCGAACATGTGCTGCAGGAACGGCAAGCCCGGGCCGAGGGCTTGCCCACCACGCTCGGCGCGAAAGCCACACTGGCCGCCAACCTGGCGGTGATGCTGGCCGCATTGCATCGCCGCCAGCATTATGTGGTGGACCTGAAACCGCTCAACGTGCGCTTCTACCGCAAATCCCTGTTCATCGCGATGCTGGATTGCGATGGTTTCAGCATCCAGGGAGAAGGCGAGCGCTTTCCGGCCGGGCAGGTGACCACCGATTACCTCGCACCGGAGTTCCAGCAGCATGGCGTGAAGCCGGGGGAAGAGGAGGCGCAGGACCGCTTCGCGTTGGCAGTGATGGTGTTCCAGTTGCTCAATGCCGGTTTGCATCCCTACAGTGGCCGTCCGCAGGGCGCGAACCTGCCCAGTGATCTGCCCGGACGCATCGCCGCGCATCTTTATGCCTACGGGGTTTCAGGCAACTCCCACATCCTGCCGTCGCCGGTCAGTGGCCATCAGGGGTTTCCCGCGGCACTGCGGGAGATGTTCGACCGCGCTTTTTCGCAGCGCCCACTGCAGCGCCCGACAGCGTCGGAATGGGGCGCTCTTCTGCAGGGTTACGCACGCCGCAGCGCAGGCCAACTCGTCAAATGCGACAAGGACGGTACGCACCAGCATTTCGCCGGCTTGCCGTGTGCGGCATGCGCACGCAAGAGCCTGCTGAGCAAGGCGGAACGCGCCACCCGCTCGCATGCACCGCGTCGCGCCAACGCCGGTAAAAAGCGTCCGCGCGCTGCCGCCGCGCACGGCGCCGTGACACCGACGCCCCTGCGCAATGTGGCCCGCGGTGCCGCGGCACCGCCAGCTGCGCAACCGGCCGCTGCCGCTCCCCTTGGGCCCGGCGCGCGTGTGTTGTTTGCGGCCGTTGGGCCATTGCTGCTGGGCTGGGTCATGGGCTGGGGCATGCCGGCGTACCGGGCCTACCACGCTGCGGCAGACCCGGGCTGGCGTGAGGCGATGGCGCTTGGCGTGCAGGGCGGTCTGCTGCTGCTGGCGGCCCTGCTGTTTGTCCTGTTCGTACCGGTGCTGGTCACGAGCAAACAGCCATGAGAGTTGTCGTCGGGCTGGTTGTTGCGGTGATTCTGCTGTTGGTGCTCATGCCCCTGTGGGGCATGATCGGCGCGTTGGCATACGGCGGCATCGCCTGGACCGGGCAGCTTCTTTCCAACGGTGTACTCACTGACGGACGGCTGGCATTCCGTGCCGGTGTGGTGATTGGCGGCACTGTTTCGGTGGCATCGCTGCTGCGCGTGGGCTGGCGTGACCGTGCGTGGGAATACGTCATCATGGCGGCGCTGCTGGCATTTGGCTTTTTCCTGCTGCTGTTGGCCACCGGAACCTCCTCGGTGCGGTACGTCCCGCCCGGCCGGGTGTCCCAGGACCTGATGCGCGAAGCCGACCTTGCGCGTGAACGCGGGCGTCCCATGTGGACATCGCGCAGCGGCTATGAACGGGAAGCGACAGCCTTGTTGCGTGACATCGCCCGCGCGGCGGCGCGCGGCAATGTGGCCGTGGTGGATGAAAAGTTGAAGCAGCTGCAGGATTGGGCGCACTCCCGCCAGCGCGCTGCCAGTTGGACCGATCGCGACCGGCATGAAGCGGCCCGGCAACAGTTCGGGCGCTCCACGATGGATGCGCAGACCGCAGCGGAAAGGAAGGCAAGCAGTGAAGAACGCATCGCGCTGCTCACCACAATGTGGGACGCGGTGCCGGATGTGGACACCGGGGGCGTGCAACGCTTGCTGCTGGAGCTGATCCGCCTGAACCACGCGCTGCGTGCACGTATGGCCGATTCCGTGGATGCAAACGAGCCGGCACTCTCCATCGACGACCAGGTGCGCGGGATACTGACGCTGCAGGAGGCCCTGCTCAGCTACAAGCCAAGCTATCCCGCCTTGTGGGATAGCTATGCGGCGGTGGTGGTTGATGTCGATGAAGAGCTGGCATTGGGTGCGCTGTTGGTGGCGGCGCGGCTCAAGCAGGGCGAAAGGGAGGGAAGTCCTCGTTCCGAACCACTGGACCTGCAAGGGCGCCTTCTGGCCAGGGATCTTTCGTTGCAGTCGATCTGGCTGCCGGAGTCCTCGCGCAAGCGCCTGGAAATACTGCAGGCGCGGGCCGAGGTGTTGCAGCTTCCCCGGCGGGGTGCTGCTGGAGATGATGCCAACGGCGCAAGGAGAACGTCCGAGCAGGTGCTGCCGGCAGCGCAATCAGCGACAACCGGAAGGGGCCTGAACGTTGTACGGTACAGGGAGCAGTCACCGCTTGCGCCGCCAGCTGCAACCTCGCCCAGCCGTGCCAATGGTGAGGTCTTCGTCGATCTTCCTGCGGCGGGCTTTGAGGCCATGGTGCAGCCGATAGCGCTGCCTGTCTCGGGTGTGCGCACGAACGCGCGTCTGCAGCTGGTCATCGACGTTCTTGCCGACGGCACATTGAGCTCGGTGCTGGTCGAGGAAAGCACTGGCGATGCTGCGCTCGATACCCGGGCGCGTGAAGACGCTGCCCGGTGGACGGTCAGTGACCGGGCACCGAAGGCCGGTGAACGACGCCGGGTGGAGGTGCTTTTCACGGTATCGCCGACAGTAGCCGACGGTCGGGTAGAGCAGGCAACGTTGCTTCCTGGCGCAAGTTCGCGCGATTTCCTCGCGACGCTGTTGCGTGACAAGGCTCGCACCAAACCCGCCCGCTACCCGCCTGCATCTGCCCGTGAAGGGCTGGAAGGCCGCGTGCTGTTGGCAATAACGCTGTCCGGCGACGGGCAGGTGAAGCGTGTGCGCATTACCGAAAGCAGCGGCAACCGCTTGCTTGATGCGGCCGCCCGTGAGGCCGCGCTGGGCTGGAGTGTGGCGCCGGGTATGGCCACTTCGGACGTGGATGAAGTGACGCTGGATATCCCGGTTACCTTCCGCCTGCAATGAGCACCTCGACGCTGGCAGCCCGGTGCTACGGTAGACCTTCCACTGGCAGGGACACTGAGCCATTGCCGGGGGCAGCTGGGCGCGGCGTGGGGCAGCTCCTTGATGGGGCGCTGGCGAAGCTCACCATGCTTTGGTGGGCATTGCGCCTAGTCGGCAGTATCGGTAATTGTCCACTGGGCTGCAGCCTTGTCCCCTAACTCAAGTTCCATCGCCTGTCTTACCAGGCCCGGGATGCCGAACCACGATTTGTTGGCGTGGGTATCAAGCCCGAGGCCTTGCATTTCACCGGCAAGCCAGCGTGTTTCGGCGTTGGACATTCGCCGTTTCTCGTCCTGGCGCAGTGATCGCCGGTGCCGCTTCATGATCAACCGGAGCTGCTTTGCGGTGGTCACGCCAAGTGGCTCAAGCTGGGCAAGGAGCTCTGTCAAATCTTCGCTGCCGTAGTCATTGCGTCGGCGGAACAGTGAAAGCACCGTCTTGCGGACGATGCGCGGTGTAAGCCGTACGTTCTCTGCGCGGGACCTGGCATGGCGGTGAGGCATGGGTATCTCCGGTGAAGCGCAGATCATAGGTTTGCAGTGCCTACTGTTCCGGAGGAAATCCACGGAGAGGCCTGGAAAAACTACTCGGCGGCGAACTCTGCACTGGGTACATGGGTTACCCAGCCTTTGAATACAGCGGTGATGCGATCAATTGACACTGCTACCGGGTGTGCTCGATTTTCTGGAAGTCAGTGCGATAACCCACGCAGCGATCTCCAGTACAAAGCCAATGCCACCCAGTAGCCATGCCCCCGTACCGGAGGAGGCAACGTAGAAACAGAGTGCGGCCAGGAATAGAAAGATTGCCAGAACATGCAGGATTTTCATGTGGTTACCTGATTGTGGAATCAAGGCATCGCGAAGCTACGTCGGCTTGAACGAATTGTCAGCTTCCATTGCCAAGGTGCTCGGCCTGAAGGCTTTGCCACTTGCCAAGTATGGACATGCGTTTGGGAATATCACGCTCGTCTTTGAGCTCTGCGAAGGTCGCAAGATAACCATCTTTCAGCGTAACAAATGTACTGCTTTTCAACTCTGAGGCTATCCAAAGGCGTTCTTCGCAGGTTGGCTCCTGCAGAAACTCCTCCACCTCTAAAAGATAGCTCTCCTGATGCCGGTTGGACTGACACCAGATGTCGGGTGCGTTCAAACGTTGCCCAACGAGATGCGGCAACATGAATATGTTGCTGAGCATCGTATCCAGGAGGCGCATGCGCGCTTTGACAAGATCGCCTTGTCTATGTGCTGCTAGTGAGCTGTACAGGTGGAACACAGGCTCGCCGATATCATCCGGAAATTCTTCGTAGAACCAGTCGAATGTTTCATTGGCGCGCTTCAGATCGCCTGCGAGTAGAAAGAAAACGCCAGCACGGTATCGCTTGCCGCTGCCGTCGTTGATGTAACCAAAAGAAGACCTTTCCTTCTCGAGGCCTCGGACCGCACGAACGGCACGATCTCGGAAATTCTTTTTAATCTCTGGGGTCACGCGGAAGTCTCGTGTGAAGGTTGATGCCTGATTTAGGCCGCTCCGCTTGAATGAGTAAAAAGGAAGCTCCCCATCCCTGCGGATAACCGCTCGGTCTTGAAGGACCATGATGGCTCTCACC
>DAMCTY010000013.1:0-76849 GCA_032112995.1 Stenotrophomonas sp. | reverse complement strand
TTCCGGGTCCATGAAGTGCCAGTACTCGCCGTCGCTGTACATGAAGTTCATGTCGGTATCGACCACGTCGGCCGCATCCAGCGAGTCGGTCGACTTCATGGTCACTTCCTGCGTGCGGCCGTCCTTGATCAGGCGGTACTTCACGCGGGTGAAGGCCTGGCCCTTGCCCGGCTTGACGTATTCGGTGTCGATGATGACCGCAGGCTGGTTGTTGACCAGGATCTTCATCCCGTTCTTGACGTCGTTCATGCCGTAACTGGCCATGCTGTAACTCCTGAATTGGCAAAACCGCCGTAATACGGGCGGCCGGATTAGAATGGAACGCCCGCCAGCTGGCGGGACATCATGTTTTTCTGACCGCCAATGATAACCGCAGCCCCCGCCCTCACTCCAGAAAAAGCCGTCCTGCCCCTGCCCGCCGACCGTTGGCAGAGCCATTGGCGGCAGGCCATACGCAGCCCCGACGAGCTGCTGGAGGCACTTGGGCTGGACGGCCAGGCGCTGGGGGTGTCGGCCGAGGCCCTGGCCCAGTTCGCCCTGCGGGTGCCGCGCAGTTTCGTCGCCCGCATGCGCCACGGCGACCCGACCGACCCGCTGCTGCGGCAGGTGCTGCCCATCGATGCGGAAATGCGCATCGTGCCGGGGTTCAGTTTCGACGCGGTGGGCGACGGCGCGGCCAAGAAGGCTACCGGGGTAATCCAGAAGTACCGCGGCCGCGCCCTGCTGGTCACTACCGGCAGCTGTGCGATCAACTGCCGCTATTGCTTCCGCCGCCACTTTGACTATGCCGGCGAGAACGCCGCCAAGGGCGGCTGGCAGGAGGCCGTGGCGGCCATCGCCGCCGATCCGGGCATCGACGAGGTCATCCTGTCCGGCGGCGACCCGCTGTCGCTCAACACCTCCAAGCTGGCCGAGCTGACCCAGGCCCTGGCCGCCGTCCCGCATATCAAGCGCCTGCGCATCCACAGCCGTCTGCCGGTGGTGCTGCCCGAGCGCGTCGACGACGCCCTGGTGCAATGGCTGGCTGGCCTGCCGTGGCCGGTGGCCTTCGTGCTGCATGCCAACCACGCCAACGAGTTCAATGCCCAGGTCGACGCCGTGCTGGCGCGCATCCGCGGCACCGGTGCGCAGCTGCTCAACCAGGCCGTGCTGCTGCGCGGGGTCAATGACGATCTGGACGCGCTGGCCGCACTGAGCGAGCGCAGTTTTGCCGCCGGGGTGATGCCCTACTACCTGTACCAGTTGGACAAGGTACAGGGCGCCGCCCACTTCGAGGTCAGCGACGAACAGGCACTGGCCCTGCATGCCGGGCTGATGGCCCGGCTGTCCGGCTACCTGGTGCCCAAGCTGGTGCGCGAGATCGCCGGCGACACCAGCAAGCGGCCGCTCTGACTCAGCGCGCGGCCGCGGACAGCGGCGGCGTCAACAAGGCCACCACACCGGCCGCATCCAGCGGCCGGCCCATCCAGTAGCCCTGCACCAGGTCGCAGCCACGCTGGCTGAGCAGTTGGAACTGCGCTTCCTGCTCCACGCCTTCGGCCACGACGGTGATACCCAGCGCATGGGCCATGGCGATGATGGCCGTGGTCAGGGCCAGGTCGTCGGCATCACGCTCCATGTCGGCAACAAAGCTGCGATCGATCTTGACCCCGTCCACCGGCACCTGGCGCAGATGACTCAGGCCAGAGAAGCCCGTGCCAAAGTCGTCCAGCCACACTTTCACCCCGGTCCGGTGCAGGCGCTCGAGCAGGGAAACCGCCAGCATCTCGTCGCCGATCACCGCGGTTTCGGTCAGCTCAAGATGCAGGCGCGAGGCACTGAGCCCGGACTGCTGCAGGCTGGCCTCCACCTGCTCCACCAGGTCGCCATTGCGCAACTGCCGCGGCGACACATTGACCGATACGAACAGCTCCTCACCCAGTGCATTGCGCGGCCATTGCCGGGCCTGCACGCAGGCCTCGCCCAGCACGCGCGGACCCAGCAGATGGATCAGGCCACTCTGCTCGGCCACGTCAATGAACACCGACGGCGCGATCGCCCCCAACTTGGGGTGGTCCCAGCGCAGCAGCACTTCCACGCCTACCAGCATGCGGTCGCGGGTGCGGTAGATGGGCTGGTAGACCAGGCGCAGCTCGCCACGCTCCCAGGCCCCACGCAGCTCCTGCTCCAGGTGCAGGCGCCGCTCCACCGCATGGTCCATGGCCCTGCTGTAGTAGCGGTAACAATTCTTGCCGGCCAGCTTGGCCTGGTACATGGCGATGTCACCGTTCTTCAGCAAGGCGGTGGCATCCACCGCATCTTCCGGGTACAGGGTGATACCGATCGAACTGCCCAGGAAGATCTCGCGCTGCTGCGCCTGCAGCGGGCGCCCAAGGTCCACCACCAGGCGCTCGGCCAGGTTCTTGGCGACCTCGGCCGCACTACCCGCGCCCTCACCCAGCAGGATCACGAACTCGTCGCCACCAAAACGGGCCAGCAGGGTTTCATCGCCGCCCACCTGGTCCACGGCGATGGCAATACGCTGGGCAAACTGCAGCAGCGCCTCGTCACCGGCCTCGTGGCCGAGGGTGTCATTGACCCGCTTGAACTCGTCGATATCGATGAACAGCAGCGCCAAACCACGACCGGCCGCATGGGCGCTGAACAAGCGGTGGTCCAATGCTTCGCGGAACGCAAGTCGGTTGGTCAGGCCGGTCAATGCATCGGTATAGGCCATCTGCCGCACCTCCCGGTCATGCCGGGCGATGCTCTGGCTCATGCGGTCGAAGGTGCGCATCAACTCGCCCACTTCATCGTTGCGCTGGGTCACCGGTGCCGACACGGCGTAGTCGCCGCGCTCGATGCGTTGCGCCGCCTCGCCGAGCCAACGAATGGGCCGCACCAGGGTGCGCTGCACATACAGGGCAATCACACAGGCAAAAGCAATCAGCAGGGCCACCAGCGCCAATACCCAACCCAGCTGCCGACGCTGTGCTTCGCCCATGCGCTGTTCCAACGCACGCATGGTGCTGGCTTCCTGTGCGCGCACCGGCGCCAGGTCCATACCCACCCGCAAACCACCGATACGTTGATCACCGATGCGCAACGGCAGATCGATCTCCAGGATGGCCGGGCTCTCCTGCACCAGCGTCGCCTCCGCGCCGACCGCAGCCGGTGCCAACGGATCGCTCATCTGCAGGCCGTAGCCTGCCACGTCGATGGAGCCATCATGGATCAGCCGTCCTTCGGGATCGTGCACCAGTACATAGCTGACCGACTTCTGACGGGCGGTGTTGCGCACCAGCGCGCCCACCGCCGACAGATCCGAGTAATAGAGCGGGTTCACCAAAGCATCGGCCAGCGCATCGGCCAAGGCGGTGCCGCGCTCACGCACGCCCTGGTCGAATACATCGCTGACCACCTGGCTGCTGGTGTGCAGCATCTCGCGCTGCGCACTGGCCTGGCGCATCACCATCAGCGCCACGATCAGGATCACCACCAGCAGCGCGCCCGCCGCCAGCAACAGGAAGCGGGCCTGCAACCCAAAGCGCGGCAGACGGCTCATTCCACCTCCATGCGCACCCGCGCCAGGCCGCTGCGCAGGCGCTCAAGCGCCCGCAGACTGGCCGCATCCACCGGATGGAAGCCGGTGGTACCAAAGAATTTGGCCAAGGCCGGGCCGGCCTCGGGGTCGCGACTGGCCTCCTGCAATACCTGCCGCAGGCGCTCGCGCACTACCGGGTCCAGATCCTGACGCACCATTTCCACCGCGCGCGGCACCGGCTCGCTGCGGTAGAACACCCGCATGTCGTTGCGGAACGCAGGCGGCACGGCGTGGTCATCGCTCCAATCAATGCTGCTGACCGCGCCCACATCCACCACCCGTTTGTGCACATAGGTCGAGATGTTCAGTTCCGATCGCGCGAATACATAGCCCACGGCATCGCCTGCCGGGGTGTCGTGCGGCGTCAACAGGATCTCCAGCCGCACCCCGTGCTGCAGCAGCTCCATCGCCGGCACCAGGTAGGCGCTGGTGGACAACGGGCTCTGCAAGGCCAGGGTTCGGCCCTTCATGTCCTGCAGCGACTCCACCGGGCTGTCACGACGTACGAAGAAGACGGTCTGGTAAGCGCTCACCCCATTGCGCTCGGTCAGCAACAGGGGCCGCGCACCGGCCCGCTGCTGCAATGCCATGGCGGTACCGGAGGTTTCGGTCACCCAATCCACCCGCCCGCGCCGCAGGTAGCTGCCCATCTGCTGCGCATCCTTGGCCATCAGGATGCGTCCTTCGACGATCCCGACGTCCTGCATCCTGGGCACCACATAGTCGAGCAGCGGCTTCAACTGCTCATAGTGCGCCTTCGGATTGTCACTGATCCTCCCCAGGACCAGCACCGAGCGCTCTATCGCCCCCACCGACAGCGGCTGCAACGCGGCCACTGCCAGCACGGCTCCCCAAAGCCATACGAACACGCGCAAAACGGCAACTCCCCTATTGATTCCCCAAGCCTACCGGAAAAACCCGTTGTGTGACGTGTGCCTCAGTTGGGTTTTTCACCCGCCAACCGGGCCATGCGCTGGGCATCGGCAAGGATGCCACGCAGCAGGCGCACCTCCTGCTCGGACATCTCGGCCTTCATGAACAGGCGGCGCAGCTTGCGCATTGCCGATTCCGGCGAACGGCCCTTGTGGAAATCGATCTGATCCAGGGTGTCGCCGAGCTGGCCGAACAGTCCTTCGAGCTGGGCATGGCTGGCTGGCGCCTCGCCAAAACCGGTTTCGGCCGGGGCCTGCACTTGGCCTGCCAATACGGCCATGCGCACCTCATAGGCCAGGACCTGCACGGCAGCAGCCAGGTTCAGCGAGCTGAACTCCGGATCGGACGGGATATGCACTGCCACGTGGCACAACTGCAGCTCCTCGTTGGTCAGGCCGGTACGTTCCCGGCCGAACACGAAGGCCACCTCGGCGCCCTCCTCACCGGCCTTGGCCACCGCGCGTTGGCCGGCAAGTTCGGGCAGCAACTCCTCCAACTGCACCCGGCGCGAACGCGCCGTACAGCCCAGCACCAGACGGCAGTCGGCAACCGCCTCGGCCAGGGTGGCGTACACCGGCGCATCGCCCAGCACGTCCTCGGCACCGGCCGAGCGCCGGAAGGCCACCTCGTCCAGCGGCTTCTCGGGGGCAACCAATACCAGCCGCGCCAGGCCCATGGTCTTCATCGCACGGGCCGCCGCGCCTATGTTTCCGGGGTGCTGGGTGCCGACAAGTACGAATCGAATATGAGTGGAAGCAGACATGATGTTAAAAAATCAGGAGCGAGACAGCTGTAGATGGTAAACTGCGCGGCCGGCCAATGCGCCGGACCCGCTCTTTTCCCCCGCCAATCCGATCTCTGCCTTCACGGGAGCCTTTCGCCATGCAGAAACCCGCCGTAACCGTCATGGTCAAGGCCGCCCGCCTCGCCGGCAACGTCCTGCTCCGTAACATCAACAAGCTTGAAGCCCTCAACGTCGTACAGAAGGGTCGGATGGATTACGCCAGCGAAGTCGATGCTGATGCGGAAAAAGTGATCGTCAAGGAACTCAAGCGCGCCTACCCGGAATACGGCATCTTCGGTGAAGAAGGCGGCATCCAGGGCGTGAACCGCATGATGTGGGTCATCGACCCGCTCGACGGCACCAGCAACTACCTGCGCGGCTTCCCGCACTACTGCGTCTCCATCGCCCTGGTTGAAAACGGCGAGCCGATCGATGCGGTGATCTTCGATCCGTTGCGCAACGAGTTGTTCACCGCCTCCAAGGGCAATGGCGCCGTGCTCAACGACCGCCGCCTGCGCGTGGCAGACCGCAAGGATCTGGAAGGCACCATGATCCACACCGGCTTCGCCCCGCGCGAACGCAGCCGCGCCAGCACCCAGCTCAAGACCGTCGACACCCTGCTGGTGCAGGCCGAAGACGTGCGCCGCACCGGCTCTGCCGCGCTGGACCTGGCCTACGTGGCCTGTGGCCGCGCCGACGCCTACTTCGAAGCCGGCGTGAAGGCATGGGACATCGCCGCTGGCGTGCTGCTGGTGCGCGAGGCAGGCGGCAAGGTATGCAACTACCGTGGCGCTCCGCTGGACCGCATGGATTCGCGCGGCCCGGAGACCCAGCAGGTCGTGGCCGGCAACATCAAGGTCTGCGAGGCACTGCAGAAGGTGATCGTCAACACCGGCTATGCCGCCGAGTTCGATCCGAAGTTCTGATCGCTGCTTTGCGTGTCTCTGGAACGGCGCCTGCGAAGGCGCCGTTTTTGTTTCCATTCCCGGCAAACAGCATCCATCTCCGCCCTTCTGCCTGCGCTGCAGTGCCAGGCCCCCCCTGCTCCATCCCCGGCACCCCATCACCATGGCCGCCTGCCGGCTCTGGCCGTGCCTGCCGATCGACAGCGGACGGACAAGTGGGGTGCCCCCTCCCCGGGACGAAACAGGAGAGGGGCGTGCACGCGATCTGCACTCCCCAGATAGCAGAACGCCCGGCTGAGCCGGGCGTTCTGCTTGAATCACTGCCGATGCGGATCAGGCAACCGTCGAAGAGCGCAGCGCGGCGATGCGCTCGTCCAGCGGCGGGTGGCTCAGGAACAGCTTCTTGGCTGCCGAGCCGGCAATGCCGAATGCCGCGATCTGCGTCGGCAAGGTGCTCTGGCCATGGTTGAGCTTCAAACGCTCCAGTGCCGCGATCATCTTCTGGCGGCCCGCAAGCGAGGCACCGCCGTGGTCGGCACGGAACTCACGGTGGCGCGAGAACCACATCGCGATCATCGTCGCGAACAGGCCGAACACCATCTCCAGCACGAACACGATGATGTAGTAGGCAAAGCCACGGCCGCTGTCGCGGTTGCCCGACAGCGCGCTGTCGATGATGCCGCCGACCACGCGCGCCAGCACGATCACGAAGGTGTTCAGCACGCCCTGCAGCAGCGCCATGGTGATCATGTCACCGTTGGCGACGTGGGCGATCTCGTGGCCCAGCACCGCTTCGGCCTCGTCCTCGCTCATGTTGTGCAGCAGGCCGGTGGACACCGCCACCAGCGCGTTGTTGCGGTTGGCACCGGTGGCGAAGGCATTGATCTCCGGGGCGTCATAGACCGCCACTTCCGGCATGCCGATGCCTGCCGCCTTGGCCTGGCGCGCCACCGTATCCAGCAGCCAACGCTCGGTCTGGTTGCGCGGCTCGGTGATCACCACCGCGCCGGTACCGCGCTTGGCCATGAACTTGGACAGCAGCAGCGAGATGATCGAACCGCCGAAGCCGAAGATGGCTGCCATGACCAGCAACCCGCTCATCTGCGACGAGTTCACGCCCAGCAGCGACATCACCACACTGGCCAGCGCCAGCACCGCGATGTTGGTCAGAAGAAACAGCCCGATACGGGTAAACATGGGAAACAGATCCGTTTAGGATGGGGATACGGCAAATTTGCGGTGCGCCAAGACTGAATTCAAGCCGCAATCTGACCAAGCATTCATATTCAATGTCTCTCCCACGCCATCGCGGCCGCTTCGCCCCCTCCCCGACCGGGCCCCTGCACCTGGGCTCCATGCTGGCAGCCTTCGGCAGCTGGCTGGTCGCACGCCATGCCCACGGCCAATGGCTGGTGCGGGTGGAGGATATCGACCCACCACGCGAGGTGGCCGGCGCGGTCGAATCGCAGCTGGCCACACTGACCACATTCGGCCTGGTCTCCGACCTGCCCGTGCAGTACCAGAGCCGCCGTCATGCGCTGTACCAGTCGGCCATCAACCGCCTGCTGGCCGAAGGCAAGGCCTTTGCCTGCCACTGCAGCCGGGCCGACCTTGCCAGCCAGCACGGTATCCATCGGCGTTGTGTCGCCAGCCAGCAACGCGCTCATCCTGCCATCCGCCTGCGCGTGGCCGATGGCTGCCATGTCCGCTTTGAAGACGCCCTGCAAGGCACGGTGCAGCAGGACGTAGACCGCGAGGTGGGCGATGTGGTGTTGCTGCGTGCCGATGGCTGCTGGGCCTACCAACTGGCGGTGGTGGTCGATGACGCCGAGCAGGGCATCACCCATGTGGTGCGCGGCGCCGACCTGATCGACTCCACCCCACGGCAGATCCTGCTGCAACAGGCATTGGGCCTGCCCACCCCGGCCTACCTGCACCTGCCGCTGCTGCTGGATGCCAGCGGCCAGAAGCTGTCCAAGTCGCAGGCGGCTGTGCCGGTGGACAGTGCCCGCCCATTACCGGTGCTGCGCTGGCTCTGGCGTTGCCTGGGCCAGGAACCTGCCGCGCTGGATGCTGCAAGCCAGGTACCCGAGCTGTTGCAGCACGCCGCCGCTGCGTTCGACCCGCACAAACTGCAAAAAAGCGCGCTACGCGCCCCCGAGACGCCCCCTGCCTGAGCGCAGTTTCATTAGAATCATCTGCTCCCCTGCGAATCTGCCCTGGAGCACTGCCCATGACATCCCGCGTCGCACTGGTCACCGGTGGTACCGGCGGCATTGGTACCGCCATCTGCCAACGCCTCGCCGACCAAGGGCACCGGGTTGCCACCAATTTTCGCAACGCCGAGAAAGCCCAGCAGTGGCAGCAGCGCATGCGCGAGAAGGGCTATGACATCGCCCTGTTCGAAGGCGATGTTGCCGACCCGGACAGTGGCCGCAGCTTGATCCAGGCCACCGAAGCCGCACTGGGGCCGGTCGAGATCCTGGTCAACAACGCCGGCATCACCCGTGACACCACCTTCCACCGGATGAGCCCGGAACAGTGGCACGAGGTAATCAACACCAACCTCAACTCGGTGTTCAACGTCACCCGCCCGGTGATCGAGGGCATGCGCAAGCGCGGCTGGGGCCGGGTCATCCAGATCAGTTCGATCAACGGCCTGAAGGGCCAGTACGGCCAGGCCAACTACGCCGCCGCCAAAGCCGGCATGCACGGCTTCACCATCTCGCTGGCGCGCGAGAACGCCGGCTTCGGCATCACCGTCAACACCATCTCCCCCGGCTATGTGGCCACCGACATGGTGATGGCGGTACCGGAGGAAGTGCGGGCCAAGATCATCGCCGACATCCCCACCGGGCGCCTGGGCAAGCCCGAGGAGATCGCCTATGCGGTGGCCTTCCTGGTGGCCGAGGAAGCCGCCTGGATCACCGGCTCCAACCTGGACATCAACGGCGGCCACCACATGGGCTGGTAATCCCTTGTTCTTGCTGCAGTCCGGCACTTTGCGTGCTGCGCAACAAAAAAACACTTCACCGAGCCTTGCAACCTGTACTTTTGGCGGTTGCAAGCCCTGCTGCACTGCGCCATGCTGCGCACCTAACCGTGACGAGTGACTGCTTAATGGCTGCGACCCGCATCATCAAGAAGTATCCGAATCGCCGGCTCTACGACACCGAGATTTCCAGCTACATCACCATCGAGGACGTCCGCCAGCTGATCCTGGACGGCGAAGAGTTCGAGGTCCGCGACGCCAAGAGCGGCGATGACCTGACCCGTTCGGTGCTGTTGCAGATCATCGCGGACAAGGAGCAGGACGGCGAGCCGATGCTGTCGACCCAGCTGTTGAGCCAGCTCATCCGTTTCTACGGCGACTCCCTGCAGGGCTTCATGGGCAACTACCTGGAGCGCAGCATGCAGGTGTTCCTGGACCAGCAGCAACAGTTCCGCCAGCAGATGGGCAGCCTGCTCGGCCAGACCCCGTGGGCCATGATGAACCAGCTCACCGAGCGCAATCTGGAGCTGTGGCAGGAGTTCCAGCGCAACATGGGCGGCGGCTTCGGCACCCGTCCGCCGGCGCCGGGCAGCAAGCCGGCCGATCCGCCACCGGGCAGCGGCGGCAAGACCCGCAGCAACCGCTGACTACTGAAAGGCCGACGCAAGCGTCGGCCTTTTCATTTGTACGGGCTTGCCTGGCCGAGCCATGCCAAGCCGGCCCCTGCCTGGGAAACAGGTCAATGGGCCTTACCCGCCCCTGCCTTCACGGCTTTCGCCGCTGCTCCGTGCAGGCGCTGCAGATGCGCTCGACCTTGTAGCCCTGCGCACGCAGTTTTTCCACCACCCCGTCAGCGCCAAGCAGGTGCAGCGCGCCAACCACTACCAGGGTGGTGCCCTGCCCGGCCTGCAGTCGCTGCTGCAATGGTGCCAACCAAGCGTCATTGCGCTCGACATTGATGCGCCGGTACAGCCCCGGGTACTGCCGCTTCATCTGCCCGGCCATGTCCTGCCACAGCATCGTGGCATCACCGCGACGCCACGCGTCATGCAGGGCACGGCTCTGCGTGCCCCCCTTGTCCACCTGCTCCAGCGCCTCGCGCAGCATCTGCCGCTGTTCGTCCACGCCCATGCCATCGAGCATGCTGATCTGCGAGGCTGCTGTTTCCAGTCCACCGGCAGGTTTTCCAGCCTTGGCTGCCAGATCCATCATGTGCCGATCCAGACCGGCCTGCGGGTCCAGACCCAGCCGGGTCATCTGCGCGACACTGATGGTCAGGCCGACGAACCACGGTTTGAGCCCACCCAGACTCTGGATCGGCATGTTGTTGGCCTGTGCCCAGGCCTGCAGCCGCTCCCAGGTGGCCGCGTCCAGATCATCCTTGAGCTGGCTGCCATCGCGACGCAATGCGGCCTGCGCCATCTGCATCGGCAACGCCGGCGAGTTCATCTCCTCCGGGGAAAGCTCGAACAGCAGCCGCTGCGAAGCCGCGAACGCGCCGTCCACGTCCTTGGACAAGGGATAGTCACTGGGCTTGAGCAGATGGAAGGAGCCCAGCAGGTAAATCTCACTACCCTGGGCACCACTGACCTTCCACAGCAGCGGGACCGGGGCGACATAGGCCGCCGACGCGGCTTCGCCACGTGCCGGGCGCGCCGTGGCGGCACCGACAACCAGCATCAAACCAGCCAACAGCAGACCGGCGTTACGGTTCAACCATGTCATGCAGCCACCTCACTCTTGGGCTTGGCGTAAGCCTTCTCGCCGGCCTGTACTTCCATGTCCAAACGGTTCTCCGGCGGCGGCAACGGACAGGTCGCAAACGGGGTGAACGCGCAGGGCGGGTTGTAGGCGCGGTTGAAGTCGATCACGACTTCACTCCTGCTGTCCGGCACCGCCACATCGATGTAGCGGCCGGCTGCATAGCTGCCGCGGCCGCTGGTGCGGTCGGCGAATATCACCTGCAGGGGCTGGCCCGGCTCGCCCAGCGCTTCCAGTCGCCAGGTGCGACCATCGCGCTCAAACTCGATGGCACCGGCATTGGACTGCTCGGTGGTCAAGCCGGTGATGTCGACGATCGGCAAGGTCTTGTTGAGGTCATGCGGCACGAAGCGTGCGGTGATGCGCCAGCTCGGATCAGCCGGCCAATACTCCAGGTGACCGAAGTGGGCGCGCGCCGGGGCCTCACTGTGCCGCACCCGCAGGGCGAAACGCGGGCCGCGCTCGATCAGGCTCAGTACGCCCTTGCCGTCATCGAAGTGGATCAGGGTGGGGGCTTCATCACGGTCGCCGTGGAACGCGATGCGCCCACTCACCGGCTTGCCATCCACCTGCATCGGCACCCCGGGTTCGGGCGTGAAGTACCAGTCCTTGCCCTGTCGCGACACCATGCCCAAGCGCGGCGGGCCTACCGCCAGGCGGATGCCGCTGGTACTGCCGCTGCCGATGTAGTGCGCTTTCAGTTCCAGCCAATGCAACCCCACCAGGCTGGCCCAGCCGTCGACCGCCAGCAGCTCGGTCAGGCGTTGCTCCCGCCACAGCTCATTGTCCTGCGCAAACGCCGGATCCGCCTTGACCACCGGCGGCGCCGCCACCTCCTGCTTGCAGCCACCCAGCAGCACCACGGCCAACAAGGCCGCGCCCCCCAATGCTCTTTTCATCAACGCCCCCGCAGGAACCAGCGATCAATCTCGGCCAAGGAAAAGCGCGCCCAGGTCGGGCGGCCATGGTTGCATTGCCCCGAGCGCTCGGTGATCTCCATGTCACGCAGCAGGGCATTCATTTCAGGCAGCGTCAGGCGACGGTTGGCACGTACCGCGCCATGGCAGGCCATCGTCGACAGCAGTTCGTCACGCGCACTGGCGATGCGCCGGCTCTGCCCGTGTTCGCGCAGGTCACCCAGCACATCGCGCAGCAAGCCCTCGGGCTCGGCATTGGCCAGCAGCGCCGGGATACTGCGTACGTGCAGGGACCCCGGTCCCGAGCGGGTTACTTCAAAACCCAGTTCGGCCAGCGTTGCCGCCTCGCGTTCGGCGGTATCGGCATCACGCTCGCCTACCGCCAGGGTGATCGGCACCAGCAGCGGCTGCGCATGCAGGCCGATGCCGTCATGCGCGTTCTTCAAACGTTCGTAGCCGATACGCTCGTGGGCGGCATGCATGTCCACCACGATCAAGCCTTCGGCGTTCTCGGCCAGGATGTAAATGCCATGCAACTGGGCGATGGCATAGCCCAGCGGCGGTACGCCTGCATCACTGGAGGTTGCCGGCAGGGCCGGTCCGGCATCGACCTGGTCGGCACCTGCCGCTGGCGCTGAATACAAGGCCGCATAGGCCGAAGGTGCTTCCGCCACCTGCAGGCCCAACGGCGACTGCCTCGCCTGCCAGTTGCCATTGCTGGCCACGCTGCCACCTGGCCGCGACAACACATAGCCACCACCCACGCTGGTACTGGGCGGCAGGGAGGCGGCGGGATCGGCCGGATGGCCCTGCCCCATCGCCGCCGGCTCCAGCCCGGCGCGGGTCTCGGCCAGCGCCTCCTTCAGCGTGCGGTAGACGAAATCATGAATCAGTCGCGCGTCACGAAAACGCACTTCATGCTTGGCCGGGTGCACGTTGACGTCGACGCGGGTCGGGTCCAACTCCAGGAACAGCACATAGGCCGGCTGCCGGCCGTGGTACAGCACATCGCCATAGGCCATCTTCACCGCATGACTGACACTGCGGTCACGCACCGAACGTCCGTTGACGTACAGGTACTGCTGGTCGGCGCTGGCACGCGAATACTGCGGCTGCGCGATCCAGCCATGCAGCCGCAGGCCGGCGCCGCTATGGTCCACGCGCAAGGCCTGCCGCGCGAAATCCTCGCCGAGGGTTTCGCCCAGACGCGCGTCCGAATACAGGTCGCCGGGCTTGTAGCGCCGTGACGGCTTGCCGTTATGCGACACCCGCAACTCGACGTCGGGGCGCGCCAAGGCCAGCGAGCGCAACCATTCTTCGATGTGACCCAGCTCGGTGCGCTCGGCGCGCAGGAACTTGCGCCGCGCCGGTACGTTGTAGAACAACTCACGCACTTCCACCGTGGTACCCGCGGCATGCGCGCGTGGTGCCACTTCGCCCAGCTTGCCGCCCTCGATCTGCAACGCCGAGCCATGTTCGTCATCGGCACGGCGCGAGGCCAGGGTGAAGCGGCTGACCGAGGCGATCGACGGCAGGGCTTCGCCGCGAAAGCCGAGGGTAGCCACCGACTCCAGGTCATCCAGGCTGGCGATCTTGCTGGTGGCATGGCGCGACACGGCCAGCGGCAGTTGGTCGGCAGCGATGCCACCGCCGTTGTCGCGGATGCGGATCAGGCGTACGCCGCCTTCTTCCAGGTCGATATCCACGCGTGTGGCACCTGCGTCCAACGCATTTTCAACCAGTTCCTTGACCACCGACGCAGGTCGCTCGACCACTTCGCCAGCAGCGATCTGGTTGATCAGGATTTCCGGCAGGGGACGGATGGCACTCATGCGCCACCGCCCTGCATCGACAGTGCAAAGACCGCGCAGGCGGACGGAGTTACGAGGGGAATCAAGCTGACATCATGCATGCACAGGATGATAGCCGAGCACGGGCTCGGCACCGACACCCGCGTAGCCTGAATACTGTGTCCTGCCGCGCCCATGCCATCGCGGCCCGGATGGCCGCGGCAGCTTACTTGCTGCCGCCGGCAACGGTACCCACGGCAGCATCCATTTCGGCCTGGGCACGGGCGGCAAACAAAGTGCCCGGCGGCGGCTGCCGGCTGAAGAAGGTATGCACGCCATCCAGTACCGCACCGGCGATACGACGCTGGTAGGTGGGGTCGATCAGGCGGCGCTCTTCGTCCGGGTTGGAGATGAAGGCGGTTTCCACCAGCATCGCCGGCATGTCCGAGGTACGCAGCACCGCGAAGTTGGCGCGCTCCAGGTTCGGCTTGTGGTTGTTGCCGATGCGCTTGAGCCCGCCCAGCACGTGGCTGGCGGCATCTTCCGAGGCCTTCATGTTGCCACTCTGGGCCAGGTCCAGCAGTACGTTGGCCAGGGTGCCTTCAGTGCGGCTGAGGCTGACGCCACCGATCAGGTCGGCGGCGTTTTCCTTGTCCGCCAACCAGCGCGCACGCTGTGACGATGCACCCTTGGTGGACAGAACATAGACCGACGAGCCGGTCGCCGAGCGGTTTTCTGCCGCATCGGCGTGGATCGAGATGAAGATGTCCGCCTTGGCGGCGCGGGCACGCTGTGCGCGCATCGGCAGCGGAATGAATACGTCGGTATCGCGAGTCAGGTAGGCGCGCAGGCCGGGGGTGGCATTGACCTGGCGCGCCAGTTCACGCGCCACCGCCAGGGTCACGTCCTTCTCGCGCTTGCCGGTCGGGCCGATGGCTCCCGGATCCTGACCGCCGTGACCGGGATCGATCGCCACGATCAGGTTGCGCATGCCAGGCTGCATGCGGATGCGCGAGGCATCGCTGGGCATCACCGGGCGCGGCAAGGCCTGTTCAGCACTGGCCACGGGAGCAGCGGCGGCAGCGGGCTGCGACACCGCGCCCACCGGCGCTGGGCGCCCGGTGGCAATGGTGGTGCGCACCGGTGTGCCTTGGGCATTGAGAATGGCTGCTGGTGAGCTGCCCGGTGCGGAGGCGGCGGCAATCACACCCGTACTGGCCGGCTGCGGCGCGGCCTGGACCACCGTCGTCGCCGGCGTCTGCGCTGCTGCCACAACCGGAGCGGGCGCGGGCGGCGGCGCGCTGGCCTGCTGGCGCACGGCAGCGGTCAAAGCCGCCGTGGCTCGGGCTGCTTCGGCACGTGCCTCGGCCACGCTCTGGGCAGTGGCCGGTGCTGCCGCGGCAGTACCGGTTGCGGGCACAGTGGCCGCCACCGCCGTCGTCGCCGGGCGTGCCGGCGCATCGCCCGGCCACTCGATCAACAACCGGGACTCGGCACCTTGGCCCTGCATCTGCGGCTTGAACGCCGCCACGGTCTCCGCCAGGTCAAACACAACGCGGAACGTGCCCGGGGTCGGATTGCCGGTGCGTACTGCCGTGACCACGCCTGCGGCAGCAGGCAGCTTGAGCCCGCGCACGGCCGTGGAATCGGGAAAATCTACGACCAAGCGGTTCGGGCCGGCCAGGCTGATGGTCTTGTAGCTGCCACCGCCAGCCAGTTGGATCTCAGCCTTGGTACCGGTGGCACCGGCGCTCAGGCCTACGCCGCGGATCTCGCCCGCCCACGCCGAAGCGCTGGCCAGGCAGAGCCCAGCAATGGCGGTGGACAGAGCGAACAGGCGGTTTGCCATAGTCATGGGCGGATTCAATCACCGGAATTCGGTAATTGCAACATGTTTTCCCTTAATAATCCGCAACCTGCCGCATCTTCCTGCAGTCAGGGGCTAGGAAGCCCCTGCAAGTGGGGCGTTTTGCGCAGTTCCTGCAGCCAGCGCTCACCGT
Source organism: Stenotrophomonas sp. (assembly GCA_032112995.1). GTDB lineage: Bacteria > Pseudomonadota > Gammaproteobacteria > Xanthomonadales > Xanthomonadaceae > Stenotrophomonas. Next base: position 61,184 of record DAMCTY010000013.1, on the reverse strand, counting down.
TGGCGGTGTGGGCCTGAATGCGCGCCCGGCGGCCGTGACCATCGATTTCCAGGGCCACCTCCAGGTCCACCGGCGGCAATGCGCCGGCACCCCGCTCAGGCCATTCGACCAGCCAAAGGTCGGCGGTCGCTTCGTCCAAGCCCAGGAAGTCCAACTCGCCGGCGTTGCCGATGCGGTACAGGTCCAGATGCCAGGCTTCGCCGTCGCTCAGCGGATACCGCTCGATCAAGGTGTAGGTGGGGCTGCGGATGGGCCCCTGCACGCCCAGCGCGCGCAGCAATGCCCGCGCCAGGGTGGATTTACCGGCACCCAGGTCGCCCTGCAGGTGGACCACGGCCTGTGCCGGACGAGTGTGTGCCAATGCCCGGCCAAGCTGGTCGGTGCCGTCGGCGTCTGCAAGAAACAAGTCGATCATGCCGTGCATTATGGATTGGCCAGCGTACGCAGGTGTGGCAACAGGTCGCGTGGCAACAAGCCGCGTTCACCCTCGCCTGCCGCCGCGTCACCGGCCAGGCCGTGCAGCAGCGCACCGCTGCTGGCTGCATCGCAGGCCGGCAGACCCTGTGCGCGCAGCGCGGCGATGGCACCGGTCAATAGATCCCCCATGCCGCCGACCGCCATGCCGGGATTGCCGGCCACCACCACGCGCGGCAACTGCCCCGGTGCGGCCACCACGGTGCCTGCACCCTTCAGCACCACGACGGCCTGATAGCGCGCTGCCAGCGCACGCGCGGCGCCAAGGCGATCGCGCTGGATGCTGGCTGTATCCGTATCCAGCAGGCGCGCGGCCTCGCCCGGGTGCGGGGTAAGAATGGCCTGCGGTAGCGGCTGCGGCGCAGCCGCCAGCAGGTTGAGCGCATCGGCGTCCACAACCAACGGTTTGCCATTGGCCACGGCGGCCGCCCATAGCGCGCATGCCCAATCGTCCTGGCCCAGGCCCGGCCCGATCGCAATGACACTGGCGCGCGCCAACAAGGCAGCAAACGCCGCCCCCTCCTCCACCGCATGCACCATCGCCTCCGGGCAGCGCGCGAGCAGCGGCAGCACGTGCGGGGCGCGGGTGGCCACGCTGACCAGGCCGGCACCGCTGCGCAGTGCGGCCTCGGCGCTGAGCATCACCGCCCCACCACTGCCATGGTTGCCGCCCACGCACAGCACATGGCCGTTCTCGCCCTTGTGGGTATTGAGCCGGCGCGGCGGCAGCTGCAGTTGCAGTACCGGCTTGATCCAGCGCTGGGCGGCCGGAGCAACGCCGGCAAACGCCTCCGCCGGAACGCCAAGATCCGCCAACAGACGTTGCCCGGCATGCTCCAGCGCAGCACCGGTATGCAGCCCCACGTGCGGCACGATGAACTGCAGCACCCGCTGCGCGCGCACCGCCGTGCCCGGCACGTCGCCGCTGAGGGCGTCCACACCGCTGGGCACATCCAGCGCGAACACCGGTGCCGCGGCGGCATTGATGGCCGTAATCAATCCGACATCCTCGCCCTCCGGGGCGCGCGCCAAGCCGATGCCATACAGGGCATCCACGATCAGGTCGGCCTGCTGCAGACAGTCCAGGGTCACCTCGATGTGGCCGCCAATGGCCAGATAGTCGGTACAGGCGCGCTGCGCCAGTCCGCTGCGTGGTGCCGCGTCGGGCAGGTGCAACACACTCACTTGCCGCCCGGCCTGGCGGGCATGACGGGCCAGCACGTAACCGTCGCCGCCATTGTTGCCCGGCCCACACACCACCACGATGCACCGCGCCTGGGGCCAATGCTGCAGCACGCTGTGCCAGGCCGCCAGGCCTGCACGCTGCATCAACACATAGCCGTCGCCGCCCAGGGCAGCGGTTGCCTGCGCGTCGATGCGACGTGCGGCGGCGATATCAAACAGTTCAACGGGCTCTGACATGCCGTCGATTCTATACTTGCGCCATGCCTGAAGCCGTTTCCGCCGCCAATCCCGCGCAGCTGTCGCTGCGCATCCGCCAGCTTGCCCGCGACGCTGGCTTCCAGCGCTGCGGGGTCAGCGGTATCGAACTGGGCCAGGACGAGGCGCACCTGGCCGACTGGCTGGGCAAGGGCCTGTACGGGACGATGGAATGGATGGCGCGCCATGGCAGCCTGCGCGCGCGCCCGCAGGAGCTGCTGCCCGGCACGGTGCGGGTCATTTCGGTAGGCCTGGACTATGGCCACAAGGACGACGCCGAAGCCTGGGCCACCCTGAATGATGGCGAGCGTGCCTATGTCGCGCGCTATGCGCTGGGCCGCGACTACCACAAGCTGATGCGCAACCGGCTGCAGAAGCTGGCCGAGCGCATCGGCAGCGAGATCGGCCCATTCGGCTACCGCGTGTTTGTCGATTCGGCACCGGTGCTGGAGCGCGCCCTGGCACGCAACGCCGGGCTGGGCTGGATCGGCAAACACACCTGCCTGATCGATCGCAATGGCGGCTCGTGGTTCTTCCTGGGCGAGATCTACGTGGACTTGCCGCTGCCGATCGACGTACCCGCCACCGCCCACTGCGGCACCTGCACCCGTTGCATCGACGTCTGCCCCACCGCTGCCATCATCGCCCCGCACCGGTTGGATGCGCGCCGTTGCATTTCCTACCTCACCATCGAGCACGACGGCGCGATTCCATTGGAAATGCGCCCACTCATGGGCAACCGCATCTATGGCTGCGACGACTGCCAACTGGTCTGCCCCTGGAACAAGTTTGCCCGGCGCACCGACGAGCCCGACTTCCGCGCCCGCAACAACCTGGATACCGCCACCCTGCCGGAGTTGTTCGCCTGGGATGAGGAGGAATTCCTGCGCCGCACCGAAGGCAGCCCTATCCGCCGCAGCGGCCATGAGCGCTGGTTGCGCAACATCGCCGTGGCGCTGGGCAATGCCACACCTACGCCCACCGTGCTGCAGGCACTGCACAGCCGCAGCGGGCATGCATCGCCGCTAGTCCGTGAGCATGTGCAATGGGCGCTGCAGCGGCATGCCAATGCCGCCGATGGGCAGGCGGACGCACCCCTGCCTGCCGTGCAATGATGCGCACCCGACACCGCCACAAGGACCGTGATGGACACCCAGATCCAGCAAGCCCCCTGCAGCATCGCCCCAGCGGACAAGCGCCGCCAGGCGCAACTGATCGGCGATGACCTGGTCCGCCACCACGGCAAGCGCAATTTCTATTCGGTGCAGCAGGTGCGCGAGGCGAACCGCCGCAACAAAATCGATATCGACGTGGCCTGCTGGTCACATGCGCTGTTCAATACCCATGCCGACTTTGATCGCCTGCATGCCGGCAGTCGCGATGCCTGCGACTATGCGGCGATGAAGGCCGAGATGCTGCATTCGGTGGCCAACGACGGCAGCTCAAGCTGGTTCGACTTCGACCTGTCCTGGCTGGAATTCCCGGACCTGGACATTTCCATCTTCGATTTCTTCGACTAGCCGCAGGGCTTAAGATGGGCGGCATTCGGCGATCTGGCAGGCCATCCTGCACGCACTCGTCGCGCCTTCTTTCTGCCGTACCGTGTCCATGAGCCCAAGCAACGACATCCTCACCCCCAACCAGCTCAATACGCTGGCGCGTGATCTGCTGGAAAGCGCGTTCCCATTGGTGTGGGTGGAGGGTGAACTGGGCAGTGTCAGCAGGCCAGCCTCCGGGCACCTGTATTTCACCCTCAAGGACGCACGGGCGCAGGTACGCGCGGCCATGTTCAAGCCCAAGAGCCAGTGGCTGAAGTTCATCCCGCGCGAAGGCATGCGCGTGCTGGTGCGCGGTCGCCTGACCCTGTACGAGGCACGCGGTGACTACCAGCTGATCCTGGACCACATGGAAGAAGCCGGCGAAGGCGCGTTGCGCCGCGCCTACGACGAGCTGAAGGCACGCCTGGAGGCCGAGGGCCTGTTCGACCCGGCACGCAAGCGGCCGCTGCCCGCACATGTGCGCCGGCTGGCGGTGATCACCTCGCCCAGCGGCGCGGCGGTGCGTGACGTGCTGAGCGTGCTGGCGCGCCGCTTCCCGATGCTGGAAGTCGAACTGCTCCCCTCGCTGGTACAGGGCGCAACGGCCGCCCCCCAGATCACCTCGCTGCTGCGCCAGGCCGATGCCAGTGGCCGCTACGACGTGATCCTGCTGACCCGCGGTGGCGGCTCACTGGAGGACCTGTGGGCGTTCAACGATGAACAGCTGGCGCGTGCGGTTGCCGCCAGCAGCACACCGGTGGTTTCGGCGGTAGGCCACGAGACCGACTTCAGCCTGACCGACTTCGCCGCCGACCTGCGCGCGCCGACCCCCTCGGTCGCCGCCGAGCTGCTGGTACCCGACCAGCGTGACCTTGCCCTGCGCGTGCGCCGGCTGGCACAGCGCCTGAACCAGCTGCAGGTGCATACCCTGGGCCAGGCCATGCAGCGTGCCGACCGTGCCGCCCTGCGCCTGCAGGCCCACAGCCCCCAGGCCCGGCTGACCTTGCTGGAGCACCGTCAGCAGGCAGCCTTTGCACGCCTTCAGGGAGCGTGGCGCCAGCAACAGGAACGCCGCCATGCACAGCTGCGCCATGCCGCCGCCGTGCTGCGCAACGCGCAGCCACAGCGCCACCTGGATGCATTGGCAGAAAAACTGGCGGCATTGGCCCCGCGCGCGCAGGCCGCCATGGACCGGCAACTGCAGCGCGATGCACTGCGCCTGCGCGGCATTGCCCGTTCGCTGGAAGCGGTCAGCCCACTGGCAACCGTGGCGCGTGGCTATTCCATCCTCACCCGCGCAGACGATGGCAGCCTGGTGCGCAGCGCCGATCAGGTCAGTCCGGGGGACACCCTGCAGGCCCGTCTGGCAGAAGGCAGCCTGCAGCTACGCGTGGAAAAAACGTTCTAGGCCCGCAGGCGCAGCGCAACTCTCAAAGCACGCCAACGGCAGGTACACAGCAGCGTTTGAGTGCATCAACCGCTGCGCACGCTCAACGGCACCCAGCCCAGCTGTTGCCTGCTTACTGCGCGGTGCAATAACGCTGCCTGTACTCCAATGCCTTGGGCATCAACGCCTGCAGGTTCTGGATACGGGTGCCGGGGTTGGGATGGGTGGAGGAAAACTCCGGTGGCGCCTGGCCACCACTGGCTTCGCTCATGCGCTGCCACAAGGGCACCGCTTCCTCAGGATTGAAACAGGCGGCGGCGGCCAACATCAGGCCCACTTCATCGGCCTGGGTTTCATGCGAGCGCGCATAGGGCAACAGATAGCCGTAGCCCATTGCCGACATCATCATCTGTTGCTGCTGCGCGTCCATGCCGCTGGCCGCGCCTGCCATCTGCCCGATCTGGGTCAGCTTCTGCTGGGCCATGCGCTGGGCACCATGGCGCAGCAAGGCGTGGGCGATCTCGTGACCCATCACCACCGCCAGCGCATCGGCGTTCTGTGCCACCGGGATCAAGCCGGTATACACCGCCATCTTGCCGCCGGGCAGGCAGAACGCGTTGGCCTCGTCGGACTGCAGCACGTTCACGTCCCAATCAAAATCACGCGCGAAATGCTGTGGCTGCAGCCCATGCTCCTGCGCCAGCGAGGTCTCCACCACATCCACCTTGGCAATCAGGCGGTTGGCGATCTCGCGTACCTGCCTCGCGATCTGCGAGTTGGGGTCCACCGGACGCTCCTGCGACAGGATCTCCTGGTAGGCCTGCAGGCCAAGGGCCTTCTCCTCGTTGGCGTCGAGCGAGCTGTCGATCAGCACCTTTTCGCCGGTGTACGGGTCCACCGAGCGGTTGCCGAAGTAGTAGCAGCCCCCGTAGATCGCAAAGCCCAGCAGGACCACCCAACGGATGTTGCCGAACAGGCCGCCGCCCCGACGCTGACGGCTGCCGCCTTGGTTACCGAAAGGATCTTGTCGCATGGTTGGGTTCCGTCTGGGCCGGGCTGGCCGTGGCCGATGTTAACGCTACTGGGCGCATGGGCAAGGTCAAATACCGCGCACCAGCCTGAAGCCGATCCGGGCCGAGGTGACATCCGAATCCTGTGATTGCCGCCATGCCGCCCGCACCTGCTCCGGTGCGTTGGCCCAGTTGCCTCCGCGGATCACCCGTTGCCGGCACCCCGGGTTGTACCAGGCGGCACCGTCGGCGGGTGCACGCCGATAACTGGCATGCCAGCAATCGGCCACCCACTCACTGACATTGCCACCCATGTCGTGCAATCCCCAGGCATTGGCTCGGAACATGGCCACCGGCGCGGTGCCCCAGAAGCCATCGCCATACCCGATGAAGGCGTTGTTCCAGTGGCGGCCGCTGGGCGACACATCCAGGCTGCCGGTAAAGTTGCCGGTGTTCTCCGGCGGCACGGCCGCCCGCCCCCAGGGATACCGACCGACATTGCCGGCCCGCAGCGCATACTCGAACTCCGACTCGCTGGGCAGGCGGTAATAGCGCCCTGTCTGCTCCGACAACCATGCCGCATAGGCCTCGGCATCGCGCACGCTGACATGCATCACCGGGCTGTTGGGGGCGGCCTTGACGCCGTTGTAATCGGATTGCCAGTCCACCCCGCTGCGGCGGATGAAATTGCCGCTGCGCTCGTCGTAGACGATGGAATGGCCGCGCCGGGTGGCGCGTGGCCGGGCGTTGGTAGCCTCCACGAAGCGGCGGAAATCGGCGACGGTCACCTCGGTGATCGACATGGCAAAACCACGGTCGAAGCGGACGTAGTGCTGGGGGCGCTCGGCATCCACCGAGCCCACCTCTTCTGCTGGCGCGCCCATCTGGAACGCCCCATGCGGCACCACCACCATCTGCGGCGCACGGCCGCCATTGGCCAGCGCGTCGGAGAACACCTGTCCCGGCCGGAAGCTGCCGTAGTGGGTGACCAGATCGATGCGCTGCCGCAACAGTGCCACGGTGCGATCACCGGGCAAGGCGATGCGGATGGCCTGCTCCAGCTTCTCGCGGGCCGGCTTGAGCCCCTGCGATGAGGTGAGGTCGCGCAGGCCGCCTTCGCGCAGGGCATCCAACTGGGCACGGCGGATGGCCTCCACCCGCCGCCGTGCATCCAGTACCGTCACCGCCCCTTCGCCGCGGATGGTGCCGGCCTTGTCCAGCCAGCGCGCCGCGCCTGGGAAATCCGAATCAACCCCGGCAGCATGCTCGGCACGCCGGATCAGCCCGCTTTCCACCGCCGCCAGCCCTTGCCGGGCACGACTGTTGAGCGGATCGGCCGCCAGCACCTCACGAAACGCTGCCTGCGCGCCGCCGCCATCCTCCCCCAACTGGTAGAGCCGCAGGGCCTGTTCGCCGGCACGGTTCAATGCCAACAGCCGCCGCGCCGTCGCCACCCGCTGCTGCAGGGCCTGCTCGGCCTTGGCATCAGGCGCCAGCGCCACTGCAACGCCCGTCATCTCCGCAGCCTCGGCCAGAGCCACACGCTGGTTCTCGGTCTGCGCCAAGCGCTGCCCGATCAGGCTGCGCAGGCGCTGCCGGGCCTTGTCCAGCCCTTGCTGGGCCGCGCGGTTCTGCGGATCCTGGGCCAGGATGGCCAGGTACAGCGGGATAGCGTCGCTGGCATCCTTGTAAAGCCGGTCCTCGGCCAGTGCCTTGTCGGCGTCCTTGCGCGCCTGCGCCAGCTGCTCTGGCGCCAGGCTCAGCTCCGGCGCATTCCACACCGGCAGCGCGGTGTCCTCGACCACCGCCACCGGATCCGGCGCCGCCTGTGCGGCCTTGGCCGCCGCCCGCGCCTCCAGCCGCGCGGCAACCCGCGCAGCCAGGGACTTCTGCTCCTGCGCCGCCGCTTGTGCCGGATCCGGCACCGATGACGGCTGACAGCCCGCCAGGGCCACCAGCAGCAGCGCCATCAAGCCCGTGATCTGGCCGGTCTTACCCAAAAACGCCTCCATTACCTTGCACACTTTCCCGGGAGCGGCACGACGTTAGGCTATTCTCACCCGCCTGAGCAAACCCTGCAGTTGACGGAACCCACGTGGCTTACTGGATCAAACACCCGGCGGAGTTGGAAGAACGCTACCGCCAGCGCCCCAGCCGGATCGGGCTGGACACCGAATTCATCCGCGAACGCACCTACTGGCCACAGCTGGCACTGGTGCAGATGGCTGTTGGCGATGAAATCCTGCTGATCGACCCGCTGATACCGGGCATGTGCGAAGCCCTGAAACCCTGGCTGAGCGACACCTCCATCACCAAGGTAATGCACAGTGCCAGCGAGGACCTGGTGGCGTTCAAGTGCGCCTGCGACGCGCTGCCACGCCCACTGTTCGACACCCAGATCGGTGCCGCCCTGGCCGGTATCGGTGGCGGCATGGGTTACCAGAAGCTGGTAGCCGAGATCACCGGCGTGACCCTGCCCAAGGGCGAGACCCGTTCGGACTGGCTCAAGCGGCCGCTCAGCGACGCGCAGCTGGAATACGGCGCCGACGACGTGGAGTACCTGTTCGCCCTGCACGACGCCATCAGCACCAAACTGCAGGCCGTGGACCGCATGCAATGGCTGCAGGACGACGGCGAGCGCCTGCTGACCAGCGTTGAACGCGACGAAGGCGAGCATTGGCCGCACCTGTCCATGCGTTCCTCGCAGTTCCTGGAGCCGGACGCACAGCGCCGCCTGCTGCGCCTGCTGCGCTGGCGCGACCACCAGGCACGCAGCAGCGACAAGCCGCGCAGCTGGATCCTGGACAACGAACTGGCCAACCTGCTGGCACGCACGCCACCGGCCGATTACGACGCCATGCTCAAGTTGTTCGGCCGTTTCCCCAAGGCGCCGCGCAAACTGGCGCAGCCACTATGGGAGGCTTTGAACACGCCGCTGGCCGATGAAGCCGACGCACCGATGGCCCTGCCCGCCACCGACGGCAACAAGAGCGCGCTCAAGCGCCTGCAGGACGCCGTGAGCAAGCGCACTGCCGAGCTGGGCCTGCCGGAGGGCCTGCTGGCCTCGCGCAAGCACCTGGAAGCCCTGCTGGAAAGCGGTGACTGGCCAGTCGCCCTGGCCGGCTGGCGCCGCGAGCAGTTGGAGCCGGTGCTGCGTCCACTGCTGCCCGCCGCCTGATCCGCCCCCCCGGGTGTAGTGCGCTACACCCGGCTTTCAGCCGCCGCGCAAGGATGTCACTGGCGCATCCCTGGCCGCACGGCGGGTCGGCAGCCAGGTTGCCAACTGCCCGACCATCGCCACCAGCACCGCAGCGCTGACCAGGTAAGGCCACTGGATGACGGGCACCTCATTGAACAGTGCCAATACCCGATTGAGCAGTGCACCACATGCCGCGCCAAGTGCACCGGCGACAGTGCAGATCATCAGATTCTCCGCCAGGAAATGGCTGATGACATCGCGCCTTCGAGCGCCCAGTGCACGGCGTATACCGATCTGCGTATAACGCTGGCGGACCCAGAAGCTGGACAACCCATAGATCCCGATGCCAGTGACCAGCAGCAGCGCCACGCCGGCACCGATGAACAGTGTTGCCATCGTCTTGTCGCGCCGGAAGTAACTCTGGCGGAGATCCACATAGGGCAGCGAGCGTCGCAGCATCCGGCTGCGCTCATTGGACTTGAGCACCTGCTCACCAGCAGCCAGCACCTCGCCGATCCGGCCTGGCTGCGTCCGCAACGCATACGTCACCCGTGCCCCGTCCGGCACCAATGGCAACAGGATGCTTGCATCACCATCGCGCCCCTGCCCAAGCACCGGCCGTGCAAGATGCTCGACGACGCCGACGATCTGCAGTGGATGGTTGCCGTCGGCGTACAAGGCCTTGCCAAGTGGGTTCTGCCCCGGGAACAGCCGTTCGGCGATCTGTCTGGAAACAATCACTTCCGCCGCCTTGTACAGGCCCGAAAAGTAGTCATCCGATGCCAGCGGCACATACGCGTCCTGCCCAAAATCACTGCCGGCTTCCAGTCGCAGGCCCAGCGCGGCGATGGCACCCGGGGCCGCCGCAAACACCGCAACATCGGCCTCGACGGCACCTGGCGCCCCGTCCTGTACGTCGGGCAGATTGCCAACGCCGATCGACCAGCCGGTTTGTCCCAACGGCACCGCCCCCAGCACCGACACGGCCGTGATCCCTGGCAACTGCCGCAATGCCTGCAGGTCCGCCTGCACTACCCCGGGGATGCGGCCAAGCCCGTCGCCGACGAACTCCGCTTCGACAATGGCCAGACCCGGCTCGGCAAGCCCGCTGGGAACGGCCAGCGCATCCAACCGCTGCATGAACAGGAAAGCGATGTTCGCCACTACTGCCACCGTCACCACGATCTGCACGGCAAAAATGCCAACAATCAGACGATGGCGGGTCAGTGCTCGTGCAATCAACGCCAGTTGCAGGATGTTCATTCGGCGACCTTTATCTGCATGGCGATACGGGTGGAAGCCACGCGCAAGGCAGGCAAAGCAGCGGCAAGCAGGCTGCACACACAGGCCAGCAAGGGCGTGAGCACGGCCATGGGCCAGTCCATCACCGCCAGAGCTGCATAGCCCTCCGGTTGCGTACGCAGAAACCACAGGCCCAGCGCGGCAACGGCCAATGCCCCCACGCCTCCCAGGCCGCCCACCATCACCGCCTCTGTGGCCAACTGCAGCACGACATCGGCGCGCCGTGCCCCCAATGCCCGCCGAACCGCTATCTCATGCGTACGCCGGCTCAAGCGTGCGTACAACAGCGCGCAGATATTGACCATGCAGACAAACAGGAACCCAATCGCAAGCCACAACTGGAGCCTGACTTCCGCGGGTACAACCCCACGCTGCCGCAGATGGTCGCGTAACGGCACGAGCGCCGCCTGCTGCGGGCGCTGGAATCGGCCCAGATCAAGCTGCGCCTGCACATGGTTCTGCAGGAAAGCAGCGTACGCGGCCCGCGCCTGCGCGCCTTCAAGTTCCACCCAGAACTGCAGCCATGTCGCCGATGCGCTCTTCATGTCGCGGGAGTTGGTCACATCACCCCACGAAAAGACCGCGTTGCGCACTTCCATATCCAGAGCAATCGCCGTCTCCAGCGGAATAAAGAAATCATCCCTGCCCGCGAACACCTCGCGCTGCATATCGGTGTGGAAGCGCGGCACCGGTGTCCAATCGGCGATCACGCCTGTAATGGTAAAACTGTGCTCGCTGAGCCGGATCCGCCTCCCAACCACAGAACCCTCTGCCCTGAGCCTGCGGGCAAAGCTCTCACTGATCACAATGACGGCCGCGTGCCCGGCTTCTTCGGCCGCTGACCAGCCCGTCCCCTCCAGAAAGCGGATGCCGAACACGCGGAAAACCTGTGACGTCGCAAACTGCCCATCCACATACGCAGGCTGATCCAACGGCGTTTGGGGCGGCAGGACCACACGGCCGGTCGCCAATGCAACCTGGGCAGCCGCAGGACCATCATCAAGCAGGGCTTTGGCGTCGACCCAGGTCATGGCGATGCGGGGATCGGCACCTGGCCGGATCTTGAACGATGCCGGCAATGGATCCATGACAGGGCGATAGAGTTGCTGGCTCAGCCCGGGCAAGGGATCCCAGGACATCACCCGAACCACCGTAAGCATGGCAATGCTCGCCCCCACCCCCAGCGCCAGGGCAACCACCACGGCAACAGCCATCAGCGGCGACCTCCCGAGCGCACGCAGCGCCAAGTGAACATAGTGACCCAGCATTGTTCGTCTCCTGGTACTGGCCGCGGCTGGGCAGCCAGCACCATCTGCTGCAGGTGGAACTTCCGGCCCGGCACAGGTCAATCAGCTGCTGCGGTGATCCGCAGTCTGCCCGGACCCCACACGGACGCCTGGGGAGCACAAGTCTTCGATCCACGCGCGCGCCCGCAACTCGAAATCAGGCATCTGCTGGGCAGAGCGCAGGTGCGGTGAGAACGCGTGGAAGACCCAACCCTGCTGGTCGCGGTATAGCAGCAGCTCTCCGGCCTCTGCACGGAAAGCTCGTCGCGCGGCCTGGCATATGCGCCGCAGTTCAGCTGCATCAGCCGCTGCAAGGAACAGGGGCTGACCGTGCGGATGCCTGGGTGCACAGACATGCTCGCCCAGGAAACAGGCCAGCACGGGCTCGCCGGACGGCCGCTCCACGAAAAACTGATGCCGAGCTGCTTCAATCGGCGGAAGATGCCGCTCCTGGTCCCAATCGAACAGGGACCAGATCGACTTCTGCATCGGATTCCGCAACCCGGCGGTATCAGGACGCTGGAAGCCAAAGCCATACACAAACCTCGGCACCCGGATACCCGCTTCGTGCCGGAGCGACGACCATTGCAGGTTGAGCGGAAGCAAGGCCCGCGAAATACCCCGCACGCCCGGCTCGTAGGCAAGCCACGCGGCAGGTTCAAATACCTGCTGCAAGTGCACGTGCAACCAGCGTTCGTTCCTTGAGCCCTGCTCCAAACACCTGCCCGTAGCGGTCGCGGCCACGGTAAAGAGACGGTTGACGACCTGCTTGCCAACGATGGGCGCGCCGGATGCCTCCGCCCGCAACGCAAGCATCTGTGGCCAGGGGCGAGGCTGCACAAGCTGCAGCCAATCATCCAGATGCAGGACGCGGACATCCCCCGCTTTACCGTTGGCTCGTGCAATGCGGGCAATGGGATCACCACGGTCGGCATGCAGAATGGTCACCGCACTCATGCCCACACCTTCGCTGCGTATTGCCCACGCATACCCGCCTGCATCTCGTCCAGCAGGGCAGCAATACCCGGCCGCAGTGCGGCGTCAGCGGGGAGCAGCGAGCTGAGCGGCCGCGCGATCAGAAATCCGGCGACGCACACTGCCAGACGCCCTTCGATGAACCCACGCACGGCGGGACTCAACGCCTGCTCCCGCTGCAGGCGCTGCTCATGCAGGCGATGGCAGATGTAGTAGACGAAGACCGCATGGATGAACGAAGAAGCCGGGATCGGATTCCCCGACCACGGCGAGATGACGCGAACGCTGTCGTCGTTACCGGCAAGAAATCCCTGTGCCAGCTCCCATGCCGCCAGGAAATTGTGGGTGCTCTCATGCATCAGGCTTTCCATGCATGCCTCCACGCTCACCTGGGATCGGTGGAAGTTGAGCAGCCGCAACGAGCCCGGGTGCCGCGGCGCGTGTTCCGATCCATAGTGCAGGGATACGGCATCGCCATCACTTTGTGATTTGCGGACGATGATCCGGCGAACGAAGGTTCGAATCAGCTGCCCATAGAATGGCTCGCAGGCATCAATCAGGCCAAGCGCGCGCTCAAGCTTCTCCAGCAACGCAGTCCGCTCCGCGGCCAGGAATGGCAGGCAGGGTTGGCTCAAGATGCCGGACCGCGGCTCATGCAACCTGGCCGATGGACTGTCAAAGTCGACCGCCACGCTGCCACCAATGGTGGGCAGCGACTCCAGCCGCCAATGCCCGTCCTCCCCCTTCAGCGCAACAACGTCGCCGGCCGGGCTGTACACCTGCCATTGCTCACTACGGCGCAGATGCTCATCCGTGCTACCACCGAGCAATCCGGCAATCGCGTGCTCGCGGCACAGGATGTCGAAAATGTCTCTCAGCGGCCCAACCTGTTCGCTTGCACCGCCGCCCTCGCCCCTCGGCCCCCTTCGCCAGGCGTGGTTCCAGGCCATCTGTCGATCACAAAACTCCGAACTCAGCAGAACCCGCGCCTGATGGGCCGGCGTGAGCTGCCCGTAGCGCTCTTTGGCGGCCGCAACCAGAAGATCGCTGCCGCTGCCGGAAAAAATCCGATGCAGATGACCCCGCATCGCGCGCAGCCTTGCCCACATGATCCCATCGACCATAGTAGCCGCCTGGTCATCGACCTGGGCCAGCCCCAGCAGTACCCGCACGTCACCTGCCCCGTCCAACACACCATCCATTGGCATATCCACGTGATTCATCCTTGTATCGCACAGCGGTGCAAAGGCGTGCCCGCACCACGCGGGCACGCCCGGGGATCAAACCTTGAACACGGCGTCGTCGGCGCCACCAACCGCGTCACCTTCCCGTGCAGCCAGGTTGGCTTCGCTGTGGTGATGGTGGATTTCGTCAACATGGTGCGGATCGACACCCAGCTGCGCCACCGCTCCAGCCCCGGCCGACGCCGCGTCATTGGCCAGGTCGATGCTGGTGGCAACGGAGAGCTGCTGGTCGAGTGTTGCCGCATCAGGTGACTGCGCGAACGCACCACCCGTCACGCTGCCCGCCAGAACCAACGCCAATGCAGACAGCACCTTGGGTGATTTGAGATTGTCAGCCATTGCAGATTTCCTTCTTGAGAGAGTTGGGAAACACCATGACCAAGACAGTGCGCACACCAGGAACGCGTCCCGGAGTAGCCCCCTACCTTGGCAACAGCGGGGCGTCTTGCTTGATGCAGGCAAGCGACGCGGCCCGCACCCTCACTAGACGCCATCCCCACCATCGCGACAAACGCCATGCTGTTCTCAGCACAGCACGGCATTCACCCCTCATAGATAGGCAGCCATGCCTTCCATCAGCGCAAGCACGCGATCAACGAAGGACAGTGGCAACTGTCGCGACAACCCAACCATCCGCTGTTCGGCCGCGAGCCGCGGGGACAATGAAACCGTTGCATGCGTGGACGATGGCGGCACTGACGGTTCGCCATGAACCAACCAATCCAGGCTGACCTGCAACGTCACGCTCAGTGCCTGCAGGTGCTCAAGGCTTGGCGAGAAAGCCCCGCCGCGCTCCCAATGCCCGACGGTCGCCCTGTTCACACCGATCGCGACCGCCAGTTCCGTCTGCGACAGTCCTGCACTGACGCGTGATGCCTTGATCCGCGCGGACATTGATGGATCCTCCATCCCAACCTCCCTGTTGCCTCTGTTGCGATGCACGCGCACAGCGCCATCTCTAGAGTCGCCAGCGCACGCACAGCGCGTCCAATCATGTTTGGTTCTTTGCCACCGGAAGATGGTGAATGGCAGCCAGGCATCTGCGGCTGCGCAACGTCTGTGTGACGCCCCTCTCCAGACAATGCTGCTGGCGCGATAAAGGCCCGATGGGCGCCGCCACGGACGCTGGGCAATTGCAGGCGCGACGCGGACCGAACGTGTCGCCAAACGCCGCGCTCGCTGCCTGCTTGCGTTCCAGCTGGGCTGCCGGGCTAGAAGAAGCCACGGGCGTGGAAACGGAGCAGATCAAACAACAAAAAAGGGCTCGCATTTCTGCGAGCCCTTGAAATTTTTGGTGGCCGAGGACGGAATCGAACCGCCGACACGGGGATTTTCAATCCCCTGCTCTACCAACTGAGCTACTCGGCCACTTTGCTTTGTTTTCGTCGGCGTTGCTGCCGTCGAGGAGGCGTATATTACGGAGCTATTTCGGTTTCGGCAAGCCATTTTCACAAAAAATTTCACATTGCCCGGAATTGCTGCCTAAACCCTTGTCGCGCAAGGAGCGGCCCCAATGCGACAGCGGCTGCGCTGGCGATAATTTCAGCAAGACTTCGCCACCTCCCCCTGCAAGCCCCGCTGTCCCACTCAACCCAACGACGCCTGCGCAGCTGATGCATCCATGCCCGCGTTTCCGCGCGGCGCCACTCAACCCATCACCAGCTGGGCCTGGCTGCACCAGACAGGCAACCACCTAGCGCATGAGTCCATAGACGATCTTGTTCCAACTGTCGCGGCGGCGCTGCAGTTGCTGCTCGCTGAGCTCCGCCGAATCGACCAGCTTTGCGGCCACCGATGCAGGCGGATAGATGCCCGGGTCGCCGATGATCTCCTTGTCGATCAGGGGCGATGACGCTGCATTGGCATTTGCATACGCCACATGGTTGGTGATGGCGCTGATGACCTCCGGCTCCATCAGGTAGTTGATGAAGGCATGCGCCAACTGCGGATTGGCAGCGTTCTGCGGAATGGCCACGGTGTCCACCCACCGCAACGCGCCCTCGCGTGGGATGAGGTACCTGATCTCGGGCGCCTCGCCGCCCTTGGCAAGCTCGGTGGCCCTGGCCTGCGCCTGGGCCACGTCGCCGGAGTAGCTCAACACCAGGCACAGCTTGCCCGCGGCCAGATCGTCGATGAGCTCGGTAGCAGCACCGAACTTGCGGATATAGGGACGGATGCGACCAAAGGCATCCTGCACTGCGTCCAGGTTGGCGGCACTGACGTCGTTGACGTCACGGCCCATCCAGATCATGGCGGCGATATGCCCCTCTTCTTCATCGTCGACCACACCGATACCGCACTCGGACAGGCGCGAGGCCTTGGCCGGATTGAACAAGGTAGCCCAGGTCGCCAGGTCGGCATTTTCGCCGAGTGCCTGCTTCACCCGCTGCACATTGATGCCCAGGCCGGTGGTGCCCCACATGTAGGGCACCAGATGGGCATTGCCTGGATCGAGCACGCTCAGACCGCGCAGCGCATCGGCACTGAGGTTCTTCCAGTTGCCGAGCGCAGCCTTGTCCAGACGGCGCAACAGCCCGTTCTTCACCTGATCGGCGCCGTACGGCCGGGCCGATGGAAACACCACGTCATACGCAATGGCCTTCTCGGTCAGTTTCTGGTCGAGCACCTCGTTGCCAGTGAATACTTCATAGCGCACATGTACGTCGTACTTCTTCTCGAAGTTGGCGATGGTGTCCGGCGCCACATAGTCCGGCCAGTTATAGACAGTCAGCACCTGCCCCATGCCAGCGGCGCTGTCGGGTTTGGCGGCTGCCGCGGAGGGCGTGTCATCAGCGCACGAAGCCAGCGACATCAGCATCGCGGCCAGGAAAGTCTTCTTCAAATCTCATCCCCTGTTGTTTATCTGCCAGGGGACCGAGATGCATGCATATCTGCACACCCCTCCAGTCAATGGCATTCCCGGTGCCATCACTGGAATCACAACTGAAACCTGCGGGCCGTCGCTTGACGCGCGGTCTCCGTTCCCCTGCCGCAGACCTTAGGTGAGCTCATGTGTAGGCCAGGTGCACACTGCCCGGCAGATAACGTAAGAGCCTGCGCCGCCACAGCAGCGTGAACTGCTAGCCCAGCAGGCAGCTGCATGAACATGCAAATGCGGCAGGACTGCATGAAGTCGTCGGCCCGAGATCGAGCCTCAACCCATCATCGGGTCGATGCGCGCCTGTCGTTTGGAACCCGGCCTCGGCCGCAAAAACAAAAACGCCACGTCGTTGGACGTGGCGCTTATGACGATAGTGGTGGAGCGGAGGAGGATCGAACTCCCGACCTTCGCATTGCGAACGCGACGCTCTCCCAGCTGAGCTACCGCCCCACACGACAGGGCCAGTGTACGCCCGCTGCCGGTGTCATGCAAAACCGACCGACGGCTCAAAGTTCGAGCGGCGGCCCGATGGAGGGGATCGGGCCAGGCAACAAGGAGCGCTACCTGTAAGCAATTCCAGCCCGACAACCTCCCAAACTGGCTCTCCTACCCCCGACCAATGCGGACGATCCGCGTCCAGCCTCCGATCTTGGCCCCGTCCTATCTTGGCGGTAAGCCAACTTACGCAAGCCGGTTCGATGCGTGTCCAGCTGACCAAGCGCCAGGTCGAGACCTATCAACCCCAAGAGCGTCCCTATGAGATCCGGGACGCCCAAGTGCGAGGGTTGATCTTGCGCGTACAGCCATCGGGCCATAAAGCTTGGATCGTGTCTTGGGCCCATGGGAAGCGGCGCACCATCGGGCCTACGACTGCGATCCCGTTGGATCTTGCCCGCGCCCAAGCCACCCACGCCATCGCTGAGTACCTGCAATCGGGTTTACCCCGGATCGGGCAGAGCAAGTCCGACGCCCCTACCCTGCAAGACTTCATCGATCAGCGATATCGGGCTTGGGCGACGTTGGAGCTCAAACGAGGCCATATGTACGCCAACCGGCTGGAGCAGGTCTTCGTCGATCACCTGGGCGACCCACTGACCGGCTTCAACACCGCATGGGCGGACCAATGGCTACAGCTGCGGTTGTCCACACCGACCGACAAGACCAAATCCCCGCCCACCCGTTCAACTGCTGCGCGTGACCTTGCGTGCCTACGGGCTGCGCTCTCCAAGGCCGTCAGTTGGGGGCTAATCGCGAGCAACCCATTGATTGGAATGAAAATCAAAGGCGGCCAGTCCCGCAAGGTCGTTCGCTACCTGTCATTGGACGAGGAAGCCCGCTTGCGTACGGTCATGGCTGCCCGGGATCGTCACATGATTGCTGCCCGCGTATCAGGCAACCGATGGCGCACGCTGCGACAAGAAGACCTGTATCCAGAAATCCCGGCTGACACCTATGGCGATCACTTGACGCCGGTTGTCCTGCTAGCCATGAACACCGGCATGCGACGCGGCGAACTACTGTCGATGACATGGGGTGATGTCGATCTGGAAGCCAAAATGCTGACAATCCGAGCCGAAAACGCCAAATCTGGGCGTCAGCGCCATATCCCACTGAACGTCGAAGCGCTGGACGTACTGCAACGTTGGGCGATCCGCACTGGCGGCCAACGAATCGGGCGGGTCTTCAACGTCAATGACGTGAAAACCGGCTGGACGAAGCTGCTGGCTGATGCCCGCATCGAGCAATTCCGGTTCCATGACCTGCGGCATCACTTCGCGTCGCGATTGGTGCGGGCGGGCGTGGATTTGAACACCGTGCGGGAACTGCTGGGCCATGCCGACATCACGATGACGCTGCGATATGCACACCTGGCACCCGATACGCTGGCAGCAGCCGTCGCAAAGTTGGCTGCGTGATGTTGCCTGCTGGTTTATGGAGCCTGCTGGCCCGCCAATCGCTCCAACTCCGCCCGCATCCGAGCACGTTGCTCAGCAGGCAGCTTGGCGAACGCAAGAATCGCAGCAGCCAGATCGTCGTCCTCGGCGAACAAAAACGCCAACGGAACATCAAGCGCTTGGGCCAGCTCTGCCGCCTTGGTCATATCGGCTTGATTGACCTGCTGCTCGTAGCGATTGACCCGGATCGCGCCACGGTTCTTATCACCACCCTTATCCACGAGCCCTCCCAGCGCGCGCTGCGACAAGCCCCGCAGATCGCGAGCCTCTTTCAAGCGCTTGGCAAAGGTGGCAGTTATGACTTCGGGCAAGGACACAAGCAGGCAACGGTGATTGAACCTCGAAGAGCATGACCCATATACCCCAGCAGTAGAATACATTACTGTATCGGTATATAGCCTTGCACGGTAAATGGCGGCACGCAAGCGCAACCATGAGACAACCAGCAAGACCGGCCACCGGTCTAACACCTCGCTCCAAACCGCACCGCCGAAAAGCACACAACGGCGGGATCTTCATCACCAAACACGCAAGAACAAGGGGAAATAGCAATGTCAGATGCTAACAGCGGCGGAAATCCGTACCAGTGCAGCGCATGCGGAGCCGCGATTCCGTCCAATCGGCAGTCCACCAATTGCCCGAAGTGCTACGCCAAGCTACCGGAAAAGGTAGTGGCCGCACTTCGCGAGAACGCTGAAACCAGACCGGGCAGAGGCTCAGCTGAAACGTGCATAGGACTGGGTGTGATCGCGCTGTGTGCCGGGCTTTATTTTCTGATCAACCCAAGCGCCAACGGCTACGGCAACGTCGCGAACGCACATGCACTTGCGATGGGACAAGCATTCACCGTAGCGGGTGCAGTGCTGCTAGGCTTTGGTATTCGCCCGCGCTGATCGTCGAACCGTTGCAACCAAGGGCGCGTTGGCAGTGATGTCAGCGCGCCTTTTTCGTTGTTGGGGTGCGACTGCTACACACTGAACGAAGCCGTGCGCAGTCACACATTGCAACGCACGTCAGACTGGTGTGCAGCTCATGGTGCTACGCCTGCAGCTTCACTGCTATGCATGTAGCTATGCTGTACGGAGCGCCCCATATGCACACTGGCGAGCCCTGGTGCGATGCGCATTTGCAGCGCGCGAATGCGGGTGATCCGCATCCAAGATGGAAGTCCTAGACGGGACGCAGGGATCGCTATCCGTTGCAGGCGAAGTGGAATGCGGAGCCGGTGAACTCCATACAGGCGTCAGGATTCGTCCAACGCACGCAACTTTGCACGAGCAGCAGCGCGGCGTTCCCGCAGCTGACCTTTGACCTGTCTCACAGTCTTGTGCTTGCGAAGTGTTCCGAGATAGCGATCTTGCTGCGCTTCGCGCTCCCGAATCTCACTGGTCAAGTTGACCTTCGTGATGACCCGGATCAAGTTGGATTTCATCGTAGCCGACAGCGCGTCATCCAGCACAGCGAAGGCATCGTCCCAAGCGACATTCCCACCGTGCAGCACGGCGCGCCCCTTGGTCGTGATCGCAAGTCCGGCTGACCTGTCATCCAATCGGGTTTCTGAGACCCAGCCCATTTTGATCATTCGAGCTATCAGCACGCTCATCGAACCGGGTGTGACGCCAATTCTACGTGTCAGCTCAGCGCGCGTGAGCGGGTAGTGGCCGGAACCGGTGTTCTGCCCGATAGCTAACAACGCCAGAAATCCGGTACTGGATAGACCGTAACGGCGCATACGCGGCTCAAGGTCACGAAGCAGTCGATTCTGCATGACCAACAGCGCTTGGAACTCGGGATATGGCAAGTCGGACATAGGTGGCTATAAGAATGACAAACTGTTTGAGTTCAAACAGTATGCCATTTTTCTACCGGGCAATATTTGCTTCGACGGAGGCCAATTCGGGTCTCCGCGAAACCAAAAGGCCTCACAATGAAAATTGAAATTTCTCGCCTCAATAAGCTCACCGCTGCTGCAGAAATCGGCCGCGAAGCTCTGGCCAGCGCTCATCGCGAAATCGCCACCGAGATCATTGCACCTGCACAGCTGGAATTTGACGATCATGTCCGCAGCAGCCGCCACATCGAGTATGCCAATTGCACGGATTACGAGGCCGTCGAGCATATCGCTCGCTGCGTTGGACTCGCCGTCTACGGCGACGCTTACCGCGTCGACCTGCGCACTTGCAGCACGCGGATGTTCCGTCAGCTTTGGACTCTTCGTCAGCTTGCTGATGCAAGCGGGATCTCCTACGGCACGTACATCCACTTGGCAGTCAAGTGCCTCTACGGCGACGGGAAGAAGCGTCTCGACCTCGCAAAGCTGGCAAGCCAACCCCTGATGCTCCGCGTGATGGACCGCTACCGCAGTCAGGGCAACTAACGGCCCATCAGGCGAGGCGCCATTGGGGCGCCTCGCCCTCTAAATCATCGACCGCTATCGGCACCAATAAGCTGGAACTAAACAAATGAAGACCAAAATCGACCCTCAAGTGGCCGAAATGCTCGCAGCTGCGCGCAATGAGCCAGAAGCACCAAAACGGATTCAGCTGGAAACGGAATGGGTGCGTTCCAACATCCCCGAAGAATTCCTCAAAGACGAACCCAGTGCGCAACAATCAGCATGGGTTGGGTATCGCTACCTAACACCATTGGCTCGCACGGAGTTGTTCACCCGCGCCTACTTCGATGCCTACCGCCGAATGAAGGAGGAGTTCTTCCCAGAGAAAGATGCCGCGAAGTCCCAGCCCATAGATCCGGAGTACTCAAAGAACACGCCTTCCGCCATGTCAGCACTGTGGCACGCGCGATCAGTCGCCGATACCGTAGAGTTGCCGTATCCCGTGTACATCGAAACCGTTATGCGTGGATGTATGGCATCGGAAAAATGGACTCATATCCCGAGGCCGAATCAGCTCTACGATGCGCTGGATGTGGCACGGGCGCGCCATGCACTGACAATGCCGATAGTCACTGAGTACCTTTATGCAAAAGACTGGGACCTTCGTTTTTCCGCAAAAAACTATCGTGGCGATCCTGTGCAAATCAAGGCGCTTGCACATCTTTGTGATCTGGTAGAAGCATCACCCGAGCCGGCAAGTGCATTGGCGGAATATTTGTGTGTACGAAAAATCGTGCCTTTGGACGTCGCACGCGAGGTTTTTGGGAATGAAATGGTGGACGCAGCACTTGCGCTGTCGCCTGAACATCCCATCGCCACTGCTGATCCCGAACAACGCAAATACATACCGGCATGTGTGGGCTTCCGGCAGGACGGCAAGAATTTCCCATGCGATACGTGCCCGGTCAGGACACCATGCCGCAGCTTCGACTTGCGTGTCCGCGCAGAGCTGAAAGCAAAGACGGGCTCCGAAGATCCCATTGCTGCGCGCGGGCGAGTCGACGGAGCGCGACGCCAACAAGAATTCCGGGACAGGCAAAAAGCGAAAAAGGCGAAGACGAAGGCTGGGACCAAGCCACCCACCAAGGGAGGCAAGCAGCGGCCCTGACAACTTACGGCAACCATATCCGGCGACCGGATCCGTTACGCCACTTGAGGCAGGTCCACGCCGTAGGCGTGGCAAAGAAACAGTGCAATGGCCGAAAGCGTTACGACTTCCAAAAATCGTAACGGCGCCCATAAGAGCTTTAGTTCTTAGCTATGCTTATAACCTAATAATGTAAATGAAAATCAACAACCGTAACGCGTTCGGGTTGGCAGAGCCTGACGTCACTTCGGGCCTTCGGCCCTCGCTCCTCGGCTCTGTTGCGCGCCCCTTCGGGGACGCGCAATGGATTTCATTCCGGAGGGTTTGGTGGAAGGGAAAGCTACTGGAAAATCCCCTGCAGCTAAAACCTTCCCTGCGGCGCCACAGCCTCAATCTTAACGATTCAGGTAGAGGTTATGCTGCACGCCCCTGCGGTGCGCACAGCGGGCTTCTGGCGAGCTTTCAGAGGCATTCAATATGCCGATTGTCGCGGAATACTCAGGCAATTCCGTTATTCGTACGGACGCTCATCCAAGTATGAAGCTTTTCGAAGATCTTGCCTGATACATGCGGAATCGGCGCAAGCAACACCATCGATGTCTTGCCGGGACAAGGCTCAAGCTTTAGCTGCGCCCTCGGCGCTGATCTGCCATCCCAACTCGATGGGGGCATGACGGGACTGGGCCCTGCAGTGACAACCCGAAATCACGTTGCAGGCAACACCCAACGCCCGCATGCCTACAAGGCCGCAAAACGCACAACAAAGCGACACCGTTACACATGCAAATCACAACACGGCGCGCCCAGGTGACTCCGAGAGTATGCCGATCATCGTAGCCAAGCGGCTGCTTAGGTGTTTTTGTCCGTGCAAAGCTCAACTCAAACGCATGCTGGATATCTGCAGCGCGCAACATGTGGGCGGCGGTGGTTTGGCGGATGCCTGTAGCGGTGCGGGTTTCGGGGTGTGTATGAAGTGTCTGCATGGGTTTCCGCATCTACCTATGCCAAATCTCGTCGTAGCCGTGATTTCCAAGCTCGAAGCTTCCGCAGCCATTGCATTCCAGCGATACTCAGAATTCGCCCGAACGCTTACTAGATTGCGTCGAACGACCTCAAAAGCCCTGATGATCGACAGCCAACCCCTGGAAGCAGAATGACTATCGAAAAAAAAACTGATACTGAGGTTCAACTTTGGCGGGATGCTGACTCGCGACAAAAATCATTTGTCGTGCAAGTCCTTCATTGGTTTCACTTCCGCCCCAATCGACTCAAAGCATCATGGAAGCAGGAAGAAGTCCTCACGTGGGAGCTCCTACGCGCGATGGACGTTCTGCCGCATAAGACATTCCTGCTACCACTTCTTGAGCGTATTGCGGAAGTGGACCCTGCAGCCGGGAATGCAGTCGCCACGCTACTGGCATGCGATGAGATTGTCATCACTGCGTACCCCACCCTTGGCCTCAAGGGCAACAAGATCAACTGCAAATCAGACATTGGCATTGGAACCCCGAATGCCCCATTTATATGGATAGAAGCCAAAACTGCCAAGTTCAGAAGCGCCGATCTCCACGCACAGCTACGACAGCAACAAGCCGCAATGCAATCAATGATGCCCAATGAAAGCCCTTTGCTGTTGACATTGCTGCCAGAATCACGCGCTGTTCCCGGATTTCCCAATCTGGCATGGACCGACGTAGAGCATCTACTGGAAGATTGCACGGAACGGCTACTGAGCTCCCTTGACCGTGACTCAGCTCGTGGGTACGTAGTCATTGCTCGCGAACTTCAGCAACGGATCAAATCGCACCCCAATCGAGCAAGCGATTGGGTTTAGCAAGCTCAGGCCAAACGCATGTTCGATGCCCGCAGCGCGCGCCATGTGGGCGGCGGTGGTTTGGCGGATGCCTGTAGCGGTGCTGGTTGCGGGGTATGTATGAAGTACTGGCGTGGGTTTGGCCTTGTACTTGCGCCATAGCATCGAATCTTACGATCACTGCGCACCGACGCATGCTTGACTTCCGGAATCGATGCGTTCCGGCAATATTCAAGCAAACCACAGCATCCCCTATAGAAAACCATGAAAAATCGCCGCAAACTCGCTTTTGGCTCGAACGTAAATTGGGCTATTGCTTCAATCCCTGCACAATGCGCGACAGCTGCATAAGGCAGTCCGACTGCCAGAACAACTTAAGGAGAAGTTGCGAGTGACGGAGCTACTGAACGAAATAAGAGTAGATCTTCCGAAAGGTGGAGAGCTGCGCTTCCAAACAACTGCGGATATCGAGCGCTGGATTGATGCTGAGTCCCACTTCTGGGAGAACTTCGATGCAAGCCAGCTATCATCCAACGCAAACCACTTTTGGGGTCAGCAAAGTAGTTTTTTTTCAACAATCAGAAGTTATGCCCAAACACTAGACCAGCTAGCCGAGCAAGGATCTGATTTTAGCACCTACGAAAATGGCCTCGCTCAACAATTCAATAAAATTGCCAACGGCACCATAATTACGTCGGACAACGACATCTTCCCAGCTATTGTCGATCTTGCAAAGGCATATCCACATCAGGCGACACTCGCTCTGGTAGCAGCGCGAAGCGATGGAGACAGCATTTTAGGCACCTTTGGGCAGTACGCCCTTCCGTTCTCCTCGGTT
The DNA here is from genome assembly GCA_032112995.1 of Stenotrophomonas sp. Taxonomy (GTDB): domain Bacteria; phylum Pseudomonadota; class Gammaproteobacteria; order Xanthomonadales; family Xanthomonadaceae; genus Stenotrophomonas. The sequence continues at coordinate 36,360 of DAMCTY010000013.1, read as the reverse complement.
CTTCAGTTGATCCTGCAGTATGGCCGATCAAAAGGAACCAGGGATTGGCTCCAGCCGCAGCGCAAGGAACTGTCCACATTAAAAAACGATTATCAGAATGGACTTTCTGAAATTCGTGCAGTTCACGTGGAACAGAGTGAAGCCATAAGTAAGCAACGCAACGATGAGGCGTCTGCTCACGCGGAGCGAGACATTGAGTGGAAAACCTTAAAAGAGAGCATGGAATCGGAGTGGGGCCAGCTCAAGAGGGTCTACGACGAGCAGCTGGCGCTGCTAGCCCCAACTCAATATTGGTCTGAACGTGCCGTCAATCACAAGAAGGTTGCCATCGGTTTTGCAACTTCATTTGGAGTGCTGCTCACCATCTTCATCATCGTTTTTGCGACGCTCGCAATGCCACATCTATTTGAGGCGGCTGGGCAGAAAGACACATCCCCCCTGCTCACCTTAGTTCCCATTGCAGTTCTTGCGTTTGCTGGCGTTTGGGTACTCAAGATGCTCAGTAGACTGCTTTCTGAAAATCTGCAAATGATGCGTGATGCCAAAGAGCGGGAGACAATGGTTAAGACCTTCCTAGCCTTGATGCGTGACGACAAAGAAGGGAAATCCATTATCAACGACAATGACCGGATTCTAATTCTTCATTCTTTGTTCCGCCCTTCCTCGGTCAATGCCGTAGACGACGCACCTCCTGTGCATTGGTTTGACATCTTGACGAACAAAGTATCAGGAAAGGGCAGCACAAAGAACTGACGAGCTTCGACGCACAGAACACAGAAATGCGCTCGCCAAACGGCAGGAACATAGCCCGCTAGAGTGATCTCGGATATCCACGTCTCATCCAGTGCGACAACTACCACGGACGATCACAGCAACAACCAAAGGAGCAGGACGATGGATCGTTGGACTTGGATGGCAGTACGGATGTACGCACCGGCTTTGGGGCTTTTGGCCGTATCGATGCTGGCAACTTTCGTTATCGAAGGCATGCGACAGTCCGCATTGCTTGCAGGCGCGTACCAAACGGCTCAATGGTTACCCCTGATTGGCTTCGGCGTTGGAGCCCTTTCGATGCTGATCACTAGCATCCGGCTATGGCGTTGGAATCACGGGGAAAGCACCGATGTCTGCGAATGCGGCGGGCTGCTAGGTCGAGAGCGTGACGGTAGGTATGGCGCTTATCGGAAGTGCTTGGGTTGCGGTTGACAGAGCCCGCGCAACCCCTTACATCGTCATCCGTCGGGCTGGATTAACCTTTCAAGTAAAAAGGGATAAGGATATGCGTGCTGCTTCTGCACTGAAGTTAATGGCTCTTTCTGCCTTCTTATTTATTTTCCCTATCCAAGCTTTTGCTGTTTCAACAGCCGGGAAAGCAAATGATTCCTACGGTACGTCGGACTCTTCCTTGTGGCTGGCGTCTACTGAGGCCTTCTCATCTGCTGTAGGGGTGGCGTTGAATCCGTCGGCGACGACAAGTTCTGGCGCTTACTATTATGGTGCGCCATATTTTCACAATAGCTATGCAGACCTTGGGCCGCATTCGACCGTTCAGGCGGCTATTAGCGCATGGTGGAGTGATTGGCTACGGGTTTGGCCAAAGTATGGTCATTGCGGCTACTCGTTGGCGATGCTGGATCCATCAAAATCGGCGCGAGGAGATGTTGTCGCCATGTCTCCGGGGGCACCGTGTAGAGGTACCGCTTATGTGTACGCCACCAAGTATTCCTATCAGCCTGAAAAAAACAACGGAAAGCCCTGCAACTGTGTCGGCGACCCTATCAACTTCGCCACGGGCAACGAATACCGAAATGACATAGATATCGATCTTGGCCTGCTCCGATTCGAGCGCTTCTACAACAGCCACAAGTCGGTAGCGTCATCCCGGATAGGCAGCAATTGGCGGCACAGCTACGACCGAAGGATTGAACCCTTAAGCAGTCCGACGACTAGTGTCGCGAATGTTTATCGGCCAGATGGTCGGTACGTGGGATTCACGCTATTGAACGGCACTTGGACACCAGATGCTGGTGTGCAGGATAAGCTGATTCCGATTTACGACGCGGCCAATGCATTTGTAGGCTGGAACTACAGCGTGGCTGCTTCTCGTGACATTGAACATTACGATGCGCAAGGTTTATTGCGGGCACTAACCTATAGCAACGGCCAGCTGCTGACCTTTGAATACAGCACAACCAGCACTCCTGCCTCCGTTGCGCCATCAGCAGGACTGCTCCTGAGCGTTACCGACCCTCTCGGCCGAGAGCTGAATTTCACCTACAACCCGCAAGGGCGCATTGCCGTGGTGGCAAAGCCCGATGGTGGTGTCACGCAATACACGTACAACGCGACAGGCAATTTGATCAAAGTGACTTATCCGGACTCAACCTTCCGGCAGTACGTTTACAACGAACAGACCTTGACCACCAACACCAACCTGCCGAATGCCTTGACGGGGGAAATCGATGAGACCGGAACGCGCCTGGTCGATATCGGCTACGACACCCAGGGCCGTGCCGTCATGTCCCGAATGGCTGGCAATACTGATGTGGTAAACGTCAGTTACGGCGCCAATGGCACCAACACCGTCACGTATCCAAGTGGCGCACAAGTCACCTACGGTTTTGCCGTACCGAATGGCCTGATGCGGGCCAATTCTGCCAGCGGACCGTGCGGCCCTGATTGCGACAATAAGTTCGCCGCGCTGACGTTCGATGCCAATGGCTTCCCGGCAACTGCTACCGACTTCAAGGGTGCGATCACGCAGTTCAACTACGACACCAAGGGGCGGCTTGGCTTGCAGGTTGATGCATCCGGGCAAGCTTCCCAGCGCACTACGACCACCACATGGTGGGGTGATACTCAGCTGCCGCTGACCCGAACGGTCGCCGATGCAGGCAATGCCATCAAGGGTTCGGAGGCATGGGCGTACAACAGCCGGGGGCAGGTTACGGCGCACTGTGAGATTGATCCGGCAATCAGCGCTGGCTACACCTGCACTGCCAATGGAGTGGCCCCAACAGGGGTTCGACGGTGGACCTATACCTACTGTGATGCGGTGGATGCCACTCAGTGTCCATTGCCCGGATTGCTACTGAGCGAGGATGGGCCGCGCACGGATATGGCTGACATTACCCGGTATGCGTATTACATGACGACGGATGAGACTGGCTGCGGTATTGCAGGGGGTGCCTGCCACAAAGCTGGCGATCTGTATCAAGTCACCAATCCGACTGGCCAACAGGCAACGAATAACGCGTACGACTACAATGGGCGACTGGTTCGGCGTAGCGATGCCAGTGGGCTGATCACCGATTACGCTTATCACGCCCGTGGTTGGTTGTTGGCCAAGACGTCTCGCGCCAATGCTTCAGGCGCTGCTGGCAACGGCGATCGAGCCTATCAGTTCAGCTATACCCCGTTCGGAAAAGTCCGCACGGTCACCAATCCCGATGGCGCGGTGATTACACTGGGTTACGACGCGGCACAACGCCTCGTGAAAGTACAGGATGCAGCTGGCAACTACATCCAGTATTCGTTGAACGGAGCTGGTAAGAAAATTCAAGAAGACACCCGCGATGCCACCGGCATATTGAAGCGCTCCTTGCAGCGGGTATTTGACCAGTTCGGACAGGTTGAAACTCTTGCTGATTCAAACGCAAATCCTACTGATTTTTCCTATGACGCTGCAGGCAACGCTACTGGTACAACGGACGCGCAGGGCAGCATCACTACGGATACGTATGACGCTTTGAACCGCCTCACGCAATCACTACAGGACGTGGGCGGCATAGCAGCCAGCGCCCAGTTCAAATACGACGCACTGGACAACCTAACTGAAGTGACCGACCCCAAGGGGCTCAAGACCACCTATAGCTACGATGGTCTGGGTCAACTGCGAGCCACCACCAGCCCAGATACAGGCACTACGCAGCGCGCGTACGACGAAGCCGGAAATCTCAAGACCAGTACCGATGCGCGTGGCGTCACCACGACATATGCCTACGACGCGCTCAATCGGATGACATCAAAGAGCTATCCCACCCAAGGTGAGGATGTCTTCTATGTTTACGACACCGCGCCAACCGCGTGCGCAGCAGGTGAAAGCTTTGCCATTGGACGACTCAGCACGATGGTGGATAGCAGTGGACGCACGGACTATTGCTACAACCGCTTCGGCGATACGGTCCGCAAAGCACAGATCACGAACGGAAAGACCTTCGTCGTGCGCTACACCTATACCATCGGCGGCAATCTGGCTTCGGTGATCTATCCCGACGGTGCGGTGGCTGACTACATTCGAGATGGTCAGGGTCGCATCACCGAAGTTGGCGTCACCAGCGGCAGCAGCGGACGCCAGGTATTGCTGACTGGGGCCAACTATCTGCCATTTGGCCCCAGCACCGGCTGGCAATACGGCAACGGCCGGGCGCTGGTACGCAGCTTCGATACGGACTATCGGCCCACCGCCGTGGTTGATAGCGGTCACGACCTCGAAATCGGGCTTGGCTACGACTCGGTCAGCAACATCACTGCGTTGGAGTCTGGCAGCTATGCGGCTGACTTGAACTACGACACGTTGGGGCGTTTGACCGAGTTCCGTGATAGCACGGCCAATGTGGCAATTGAGCAATACACCTATGACGCTACCGGGAACCGGCTGAGCTTTGCAAATGCGAACGGCTCGGTGCCATATACCTATGAACCAACCAGCCACCGACTGAGCAGCGCGGGCAACAGTGCGCGCACCTACGATGCAGCTGGCAATACCGTCATGGCTGTCAGTAGCGCGAAGGAGCTTGCCTACAACCAAGGCAATCGCCTGTCACAGGTAAGGCTCGGCGGCATTGCGGTTCAGAACTACGCGTACAACGCTCACGGTGAACGCGTGCAACGCGGACTGGACACAACAAGTTCCATTTACACTACCTATGACGAAGCTGGGCACTGGCTTGGCGATTACGACTCACTGGGCAATGCGACGCAACAAGTGGTCTGGATGGATGACATGCCAGTCGGCCTGTTGGCCGATGGTGTGTTGCACTACATCGAACCGGATCATCTGGGCACACCACGACTGGTCTTCAACCCAATGCGCAATGTGCCGGTATGGACATGGGACATCAAGGGCGAAGCATTTGGCGATAGCGTGCCGAATCAAGACCCGGACGGTGATAGTCAGGCATTCGTGTTCGACATGCGTTTCCCGGGTCAGCGCTACGATGCGGTCAGCGGGCTGAACTACAACTATTACCGCGACTACGACCCGAGCACAGGGCGTTACTTGCAGTCCGATCCGATTGGGTTGGGTGGCGGGATAAGCACATATGGGTATGCAGGCTCCAACCCTTTGAGCTGGACGGATTTCTTCGGCAAGGCTCATTCTGGTCGCACAGAAAGAGTGCCGGGCGGGAATCGGACAACAGTGCGAATAGATGCTCCTCACGTTGACGGGCAGCAAAGACACGCACATGTTTGTGAGCGAGGCTGCACCGACATCGTGGTGAATCAAGATGGCACGGGGAGCCATGGAACTGACCCAAAAAAGCTGTCTAATCGCGTCAGGGACTTCTTGAGAAAGAGAGGGTTCAATTTGGCGATGTGCCCCTCGCTAGTTACGGACGTCGCAAAAGGAGTGGCCGCAGACAGATGCATCCAGGGTGACGACTACATGTGCCAAATATTTGTTTCAATGGGCGGCGTAATTGAGCCCGTGATTTACTAAAAGGGGTTTGTCTTGAAAATTTTTGGAAAGATGGATCGGGATACTGAGGCCCCGATGCGCTTGACCGAAGCAACGCTGATGATTGACGTAGGTGAGATGCGAATGATTGCGCAGTTTTTACTGCAGTGTGCCGATGAGGTCGATGAAAATCCGGAGTGGGAACATGCACATCTGCAGGACTACCTGAAAGGACGCAATGAGCTGGGCGCTGATCTGGTTGTTTTCTTGGGCGGTAAGACGTAAACGACCAAGGGCTTGCCTTGCCGGCTTGCAGGCCGCTTACCGCTCTCGAGTAACTGGCCAACTCATTGTTCCGTAAGACCATCGCCTAGTTTCAACCTAGCATGATAATTGCGACGCTCTGAGGCTCAAGCAATCAACGAGGCCAGCCCATGCCAATGAGGCTGGTCCTCGTCCTCATTAGCATTGATCCCGCATCGAAGAAGCCAGCGTAAGTGTCGGCGACTCGCTCGCCCTCCCCGACCGCCTTACGCAAAACGCCCGCTGATGAGCGGGCGTTGGTCTAGTCATTGATCGGTGAGGCGATTCCGGTTTTTACCGGCCAGCTTGCGAACGCGACGCTCTCCCAGCTGAGCTACCGCCCCACACGACAGGGGCCAGTGTACGCCCGCTGCCGGTGTCATGCAAAACCGACCGACGGCTCAAAGTTCGAGCGGCGGCCCGATGGAGGGGATCGGGCCGCCGCCCTGGAAGCGATGGGCTACCCAGCGGCATCGCTCCCGGGGGAGAGTGCCTGTGCCCGGGTGAAGCCTGTGTCGACCTGCCGTGTCAGGCCTGCGACATCCGCGCTCAACCCTCAGGCTTGCGCCGGTAGTCCAGTGGCGGATCAGCCCGCTGCAGCAGCGGGGTATAGCGGAATTGCGGGCCACGGCGCGCATCGAACTCCTGCTTTGCCTTGGCCACCGTCCCCGGCGACTGCAGCAGCTGTACACCCGCCAGGGCCATGGCCTTGGCGGCATTCAGTGCGCCCTTGGCGCCAATGGACATGCCCGACGCCGCCACGGCTTGCCAGCTGTGGGCCGGTGTGCCGGGCACCCAGGTAGCCGTGCTCAGGCCCGCCGTTGGCACGTTCCAGCTCACATCGCCCACGTCGGTGGATGCGCTGCCGGCAAGATCGGCACGGTACGGCTGCAAAGCCTCTGCCTGTTCAAGCCCCGGCTGCTTTTCCAGACTCTGCTGCAGACGCTGCGCGAAGGCCTGTTCGTCCGCGTCGTAGTGCACGCCCCCCACCTGCTGCAGCGCGGCCTGCATCACCTGCCCCAGCGTGTCATTGGGCAGCAGCGAGAACACGCCGCCGGTCTGCTCGAACGCCACGGTGGTGCCTGTACCCATTGCTGCACCCTCGGCGGCCTTGCGCAGGCGCTCGACCACATCACGCACCACCGCTGGGTCGGTATGCCGCACGTAGTAATACGCTTCGGCCTCGGCAGGCACCACGTTGGGCGCTGCCCCACCATTGCTGATGATGTAGTGGATGCGCGTGCCATCGGGCACGTGCTCGCGCATCAGGTTGGCCATGTAGTTGAACGCCTCCACGCCATCCAGCGCAGACCGCCCGCGTTCCGGGGCGATGGCAGCATGCGCGGCCCGCCCCTGGAAACGGAACTTGCCACTGATATTGGCCAGGCTGGTGCCCTGCGCGGCGGAATTCTCGGCAGACGGATGCCAATGCAGCACCACGTCAACATCATCAAACAGACCCGCCTTGGTCATGTAGACCTTGCCCGAGCCGCCCTCTTCGGCCGGCGTGCCGTACAACCGCACCTCGCCGGGATTGCCGGTCTGCTGCAGCCATTGCGCGATGGCCCGCGCCGCGCCCACCGATGCCGCACCAAACAGGTTGTGACCACAGGCCTGACCCGCGTCCTGGCCGGCGATGGGCGTGCGTACCGGCGCAGCCGCCTGCGCCATGCCCGGCAGCGCATCCATTTCCGCCAACAGCGCGATCACCGGCCCCTTCCCTTTGGTGCCGTAGCTGGCAACGAAGGCCGTGGGCATGCCCGCTACCCCGGCCTGGATGCGAAAGCCTGCCTGGCGTAGTTCCTGCTGCAGCAGAGCGGAGGACGCCTGCTCCAGGTACCCAAGCTCGGGTTGCTGCCACAACTGCACACCCACGGCCGCCTGCCGCGGCGCGTACGCATCCAGGCTTGCAATGACATCCGTCGCGCCAGCAGTTCCGGCCAGTGACAGCACGGCCAGCAGCAGGCACGGGCGCAAACGTGTGTGTTTCATCCCGTACTCCTGCCGCATCAATAGAAGCTGACGTTGTCGATCTCGAACCAGACCTTGCTGCCTGCTGCACCGCTGGCCGAGAACACCAGCTGCTGCAGGTCATCGCCCTGCCACTGTGCAACCGGTGCCTTGGCGCGATAAGGCGGCTGGCCCTGCAAGGTGGCGAACGGGATCTCGACGGCCTGCCAGGCATCGCCCGCCTGCAACGGCGCGATGAAACGACGATTGCCCAGTGCACGCACCTCCAGCCGCAGTTCGGGCGCGCTGCCACGCAGTTCGAAGCGCACGCCGCGGTACGCCGTGGCATCCACCGGGGCCACCGAACCACGGCTCAGCGGCAGGATAGCGGCAGCAAACGCCGTGTCCTTGCTCGACAACTTGGCCTGCGTGGCCAAAGCCTTGCCGCCGGTCTCGCGCGCCACCACTTCGGTCACCTGCCAGGTGCGGTCGTTGCCGCCGTCGGCCTCGTCCACGCGCAGCGTATCCAGTGCGGTACGGCCATCGGCACGCTCGAAATCATCCACCAGCGCCTGCACCGGCTGCGCGGGCAGTGCCAGCGCCTTGTTGCCCGCCGGAAGCACCGCGCCGCGGCCGTGTACCTGACGACCGGCGACATAGACCTGCTGGGTGTTGCGGATGTCGGCAATCCTGCTCCACGGCTGGCCACGCACCAGCAGCAGGTCGGCACGTTTGCCGACCTCGATGGTGCCGCGGTCGTCCACGCCCAGTGCCTTCGCGCTGGCCGAGGTGCCTGCCAGCAATGCCTCGCTCGGGCTCAGCCCGGCCTGCACCAGCAGTTCCAGCTCACGCAGGGTGGATGCGCCATGCGGCGTACCGGTCATGCCTGCATCCGTACCCACCACCACGGGAATGCCGGCATCGTGCAGCGTCTTGACGTTGTGCAGGGCGTTGGCGAAGTTCTGCTCGCGCTGGGCCAGTACCTCGGGCTTGCCACTGTTGCGGCCACTGCCGTCCACCCGCTCGGGCAGGTACACCGCCAGCGACGGGGCATACGCCGTGCCGTGGGTACGCATCAGCTGGATCAGCTCGGCATCGGCCGGCCCGTCCTGCACGCTATGGGCAATCACATCCGCGCCGGCACGTGCCGCGGCCTTGCCGCGCTTGACCATCACCGTATGGGTGAAGACCTTGAGGCCGTGCTTGTGGGCCTCGTCCACCAGCGCGGTGAGGGTTTCCTCGTCCATGCTGCTGTTGTCGGCGGCATTGGAATAGCGCCAGCCATCGGTGAACGCCTTGATGAAATCCGGCTTGTAGGCGGCAACCGCCTGCACACCCGCGCGCGCCGCCTCGGGCGAGTTCACCCAGCGCGTGGTGTTTTCGTCGCCCCAGTCAGCACCGTGGCCCAAGGGCGTACTCATGCGCGCGGCGAACTTGACGTCCGGCGCGGCGATGGACGCCAGCCAGGCGCGACGTGGCGCGTAGGCTTCCGGCGGCTCGTGGAAATCACTCACCGTGGTCACCCCGGCAGCCATGTACAGGTTGGCTACCTGCGGCAGTTCGGACGGGGTGGCATTGGGCGTCCAATGCGTGTGCAGGTCGAACAGGCCCGGCAACAATGCCTGCCCGCGTGCATTGACCACGCGCGCGCCCTTGGGTGCTGCCAGGCCCTCACCGATGGCAGCGATGCGCCCCTCCTCCACCAGCACGCTGGCGGCGAAAGGCGCCCGGCCGGTGCCGTCGAACACCATGGCATCGCGGATCAACACCGCCTTGTCGGCGGCGGTGGCGGCGATGCAGGCCTGGCCTGCGCCCAGCAATGCCGCCGTCACTACCGCCAATGCCAGAATACGCTTGCTGTCGTGCTGCATGTGATTTCCCGAATTCATTGCATGGACCGCGCCACGTGTGGCGCGGCGTCAGGGGAGCTCAGCCGCACCACGTTGCCGTGCTGCTGCACCACCAGGCCCAGGCTCAAGGCCACACTGCGTGCAAAGCCCAGCGGGTCGCTGGCCGAATACAGGCCGACGATGCGGCGGCTGCCCACCAGCGGGTCATCGATGACGATGCGGGTGTCGCTGTAACGCATGAACTGCGCCGCCGCCACCGACAAGGTGTCACCATTGAAGGACAGCATGCCCTCGCGCCAGGCCAACTGCTGATCAACATCATCGGTGGCCACCGCCTCGATGCGGATGCCGTGGCTGCGATTGGCCAGCGCGCGGTAGTTGGCCACCAGCCTTGCGGGTGCGACTGCACCCTGGGTATCTGCCACGTCCACCACGCCTTCGCGCACCAGCACCTCCACGCCGCCACTGCGACGCTCGGTCAGGCTGACCGCGAAGCTGGTGCCCACGGCGGTCACGTCGGTCTCATCGGCACGCACCACGAACGGGCGCTCGGGGTTCCTGGCCACGTCGAACAAGGCCTCCCCCTGCAGCAGCTGGATATCGCGGCGGCTGTCGCTGAACAGCACGCGCACCTGCGAGTCCGAGTCCAGGGTGATGGCCGAACCGTCCTGCAAGGGCACGCGCAGGATCTCGCCCTTGCGGGTGGCGTAGTAGTCGGCACCGTCTTCGTGGCGTTGCACGCCGATGGCCAGCACACCCACCGTGGCCGCCACGGCCACCGCCCAGCGCAATACCCGCCGCGCCCGGCGTGGTGCCTGCGCGGTGTAGGCACGGTCCATGCCGCCGGCCGACAAGGCGCGGGCACGGTCGGTACGGGCCAGCACGGCATGGGCGCGCGCATAAGCGCCAAAGTGCCGCGCATCGGCCTGCAACCAGGCATCGCGCTCGGCACTTTCGTCACCACTGAGCGGCGCACGGTCCTCGCGCGCCACCCACGCTGCGGCCACATCATCAATGCTCATTTCAGCGCCGGCGCGCATGGCGGGCTCCTTGCGCGGCGGGCCGCTCCTTGTCGTCCTGCATTGCGGTGTCATCGCGTTTCATCGAATCCATCAATACCCGGATCCCTTTGCAGATGTGTTTCTCCACTGTGTTCTCGCTGATCTGCATGCGTTGGGCGATCTCGCGTTGCGAGTAGCCCTCGACCCTGCGCAACACGAAGGCCTCGCGGCACTTCTCTGGCAAGCCGTCGATCAACGCGCCAATGCGTGCCAGCTCCTGCCGCGAAGAGGCCAGCCGTTCGGGGCTGACCTCGTCACCGACAATCGCCACGCGGTCGATCTCGGCAACCGCCTCGATCGACACCACCTGCGCGCGGCGCAGCTGCTGCAGCACCACCGAATGGGCCACCGAATACACATAGGCGCGGGGCTGCTGGATATGCGACACATCCGCCATCGCTGCGAGGATGGCGTAGGTTTCCTGCACCACGTCGTCCACGTCCTGGCGCAGCGACAAACGCCGCCGCAGCCAATCGCGCAGCCCCGGCTCGCAGGGCAGCACGTGCTCGGCCAGCCAGCCGGCCCGGTCACGGGCGAGTGCCGCGTTCATCGCGGCACCCGGCTTGCCTGCAGCCATCGGGGATCTACAACCTTGTCGAACATCAGAACGCCTTGCTCACATTGACGTACCAATAGCGCGGATTAGCCTGGTACACACCGGACGGGAAACCGAACACATCATCGGACACCGGCGGTCGCTTGTTGGCGATGTTGTTGGCACCCACCTTGACTGCCACGCCGTTGAGCCAGCCCTCACGCTCGAAATCGTACTTGACGAAGGCATTGGCCAGGGTCTGCGACTTCACCGTCCACGGTGTGCCGTCGGCCAGGGTCAAGCCGTTCTCGACGTACGAACTTGCGTAACGTGCGTTGGCGCCCACCGACAACTGCTGGTAACGCCAGGTCAGGGTGCCGGACCACTTCCATTCCGGGTTGCCGCCATTGCCGATCAGGTTGCCGCCACCGGTGATGCGGATCGACGGATCGACCAGACCGGTGGCCTTTGCATCTTCCAGCGCCTGCAGCGCCGGCGAGCGCTGGCGGTAGAACTCCACCAGGTGGGTGCCGGTGACCGACACGTCGAAGCGGCCGATGGCGGTCTCCGGTGAGTTCCAGCTGAAGTTGTAGTCCACGCCACGCAGCGTCTGCGGCTCCAGGTTGACGTACTGGTCGGTGACGTAGAGCACCTTGCCAGCGGCAGCCAGGCCGGTACCGGCGAAGCGGGCGATGTCATCCGCGGTCGGATCGGCGCGCACCACGGCGGCATTGCTGCTGCCCTGCTGGCGCAGGATGTAGTCCAGGATCAGCGCATTGCCCTCGCCGAACAGGCCGATGATGCCTTCCTGCTCATACTTGTAGTAATCCACGGCAAACGTGAAACGGCCGTAGTTCTCGGGGATGAAACGCGGCTGGAACACCAGCCCGGCGCTGGTATTGGTAGAGGTTTCCGGCTTGAGGTTGGGGTTGCCGGAACGGCGCGCCGTGGTCGAATACGTATAGCCGCCGCAATTGGCGATCGACGCCTGCGTGCCGGTGCGCACGTCGGCCTCGCACTGGATGTAGTCGGTGCGGTTGTTGGAGCGGCTGACCACGGTCGCGTTGATCTGCTCCAGGTTGGGCGCGCGGAAGCCCTTGGCCCAGGACGAGCGCAGGGTAAGGCCATCAAAGACCTGCCAGCCCAGCGCCAGCTTGGGCTTGGCGACGTTGCCGAAGTCGTTGTAGCGCTCGGCACGCCCGGCCACCTGCAGGTCCAGCGAGCGCACCAGCGGCACGTTCATCTCCGGCGACACCAGCGGCACCGAGAACTCGGCGAACAAACCGGCCACGGTGCGCGAACCATAGGTGTCCGGGGTCGGGCTGACGCCATACATGTCGCTGGGGTATTCCACCCCGGTGATGGCGTCGGTGAAAGTCACCGAGCCGTCCACGCGCGCATCGCGGTCGTCGCGCTGGGTTTCATGGCGCACTTCCAGGCCTGCCGCCATGCCCACGTCACCGGCCCAGGTCTTGAACAGGTCCGCACGCGAGGCTTTGAAATCCCACAGGAACAGCTCGGTCTTGCTTTGCCGCTGCGCCTTGTAGAAGAACTGGTCCAGCTTGTCCCAGTCGTTGCAGCCACCGCAGAACGGGTTGTAGGCCGACGCGGTTGGGTTGGCCAGCGCCTGCTGGAACAAGGACATGCTCACCGCGTCCTGGGTGTCCTTGACCTTTGCCTGCGAGTACAGCGCCGCCGACTCCCAGTCAAAGCCGAAGTGGAAGCCACGCAGGCCGGCCAGTGCACGCACCTGGGTATTGTTGACCTCGATGCGGGTCGGGCGCTCGAAGCGGTAGCTGGTGATGGTCACCGGCAGGCCGTCCGGGCCGATGTTCAGGCCTTGCAGACGATTGGGGTTGAGCGACCCATCGGGCAGGTACATCGCGCCGAACGGGTTCCAGTAGTTGCTGGCCGCCACCGTCATCGGCAAGGCGGTGATGGTGTTGACGCCGTTCTGCAGGCTGTAGGCACGCGAGTCGTAAATGCCGGCCTCACTGAAGAACGACAGGCCGTTGTCGAAATCGTGCTTGCCGGTGACGAACAGGTTCAGCCGGCGCACATCCGGGCTGATCGACAGCGGGTACTGGCTCTGCTGGTTGTCGCGCAGATTGGCATCGGCACCTGAGGTTGCCTTGCTGCCGGACTGTACGCACAGGCCATCACCGAGGGTGGCAGCACAGCCACTGTTGCTGGTCGGCTGCACATGGAAGGCGCCCGCCGCAGTGGTCAGCCAGGTGCCGTCCTGCGAGACGCGCGGGCCATTGACGGTGAAATTGCCCCACGGGCTGTTGGTATTGCGGTTGTCGGTACCGGCCAGGCCCTCGAACGGCGTGCCCAGGAAATCCGCCGCACGGTTGCCATCGCGGGTCCAGTCCTGGTCCAGCGAGTTCAAGCCGGTGGTGTTGTAGTAGTTGAAGGCGATGGTGATGTTGGAACGCAGGTCTTCGGAGTTCTTGCCCCACATGCCATTGACGCCGACATCGCTCAGATCGGTGCCTTCACCGAAGCCCTTCTGCACGCTGATGGTGCCGCCATCCATGTCGTCACGCAGCACGTTGTTGACCACGCCAGCCACCGCATCGGTGCCATAGATGGCGGCCGCACCATCCAGCAGCACCTCCACCCGGCGCAGGTTGGCCACGGGCACCGCATTGGCGTTGTAGGTCAGCACCGGTACCAGGTTGCCGTCGGCCTGGCTGGTGGGATGGACCACGGTGCGGCGCCCATTGATCAGCAGCAGGGTGTTGCCGACACCCAGGCCGCGCAGGTTGACCGAGGCGATGTCGCCGCGTGCGTAGTTGGAGCTGTTGCCGCCGTTGGTACCACTGAAGGAGACATCACCCATCTGCGGGATGGACCGGTACAGGTCGTCGCCGGACACCGCACCGGTGGCCTCGATCTGCTCGGCCTGCAGGGTGGCCACCGGCAGGATCGCCGCCGACTTGCTGCCTTTGATCTGGCTGCCGACCACGCTCACCTGGTCCAAGGTATTCACATTCGGGTTGGCCGGCGGCGGCGGTGCCGCAGCAGCCTCGGGCTGCACCGCCTGGCCCATCGCCAGCCCGCCCAGGCCCGACAGCGATGCCAGCATCGGCGTGGCCGCACGCAGGGTGATGGTGCGGCCATCGTCGGAGGCAACGGTCAGGCCGGTGCCGGCCAACAGGCGCGCCAAGGCCTGGCGCGGCTCCATCTGCCCCTTCAACTCGGCCACGGCAATGCGCCCGGCCTCATCTGAATGCGCGGGCGCCACGATCTGCACGCCGGCCTGGCGGGCGAATTCGGGCAATACGTCCTCGATGTTGCCGGCCTCAAGATCGAACTGCGGCGGCGCTGCCAGCGCCGGAACGGAGGCGCACAGCGCCACAACTGCCAGACCGCCGCGGATAGCGCTTGCAAGCGGCAACAACTTGAATGAACGCATTGATGTATCCCCAGAAAGTGACGCGAAAGGCGGCAACCACTGCCCCTTGCATCACTTGATGCATGACCGCGCAGGTTCCGCCATCCTGTCCGCAATTGGTCGCATGTGCATACCTGTACCCGCACGCCGCGCCATACGCCGTAGTATCCTTCGACGACAACCTCCGCAACCGAGGACCCCGCCCCATGCGTTTTCGCCCGCAGTACGCCCTGACCGCCATGCTCGCCCTGCTGCTCACCGCCTGTGGCAGCGGCCCGGTCAAGCGCGTTTCCGAACCGGCAGCCAGCATCCAGCAGCTCACCGTGGGCAACGACGGCAACTGGGAGGTAGACCTGCGCCTGCGCAACTACAGCTCCATGCCGATGCGGTTTGACAGCGTCAGCCTGGCGGTGAAAGTGGGCGACGAGGCGGCGGGCACGCTGAGCGCAACCCCGGGGCTGTCCATCGGCCCGGAATCGGCGGATGTGATCAAGGTGCGCCTGCAGCCGGCCTCGGCCGCGCGCCTGGTGGTGGCTGACGCATTGGCCGGCAGCAGCACGTTGTTCTACGAGCTGGAAGGCAGCGTCAGCGCAACACCGGAAGACAAGAAGCAACGCAGTTTCGACATCAAGTCGCGCAACAGCCTCAACCAGGCCCCTGGCCTGCCCGGCGTGCTGCGCTGATCCCCACCGTTTCCCGCATCGTTCGAGATCGTTCTGATGAGCAACTACAAAGCCCCCGTTACCGACCTCCGCTTCGCCCTGCACGACGTGCTCAAGGCCGAGTCCCTGTTTGCCGCGATGGGTCTTGAGGACGCCAGCGCCGACGTCATCGATGCGGTGCTGGAAGAAGCCGGCCGTTTCAGCGGCGCCGTGCTGGCCCCGCTGAACGCCGTTGGCGATCAGACCGGCTGCAAGCTGGACAAGGCCACCGGCGAGGTCACCACTGCACCGGGCTTCAAGGAAGCCTATGCGCAGTTCGTGGAAGGCGGCTGGACCGGCCTGACCGCATCGCCGGATTTCGGCGGCCAGGGCATGCCGGAGACGCTGGGCATGGCGCTGAGCGAAATGGTGTCATCGGCCAACCTGGCCTGGAGCCTGTTTCCGATGCTGTCGCACGGCGCGGTCGAGGCCCTCAAGCACTACGGCGAGGACTGGCAGAAGGAAGCCTTCCTCAAGCCGCTGGTGGCCGGCAACTGGACCGGCACCATGTGCCTGACCGAGCCGCATGCCGGCACCGACCTGGGCCTGCTCAAGACCCGCGCCGAGCCGAATGCCGATGGCAGCTATTCCATCACCGGCACCAAGATCTTCATCACCGCCGGCGAGCACGACCTCAGCGACAACATCGTGCACCTGGTGTTGGCCAAGCTGCCGGACGCACCGGCCGGCCCGAAGGGCATCTCGCTGTTCGTCACCCCCAAGTACAAGGTTGACCGCGACGGCAAGCAGGGCGAGCGCAATGCGCTGCGCTGCGGCGCGCTGGAGCACAAGATGGGCATCCACGGCTCGTCCACCTGCGTGATGAACTTCGACGGCGCCCAGGGCTACCTGGTCGGCCAGCCGCACAAGGGCCTGCAGGCTATGTTCGTGATGATGAACTCCGCCCGCCTCGGCGTCGGCGTACAGGGCCTGGCCCAGTCCGAGCGCGCCTACCAGGGCGCGCTGGCCTATGCCCGCGAACGCCTGCAGTCGCGCGCGCCCAAGGGCCCGATCCTGGCCGACAAGCCGGCCGACCCGATCATCGCCCAACCCGACGTGCGCCGCATGTTGCTGACCACCAAGGCGCTGACTGAAGGTGGCCGCCTGCTGGCCGCGCACGCCTACACCCAGCTCGACGCGGCCCAGCATGCCAAGGACGACAAGGCCCGTGCCGACGCCGACACGCTGGTCAGCTTCCTCACCCCCATCGTCAAGGCCTGCCTCACCGAGTGGAGCATCGAGGCCACCTACAACGGCCAGCAGGTGTTCGGCGGCCACGGCTACATCGCCGAGCACGGCATGGAGCAGTACGCCCGCGACGCCCGCATCACCACCTTGTACGAAGGCACCACCGGCATCCAGGCACTTGACCTGATCGGCCGCAAGACCGCCGTCTCGCAGGGCGCTGGCCTGAAGCTGTTCCTGGCCGAGATCGAGCAGTTCATCGCCGACAACGCCAGCAACCCGGCCGTGGCCGAGTTCCTGCCGGCCCTGGGTGGCAAGGCCAAGGAATGGGGCAAGCTGACCATCGAGGTGCTGCAGCGTGCCGCCGCCAACCCGGAAGAACTGGGTGCGGCCAGCTGGGATTACCTGTTCTACAGCGGCTATGTCGCCGTCGCCTACTGGTGGGCGCGCTCGGTGGTGGCCGCGCAGGCCTCCAGCCATCCGGAAGCGTTCAAGCAGGCCAAGCTGGAAACCGCCCGTTTCTACTACGCCCGCATCCTGCCGCGCACCCTCAGCCATGCCGCCGGCATTGCTGCAGGCGCCGACTCGCTGATGGCAATGGATTCGGTCCGCTTCGGCGACTGATTCGACAGCAAAAACAGCGCAAAGCTCCCCTCATCCGCCCCTTCGGGGCACCTTCCCCCAAGAAGGGGGCTGCAGTCCCGCGAGCGGGAGAAGGGAGAGATCAGGAATGCCTGCGACCCTGAAGCCCCTCTCCCGCCCGCGGGAGAGGGGTTGGGGTGAGGGCAGCTTCCGCTTCGCCCCCTCCCTTGCGCCGAAGGCGGAGGGGAGGGTTGGGGAGGGGTAAGCTTTCAGGCGCCTGAAACACCAGCAGCCTCGCGGCTTACGCCGCTCCTATAAGGCCAACCGCCATCGGCCTTTACACAAATTGTCACGTATCGTGTATAAGCTGTTTTCCCGATGGAGACAGACACTACACCGCGTAGTCTGATCGATACCGGAGCCGGGACTTCCGCTCCGACAGACGGGTTTTCACTACCGCCCTCCCTGCACCAACTTGGTTCTGTGCGATTGCTGTCGCTGGATGCGCATGGCCGGGTGCTGGACTGGATCACCTGGCAGGACGCCGCCTGCCTGTATGCCCGCGGTGCCGTGGCCTGGACATTGGGCGACCCCTGCCTGCACGTGCATGGCGCGATCTCGCGCCTGACCGGCCTGCGCAGCGGCATGGACCTGCACCCCATCATCGCCTCGCGCGGCCACGCCCGCTCGCGCGCCATCGACCCCACCCCCAACCTCACCAACACCGCACTGTTTGCGCGTGACGCCCAGCTCTGCCTCTACTGCGGCCAGCACTTCAGCCGCCCGCAGCTGACCCGCGACCATGTGCTGCCGGTGTCCAAGGGCGGCCAGGACACCTGGGAGAACGTGGTCACCGCGTGCTTCCACTGCAACTCGCGCAAGAGCAACCGCACCCCGCAGCAGGCCAACATGCCTCTGCTGGCAGTGCCGTACCGGCCCAGCTGGATCGAGCACCTGATCCTGTCCAACCGCAACATACTGGCCGACCAGATGGCCTTCCTGAAGGCCCAACTGCCGCGCAAGGCCCAGCAACGCGTCGCCTGACACGGCCGCGCGGCGGCATCGCATTCACGCGGAAATACCGTCCAGGCTGAACAATCGCTTCAGCTTGGGGCAAAACCACGTCATCCGGCATTCACAGGTGTCGCGCTTTGCTTGCCCCACCCTCTCCGGACGGGGAAAATACCGTTTCGAGTGAAACGCGAAGACCATGATCGACTCTGCCAGCTACCCGCGCCTGTCGCGCATCCAGACTCCCGATGACCTGCGCACGTTCGATGAGAGCGAGCTGGCAGCCATCGCCGCTGAGTTGCGCGCCTACCTGATCGAATCCGTGGGCAAGAGTGGCGGCCATTTCGCGGCCGGGCTGGGTGTGATCGAGCTTACCGTCGCCCTGCACTACCTGTATGACACCCCGGTCGACCAGCTGGTGTGGGACGTGGGCCACCAGACCTACCCGCACAAGATCCTCACCGGGCGCCGCGACAGCATCCATACCGTCAAGCAGAAGGACGGCGTTGCGCCGTTCCCCAAGCGCGAGGAAAGCGAGTTCGACACCTTCGGCGTCGGCCACTCCTCGACCTCGATCTCGGCCGCGCTGGGCATGGCCATCGCGCGCCAGCGCCAGGGCGACGAGCGCAAGGTGATCGCGGTGATCGGCGATGGTGCGATGACCGCCGGCATGGCCTTCGAAGCGCTGGCCCACGCCGGCGGCATGGACGACGAGCCGAACGTGCTGGTCATCCTCAACGACAACAACATGTCCATCTCCGAAGCCGTCGGTGGACTGACCAAGATGCTGGGCCGGGCAACCGCCAGCCGCACGCTCAATGCGCTGCGCGAGAGTGGCAAGAAGATCCTCGGCGACAAGCGCCACAGCCCCCCTGCCCGCTTCGTGAAGCGCTGGGAAGAACAGTGGAAGGGCATGTTCGTGCCATCCACCGCCTTCGAGCAGATGGGCTTCCACTACACCGGCCCGATCGATGGCCATGACCTGCCGCTGCTGGTATCGACCCTCAAGCACCTGAAGGATGCCAAGGGCCCACACCTGCTGCACATCATGACCACCAAGGGCAAAGGCTACGAGCCGGCCGAGGACGACCAGATCGGCTACCACGCCGTTGGCCCGTTCGATCCCAGCAAGGGTCTGCCGGAAAAGGGCGCGCCCAAGAAGCCGACCTATACCGACATCTTCGGCAATTGGCTGTGTGATGCCGCCGCCGCCGAGCCGCAGTTGCTGGCAATCACTCCGGCCATGCGCGAAGGCTCCGGGCTGGTGCGTTTCAGCAAGGAATACCCGGAACGTTACTTCGACGTCGCCATCGCCGAGCAGCATGCGGTGACGCTGGCTGCCGGCATGGCCACGCAGGGCGCCAAGCCCGTGGTCGCCATCTACTCCACCTTCCTGCAGCGCGCCTACGACCAGTTGGTACATGACGTCGCCACCCAGGACCTGGACGTGCTGTTCGCCATCGACCGCGCCGGCGTGGTCGGCCCGGACGGCGCCACCCACGCCGGCAACCTCGACCTGAGCTACCTGCGCTGCGTGCCCAACATGGTGGTGATGGCGCCGGGCGATGAAGCCGAGTGCCGGCAGATGCTCAGCACCGGCCTGCAGTACAAGGGCCCAGCGGCCGTGCGCTACCCGCGCGGCACCGGCCCCGGCGCAGCCGTCGGCACCGACCTGTCCACGCTGGAGATCGGGAAGGCACAGCTGCGCGTACAGGGCAGCCGCCTGGCCATCCTCGCCTTCGGCGCGGCCGTACCGGCGGCGGAGCAGGTGGGCCGCGAGCTGGGCCTGAGCGTGGTCAACATGCGCTTCATCAAGCCGCTGGACAAGGCGATGCTGCTGGAACTGGCACGCAGCCACGACGGTTTCGTCACCGTCGAGGACAACGTGGTTGCCGGCGGTGCTGGCTCTGGCGTGTCCGAACTGCTCAACGCCGAAGCCGTGGTGATGCCGATGCTGCACCTGGGCTTGCCGGACAGCTACCAGCACCATGCCAGCCGCGAAGATCTGCTGGCCGAAGCCGGGATTGACGCCGCCGGCATCCGCGCAGCGATCCTGAAGCGCTGGCCGAAGCTGCAGGACACTGCAGTACCGCTGAGCGCCGCTGGTTGAGCCGAGCAAGCAAGAACGCCCCGACACATCCCACTTGCCGATGACTTATCCCGAATCCGATGCCAGCCCTCTGGCATCGGATTTTTTGTGGGAGCGGCGTAAGCCGCGAAGCAAGCAAACCATCGGCTGACCCCAGCGCCAGGCGCCCGAACGCCGTAGCCCGGGTAAGCGCAGCGCACCCGGGAAGCGAATCTCCAGCGATTTTTCAGACTCCGGTAGTGCCGAGCCATGCTCGGCAGAGGCTTTACCGGGAACACCCCATGCCGAGCATGGCTCGGCACTACCTGTGCTCAGAACTCCAGCACCTCACCATCCGCAGGAACCCGCAGGCGATCCGCCAGCCCTGCCTCGCGCGCAGCCAACAGCAACGCCTGCCGACTCACCGGGCAATGGCTCAGTGCCTCCAGATGGTTGGCGACAACAACGCCCTGGGCGATACGCGCGAACGCAATCGCCTCATCCAACCCCATGATGATCTCACCCCCAAGATCGAACCGTGCGCCACCGGCAGGGATCACACAGACATCCGGCTGATGCTTGCGCACGAAGTCCGCGACTGTCGGCGTAAGCACGGTATCGCCGGAGAGGTAGAGGCTGGGCTGGCCGGGAAGCTCAATGAAATAGCCCACCCCATGCTCCATCAAACGCCCGATCACACCACGACCATGGGTACAGCGCACGGTGCGGATACTTCCGCCCAGGAAAGGACTGCCAAGTTCATGCGTCTCAGGCAAGGACTGCACGTTCAAGCCCCGCGCCAGCAGATGCGCGGCATCATGCGGCGTGCAGATCACCGGGATGCGTTGTTCGCGCAACCAGCACTTGCCGGCACGGTCCAGATGATCGAAATGACCTTTCTGGCAATGGGTGATCAGGCAATGCGTGACCGACTGCAGCGCCCGCTCGGCTTCCACTGGCAGATCCACCAGCGGATTGCGCTGTAATCCGGCAAACAGGCGCAGCGGCGGCAAAGCTGCCCTGCCCGCCAGCATCGGATCGACCAGGATGCGATGCGGGCCTATTTCAACAATGATCGTGGCGTTGCGGAGCTGCTGGATTTTCATGGCTTGGCCGGTAGAAAGAGGCCCCATGGTGAGCCGACGCGGCCCGTCCGATAATGGCGAGAAACGCCATATTCCATTCAATACCAGCCATGCCAAGAACCTGCCAGATTGGCCTTCTGCTCTATCCCGGCTGCATGCCTGCCGGCCTGCTTGGCTTCGCCGACCTGCTGCATGCAGCCAATCGCCGCACAGGGCAACCTCTATTCCAAACCCGCTTTGTCGGCTTGAAAGCCGGGCCGGTCAACTGTAGCCAAGGCCTGGAAATGCAGGCCCATGGCAGCATCGATGACCCGCTTCTCGATGCCGTGCTCGTACCCGGGTTCTGGGCCGAGTCCGCCGCCGAGGTTGAAGCGACGCTGAAGAACAACACCGCGCTGGTGCGGGCGCTTTCGCGCCTCCCCAAGCGCGCACTGCTGTGGAGCTATTGCGTGGGGGTCAGCCTTGCTGCAGCCAGCGGACGCTTGGATGGCCAGGCCGCCACCGCCACCTGGTGGCTGGTCGACACGTTGCGCCAGCGCCACCCGAAGATCCACTGGCAGGCAGAGAGCACCTGCATCCATGCACCACGACATGCGACCGCCAGCGGCGTCAGCGGCTACCTGCCCATTGCACAGAATCTGATCGAACAGACAGTCAGCCCCGCCATCGTGCAGGATCTGGTCAAGCTGATGGTGCTGCCGAGGGCGGCGCAAACCCACGATGCCTTCCAGGCACTAAGCCTCATCCAGCAACCCAGTGCCCTGCTGCGCAGGCTACATGCGTCGGTTGAAGCATTACCCGCGGGTCAGCTGACCGTGGCCAAACTCGCAGAGCGGCTGGACATGTCTTCCCGCACGCTTGCGCGCAAAGTAAAGGAGGAAACTGGCTGCGCCGCAGCAGTCTATTCGCGCCGCATCAAACTGGCGCAGGTAGCCGAGCGCCTGACGCTGACCTCGGCATCGCTTTCAACAATCAGCCACGAACTTGGATTCAGCAGCGACTCAAACCTGCAACGTATGTTCAAGGCGCTGACCCACCTGACGCCCCTGCAGTACCGGCAGCGGTTTTCACGCCAGTGATATCACGTCGAGCACGGCTTGGCTCCGCCAATCCTGCTTGCCGTTGGAACGCAATCTGCGAGGGTCATGACTGGCCATCCAAGCCACGCAGCAAATGCCTTACTTGGTGCCGGCCGCGTTATCACGCCGGAACAGCTCCCACTCTTCCATCTGGGTGCCATCCGCAAGATGGCAGATTCCGTACTCGCCACCCTCGCTGTTCTTCTTGATCTCGATCTTGCCGCCCTTCTTTACGCAGTACTCGGAGGCGGGATTGGCAATGCCGACGCTCGGGCCAGCTCCGGCCTTCGCCTCGTTCTTCGGGGCACAGGCCGTCAATGCTCCCAGCAAGGGAAGGACCGCAATACAATGAACAAGGAACTTCATGGGTGCACTCCGGGGCCATGGCCCATCGCTGTTTTCAGGCGCAGACTAGCAAAGGATTGTTACCCTCGCCCAACGCGTCAGATCGGTGAATTCAAAGGATTGCGGAGACGCTTTTCGCACGCGGGCCTCCCCGTTGTGAGGCGACCAAGTTTCGCCCTCTGGTTACCACTGCACCCTCCGCCTGTCCGCAGCATCACCACCGCCGCGCCGCCCCCACTACCAATGCACACAGCAGCGCCGATCTGAATACCAGTACGGCTCAGGCTTTGAATCAGGAAAGAGATATGCCAAAAGACGAGCTACTTCACGACATGTTGACCACCTTGGACAGGCTCATCACCGTCTTCTCTTCCACCACCCCGGATGAAAAAGCCTGGCGCGAGGCGATCGTCGAAATGCGTGAAATCCGCGCCTCCTTGGCCGCATCTCCAGCATTGGAGAGATTCGTGGGCAAGCGCATAAGGCAGTCTCTCGATATCCGCGGATTGAGCCTCAGCAACGGCCCGGCCACGCGCGCCCTCCTCGGCCCTACCCTCGTCACCAACCTGACGCTGGCCAGGCAAGTGCTGGAAGGCTACCTGGGCAAGCGCTGAGGAAAGAAGCAGCTTGCCATTCCCGCTTGGGCGCCCCCGACCAAACAGAAATCAGGAGGGGATTACCTCAGTGCTTTGCGGCAACGCATTGCTTCTTTTCACGGTTTGGTGACGACGGTCCAGCTTGAGCCGGCATCCCCCTCGCACCACGATCAACAGTTCGCACAGCAGTCCGTTGTTTGAATTGCTACGCTCCGCCACCCGTACCCGACAGAGAAATCATCGATGTCCGACCTGCCCCCGCTTCCCAATCTCAAGCTCGGACGCTATCGCCATTTCAAAGGCGGCGAATACGAGGTGGTCGGCCTCGCCCGGAGCAGCGAAACATTGGAAGCAGTGGTTCTCTACAAGCCCTTGTATGCCGACCTCGGCTTGTGGGTAAGGCCTTATGCCATGTTTGTGGAACAGGTCATCGTCGAAGGCGTATCGCAGCCAAGGTTTGCTTACCAAGGCTGACGGCGCCGACGCAATGAGATGGAATGACGCAAAGTGCATTCCGCACAGTGTCGTCGCAATGCCGACATCATCACCTCGAGCACCCACCTGCGGGTGATCCGCATCCGGATCACTTTCTCCAGCAACAGCGTCCGCATCTACCACGGATAAGAACGCCCCCGGATGCAGCGTATACCGCTACATTACGGCACGGTCCGAGCCGAAGCCGGCGCCTCGCTCGCGTGCAGCAAGGCTCTCGGATCGAAGGATTCAATCAAGGCCAAGAACGCCTAACAGGGGGAAAAGTGAAGAAAATCGTGACACTGGCGGCCGCGCTGGCAATTGCCGGATGCGGAAGCGAGCAGCCTGCCGCCACCCAGGTAGCGGATTCGGCAGCGACCGCAGCTGCGCAACCGGCAACGCAGGCCCAAGAGCAACGTAGCCTTTCCGGGCCGTTTGGAACGGAAATGGGTATGACCGCCGCTGATCTGACCGCAAGAATTGGGCAGCCTCCGTATCTCGTCGAGAACGGGTATCTCGCCTTCAATTCCGCGCCAATCCCTCACCCGACTTTCAGCACCTACTCTTTCGTCGCCTCGGGCAAGTACGGGCTGTGCAAAGTGGGAGCCACTGCAACCGTTGAATCGAGCAGATACGGGGTTGAACTGCGCAGCCGTTTCGAAGAGATCAAGACGGCTTTGGTCGCGAAATATGGCACCCCGTCCAACGAGGTCGACCGTGTCCTTGGATCGACCTGGCTCGAACCCGAAGACTTCATGATGGGACTCGTCCAGAAAGAACGAGTGCTTGTTGCGTATTGGGATTCCGAAAAGAGTCCGCTTCCCAACGACCTGGGAAGCCTGCTCATCCAAGCGGACGCCAAATCAATGACCAGCGGCCAAATCGACGTGACCTACGAGTACACGAATTTTGGACAATGCCGGGACGAGTTGAAATCAAAAGCAGACTCGGCGCTCTGAGCGCTCGACGATGCATTCTCCGGATGGGACGGCGTGATAGTCAGCCGCCCCATCTTCAAACCTTGGCATTCCCTGCAAAGTGCCCCCGACAACGCGGGGCTTCTGGGCGTAAAAGGATGTAATGAGCCACTGAAAACCTGCTCAGGTGTTAGTTTTCCCAAGGGAGACACCGATGAGCGAAATGATGGGAGAAGAGATCAAGCGCTGGACCGCCCGGCGCAACTCGGCGCTGGTCCTTGAGATCATCCAGGGCAAGACGACGGTGGCTGCTGCAAGCCGTCAGTTCGATCTGAACCCAACCGAGATCGAAAACTGGGTCGAGTACGGTAAGCGCGGCGTGGCCCAGCATGGCACCGCGTCGTCTCAGCAGCCGGGACGGGAGGCGGATTGTCGACAATCATTTCAGTCAGCCAAGGGGCAGCGACTTGAATGATCTTCTAGGCAGATCTTCGACGTAGTGGCCTATGGCCGACCTGCGTACTTTCAGGAAAATGATGGAACCCTTGCGATATCGAGCGTCAGCGCACAGCCTGACAATACCTGCGTTTTCCATCTGAACTCTCGTTCTTAGGCATCCTTTCCACGATCGCGATGAAACGACAGTACCGCGATCGATGGTGCTGCTACCCAGGATCGAGGTAGTCAACATGCCCAAGGCGAAGCAGAGAACGATGAAGAGTCCGCCTGTAGCGCATACGGCCTGGAAAGCCACATGAGATGCATTGAGTTTGAGCGTCTGAGTGAGCTCAGGACGCTCTTTCCAATGATTCAGGATGTAGCGATAAATCGCCCTCAACGATGCCAGCGAAATGCCCAGGCAGAACAATAGGTAAAACTTGTTTGGTGAAAACTGGAGCACATACGGTATGAAAATATAGAGGCCGATGAGAAGTGCAACAATGATAAGTATGCGCATGCTTCCTTTCCTGGCTAACTATCTGGCAACCAGCCCCCTTGGGCCGCTTGTACATATTTTCCATTGCGCGTTGCACGATGGCCCGCCCCCTCTTCGATGCAACTCGATCTCAGGGTTGCAACATCCGATTAACAAGATAGCGGATAACCGATAGGTACACAGCGCGCCCATACCAAGGCAATCACCCAACTGTCGGCGGCCGTCGCTCAACCCGCAGCCACCTCGGCCGCCTCCTTCGCCTTGGTGGGATATGTAAGCAGATAGAGCAGCACCAGGATGCCACCTACTGGCGCCAGACTGATCAGCTGCCACCACGGGTTCAAACCAGCGTCGCGCAGGCGCCGGGTGCAGGCCGCGATCCAGGGCAGCAACACCAGCAGCGAGGTGATTTCCAGCGCCCATTGGCCAATCGCCTCAGCGAAAAGCTGGGCGAAGGCAAGCACCATCGCAACAGCCAGGGCGAACCACCAGAAGTCGGCCCTCGGGGTTGTACCAGTGAACTCCAGGCCCCGCAGCACGCCGTCGCGCATCGCCTCCAGCGCTGGCTGACTGGGGGACGGATTGCCCGTCAGCAGGCTTTCGGCAGGCACCTCGAAGACGGCAGCCAATGCCCGCAGTGATTCCGTCGAGATCTTCGCACCGGATTCCAGGCGCTGGATGGTTCTCAGGTTCAAACCGCTCAGATTGGCCAACTGCTCCTGCGACCATTGCCGGCCAGTGCGGAGCTCGCGAAGCCGGGCGCTGTTGATGTGCATGAAAGATCCCTTGAATCAGTTGTTTGGCTCACCAACATCATCCCCCCCTTCCCCGCCTTGCGTGACGACATCAGCCCGACATGGGCAGGACACGCTCCCGACTTGGCACTGGCGGCCCTTGGCCTGGCCCGAGCATAGCGCCCAGCGAGCCCAAGATTCATGCGTTCGGGGCTCAGCCGGTGGGCAACCTGCTTGGTGATCGCTTGGAGGCCGGCCGCGATCAATCTCTGTTCCACTGCATCCAGTCGGTGCGCCATGCATTGAGCCATGAACGCCAGCACCTCGTCCATGCGGACGCTGGAGGGCTGCTTGCCGGACGGAAGTCTTACGTCGACTCCCCATCCTCACCGATCGCTTCTGGCGGCAGGGAGGAACACAGTCGCACTTGCGGCCGCATCAAAGCGACTGCTCTCGAACAAGTTGACCTTGACCGGGATGCGTTGCGTGATTGCTCCCACGACCGGGCATTACCTCGGCGGAACCGAACCGCCATGGCAAGCAGTCAGCACCGGGGTTGCACTGCCGGAGCAGTGGACACTTAGTGACCACAACGAAAAAGGGCTCACGACGATTGCCGTAAGCCCTTGATCTAAAGCTAGTAATTGGTCGGGACGGCCGGATTTGAACCGACGACCCTCTGCCCCCCTGGCAGCGGCACTGACCTAGCCAACTTGTTGGAATCTCTAGAAAACACGGGTGTACAGGCGCGGGCGAAATGGGTTGTGCCATGCCTTTGCGTATCAATGGGTTATAAGGCAATAGGGTGCATCCCACCATCAAACAAGGTCTTTTCATGCCACCAATTCCGGATAGATAACCCCTGCAGTTTGTCCTTGGTTGACATATGGAATGCGCCCCCCCCTTTAATCAACTTCGCGACAATGGAAGTCCCCACTGGCTATCAAGTTGTTTAATCACGAAAAAAGGATCAAGTTCGTGCACAAGAATGCAACGGCCGCAATAATCGCGACATTACTGGCTCTCGGCGGGGTTTCAGTGGCATTTGAATCATCAGCCGCCCCTCGTCAGATTTCCAACACCACAACGACGACCAAGACCTATGCTGTTGGATCGTCTGAAAGCAGCGCCATCTATGCATGGATTCGCGACAAGTCACCGGAGTATGGCCCTATCGGCACGGCACTTGAGATTTCGGTAACGAGTACCGAAGTCTCCAGCGGAATGATGGTGCCTTTCGCCCCTGGTGGAGGTCCACCGACGCCCCTCCCCAGCTCGGGCAACCCGGGGCAGACGATCACTATCATTTCTACCTTACCGAACGGTGGATTTGAGTCGTGGACCTATGCCTGGACTGGTAGAAACAGCAGCAGTGGCTCCTGGGATCTCATCGCATATGAATACAAAAAGGGTAATTTGAATATTCAGTAGTCCACCACCCTACTGAAACGCGGGCTTGGCCAAGCCGACGTCCCCCCTATGTTTCGAGCAAGCCTACTCTACGAAGCAGTTGCAGCAAAGGCAGCGTCGCGCTTGGCACGGCATGACCGATCCACCCAATAGGGTGCAAATAGGGTGCACAACAAAAAAGGGCCTGCGCAATGAAGCGCAAGCCCTTGTCCGTACTGCAGTAATTGGTCGGGACGGCCGGATTTGAACCGACGACCCTCTGCCCCCCAGGCAGATGCGCTACCAGGCTGCGCTACGCCCCGATCGTTACTGCTTTCGCCTTGCGGCGAGCCGGTGATTATACCGGTTTTCACACAAAAAAGATCAACGACGGAGCAGTTGCAGTACTTCTTCCAGCTCCATGCGTACCTGCTTGATGATCTGGTTGCTCAGCGCCGACTCCTCGCGGGCGCCCTCGCCTTCCAGTCGCAGGCGGGCACCACCAATGGTGTAGCCCTGTTCGTACAGCAGGCCGCGGATCTGCCGGACCATCAGCACGTCATGGCGCTGATAGTAACGACGGTTGCCACGGCGCTTGGCCGGCTCAAGGCTGGGAAACTCGGTTTCCCAGTAGCGCAGCACGTGCGGCTTGACGTCGCACAGCTCGCTCACCTCACCAATGGTGAAGTAGCGCTTGGCCGGAATCGGCGGAAGTTCGCGGTTACTGCCCGGATCCAGCATATGCCTCCACCCGCTCCTTGAGCTTCTGGCCCGGACGGAAGGTGACTACCGTACGGGCGGAAATCGGAATTTCCTCGCCGGTCTTGGGGTTGCGACCCGGGCGCTGGTTCTTGCGCCGCAGATCGAAATTGCCGAAGCCCGACAGCTTCACCTGACGTCCCTGTTGCAATGCATCGCGCAACACATCGAAAAACGCGTCGACAAACTCCTTGGCCTCACGCTTGTTCAGACCGACTTCGTCAAACAAACGATCCGCCATCTCCGCCTTGGTCAATGCCATGCCTGCTCCCTGTATCCCGCCTCAGCCACGGATCTTTGCGCCGTGCCCATGATCAATCGCCGCCACCACATCGGTGACTACGGCTTCCACGTCACGGTCCGTCAGGGTGCGCGACTTGTCCTGCAAAATCAAGCCCATAGCCAAACTCTTGAAGCCTGGCTCGACGCCCTGGCCAACATATCGGTCGAACAGTGCGACATCGCGCAGCAGCTCGCCGCCGGCGCTACGGATGGTGGCGGACAGCTCGGCCCAGCTGACTGATTCAGCTACGACCACGGCCAGGTCACGGCGCACGGCCGGGAAGCGCGATAGCTCACTGGAACGCGGCAGCGAACGCGCCGCCAGCGGTGCCAGGTCCAGCTCGAAGCCGTACACGTCCACGTCCACTTCCATGGCCTTGGTCAGGCGCGGATGCAGCTGGCCGATCCAGCCGATGCACTGGCCATCGCGCCATATATCGGCCGAACGCGCCGGATGCGCGTAAGGACGCTGCGAGGCGCGGAACTCCAGCACGGCGCCGGAGGCGGCGGCCAGCGATTCCAGGTCACCCTTGAGGTCGTGGAAATCAACCTTGCGCGCCTTCTCGCCCCACTGCAGGGTGGCGGCATCGCCACACACCGCAGCGGCAACGCGCACGGTTTCCTTGGGTGCGGGCTTGCCCTCCCCGGCCTGCGCCTCGAACACGCGGCCGATTTCGAACAGGCGCACGCGGCCGGCCTGGCGGGCCACGTTGCGACCCAGCGTGGCAACCAGACCCGGCAACAGCAACGGGCGCATCACCGCCAGCTCGGCCGACAGCGGGTTGGCCAGTGCGACCAGGCCATCGTTCTGCTGCCACTGCTTCAACAGCTCGGCATCGACGAAGGCGTAATTGATGGTTTCCAGCATTTCGCGGGCCACCAGCTGGCGGCGCACGCTGAGGTCGTCCAGACGGGTTTCGCTGGGCATGGCGATGCGTGCAGCGCCGCCCGGCAAGGTGGTCGGGATGGACTCGTAGCCGTGGATACGGGCCAGTTCCTCGATCAGGTCTTCTTCGATGGCGATGTCGAAACGACGGCTCGGGCCGGTAACGGTCCAGCCATCGGCAGCCGCCTCGACCTGCATGCCCAGCGCGCGCAGGATGCGCTCCACTTCGGCGTCATCGATCTGGATGCCCAGCACGCGCAGGATGCGGGCGCGGCGCAGGTGGATGTTGGCGGCGACCGGCAGGTCGGCCTCGCGCACGGCCTCGGTGACCGGCGCCGGCGTGCCGCCGGCCAGGTCCAGCACCAGCCGGGTAGCGTATTCGATGGCAATGCGCGGCAGCTGCGGGTCAACGCCACGCTCGAAGCGGTGGCCGGCATCGGTATGCAGGCCGAGCTTGCGGCCGCGGCCCATGATGGCCGCCGGGGCGAAGTGCGCGGCCTCCAGGAAGACCTTGCTGGTGGCGTCGGTAACGCGGGTATCGAAGCCGCCCATCAGGCCGGCCAGGCCAACCGGACGATCGGCATCGGTGACCACCAGGAAGCTGTCGTCCAGCGCAGCGTCGCGGCCATCCAGCAGCTTGAGGGCTTCACCGGCGCGCGAGCGGCGCACGGCAATCGGGCCCTTCAGCGTGTCCAGGTCGTAGGCATGCATCGGCTGGCCGAGTTCCAGCATCACGTACTGGGTGATATCCACCAGCAGCGATACCGGGCGCACGCCACTGCGGCGCAGGCGCTCGGCCATCCACAGCGGGGTGGTCGCGGCGGCATTGACGCCCTCGATCACGCGGCCGAGATAACGCGGCGCTTCGGCACTGGCGTCAAGCTGGATGGTGAGCTCGCGCGTACCCACCGCCGGCACGGCGTCGGCGGCAAACGGCTTCACTTCACTGCGGGTAGCGGCTGCCACGTCGAAGGCGATGCCACGCACGCTGAAGCAGTCGGCACGGTTCGGGGTCAGCTTGATCTCGATGCTGGAATCCGGCAGGCCGAGATACTCGACCAGAGTGGTGCCGACCGGCGCATCGTCCGGCAGTTCCAGCAGGCCCGAGGCGTCGTTATCCAGGCCCAGCTCCTTGGCCGAGCACAGCATGCCGTTGGATTCCACGCCGCGCAGCTTGGCCGGCTTGATCTTCAGCTCGCCGATCTGTGCACCCACCATGGCCAGCGGTGCGACCAGACCCGGGCGCGCATTCGGCGCGCCGCAGACGATCTGCAGCAGTTCGGCTTGGCCGGCGTCGACCTTGCAGATCTGCAGGCGGTCGGCTTCCGGATGACGGGCAGCTTCAACGATGCGCGCCACCACCACGTTGTCCAGGCCTGCACCCAGCGCGGTGACTTCTTCGACTTCCAGGCCGATGGCGGTCAGCACGGCGCTGAGTTCGTCGCGCGAGGCAGTGGTTGGTACGTGGCTGCGCAGCCAGCTTTCAGAGAATTTCATGTGGTTACCTTGAGGGGAGGTAGGCCTCCCGTTGCGGTTTTTTGTTGATGCCCAGCGCTTTGCGCCTGGGGCGGGTCAACGTTATTGAGCGGATCAAGAGCTGCCGAGCATGGCTCGGCACTACAGCCGTTCGTTTACGCGAACTGCTTGAGGAAGCGGACGTCGTTCTCGAAGAACGCGCGCAGGTCGTTGACGCCGTAACGCAGCATCGCGAACCGCTCCACACCCAGGCCGAAGGCGAAGCCGGTGTAGCGCTCCGGGTCGATGCCGACCGACTTCAGCACGTTCGGGTGAACCATGCCGCAGCCCAGCACTTCCAGCCAGCGGGTGCTGCCATCGGGCTGCTGCCAGGCGATGTCCACTTCCGCACCCGGCTCCACGAACGGGAAGTAGCTCGGGCGGAAACGCATCTCGAAGTCGCGCTCGAAGAAGGCGCGCACGAACTCGGACAAGGTGCCCTTGAGGTCGGCGAAGGTGGAGTGCTCATCCACCAGCAGGCCTTCAACCTGATGGAACATCGGCGAGTGGGTCTGGTCGCTGTCGCTGCGGTACACCTTGCCGGCGGCAATCATGCGCAGCGGCGGCTTGTGGTCGCCCATGTAGCGCACCTGCACACCGGAGGTATGCGTGCGCAGCAGGCGGCCGTCGCCGAAGTAGAAGGTGTCGTGCATCGCGCGCGCCGGGTGGTGCGGCGGGAAGTTCAGCGCCTCGAAGTTGTGCCAGTCGTCTTCGATTTCCGGGCCTTCGGACAGCTCGTAACCCAGGCGGCCGAAGATCTCGGTGATGCGCTCCAGAGTACGCGTTACCGGGTGCAGGCCACCGCGCTCGCCATGACGGCCCGGCAGGGTGACATCGATGCTTTCAGCCGCCAGACGTGCGTCCAGCGCGGCGTTTTCCAGCAGCGCCTTGCGCTCACCCAGGGCCGAGGACACCGCGTCACGCGCGATATTGATCGCCTCACCCGCCGCCTTGCGCTCGTCGGCCGGCAAGGCGCCAAGCTGCTTGAGCTGGGCGGTGATGCTGCCGCTCTTGCCCAACAGCGAAACACGCAGGTTTTCCAGCGTTTCCGGGCTCTGCGCCGCGGCCACATCGGCCAGCGCCTGTGCGGTCAAGGATTGGATGTCACTCATGGGATCGACGAAACCTCTGGCCGGCATGCCTACGCGGTATGCGCCGGGCCGACCCCCGTCGCCACCAGTGCCTGATCGCCGCGCAAGCAAGCGCTGCGGCAACCAACACAAAAAAGAATGGGGAAGGACTTGCGCCCTTCCCCATGCATTGTCTCACCACAGCCGCTGCGCGTGAACGCCACAGCTGCTGCAGGAAGAACTTATGCCGCCAGTGCGCCCTTGGCCTTTTCTGCCAGAGCGGCAAAACCGGCTGCGTCGTGCACGGCGATATCAGCCAGAACCTTACGGTCCAGGGTGATACCAGCCTTCAGCAGGCCGTTCATGAAACGGCTGTAGCTCAGGCCGTTGATGCGGGCAGCCGCATTGATGCGGGTGATCCACAGCGAACGGAAATTGCGCTTCTTCTGCTTGCGGCCGATATAGGCGTACTGCTGCGCCTTGATGACCGCCTGCTTGGCGACGCGGAAAACCTTGCGGCGGGCATTGTAGTAGCCCTTCGCCTGGCTGATGATCTTCTTGTGGCGGCGGCGCGCCTGCACACCACGCTTGACTCGTGCCATGGTTCAGTTCCTCAGAGGTAGGGCAGCATGCGGTCCAGACGGCCTGCGTCTTCTGCGCGGACGTGGTTCGTCTGACGCAGGTTACGCTTCCGCTTGGTCGCCTTCTTGGTGAGGATGTGGCTACGGTTGGCGTGGCCAGCCTTGTACTTGCCGGAAGCGGTCTTGCGGAAACGCTTGGCCGCCGCCCGGTTGGTCTTGATCTTGGGCATTGCTATGTCCTTGATGGTCTCTTTACTGACTGGGCGGTGGGCTGACCCACACTTTCCATCCTTGCCCTTGTCTGTCAAAAGCCCGCGCTCCCACTGGAGGCAGGCAGGTCCTGGGTGAAGCAAACAACAAACCCGGCGAACCGGGCCGCCCATTATGCCTTGCGCGCCAGTCACTTGCAAACCGCAAGCAGACAGGCGCCCAAATCAGCTGAACAGGCAAGCAAACAGGGAGGCGGCCAAAGCCCCTCCCTGTTCAGCAAAACGACGGCCGCAAGGCCTTCGGCTTACTTCTTCTTCGGCGCGATCATCATGACCATCTGCCGGCCTTCCAGGCGCGGACGGGACTCGATCACGATGTCCTCGCCCAGATCAGCCTCGATCCGGTTGGCCATCTCGCGACCCAGTTCCTGATGGCTCATTTCGCGGCCACGGAAGCGGATGTTGACCTTGATCTTGTCGCCGTCCTCGAGGAAACGGCGCATGTTGCGCAGCTTGATCTGGTAGTCGCCCTCGTCCGTTACCGGACGGAACTTCACTTCCTTGATCTCGACCTGCTTGGTCTTCTTCTTGGCCTCGTTGGCCTTCTTCTGCATCTCGAACTTGAACTTGCCGAAGTCCATGATCTTGCAGACAGGCGGATCAGCCTGGGGCTGGATTTCAACCAGGTCCAGACCTTCATCCTCAGCCATCGACAGCGCTTCGTCGCGCGACAACACGCCGATCATTTCGCCGTCACTACCGATCACGCGCACACGCGGAACGCGGATTTCCTGGTTGCGACGGTTCTGTTTGTTGTCAGGGGTACTGATATTGCAATCTCCGAGTGGATTAGAACCGGCCCCACGGCGGTGCCGCCGGGGCCGGGGCTCTACTTACTTCAATTCTGCTTGCAGCCGTTCAATGAAGGCTTCAACCGACATCGAACCAAGGTCTTCACCGGACCGCGTGCGCACTGCGACCGCCCCGTTTTCCTTCTCGCGGTCACCCACGACCAGCAAATACGGCACGCGCTGCAGCGTATGCTCGCGAATCTTATAGCCGATTTTCTCGTTGCGCAAATCCGCGTCAACCCGGAAGCCTTGATTTGCAAGGGTTTTGCGAACCTGTTCGACGTATTCGGCCTGGGCGTCGGTGATATTGGCCACCATCACCTGTACCGGGGCCAGCCAAGTCGGGAAGGAACCGGCGTGGTGCTCGATCAGGATGCCCAGGAAACGCTCCATCGAGCCGACGATGGCCCGGTGCAGCATCACCGGATGGCGCTTCTGGCTGTTTTCGTCAACGTATTCAGCCCCCAGACGGCCCGGCATCATGAAATCGACCTGCATGGTGCCCAGCTGCCAGGTACGGCCGATGGCGTCCTTCAGGTGGTACTCGATCTTCGGGCCATAGAAGGCACCCTCGCCCGGCAGCTCCTGCCATTCCACGCCACAGGCGGTCAGCGCCGAGCGCAGCGCGCCCTCGGCCTTGTCCCAGGTGGCATCGTCACCCAGGCGCGATTCCGGACGCAGCGCGATCTTGATCTGGATATCGTCGAAGCCGAAGTGCTGGTACACCGCCAGCGCCTGCTGGTGGAACGCGGTCACTTCCGCCTCGACCTGATCCTCGGTGCAGAAGATATGGCCATCGTCCTGGGTGAAGCCACGCACGCGCAGGATGCCGTGCAGCGCGCCGGACGGCTCGTTGCGGTGGCAGGCGCCGAACTCGCCGTAGCGGATCGGCAGGTCGCGGTAGCTGTGCAGGCCCTGGTTGAACACCTGGATGTGGCCCGGGCAGTTCATCGGCTTGACCGCGTAGGTGCGCTTCTCCGACTCGGTGAAGAACATGTTGTCCTGGTAGTTGTCCCAGTGGCCGGACTTCTTCCACAGGCTCACGTCCAGGATCTGCGGGCAGCGCACTTCGCCGTAGCCGCTGTTGCGGTAGACCTTGCGCATGTACTGCTCGACCACCTGCCACAGCGCCCAGCCCTTCGGGTGCCAGAACACCAGGCCCGGCGCTTCTTCCTGCAGGTGGAACAGGTCCTGCTGCTTGCCGATGCGGCGGTGGTCGCGCATTTCGGCTTCTTCAATGCGCTTGATATAGGCCTCAAGCTGCTTCTTGTCGGCCCAGGCGGTGCCGTAGATGCGCTGCAGCTGCTCGTTCTTGGCGTCGCCGCGCCAGTACGCACCGGAGATGCGCATCAGCTTGAAGGACTTCAGGAAGCGCGTGTTCGGCACGTGCGGGCCGCGGCACATGTCCACGTATTCCTGGTGGTAGTACATGCCCATCGCGGTGATGTCTTCGGACATGTCCTCGATCAGGCGCAGCTTGTAGTCCTCGCCACGGGCCTTGAAGATCTCGACCACTTCGGCGCGCGGCGTCATCTTCTTGATGACGTCGTAATCCTGCGCGATCAACTCGCCCATGCGCTTCTCGATCGCCGCCATGTCTTCCGGCGTGAACGGGCGCTCGTTGTAGATGTCGTAGTAGAAACCTTCGGCGATGACCGGGCCGATCACCATCTTGGCATCCGGATACAGCTGCTTCACCGCATGCCCCACCAGGTGGGCACAGGAGTGGCGAATGATCTCCACACCCTCCTCGTCCTTGGCGGTGATGATGCGCAGCGCGGCATCGTGATCGATCACGTCGCTGGCATCGACCTGCACGCCATCGACGGCACCGGCGATGGTGGCCTTGGCCAGGCCAGCACCGATGGACTGGGCAACGTCCATGACGCTGACCGGGTTTTCGAACTGACGGACGCTGCCGTCTGGGAGAGTGATGTTGATCATGAGGTTCACCAAAGGTCACGACCCGCCGGGCGGGCTGGAAACCATGCCGGGCGGCGTGGCTTCACGGGAGTTTCAAGGGAATTGCGGGCAATAAAAAAGCGCCACGACGGCGCCTGCATCAGGGCGGTGGCGTTGAATCAGCAGTGGGCGATGGTAGTGCTCATGTCACACGCTCGGCCGACGCTTGGCGCGGGCCACCTTGGATGCGGTCAGCTGGGATGTGCTGATCTTAAACCAATCCCGCGCCGACTGCCTCAGCCGCAACGCCGCACGGGAGCCCAAAACGCAAAAGCCCGGCCAAAGCCGGGCTTTTACAGGCCACTTCCCAAGGAAGTGGTGGGCGGTACAGGGTTCGAACCTGTGACCCCTACCATGTCAAGG
>DAMCTY010000012.1:0-83112 GCA_032112995.1 Stenotrophomonas sp. | reverse complement strand
CTGCGGCGGCGGCCCGGGCCGCCAATGCCGCTGCCGAGGCGGCCAGTGACGCGGCCGGCCCATCGGCCGCGCAGATCCAGGCCATCCGCGAACGCATCCAGGCCCGCCGCCGGCAGGCGCAACAGAACCAGAACGGCCGCTCCGGCAGCCCGAAACCGTAGAGTGAGCGCATGACGTCACGCATAGTCCCCATCACCTTGCTGATCGCCACCCTCAGTGGTTGTGTCACCACCCCGGTGCCCGAGATACGCCGCAAGGCCGCCGACGATGTCACCACACCGGTGGCGGGCCAACCGGCGCGCACCGCTGCGCTTGGCGAGGTGGATGCACCGGTCGCCGACGATGCTGGCAGCCGCGCGGTGATCCGCCGTGGCAACGGCACCGTGATCAACCGCGCCGCGGCGGCTGCACCCGCGCCGTCGCTATCGGCCGCAGGTAATGGCACTGCCGTGTTCAACTTCGAGGGTGAATCGGTGCAGGCCGTCACCAAGGCCATCCTCGGTGACATGCTGGGCCAGAACTATGTGATCGCCCCTACAGTACAGGGCACGGTAACCCTGGCCACGCCCAAGCCGGTGTCGCCAGCGCAGGCCTTGAACCTGCTGGAGATGGTGCTGGGCTGGAACAACGCCCGCCTGGTCTACAGCGGCGGGCGCTACAACGTGGTGCCTGCCGACCAGCCGTTGGCTGGCACGGTGGCACCCAGCACGGCACCGACATCGGCCGCGCGTGGTTATGAAGTGCGTGTCGTGCCGCTGCAGTACATCTCCGCCAGCGAGATGGAGAAAGTACTCAAGCCGTATGCACGGCCCAATGCCATTGTCGGCATCGATGGTGCCCGCAACGTCATCACCCTGGGCGGTACCCGCACCGAACTGGAGAACTACCTGCGCACGGTCGAGATCTTCGACGTGGATTGGCTTTCCGGCATGTCGGTCGGTGTCTTCCCGATCCAGTCCGGGCGTGCCTCGCAGGTGGCCAGCGACCTGGAGAAGGTGTTTGGCGAAACCAGCAAGACGCCCAGTGCAGGCATGTTCCGCTTCATGCCACTGGACAATGCCAATGCGGTACTGGTGATTACCCCGCAGGCACGCTACCTGGACCAGATCCAGCAGTGGCTGGATCGCATCGACAGCGCGGGTGGCAGTGCGCGTCTGTTCTCCCATGAACTGAAATACATCAAGGCCAAGGACCTGGCTGATCGGCTGGCCGAGGTGTTCGGTGCCGGCAGTGGCTCGCGCGGGGGACAGGACAGCGCGGCCTCGCTGGCACCGGGTGCCAGTGCCATCAGCCTGCAGGGCGGTGGCACGGTGGATCCTTCAGCCAGTGCCGATGATCAGTTGGGTGATGGCGGCGGCGCCTTCGGCAAGAGTGGTGGAACCGGTGGTGGTTCCGGTAGCGGCGGCATGGGGGAAGGCATGGCCTTGCCGCAGCGCAGCTCGGGCAACGGCAGTGTGACGCTGGAAGTGGAAGGCGATCGCGTGGGTGTGTCAGCGGTCGAGGAAACCAACACCTTGCTGGTACGCAGCACGCCGCAGGCGTGGCGTTCCATCCGCGAGGTGGTGGAAAAGCTCGACGTGATGCCGATGCAGGTACATATCGAGGCACAGGTGGCGGAAGTCGCCTTGAGCGGCGATTTGAGCTACGGCGTCAACTGGTACTTCGAGCAGGCGGTGAATGCCGCCGTCGACAAGGGCGGCGCTGGCCTGCCTTCGGCCTTGGGTCGCGGCATCTGGGGCGATATCGCCGGCTCGTTGATCCCCGGTGATGGCAAGGGCGGTGGTGGCCTGAGCTGGACCTTCCTGGGCAAGAACGCCGCCGCGGTGATCACGGCCCTGGACCAGGTCACCGATGTACGCCTGCTGCAGACCCCATCGCTGTTCGTACGCAACAACGCGGTGGCCACCTTGAACGTGGGCAGCAAGATCCCCGTGTATTCGGTTTCGGTCTCCGGTATCAGCGACAACCAGTATTCGCAGGTGCAGTACCTGGAAACCGGCACCATCCTCAAGGTGCGTCCGCGCGTCACCCGTGATGGCATGGTGTTCCTGGACATCGTCCAGGAGGTCAGTTCGCCGGAAGGCGAGCCCGATGACAACGGCAATGTGCGCATCAACACACGGCGGATGAAGACCGAGGCTGCGGTCAACGCGGGGGACACCGTGATGCTGGCGGGTTTGATCGAGGACAGTGCGAGCAAGGGCTCATCGGGTTTGCCGGGGCTGAGCCGGCTGCCGGTGATTGGTGGCCTGTTCGGGCGCAAGACCCAGACCAGCCGCCGCAGCGAGGTGATCGTGCTGCTGACCCCGACCATCGTGCGCAACCCGCAGGAAGCACGCAATCTCACCGACGAATACGGCAGCAAGTTCCGTGCGCTGGATCCGCTCAACAAGCCCAAGGCAGGCCACTGAGCCATGCCCCTGCCGGTCATTCTGTTGCCAGTAGGGGTGGATGATGCCGCGCTGGACGCCTGTCTGGCAGCGTTGGAGGCCAACACGCCCGCCGGCACGCCGGTGTGGCTGGCCGACGATGGCCAGGCCGGCCCCCGTGGCCTGGCGGTGATCGAACACTGGTTGGCGCGCACCGCATTGCAGGCCGAGTACACACGCCGGCCGCGGCCGATCGGCGAGCCCGCGCACCTGCAGGAAATGCTGCGGGCATGTGGCGACGCCGATGTGGCGGTGTTGGCCCCGGACGCATTGCCGGGCGTGGGCTGGCTGCAGCAGCTCAGCGACTGCCTGGCGCGTGATGCCTCCATCGCCACCGCCACACCGTGGAGCAACGCGGGCGAAACCGTGGCCTGGCCGCGTGCGGCCGAGCTCAATGCGCTGCCGGACGACGGCGCGCGTCTGGCCCTGGCGCTGGCCGCGATGCCGCTGCTGCAGCCCGAGTTGCCGTCGGCCATCACCCATGCGGTGCTGATACGCGGCAGTGCGCGCAAGCGCGCCGGTGGCCTGGATACCGACAGTTATGGCTCCTGGTACGCGGCGCTGGTGGATCTGAGCCTGCGCATGAGCGGGCTGGGCTGGCGCAATGTGCTGTGTGACAACGCGTTTGTCGGCCGCAAGCATGAGGGCCAGCCGGCCGATGGCGACATGGAAGTATTGGCCAACCGCTGGCCGGCATGGACTGCACGCTTGGCCGCGTTCCTGATGAACGACCCGTTGTACCTGCACCGCCAGCAGCTGCAGCAGTTGTATGCGCAGGCGATAATGCCCGCCGCACAGCCCGATCTTTTCGATGCCTGTGACACCCCGCAAGGCACGGAGCTGCAGTGAACGAAATGATTGCCGTGGTGGTGGTCAGCTACCAGAGCGCCACCACGTTGGACCAATGCCTGCAGCACCTGCGTGCAGCAGATGATGTGGCTGAAATCCGCGTGGTGGACAATGCCTCGCGCGATGGGTCGGTGGAAATCGCGCAGCGCCATGCCTTGGCCGATGCGCGGGTGCGTTTCATCGCCAACCCCGACAATCCCGGCATGGCGACGGCGTGCAACCAGGGCGCCCGGGATTGCCACGCGCCGTGGCTGGCTTTCATCAACCCCGACCTGATGGTGCAGCCGCAGACCCTGTCGCGCCTGCGTGCGTTGGGCCAGCCCCTGGGGGATTGCCTGCTGGGGGTGGAACAGGTGGATGAGCAGGGCGTGCCCGACCCAGCGGTGCGTCGGCGCGACCCGGACTTTGCGGCGATGCTGCGCAACCCGGGTGCGGGTTCGCGGCTGGCGGTGGAGGTGGACCGTTCGGCGCCGTTGCAACGTGTGCAGGCCTTGTCCGGTGCCCTGCTGTTGATGCCGCGCGGCCTGTTTGACCGCCTGCACGGCTGGGATGGCGGCTACCGCCTGCATGCCGAGGATCTGGACCTGTGTCGCCGGGCACGCGAGGCGGGGGCCGTGGTTGCCATCGCCAATGAACTGCAGGTCGTGCATGTGCGGGGTGTCTCCAGCCGCTCGCGGCCTTACTTTGTCGAGTGGCACAAGCACCGCGGGCTGTGGCGCTACTTCCGCAAGTTCGAGGCGTCGACGCGCAGCCTGCCGGTGAAGATCGGCGTGTGGTGCGCGATCTGGGCGCATGCGGTGCTGCAGGTGCCGCGTCTTTTCCTGAGGCGGTAGGCCGCGCCGGCTGACGCACGTGGCGCGGGGTAATGCTCGGCTGGGCGCAGGCAAGTCGTGCCTGTCGGCCGACGGCGCTCCCGGCCGTTCAGGGGCGGTAGGTGGGAGCGTGGGCAGCTCCAGCGCATAATGCGGCCATGATCATCCAATCCCTGCTGGACACCGACCTCTACAAATTCACGATGATGCAGGCGGTATTGCACCAGTACCCCGGCGCCCTCGTCCAGTACCGGTTCAAGTGCCGCACCCCGGGCATCGACCTGGCGCGTTACATCGACCAGATCAACGTTGAGATCGATCACCTGTGCAGCCTGCGCTTCAGCAGCGAAGAGCTCGAGTACATGCGCCGCCTGCGTTTCGTGAAGGCGGACTTCATCGATTTCCTCGGCCTGTTCCACCTGGACCGCAAGTACATCGACCTGCGTCCCTCGCAGACGGTGCCGGGCGAAATCGAGTTGGATATCACCGGCCCCTGGCTGCACACCATCATGTTCGAGGTGCCGCTGCTGGCGATCATCAACGAGGTCTGGTTCCGCAATACCACCACACCGGATTTCGCCGAAGGTGAGCGCCGGCTGCAGGCCAAGACCGCGCTGCTGCGCGACACCCCGGGGTTCGAGAACTGCCGCATTGCCGACTATGGCTCGCGCCGGCGTTACTCGCGGGAGTGGCATGGCACCATGCTGCCGATGCTGCGCGATGCCCTGGGGTCGCAGTTCGTCGGCACCAGCAATGTGCATTTCGCACGTCTGTATGGCATGACCCCGCATGGCACCATGGCCCACGAGTACCTGCAGGCGTTCCAGGCATTGGGGCCGCGTCTGCGTGATTCGCAGGTGGCGGCGCTGGAGTCATGGGCGCGTGAGTACCGCGGCGACCTGGGCATTGCGCTGTCGGACGTGGTCGGGCTGGATGCGTTCCTGCGCGACTTCGATACCTATTTCTGCAAGCTGTTCGATGGTGTGCGCCACGACTCGGGCGACCCGTTCTCATGGGGTGACCGCATGCTGGCGCACTTCAAGGCCAACCGTACCGATCCTGTCAGCAAGATCCTGGTGTTCAGCGACGGCTTGAACATCGAGAAGGTGATGCAGCTGTACGACTATTTCCGTGGCCGCTGCCAGGTTGCGTTCGGGGTTGGTACACATTTGACCAATGATCTGGGCCCCACGCCGCTGAACATCGTAATAAAGATGGTCCGCTGCAACGGCCAGCCGGTGGCCAAGCTGAGCGATTCCCCGGGCAAGAGCATGTGCGACGACCCGGGCTACCTCACCTATCTCCGGCAGGTGTTTCAGGTAAATCAGTAAGTTGCGGATAATGGGTCGGTGGCGGTGCGCACGTGGTTGCGCGCCTCGGCGGCACATAAGCGAGTCTTACGTTTGTGACGTAGTTCGCAGTTTTCACATTTCCCGGGTACAGCCGTGTAAAATCTGTGCCAGCGTACACAGGGGTACGCATTGTCTCTGGCGAGGGGACCATGGGAATTCCGTTGTCGGGCATCCGTCCCGGGGGAGTCAAGGGCGGTGCTTTTTCTTACCCGTCGTTGGGCGTGATCCCCGGCGGAAACTGCCCCAGCAATCTCTATAGTCAGGCAGCAGGGCCGTCGGCGCCCTCGCTCCTCCAGGGCCGCAGCATCCGCTACGGTGCCGCGCCCGCGCATGGGCGCCAGTGTAATCGGCCCACAACAGAACCTGCGCCCTCACTGGCGCCGCCTGCGGCGGCG
This sequence comes from Stenotrophomonas sp., assembly GCA_032112995.1. Taxonomy (GTDB): domain Bacteria; phylum Pseudomonadota; class Gammaproteobacteria; order Xanthomonadales; family Xanthomonadaceae; genus Stenotrophomonas. The sequence goes on along the minus strand of DAMCTY010000012.1, from coordinate 77,275 downwards.
TTGTCCTTTGCATCTCATCCATCCGAGCTGGCCCGATGAACCTGACGCTTCGCAAGTCCGGCAGCCTGCTGCCGTTGCTGTCCCTTTCCCTGGTGCTGTGCGCCCCGGCGCTTGCTGCCGATACGGCTGGCGGCCAGTTCCGCGAGTGGAGCGCCAACGCGCTGGTCTCGCGCAACATGACCCTGCGCGATCTGGGCTTCAGCCAACCCATCAGCCTGCGCGGCCAGGACAACCAGCGCGAGCTCTACCTGCCGGTGCCTGCAGGCGTGGCCACCCAGAACGCGCAGTTGCAGTTGGATGCACGCTACCTGCGTGGACATCCGGGGCGTACGTCCAACCTGTTGAGCATCGATGACGATGCCGTGGCGGCCCGCACCATTACGGATGCCCAGGGCGACCTGAGCCAGCTGATCGGTATTGACGGGGAGCCGCGTTCCACCGGCTTCGTCCGTTTTGGCGTGGGTTGGTGGTCGATCGTCTCGGATTATCAGTGTGCCGACCAGAGCGCGCCGGCCAACGTGCTGCGGATTGGCCCGGATACGCGCTTCAGCTATCAGTTCGACGGGCGCGCCATCGACACGGTTGCCAAGGCCTGGACGGCGTTGCCGCGCCAGGTTCGCCTGCTGGTGGATGGGCGCCAGCTTGATGCCGCCAGTTATGACACGGCATGGCGCGTGGGCGCGGTGCTGGAGACGGCGGGCAAGCGGATCAGCGTTGCGGCACTGCCCAAGGTGGGCGACAGCATCGACCTGCGCGGTACCCAGGTGCCAGCCAGCCTGATGACGGTGCCGGCTTACGCGGCATTGGCGGCGGGTGAGGCACAGCACCGCATTGGCAGCGATGCCGAAGTGGGTGCGCTGCTGTCGCTGGGCGGCAACAGCGCGCTGCCGATGGACGTGGTGGTTGCCAGCCCGGCGTTGCGTGTATCGGTAAAGCGCGCGCTGGACGCGTTGGCAACGCAGGTAGCGGCTGCCGATGCCGATGGCGCCGCGGCGTTCGCCGCCTGGCGCAAGGGCGGCATGGCGACCCTGGAAACCGCGGTTGAAGGGCGCAACGTCAGTACCGCCGTGGTGGCAGGGCAACCGCTGCTGGTGGTCACGCCCGGCGCTGCGGGTGAGGTAGCTGGCCTGCTGAGCGCACAGTGGCGTGCCTATGCCCTGGGCCAGAACCTGCAGGTCAACAAGGCGCAGCCACTGGTCAATGAAAAGGGCATCCTGCTGCTGGATCGGCTGGGTGCGTTCTCCGGCACGCAGGACATCATTGCCCGTAGCGACCGCATCGCCAATGCCGACCTGGGCCTGATCTCCAGCGACGGCAAGCTGCCTGCGGAGGTCGTGATCGATGTATCGGCCGCACCCAACGGGGCGGGCGAGGGCGCAGTGGCGTCCATCTTCTTCAACGATTACCTGCTCGGTGCCAAGGTGCTCAATACCGATGGCAAACCGCAGCGCATCACCGCCAAGGTGCCGCTCTATGCGATCGCCGCGCGCAACGAGGTGCGGGTGTCGTTCCTGCGCCAACCCGCCCGCCCGCATTGCCATGACCCGGCCACGCCGTATCCGGTGTCGTTGCTGCCCAGCAGCCATATCGTGATGGCGGAACGTGGCACCGCCCCGGATTTCGTGGGGGCGACCGCACAGCTGTCAGGCCCGCACCAGGTCGTGGTGCCCGAGGCGTGGTTGCAGAATGCGCCGACCACCCTGCAGACCGTCATCCGTGTCAGCAACGCGGTGGGTGCCTCGGTGGAGCGCGCTACCCTGGACGTGGCCAAGGGCAAGACGGTGCCTGCACCGGGGCAGCCCTATCTGGCATTCAACGTACAGCCTGAAGGTATCCAGAGTGCGGCCGTGGCCGAAGGCGGCCAGTTGCGCATCAGCGGCAGCAAGGATGAAACCCTGCTCGACCTCGCTGGCCTGGACAACGCAGCCCTGGTCGAAGTGGCCGGCGGCAGCGGCAAACAGGGTGTCATCTATCGCGAACTGGGCAACCGTATCCCGAGCATCGCCGAGCCGTTCCGGCTGATGCGCGGCTCAGTCGCGGTGCTGGATGGCAGCGGCCTGGTGCAGGACTTCGACCGCAACGACCCGGAAGGCCTGCGGGTGGCGGTCGATGGCAACCCGCAGCCGGCTTGGCAGCGGCACATGGTGTGGTTGTTGTTGCTGGTGGGCGTGGTCGTGTTCCTGCTGCTGGCTGCCCGCGTGGCGCAGATCCGTCACCGCCGCAAGCTCGAGAATACGCACTAAGCTGCCATGGACGCCGTCACCTGGAATGTGATGCTTGCCAACTACTACGCCCTTCTGGAGAAGGGCGCGGTGGTGCTGGCGGTGTTGATCCTGCTGTCCAGCCTGGATGATCTGTTCATTGATCTCTGGTACTGGATCCGTTTGGTATGGCGCAAGCTTACGGTGGTAAAACGCGCGTCCTACCGGCCGTTGACGGCCAACGACCTGCGTAGTCGGGACGAGCAGCCGCTGGCGATCATGGTGCCGGCCTGGGCCGAGTACGACGTGATCGCGCAGATGGTGGAGAACATGATCGACGTGCTCGATTACCGCGAGTACGTGGTGTTTGTCGGCACCTATCCCAACGACCACCAGACCATTGCCGAAGTCGAACGCATGCGTCGTCGCTATCGGCGCCTGCAGCGGGTGGAAGTGCCGCACCCCGGGCCGACCAACAAGGCCGACTGCCTGAACTGGCTGGTGCTGTCGATCTTCGACTACGAGAAGCGCAACGGCCTGGAGTTTGCCGGTGTGATCCTGCACGACAGCGAGGATGTGCTGCATCCGCTGGAGCTGCGTTTCTTCAACTACCTGTTGCCGCGCAAGGACATGATCCAGTTGCCGGTCACCTCGCTGGACCGTGAGTGGTACGAGCTGGTTGCCGGGACCTACATGGACGAGTTTGCCGAGTGGCATGCCAAGGACCTGGTCGTGCGTGAAAGCATGGCCGGTACCGTGCCGTCGGCCGGCGTCGGCACCTGTTTCTCGCGGCGCGCGTTGCTGGCGCTGAGCGCCGAGACCGACAACCAGCCCTTCAACACTGACAGTCTCACCGAGGATTACGACATTGGTGCGCGCCTGGGGCGCATGGGCATGCAATCGATTTTTGCCCGTTTTCCTGTGGAATTCCGGGTGCGCCGACCGTCGGCATGGTTTGGCTGGGGCGGCGTGCGCGAGCGCAACCTGAAGATGGCCCTGTGCGTGCGTGAATACTTCCCCGACAACTTCCGCGCGGCCTATCGGCAGAAGGCGCGTTGGGTACTGGGCATCGGCCTGCAAAGCTGGGAGACCCTGGGGTGGGGCGGCAGCATTGCCAATCGCTACCTGTTGATGCGTGACCGCAAGGGCATCGTCACCTCCTTCGTCAGCATCCTGGCCTACCTGCTGTTCCTGCAGCTGATGCTGTTCTGGGTATTGAAGATGACCGGCATCTGGCACATGGAATTTCCAACGGTGTTCCAGGCCGGCTCCTGGCCGATGGTCGTGGCCTTGATCACCACCGCGGCACTGGGCACCCGCGTGCTGCAGCGCATGTACTTCGTCAACCGCCTGTACGGCTGGGAGCACGCGGTGATGTCGGTGCCGCGCATGGTGGTTGGCAATGTCATCAACTGCGCCGCCACCGGCCGCGCCTGGCGCATGTTTGCCGGCTATCTGCTGTTCGGCAAGCGTCTGGTCTGGGACAAGACCATGCATGACTTTCCCACCAACAACCAGTTGGTGCAGACCCGTCGTCGACTGGGCGAGTTGCTCAGTGTCTGGCAGGCGGTGGAGCCTGAACGGCTGCAGCAGGCGCTTGAGGAACAGCAGGGCGGCCGCCAACAGCCGCTGGGGCGGATCCTGGTGGCGCAGGGTTGGCTGGACGACGAGACCCTGGCTGAGGCGATCTCCTTCCAGGAAGAACTGCCCCGTGCCAACGTCGATGTGGCCTATCTGAAGGCCGGACGCTTCCCCTTGCCGGTGGAGGCCTGCGTGCATTGGCGTGTGCTGCCGTTGCCTGACAGCGAGCCCGGGGTCCTGCGCCTGGCCGTGGCCAGCGCATTGCCCGATGAAGGGCTGCTGCGGCTTGCCGAGCTTGCCAGGGTTGACCGCGTGGAGCAGCAGGTGGCGCGCGAGAGCGAGATCAACGCAGGGCTGCGGCTGATGTGCGGCGCCGACTACAGGATCGATGCAGTGCCACTGCTGGGCGATTTGCTGGTGGAGATGAAGCTGATTTCGCGCGAGCACTTCCAGGCAGCGCTGGATGACTATCGTCCGCACCGTGACGGGCGTATTGGTGACTACCTGGTGCGCCGCGGTGTTGCCAGCGAGCAGGCCATCACCCTCGCCGTGGAAGAACAACAACGGCGTGCGCGCGAAGCGCGCCTGCATCCGGATGTATTTCTGGCATGAGCATGAAACTGTTGAAGCCCCTGGTTGCCTTTGTCCTCGCCGGCGCGTTTGTGCCGGTGGCGATGGCCGAAGAACTGCCGCTGTCGGGCGCCGCATATCGCATCGCCGAGCAGGCCTATGCGTCCTATGCCCGTGGCGACTATGCACAGGCCGCTGCCCAGGCCCGCGAGGCGGTACGCCTGCGTCCCGACGTGCAACGCCTGCGCGACCTGCTGGCGCAGGCGCAGGCGCGTGCCACCGGTAGCGGCGCCGGCGCGCCGCGTCCCTCGGGCCAGGGTCGATCCAATGCCGCAAGGCCAGCGCCTGCCACGCGCGCGCCATCCAGCACGGCAACGACTGGGCAGACCCCGTTCGAGAAGGGCTATCCCCTGGCAACCGAGGCTTACGCCAGCTACTACCGGGGCGAGATGGCACTGGCCGAGCAACAAGCCGAACAGGCCTACCGCATCGACCCCAGCCAAGGTACCTGGGCCATGTTGTGGGTGGACTCGCTGGAGGCCCAGGGCAAGGCGGACGCCGCCCTGCAGGCGCTGCAGGCCGCGGTGGACCTTGGCGCCAAGAACATCACCGATCTGGAAGCGCGCAAGCTGCGCATCAAGCGGGCGCAGGCGGTCGCGCCGGCGCAGGCCGGTTACAAGGCGATGATGGAGTTCCGCCCTGCCGATGCGGTGGAGCCGGCGCGCGAAGCCGTCGCGCTTGCACCGGAGTCGGCCAGCCATCGCCTGTTGCTGATGACCGCCTTGATGCTCAGCGGCCGGCTTGAGGAGGGCGTACAAGCGGCCACCGACGCCATCACCAATGACGGGGAGGACACCAACGCACTGGTGCTGCGGGCTTACATGCTGCAGCGCCTGGGGCGCGACGCCGGCGCCAACGCGGACTACGACCGCGCGCTGGCGCAGGACTGGCTGGATGAGCAACAGCTCCACAACATCCGCCTGCTGGCCGTGGATGCGGCACTGGCGGCAGGGGATGCGGCGCGTGCCAACCACCTGCTGGACGCCATGGATGCTACCGACGCGCAGGTGGTGAGCCGGCGTGCCGCTGCCGGCAAGCGCTCGCTGGCACGCGCGCTTGACGCCACAGCCTACCCGCCGCCGCTGCAGGCTTGCCGCGATACGCCCTATGGCACGCAGTGCGAGATGCAACCGACCGATCAGGTGCCGGAGACCCCGGCCGCGCGTGCTTACGCGGCCTATGGCCGCCAGCAGTGGGGCGAAGCCATCGAGCAGGCGGAGTTGGCGGTCAAGGCCGCACCGGACGATCCGGCCATGCAGCGCCTGCTGACCGCCACGTTGTCGGCCGGCGATGCCGGCCAGCGTGCCGAGGCCGTGCAACGTTTGAATGCCGGCCTGCAGAAGGAGCCGGACAACGTCGACATGTTGATGCAGCGTGCCAACCTGCACCAGCGTGCCGGCGAGACCAGCCTGGGCCTGGCCGACCTGGAGGCGGCTGCGGCCACCGGCAAGGCGCCGCCGACCATCGGTCTGGACCAGGCTTATGCCCGCGCCGGCATGGGGGCCAGCGAACGTGGCCAGGCCTCACAGCAGATCCGCGAGGCCTTGCACGAGGCCGATCAAGGCAACTTGTCCTTGACCCCCGAGCAGCGCCGCTATGCGCGCAGTTCGTTGACCGAGCTGGAACGCCGTTGGGGCATCACGGCCAGCGTCGGCTGGCGTGGTGCCCGCCAGACCACTGCCACCTTGGGCGGCGCCGCATTGAGCACGCCAGGCGATGCCGCCTTCAGTTCGGTCGAAGCCTATTGGCGTCCGATTGCCTACCAGCCCAACATCGAGCTCTACGGTCGCCTGACCAATGTGCTGTATGACGGGGGTGGCCGTTACGAAACACTGCGCAACGTTGATCCGTGCACCGGCCAGGATCTTGGCGGCGTGGATGCCACGCAGGGGGGCGCCACCACCCGTACTGCGACCGGCTGGCCCAGTAGCATCGCCGCTCTTGGTGCGCGTTTCCGGGTGCCGGGCACTGGCCTGGGCTTTGGCATCGAGCGCCGCCAGTTCATCGGTTCGGCCAACCGTCATGGCGGCCTGTACGCACAGTCCGCGGCCGAGCAGTGCCGGTTGTCGCAAACCGTGTTGACCGGTGAAGGCGTGCAGGGGCGTTACCAGCTGGACGACAGCGCCGGCGGCTGGATGACCTACCTGTCCTATGGCTGGTACCACGGTGCTGCCACCGGCCCGGACGACCGCAGCTGGCCGAGCATGCAGTTGTACGCCCAGGGCGGCTATGCCTGGAGCAACAATGACGCCGATTTCCATGTGCAACGCATCGCCACTACCGGCCTGCCGGCCGAGGAGCTGCGTTCAAGCGGCCATCTCAAGCGCAGCCAGCTGTTCGCTTCCAGTGAGTTCCGCTATGGCTGGAGTTTCCGGCCGCATACCGCCAGTGACAACTGGACGCTCAATCCGTTCGCCGTGGTCGGCGCTGATTGGTACCGGCAGCGCGACCGCGCACAGGGCGTTCTCTACCCGGATGGTTCGCGGCAGAGCTTCCGTCTGGCGGCCGAGGATGGCGATCTGGCCCTGGGTGCTGGCGTTGGCTTCGCGGTACGTCGGGTGTTCCGCGAAGACAACCTGCACGGCCCGCGTTCCTCACTCGACGCCAGCGTGCAGTACCGCTTCGCACTCAACGGTGACCAGGCCGAACGCAACCGTGGCCTGTTCGTCAACGTAACCCTTTCTTACTAAGCCGAAAGGCTGCATGGGAAACACAAGCATGAGCACAACCGGATGGATCAAACAGGTCGGCGCAGGTCTCGCGTTGACAGTAACGATGGCTATTGCGTCGGCGCAGCAGGCCCCGCAATCCGACGTGGTGATCGTCGGCAAGGACGGTTGGTTGTTCCCGGCTTGGGGTAGCCTGAGCGAGGTGGACATCGCTGGTGTGCAGGCGGCCACGGCCTTGATCGCCGAAACCCAGCAGGCCCTGGCCGCGCGTGGCGTGCGCCTGGAAGTACTGGTGCTGCCGGACAAGGTGACCTTCTATGAAGATCGCCTGCCCGAAGGGCGTGTCGTCAGCGATGCGGTGAGGAAGCGCTATGACGTCATCCTGGGCTCGCTGCAGGCGGCCGGGGTGGATGCACTGGACGCGCGCAAGGTACTGGCCGATACCCGCGCCGCGGGCAAGGACGTGTTCTACCGCAGCGATCAGCATTGGACCCAGCCGGCCGCCGATGCGGTGGCCGATGCGGTGGCTGCGCGCATCAAGCAGAAGGTGCCGGTACTGGCCGGCGAGCCCGGCACCGGCATGGCGCTGGGCAGTGAAACCCGCGAGCGCCGCTATGGCGATCTGGCCGAGTTGTTCCTGGACCCTGCCGCGCGCAGCGCCGTCGGCCGCGATACCTTCGTGGTGCGCCGCGCCGCCGAAGGCCAGTCGCTGCTCGATGACGGCAAGGCACCGGTGCATATCACCGGCCACAGCATGGTGCAGGCCTATTTCGGCTTCCCGCAGAAACTGTCCAACGACATCGATCGGCCGGTGACGGTGAACTGGAAGTCGGGCAACGTCGGGCCGTGGGTGGTGCTGCTGGACTACCTGGAATCGGCGGATTTCCGTGACAACCCGCCGCAGGTGCTGGTGTGGCAGATGTTCGAGCCGGTCTACGGCTTTGGCCCGTCCGCGCAGGGGCAGTGGGACAACGCCTCGATCATGAGCAACGCACAGTGGCAGCAGCGCCTGCACAAGGCTTTGGGGCACTGAGCCGATGAATGTCCGTCCTGGTGCGCCGGCTCCGCTGCCGGCGCCAGCTCCGCCGCGCGCGCACCGTGCCAGCGCACTTGTCATCACGCTGCTGCTGCTGGTGGGGCTGTGCGCGGGCGGCTGGATGCTGGCCAAGGCGCAGCTGCCGGCCGACAAGCTGGCACCGGCGCAGTGGGCCGATGGTGCCGCTGGCAAGGCCATCAATGACGCTTTGAAGCTACCGGGGCAAGCGCGCGCGGACACCTGGAATGCGGCCCTGCGTTACCGGCTGCTGGGCGACACCGGCGCACAGGTGGCGCTGGGTTGCCCGGGATGGTTGTTCTACCGGGATGGCCTGCGTCCGCAACCCGGTGCCGGCAGCACGGTGTTCGCCCAGCGCATCCGGCTGATGCAGCACTGGTCGCAGCAGCTGAAGGCGCAGGGCGTGCAGCTGCTGGTGGTGGCGGTGCCGGACAAGGCACGCATCGAGCAGGCGCATAGCTGCGGCCTACGCTACTCCGCGCCCATGCGCGAACGCTACGGCATGTGGCAGGGCGCCCTGGCGGAAGCCGCCGTGCCTTACGTGGACCTGCTGCCGGTACTGCAGGCCGGTGAGGTGCCGGTGTTCTTCAATACCGACGTGCACATGAACCGGATAGGCGCGCAACGTGCAGCCGACGCCGTGGCTGCACGCGCGTTGCCTTTGCTGGGCGGGCCGGGTGGCCAGGCGTTCGAGCAGGGGCCCCTGAGTGCGCCCAAGCCGCGCATGGGGGATTTGATTGTCCTGGCCGGGCTGGAGCACGCGCCGCCGGCATGGCGTCCGGCCCTGGACCAGGAGCCGGAGCAGGAGATCACGCCGCTGCGTGGCGGTGGCCTGCTGGACGAGACACCGCCGGTGGAGGTGCTGTTGCTGGGCAGCTCCAACGGCCGCCGCAGCCTGTTCGGCGAGCGGCTGGGCAATGCGCTGGGGCGGGAGGTATGGAACCAGAGCATGGATGGCGGGCAGTTCTCCGGCGCCTTGCTGGCGGCCTGGCCGCAGCGCCAGCAGTGGCCGCCCAGCCTGAAACTGGTGATCTGGGAATTCTCCGAGATGGCGCTGTCCTTGCCGTTGACCGACGGCGAGCAGGCGGCATTGGCCGATATCGACTGAGCGCCTGACGACGATGCTGTTCAACTCTTTCCTGTTCCTGCTGATCTTCCTGCCCATCGCCTTGGGCGTGCATTACCTGCTGGGCGCATTGCAGCCCAGGCTAGCGGCGCTGTGGCTGTGCGTGGCCTCCCTGCTGTTCTACGGCTGGTGGAACCCGCAATTCGTAGTGCTGTTGTCAGGTTCCATCCTGTTCAACTACCTGGTCAGCCTGGCCATCCTGGGGTTGGCCAAGCGGCCGCGCCTGCAGATGCTGGTGACGGGCCTGGGTATCGCGGCTGACCTGTTGCTGCTGGTGCACTACAAGTACTTCGCGGCGATGGTGAACTTCGTCCACGACCTGGGCTTCGCGGTCGGGCCGATGGATGCGCTGATCCTGCCGCTGGGCATTTCGTTCTTTACGTTCACCCAGATCGGCTACCTGCTGGACTGCCGTGCGGGTGTGGTCAATGACCGCAGCCCGTTGAGCTATGTGCTGTTCGTGACCTTCTTCCCGCACCTGATCGCCGGCCCCATCCTGCACCACAAGGAGATGATGCCGCAGTTCAGCAAGCCGGAAACCTACCGCTTCCACGCCGACAACCTGTCCGTCGGCGGCATGTTGTTCGTCATCGGGCTGGCCAAGAAGGTATTGCTGGCCGACAGCATCGCGCCCTATGCCGATGCCGGTTTTGCCAGCACCGGCGAGCTGCAGTTCTGGGGGGCGTGGGCGACGGCCACCAGCTATGCACTGCAGCTGTATTTCGACTTCTCCGGCTACTCGGACATGGCGCTGGGGCTGGCGCGGATGTTCGGTATCCGCTTCCCGCTCAACTTCAATTCGCCTTACAAGGCGACCAGCATCATCGACTTCTGGGCGCGCTGGCATATCACCCTCACCCGTTACATCACCGCCTACCTGTACTACCCGGTGGCGATGGCGGTGACCCGCTGGCGCAGCCGCCACGGCCGCCCCAATGGGCCGGGCGCGGTTGCCACGCCGGGCGGCTTCGCCTCGATGATCGTGCTGCCCACGGTATTTGCGATGGGCCTTGCCGGTATCTGGCACGGTGCCGGCCTGCAGTTCCTGATCTTCGGCCTGCTGCATGCCGCTTACCTGGCCATCAACCATGCCTGGCGCATTTTCCGTGGCGGTCGCGGCCCGGCGGCCAAACGCAGCAACAGCCGCCTGCAGCAAGTCGGTTACCTGCTGCTGACCTTTGCCGCAGTGCTGGTGGCACAGGCCTTCTTCCGCGCCGATGGCGTGGCCCAGGCATGGCAGCTGGTGCAGGGCATGGCCGGCGTGCGCGGTTGGGAAGGCATGGAAAACCTGGGTTACCTGGGCGGCATGGGGCTGGCCGATGGCTGGCGCCTGCTGGTGGGCCATCACGTGCAGGTGCTGTACGTGGCGGTATTGCTGGCCATTGTCTGGCTGGCACCCAACGCCCACCAGATCATGGGGGTGTACTCGCCGGCGTTGGCCAAGCCGGACCCTGCCGCACGCAGCTGGATGCGTTGGCAGCCCAACGTGGCATGGCTGCTGGTGATGCTGGGCATGCTGCTGGTGTGCCTGCTGAACCTGCACAAAGAATCGCGTTTCCTCTATTTCCAGTTCTAACGAAAAGGTGCAAGCAACATGGACATGCAGACCCTGCAGAACCAACTGATCGATACCGTCGAAGCCGTGATCGGCGTGCGCGTGCAGGCCGACGAGTACATGGAGTCGCTGTTTGACTCGATGTCCAAGGTGCAGCTGATGGTGGAGGTCAAGGACCGCCTGGGTGTGACGCTGCCGGTGGATGAAATCGACGCGCTGGTCGAATCGGTGCAGGTGCTGGCCGACTACGTCGCATCGCGCCAGAGCGCCTGATACCACGCCACGGGAGCGGCAGCCATGCGTTTCGATTTCGATCAATGCCAGTTCGTGGAATGCGATGTGGCCACCACCGCGCCAGCGCTGTACAGCAGTGCGGGGGTGATGGATTGGCGCAGCCTGCAGGCTGCCACTGATGCCTGGATCGAGCGGGCGCGGGCGGCCGGGGTTGCACCCGGCCACGCGCTGGTGATCAGTGGCCACAAGCAGGCCGCGTTCGTCGTGGCGATGCTGGGCTGCCTGCGCATGGACGTGACTTATGTGCCGGTGGACACCATCAATCCGGCTGCACGGCTGCACAAGATCACCCAATTGGTACATGCGGCTGCCGTGTATGACGCCGCCGCCGATGCGTTCCTGCCGGGCGCGGAACAACCAAAGCCATTGGTCGAGCCCGGCCTGGCCTACATCATGTTCACCTCCGGCAGCACCGGCGACCCCAAGGGTGTGCAGATTGGCCGTGACAGCGTGGCGCTGTTCACCGGCTGGATCCGGGATTGCCTGGCCTTGGGGCCGGCACCGGCCTTCATGAACCAGATGCTCTTCAGTTTCGACTTCTCGCTGTTTGATCTGTGCGGAGCGTTGGGGTTGGGGGGCAGCTGCGTGCTGTGCCCGCGCGAGGTGATCGCCGACAGCGCCCAGTTCATCGAGCACCTGCGTCACGCGCAGGTGGCGGTGTGGGCATCCACGCCATCGTTCGTGCGCCAGCAGATGCTCAACCCGCTGTTCAATGCCGAGCATCTGCCGGCGCTGCGCGTGTTCGTGTTTGGCGCCGAGTCATTGACGCCACGCGTGGCCGAGGAGCTGTGGGCGCGCTTCCCGCAGGTGCGCATCATCAATTCCTACGGCCCGACCGAAGCGACCTGTTCCACCACCTGGGTGGAGATCGATACGGCGCTGCGCGCGGCCGCTCCCAATCCGTTTCCGATCGGCGTCGGCAAACCCTATGCAGAGGTGTTCATCGATGACGGTGAGATCTGCATGGCAGGTCACCATGTGATGCGCGGCTACCTGGAACGTCCGGACCTGGATGCCGGCGTACTGTTCCAGCACAACGGCAAGCGCGCCTACCGCAGCGGTGACCTCGGCGACATGGATGCGCTGGGCAGGGTGTATTTCCGTGGACGCAAGGATGACCAGATCAAGCTCAATGGTTACCGCATCGAGCTGGCCGAGGTGGACGCGGTGCTGTCGACCCTGCCCGGGGTGATTGCGGGTGCCACCGTGGCAATGCGCCGGCCGGATGGCACCTTGGTGCGGATGGTGGGTTTTGTCGAACTGGCCGAGCCGGGCGAGGGCGCGGTGCAACCGCTGCCGCCCGCGCTGCAGGATTGGAAGGCACTGCTGGCCGAGCGGGTGCCACCGTACATGATTCCGTCCGAGCTGCTGGCGGTGGACAGCTTTCCATCCACCATCAGCAACAAGGTTGACCGCAAACAATTGGAGCAGCGCTACGCCCTGGCGCGCACGCTGCGTACGCAGGAGCCGAAATGAAGATCACATCCCCCATGCTGCTGATGAGCGCAGCCCTGGCACTTTCCCCTTTCTGTGCTGTGGCCCAGCATGCGCCCGCCGAAGGCCGCCTTGCGCAGTTGTATGCTGCACGCCCGCCCGCCGGCTCCGCTTTCGTGCGGGTGGTGAATCCGGGTGCCAGCGCGCAACGCGTTGCCGTTGGTAGCGGCGCCGAGCAGAACATCGGGCCCGCGCAGCGGGCAACGCGCTACGCCATCGTTGAAGGCGGCAAGCCCTTCAACCTGCGCGTGGCCGGTGCCGCCCGCAGCCAGCCTGCGGTGGCCGCGGGCAGTTTCACCACCCTGGTGTTGAACCCGGCGGGCGCCGCACGGCCGCTGCAGGTGATCGCCGATGGCGCTGGCAACACCGATGCGCTGAAGGCCGAGATCCGCTTCTACAACCTGGCGGCCAGCTGCCCACAGGCCAAACTGGCAATGGCCGGCAACGGTACGGCGGTGTTCAACGCGGTTGCCGCTGGCACCGGCACCGCACGTGCGATCAACCCGGTCAAGGCAAGCCTTGTGGCCGGCTGTGGTGGTCGCGACAGTGCACCCTTCGCCTTGCCCGCGCTGCAGCCAGGCGACCGTTACAGCCTGTTCCTGACCGGCAGCGCCAGCGCGCCGGTGCTGCAGGGCCAGCCTGCCACCACCGATACCGTGGGCCGCTGAGCCATGTCGGTGCGCAGCGTTTTCCGCGAGGACCATGAGCTGTTCCGCGTGCAGGTGCGACGTTTCATCGCCGAGCAGATCCTGCCGTACTACGATCGCTGGGAACGCGAAGGCATCACCCCGCGCAGCCTGTGGCGAGCGGCCGGTGCGGCCGGCCTGCTCAACTGCCAGTTGCCTGAGCCTTATGGCCTGGGCGGGGACCAGGGCCATGCGGCCTGTGTGATCGAGGAGCTGGCGCGCGCCAACTGCCTGGGCATTGGTTTTTCAATCCACTCGGACATGGTGTCGCCGTACCTGTTCCATTACGGCAGCCCGCGCGTGCGCGACACCTGGTTGCCAGCCATGGCCAAGGGCGCGGCCATCGGTGCCATCGCCATGACCGAGCCCGGGGCCGGCAGCGACCTGAAGGCGATCCGCAGCCGTGCCGAGCTGCGTGGTGACCACTACCTGCTCAACGGCCAGAAGACCTTCATCACCAACGGGGTAAATGCCGATGTGGTGGTGGTGGCGGCCACGGTCGCACCGGAGCTGGGTGCGCGCGGGCTGACGCTTTTCTGCGTGGACATGCGCCTGCCCGGCGTCAGCAAGGGGCCGCCGATGGCGAAGATCGGGCAGCATGCGCAGGACACCGCCGAGCTGTTCTTCCAGGATGTCCAGGTGCCGCTGGACTGCCTGCTGGGCGAACCGCAACGCGGCTTTGATTACATGGCCGAGCAGTTGGCGGGTGAGCGCCTGGCCATTGCCCTGCGCGCAGCCGCCTCCGCCGAAGGCATGCTGGCGCAGACCCTGGATTACGTGCGCCAGCGCAAGGCGTTCGGGCGCCACCTGATCGATCACCAGAACACCCGTTTCGTGCTGGCCAGCGCCGCCTCGCGCCTGGCCATGCTGCGCGCCTTCCTGGACCAGTGCCTGGGCCAGCAGATGCAGGGCACGCTGGATGCGGACACTGCGGCCATGGCCAAGCTCAACGCCACCGAGATCCAGGGCCAGGTGCTGGATGATTTCCTGCAGCTGCATGGTGGTTACGGCTATAGCAGCGAATACGGCATCGGTCGTGCGTGGGCCGACGCGCGTGCCTTGCGTATCTTCGGCGGCAGCAGCGAAATCCTGCGCGAGATCATCGGCCGCGCGTTGTAGCGGCTACAGCCGCCAGGCGCGCCGCAGCGCGTGCGCCTGCGGTGTGTCCTGGGTAAGCCAGGGCTCCAGCGCATACACCAGCACGTTGCCGGCGCCGCTGGCACGCGCCCACTCCAGCTGCTGCTGCACGCGCGCGAAGTCAGCGCTCTCACCGTGGAACTGGGTGCCATCGCCGCCGACTGTCGGTAATTCACGGAACAGTTCGACGATGGCATCAAAGGCCACGCCACGCTGCTTGAACAAGGCCAGCAGTGGCGCCAGCGCCAGGTGGTTGTCCTGGCCGGCCACGCCGATACCGTCCTGCACCATCGGCCGCAGGGTGGTGCCATCAAGTACCTGCTGCCACAGGCCGACCAGGCTGCCTTCGGTCTGCAGCCGGCTGAAATAGGTGGAAATGGCGCAGTCGCCACCACGTGCGATCGCCGCCTGTTGCAGGTCGTGCAACCAGCTGACCAGCAACTGCAGGCGTGCCGGCTCGGCCCAGTGGTATTGCTCCAGCTCGTAGGGCAGGTACCAGCCGGCAAAGCGCCGCTGCCGGGTCAGGCCGCTGGCGGCCAGCCAGCTGCGCGCCCGCTGCAGGCTGTCGGTAAAAAAGCCACGCAGCTGCGCCTCATCGCCACCGATGGCCTGCCACCAGCGTTGCTCGAACGGTAGGCCCACCCGCACATTGATGCCGGCATGGTCGGCGGCATTGAACAGCATGGCAAAGCTGGCATCGGACAGTTGCCAATCGCCCTCCGGGCCGCCAAGGATGCCGCTCCATTGCACAACCAGTTGGCGGCAACCGGCGCGCTGGGCCAGTTTCATCGAGCGCTGCCAGTCCGCTGCGGTCCAGTTCTGGTGGTCAAGCCAAGGCTGCAGGAAGGTGCCGTCTACCTGTTCCGGTAGCGAACAGCCCGGCAGGCCGGCCAGCGCCGCCAGGGTCGGGGCCAGCAAGGCGGCCTGCAACAGGCGCCGGCGGCTGTAGGAAACGGGCGGGGTAGCGGTCATGGGTACGCAGGCGCCGTGGGCGGGGACCCTTGCATGATCCCAGAGCCAGCCCATGTTGTGCAGCATTCAAGCCAAAAGCCGCTGGCCGGTTCAGCAATGCGCCGCTGGCCTTTACCTGCGCAGCCGCTTGCGGCCACGCAGGTGGGTTGGGGACCTACAGGTAATTGATCGCAACCAGGTAGCTGCCATGGAGAGGATGCTGGGTGGTTGCCAGGTTGTAGTGCTGCGAGAACTGCCTGATGTCTGCCTGCGCAGGCGGCATCAGCACATCCCGCTCCAGCACACGGCTGCTGGTATGCAACGCGACGGTGTGACCGCTATCCAGTGACACAACGCTGACCGTGGCCCCTTGTACCGCACGCGAACAATCGTCCAAACGCAATTGCTGATCTGCTTCGACAAACCCGGCCGCGCATACAGGGTCGGAAATGCGACCACTGAAGCTGATCGTGCCGCCGTCGGCGTGTGCCAGGGCGGCAATCGAAAACAATGCAACGCCTGCAAAGAGAGAACCAATCATGGCCGCGCTCCTCGTTTGGGGATTTCAGTAGGCGCTCGCATGTCGTGTTGTGAAAGGGGCAAAACATCGTTCTGCCCGCAGCCATCACGCAGCGAAAGTGATCGATTTCATGTTGCTGTGTGACACGTTCTGAAGTGTCTTCCGGCGTTGATTGTGTGCCTGCGTTACACGGGTACAGAAGAGCGGATGAACCCGCTGCTCGGTTCCGCGGCCCACTGTGGAAATTGCTGACATCTGCGTCTAAGCAAGTGTGCGGCGCCAATTCGCAATTTTTGTGGAGAACATCACATTTGCGATTGCTAACGTTCGCACCCAGACCTGACAGGGAAGCGTCTGGTCGCATGCAGGAGGTGAGACGGGAACGGTCCTGGAACCATGCCATTCCATGTTTCGAATCCAAGAAGTCATTCCAATCACTAGGGCAAGGTAAACGCAATGCGCACTATCAATATCCTCGCAGCACTGGCGCTGGTCGCCGCTCCGTTCGCCGCAAATGCCGTCGATGGCACCATCACCTTCAATGGTGAAATCACCGACAAGACCTGCACGGTAAGCACGCCGCAGGGCAAGGACTTCGCTGTCACCCTGCCGACCGTGGCAGCAAGCGCGCTGGCTGCTTCCGGCCAGGTGGCCGGCCGTACCCCGTTCTCGATCGCGCTTACCCAGTGCGATGCAGGTGACGTAGCCACCTACTTTGAGCCGGGTGCCACCGTTGACCTGGCCAGCGGCCGGCTGAACAACACCGCTGCCACCAACGCCGCCACCCAGGTGAAGCTGCAGCTGCTGGGCAGCAACAGCCAGGTGATCCCGGTGGTTGCCGCGGGTGCGGGCAGTGCGCAGACCAATTCGCAGTGGGCGACAGTGGCTGCGGATGGCTCGGCCAACCTCAACTACTTCGTCGAGTACTACGCCACTGGCGCCTCCACCCCGGGTGAAGTCACCAGCAGCGTGAAGTACACGATCATCTACAACTGATCCGAGTTGCCCTTGCCCCGATCGGCATGGCCGATCGGGGATGTTGAATGTCCCAATGCAGTGACCGCAATGAAACCAAATCTGTCCAAGGCGCTGTTGGCGGCAGCGTTGTTGCTTGCCTGCGGCCAGCAGGCCATGGCCGGTATCGTGATCAGTGGTACACGCGTCATCTACCCGGCACAGTCGCGGGAGATCACCGTCCAGGTGCAGAACGTGGGCGATGGCCCGTCCCTGGTCCAGGCATGGATCGACAGCGGTGATCCTGAGCAGACTGCGGAAAGCACCGATGCTCCGTTCGTGCTGACACCACCCATTGGGCGTGTGGAACCCGGCAGGAGCCAGGCGCTGCGGGTCATCTTTACCGGCAAGCAGTTGCCGGTGGATCGTGAGTCGCTGTTCTGGTTGAACGTGCTGGATGTCGCGCCATCGCCGCAGGCCAGCGCCGAGGAGAAGAACTACCTGCAGGTCGCCTTCAGGTCAAGGATCAAGCTCTTCTACCGCCCGCAGGGATTGCCTGACAACGCCAATGACGCCGCTGCCAAGCTGCGGTGGCGGCGGGTGGGTGCACAACTGCAGGTCGACAACCCGACGCCTTACCACGTGACGTTGGCAGAGGTGCATGCGCTGGCCGGAACCGCCAGTACGGTGGTCGAGGACAAGGGAAAGATGGTGGCGCCGTACCAGCAGTTGCTGCTGGACGTTGCCGGCAGTGTCGAAAAGGTGCGTTTCGTCAGCATCAACGATTACGGCGGGCGCGTGGAGCGGACCATCAGCCTGGATGCAGGTGGCTAGCAGCCACGTACCGGCGAGGCTGCGCTATCGGGTGCAATCGTTCTTAAGGAAAAGAGTGTGATTGAGCGTCATCTTTCATCATCGATCCGGAGGTGCCTGGTTGCTGACGCGCGGGATCGCGGCGTTCTTGTTCCGGTGCTGCTGTTTGCTGTCGGCTTGTTGCTGACGCAGCGCGCATCCGCTGCCCCGGCGCCAGCCCCCGAGCCGTCACCGAATCTGGGTGAGCAGATATTGCAGGGCCAGAATGGCCAGACGCGGTTCAAGGCGCCGGAATTCGCGGAGTTCGATTCCAGTTTTCTTTCCGGGTCAGGCCAGAAAGTTGACCTGTCCGTCTTTCGGAACGGCAACCCGATGGTCGCGGGCGACTATCGGGTCGATATCTATGTAAACGGCACCTGGCAGGGGCGCCGTGATTTACCGTTCCGCGCCAACAGCGCCGGTGAGGTGGGGGCGTGCATCGACCTGAAGTTGCTGGAAGAACTGGGGGTGGACACGGCCCAGTTGCCGGCAGGTGATGGGGCAACAAGTGACTGCCTGCAGGTGCAGGAACGCATGCGCGATGCGTTTGGCGTGTACGACAGCGGCAACCTGCGCTATGACCTGAGCATTCCACAGGCTTTCATCCGCCGCCAGGCGCGTGGCTACGTCAACCCGGACCTATGGGACCGTGGGGTCAATGCCGGCTATATCGGCTACAGCTTCAATGCCGTCGATGGGCAGACCCGCGGCGCGTTCGGCAGCCGCAACCGAAGCGCCTATCTTGGCCTGAACATGGGCTTGAATGTAGGGGGCTGGCAGCTGCGCCAGAACTCCAGCCTGAGCTGGAACGAAGGTGGCGGATCGCATTGGCAACGGATCGATACCTATGCGCAGCGTGGCATCGCGCGCGTGCGCGGCCTGTTGACCTTGGGGGAGACGTACACCAATGGTGAGCTGTTCGATTCGATCGGCTACCGCGGCATCAGCCTGGCCAGCGATGACCGCATGTTGCCCGACTCCCTGCGTGGCTACGCGCCGGTGGTGCGCGGTATCGCCGAAACCAACGCACGGGTGGAGATCCGCCAGAACCAGCAGCTGATCTATTCCAGCACGGTATCGCCGGGCGCCTTCGTCATCGATGATCTGTATCCCACCGGTTATGGTGGTGATATCGAGGTGAGCGTGATCGAGGCCGATGGTCGCGTCCGCAGTTTCAAGGTGCCGTTCGGCGCGGTGGCGCAGATGTTGCGGCCGGGGCAGGCGCGCTATGCATTCGCGGTTGGCCAGGTACGCAACGATACGCTGCTGGACAATCCCTGGTTGGCGCAGGCCATCTATCAGCGCGGTGTCGCCAACCGGCTGACCCTGTATGCAGGCAGCCTGCTCAGCCGGAACTACGGCGCGGTGCTGTACGGCGCGGGGTTGAGCACGCCGGTGGGTGCAATCTCGATGGACGTCACCCACGCACGCACCCGGCTGCGGGATGGGACCGATCACCAAGGCGCGAGCCTGCGCCTGAGCTACAGCAGCCAGCTCGCGTCGCTGGGGACCAACGTGACCCTGGCGGCGTATCGCTACTCCACGCGCAGCTATTTCAGCCTGCAGGACGCGCTGGCCGCCAACGACGCCATCGAGCACGGATTCGACACGCAGTTCTCCACCCGCCAACGCAGCCAGTTCCAGCTGACCCTCAACCAACCCCTGGGCAGGCGCGCGGGGGCCTTGTACATCACCGGCTCGGTGCGGGATTTCTATGGCCAGCCCGGTACCAATACCCAGTACCAGTTTGGTTACAACAACAGCTGGCGGGCTATGAGCTTCGGTCTGTCGGCGATACGCACCGAGAGTGGCTTCGGTGGCCCGCACGATACCCAGTATCTGCTGAGCATGAGCATGCCGTTGGGCCGCAGCAGCCGACCGATGTCGCTCAGTACCGATGTCGGCCTGCGCGATGGTGGCAGCGGACGTGACAGCGGCCTGCGTTATGGCAGCAGCCGTGTCGGCATCACCGGCAGCGCCGGCACTGATGACAACATCAACTACGGGTTGACCCTCACCGATGCGCGTGATGCGGACACCAGTGCCGTTGCCACTGTCAGCTATCGAGGGCGCTACGCCACGCTGGACGGCTCCTATGGCTACTCGGACAGCTTCCGCCAGTTGTCCCTGAGCGCCAGCGGCAATGTGGTTGCCCATGCCGGCGGCATCACCTTTGCACCTTACCGCGGTGAAACCATGGTGCTGGTACACGCACCCAACGCACAGGGGGCGGCGGTGCTCAATGCACCCGGACTGCGCGTGGATGGGCGCGGCTATGCGGTAGTGCCTTATGCGTCGCCTTATCGGCTGAATGCAGTGACCTTGGATCCGGCCGGCATGGCCCAGGACGTGGAGCTGGAGAGCAGCAGCCAGTCGATTGCACCTTATGCGGGAGCCATCAGCCTGCTGCGATTCCAGACGCATAGTGGGCGCGCCTTGCTGATCAGCGTGCGAGGCGCAGCCGGACAATCACTGCCCTTGGGAGCCGCGGTCAAGGATGAGCAGGGGCAGTTGGTTGGCCTGGTTGGGCAGGGCGGGCGTCTGTATGTGCGTAGTGAGCACGACAGTGGGCGGCTGCAGGTTGAATGGGGCGCGCAAGCCTCGCAGCGTTGCGTGTTCGACTATCAGGTGGCGGCCGTTACTGGGCAGGACCAGCTTGGAATAACTTCTACGGAGACGGTATGTCGGTGATCCATCCAACGGTACGCCTGCTTGCTGCCGTCCTACTTGTAGTGTTGGGACTGGCGTGTTCCCGACATGCTTCAGCCAATTGCATCGTCAGTCCATTCGCGAGCTTTTCTGCGCAGAATATCGACATCAATCTTGGCGAAATCAGTGTTCCATCCAGCTTGCCGGTTGGTGGGGTTGTACTCGCACGGACCTTCAGCATCAGCGCGAAGAGCGCGACGACCTTCATCTGTGATCCGTTTGGACCAAACAGCTCTTCATTGGTGATTTTTCAAACTACTTCCAATGCCTATGTCCCGGCGCTGCCAAGGGTGCTTACTACTGCGGTGCCCGGGATCGGAATTAGAATGACGCAGACCTTGACCGGTATTGGTGGCGCATTTACATCGGCCAATTATACGGCAGATATATATTACCGGCCTGGGCAAGTTCTGGGTATTCCAGCATCCACTGTAGTCGTCGAGCTGATAAAAACCAGCGCGACGGTAGGCAGTGGAAAAATCGGAAATGACGGGCTTTTTGCCGGACAGGTGCTGAACAATGCAAGAATTCCCATGGTCACGCTGAACCTTCGCAACGGAGGCGCGATCATCAAGCCGCCTACCTGCAAGGTCAGTGCGGGCAGCCAGAACATCGCGGTGAATTTTGGCCCGGTGTCGAGCACGGCGTTCTCTGGAGTTGGGGCCATTGCCGCGAATCGGGACTTTGATATCGCGCTTGATTGCCAAAGCTCCGATGTAGCCAATGCCACCGTGGGGATTCGTGTGGATGCGCTTCAGGATGCTTCCAATTTTGCCGGTGCGTTACCGTTGGTTGCTGCTGCGGACGCAGCCTCGGGTGTTGCGATTCAGGTGGTGCGCCGTGAAAACCAGGGCGAGCAACCTGTGCGTTTCGGTGAGAACATCGTGCTCGCGACCGGCGCCATGAATGCAGGTACGCTGGTTCTGCCACTGCGTGCCCGTTACATCCAGACCCGGGCGGGTGCGGTGCTTCCTGGCAAAGCGGCAGGTTCGGCGACGTTTACCATCCAGTACAACTGAAGAAATCGGTTCTTCCGGACAGCTTTATTGCCAACTATCTGGCGTAACTGTGCCGCTGGATATTCCGCATCGCTTGGGTATGTAATAGCTTCATCGAAGACGCATGACTGCATGCCAGTTTGCGAGGCATCCGCATCGAAGGAATGAATTCGATGCGTTTTTCATGTCCCGCTTGGGTGCGTTAGCTGATACGCGCGTTGGACGGTGTAGCCAAGGCGGCGCCAGGATGCTGGCAAAACCATCGCGCTTGAGTGGTAGCAATAGCAAATGGAGGTGCTTGCCTATGGATTCAGTTCTGCTGATGCAGTTTGCGTCGGTCCCCTGACTTGTCTGCGGTCCCCGCGACAAATGTGCCGACCGCTGTGCCGTCGGCGAAGGCATAGGGTGTCAGCGCTGAGGCCTTGCGCGCTGAAGATTTTGCCCGCTGCCAACGATGATGCAGGGAGGCTGTCTGTGCTGCATTCGCGCCAGCCTGCGCATGCGTAAGTGATACCTGTTGAACATGTTCTGCCGCGCTGGGTGTACAGCGGGGGCAGCGCAGGCTTGTTTGTAATCAACAGCGACGCCCCGTGGATCGGGGCGTTGCGTTTGACGTTGCGGCATCGCTGATCAATTGCCCGCATCGCGGCTGCGCTGCGGGCTTTCACGACGATGGAGGCGATATGTCATCGATTCAGAGACGTGTCCGTGCATGGCGGGCACCCGTTGTGGGCATGGTGGGCTGGGTACTGCTGCCGGCGGCACATGCCGCGTGCACGTTGAATGCGGGTGCCTTCGTACCGCAGGACGTGCAGATGGACATGGCGCAGGTTGTCATCCTGCCCAGCATGCCGGTAGGGGCGGTGATCAAGGAACTGGTGGTGGCCATCAACCAGCGCGACCGTATTGGCCGGTGCAGCGGGGGAGGCAGTGCCATTGGCCGGTTCATCAATGCCGCACAGCAGCAGCTTGTGCCGGGTTTCAGCAATGTCTATGCCACCGATGTGGCGGGTGTGGGCATACGTGTCTACCGCGACTCGGGCACGGTGCAAAGCTATTACCCGCATACCTTGTTGGTTGGGGCAACCGATGCGGCGAGCCTGGCCGGTGGTACGTTCCGGGTAGAGCTGATCAAGACGGCGCAGGCAACCGGGTCGGGACCGATTGCACCCAGTGGGCGCTTCACCACTTACTATCTTGATGGCGACGGCCCGATCAAACCGGTGCTGGTATCCACGTTTCGAGGCACGGGCACGACGGTGGTCAGTGCGACCTGCGCCGTGCAAGCGGGCAGCCGCAATATCGTGGTCGCGTTTGGCGCGGTGCCTGCAAGCACCTTCACTGGTGTGGGCAGCCGAGCGGACAATCGTGATTTCGATATCCGTCTGGACTGCCAGGGCGGCAATCTTGCGCAATACCAAAGCCTGATCGGCATACGCCTGGACGCGTTGCAGGACAGTTCCAGCCTGCCCGGGGTGCTGCCGGTGACTGCCGCGGCCAATGCCGCCGCGGGTGTCGGAATCGAGCTGGTGCGGCGTGTGGGGGCCACCGAGAGCCCGCTGCGCTTTGCCGAGGCCATCAGCCTTGGCAGCACCGTGGTGGGTGCCAGCACGCTGAGCTTGCCGCTGCGTGCGCGCTACATACAGACCCGGGCCGGGAGGGTGACGCCGGGCAGGGCGGATGGGGCGGCAACCTTCACCATTCAATACAACTAGCGCTTCGCTACGACAGCGGTGCCCGGCCATCCTGACGATGGTGCGGGCACCGGTTGTGAAGGTCCGGTAGCTATTGGCATGGATTGACGCCCCTCCCGGAGGTCGTTCTATGATGCCTGCCTTGCCAAACAGGGGGCTGTGCGTGGGGATGCACGCCAACGAGATCTGTATCAATTGTGATCGCAGGGTTGCCGAGCCTGCGCAGAAGTACTGCCCCGGCTGTGGCCAGCCCACGCCGGTGCACCGCATCGATTGGCATTTCCTGGGCCATGAGCTGGAGCACAGCGTGCTGCACATGGACCGGGGCATCCTGTACTCGCTCAAGCTGCTGATGCTGCAACCCGGCCGGCTGTTGCGCGACTACATCGAGGGGCGGCGCGGCAACCAGGTCAAGCCGCTGTTGCTGATCACGATGATGTCGGCAGCTGTGGTGTTGCTGAACAAACTGGTCAGCGGTGGCAGCCTGATGGACGGTGGCGCTTCCCAGGCCGTTGCCACGAACCAGGCGGTGCCCGCGCAGCTGCAGCAGTTCATGCTGGCCTCGGCTGCAGTAGGGGAGTGGGTGAGCGGGCACTTCGCGGCTTTCACACTGATGCTGCTGCCGATCGAGGCGCTGGTGTTCTGGTTCGTGTTCCGCCGCTTCAGCCGGTTGAACTACCCCGAGTGGCTGGTGGTGACCACGCTGCTGACGGTGCAGACCTTTGTCATCTGGTTGCTGCTGATTCCGCTGCACCGCTGGTTGCCCTTTGTGCAGTCGCTGGCGGGCTTGATGGGCATGATCTATGCCGCGGCATCGCTGATGCATTTCTTCGCCGCGCGTCCGTTGTGGTCCACGCTATGGCGCACGCTGCTGGCGTTCGGCGTGTTCTCGGTGATCAGCTCGATGCTGGTGCTGGGTGCAACGCTGGTGGTGATGTGGGTGGCGTGAGCCACCCCATCACCGCTGCGATCATTCCAACGCGTAGCGCAACACGAACAGTCCGGCCACCAGCCAGACGGCAGCGCGAACCTCGCGCCAGCGGCCGGTGCCGGCTTTCAAGGCCGCGTAGGCAATGAAGCCGAAGGCCAGGCCATTGGCGATCGAATAGGTGAACGGCATCGCCAATGCGCACAGCGCGGCGGGCACCGACTCGGTCAGGTCGTCCCACTTCACCTCCACCAGCTCACGCAGCATGAGCCCGGCGACGAACAGCAGGGCGGGGGCGGTGGCATAGGACGGCACCATTTCCGCCAGCGGCGAGAACAGCAGGGCGGCCAGGAACAGTGCTGCCACCACCAGTGCGGTGAGACCGGTGCGGCCGCCAACCTGCACACCGGAGGCGCTTTCGGCAAAGGCGGTGGTGGAGCTGGTGCCCAGCAGCGAGCCGGCGACAATCGCGGTGCTGTCGGCCAGCAAGGCCCGGCCGAAGCGCTTCTTGCCATCGGCAAGGTTCAGCAGCCCGGCGCGCCCGATCACCCCGTACAAGGTGCCGGTGGCATCGAATACTTCCACCAGCACAAACACCAGCACCACCTGCAGCAGCACCGCCAGCGGCGCGCCGCCGTCATGGTGCAACAGGCCGGGCAGGTCCAGCTGCAGGAAGGTCGGTGCCAGGCTCGGCGGCAGCGAGACCAGGCCCTGGTATTGCACCGAGCCAATGGCCCAGGCCACGGCAGTGACCGCCAGGATGCCGATCAGGATCGCGCCGCGCACCTTGCGTGCTTCCAGGATGGCGATCAGCAGGAAGCCGCCCAGCGCCAGCAATGGCGGCGCGGTATTGAGCGGGCCCAGGGTGAGCATGGTGTCGCTGTTGGCGACGATGACGTTGGATTTCTGCAACGCGATGATGGCCAGGAACAGGCCGATGCCGGCGACGATCGCCGAGCGCAGCGAGGCGGGAATACCGGCCACCAGCCAGGCGCGGATACCGGTGAGCGAAAGCACCCAGAACACCACGCCGGAAATGAATACCGCTGCCAGCGCCTGCTGCCAGGGCAGGCCGGCGGCACCGACCACGGTGAAGGCGAAGAAGGCGTTCAAGCCCATGCCCGGGGCCATGCCGACCGGGAAGTTGGCGGCCAGCGCCATCACCGCCGAGCCAATCGCCGCCGCCAGGCAGGTCGCTACAAACACCGCGCCGGGGTCCATGCCGGTGGTGCCGAGGATCTCCGGGTTGACGAAGACGATGTAGGACATCGTCAGGAAGGTGGTGATGCCGGCCAGCACTTCAGTGCGGACGCTGGTGCCGTGCTGTTGCAGTTTGAAGATTCGATCGAGCAGGGACATGGGAATTCCGTGGATTGCAGGCTGTGCCTCTCGCTGGGTGGGAGAGGTGGCCGGAGGCGGGAGCGGGGCGTGCTGCCATCCGTCGCAGGAACCGAAAACGGAGTCCTGCCTTCTCTTCTCCCGCGTGCGGAAGAAGAGCCTGTCCCCGCGAAGGCGGGGATGCCCCGAAGGGGCGGATGAGGGGGCTTCACCCGCTCTTGAGCTCTTCCAGCTCTTTAATCAATGCAAGGTGATGTCGGTTTCCCGCGCAGAGCTTGCCCTCACCCCAACCCCTCTCCCGTAAACGCGAGAGGGGCTAAAGCGGTGTCCCGCGCCTGCTTTGGGCACCGCAAAAGCAGACGGCCGCACTGGGCGGCCGTCTGTCGGGTATTACTTCAGTGCCTTGAAACGCAGGCGCTTGGGACCGGCATCGTCGCCGAGGCGACGCTTCTTGTCCTCTTCGTACTCGCGGTAGTTGCCCTGGAAGAACTCCACGTGCGAGTCGCCTTCGAAGGCGATGATGTGCGTGGCGATACGGTCCAGGAACCAGCGGTCATGCGAAATGACGAAGGTGTTGCCCGGGAACTCCAGCAACGCATCTTCCAGCGCACGCAGGGTTTCGATGTCCAGGTCGTTGGACGGTTCGTCGAGCAGCAGCACGTTGCCACCCTGCAGCAGGGTCTTGGCCATGTGCAGGCGGCCACGCTCACCACCGGACAGCGAGCCCACCAGCTTCTGCTGGTCCTGGCCCTTGAAGTTGAAGCGGCCGATATAGGCACGCGACTGGATCTCGACACCGTTGATGTTGAGGATGTCCAGGCCGCCAGCGATTTCCTGGAACACGTTGTGGTTGCCGGTCAGCGCGTCGCGGCTCTGGTCGACGTAGGACAGCTTGACGGTCGGGCCGACCACGATCTCGCCTGAGTCCGGCTTTTCCTGGCCGGTGATCATCTTGAACAGGGTCGACTTACCGGCACCGTTCGGGCCGATGATGCCGACGATGGCGCCGGCCGGCACCAGGAAGCTCAGGTTGTCGAACAGCAGGCGATCGCCGAACTTCTTGGAGACGTTCTTGAACTCCATCACCGCATTGCCCAGGCGCTCGCCCGGCGGGATGAAGATTTCATTGGTCTCGTTGCGCTTCTGGTAGTCAACGCTCTGCAGTTCTTCCAGGCGGGCCAGACGCGCCTTGCCCTTGGTGCGGCCACCCTTGGCGTTCTGCCGCGACCATTCCAGTTCCTTCTGGATCGCCTTCTGGCGGGCCTTTTCCTGGTTGTCTTCCTGCTTCAGGCGCTCGTCCTTCTGGGTCAGCCAGTCGGTGTAGTTGCCCTTCCACGGAATGCCGCGGCCGCGGTCCAGTTCCAGGATCCACTCGGCGGCGTTGTCCAGGAAGTAGCGGTCGTGGGTGACCGCCACCACGGTGCCGGTGTAGCGGTGCAGGAACTGCTCCAGCCATTCCACCGACTCGGCGTCCAGGTGGTTGGTCGGTTCGTCGAGCAGCAGCATGTCCGGCTTCTGCAGCAGCAGGCGGCACAGGGCCACGCGGCGCTTTTCACCGCCGGACAGGTTGCCGATCACCGCATCCCACGGCGGCAGGCGCAGGGCGTCGGCGGCCACGTCCAGCTGGTTTTCCAGGGTGTGGGCATCGCCGGCGGCCAGGATGGCTTCCAGCCGTTCCTGTTCCTTGGCCAGTGCATCGAAGTCGGCGCCTTCTTCGGCATAGGCGTCGTAGATCTTGTCCAGCGCGGCCTGTGCCTGCAGCACTTCGCCCACGCCTTCTTCAACGGCTTCGCGCACGGTCTGGGCCGGGTCCAGGCGCGGTTCCTGCTCCAGGTAGCCGACCTTGATGCCGGCCTGCGGGCGGGCCTCGCCCTCGAAATCGGTGTCCACGCCGGCCATGATCTTCAGGACGGTGGACTTGCCGGCGCCGTTCAGGCCCAACAGGCCGATCTTGGCGCCCGGGAAGAACGACAGCGAGATGTCCTTGATGATCTGCCGCTTGGGCGGGACCACCTTGCTGACGCGGTTCATGGTGTAGATGTATTGCGAGGACATGACGTCTCCGTAGCGCACGCCTGCACCCGCTCCAGTGGAGGAAGGGCGCAAAGCAAAAGGGAATCGCTCATTATAACCGGAACCCTGCCATGTCCGGCTGGACGGGGGCTGCCCTTGCTGATTTATGAATGGGAAAGCCCGTAACCGTTTCCAGCCGGAATTCGTTCAGATGAAGTGAGCATGATGGGAACTGTCCACCAACCCAGTGAGGGCCACCCATGAAAAAGAACCGCTTGGCTGTTGCAGCGATGACCACCCTGCTGGCATTTGGTGCCACCGCCCCGGCTTTTGCGGCAGGTGACCGCGACAACCACGACCGTGGCCGCCATGGCTGGGATGACCGCGGCCGGGGCCATGATCGGGGCCGTGGGCATGGCCATGACCGTGATCGCCGCGACGACCGGCGCTATTACAGCAGCGGTTACCGCGAGGGCTATCGCGATGGCCGTTACAACGACCGCCGTTATTACGCCCCGCCGCCGCGGGTGGTTTACCGTCCTTACGGCTTCGAACGTGGCCACCGTTACAGCAATTACTACGGCGGCCCGGTCTATGTGGTCAATGACTACGACCGTTACCACGTGCGTCGCCCGCCTTACGGTCACCGCTGGATCCGCGATGACCGCGGCAACATGCTGATGGTGGCCATCGCCACCGGCATCATTGCCGACATCGTGTTCAATCACTGATCGCCGGCTGGCTGAGTAACCAGAAAGAGGGCGCATCCATTGGATGCGCCCTCTTTCATTCCGCGCTGACCATCACTCGGGAGGCATGCCCAGGCAGCTGCCCCGTTTCGCATCGGTGCAGATGGTCGGCTGCCTTAGCCCGCCCTCGCTGATCGAGATCAACGGGGTGGTGACATCCGGCAGCGGAGCAGGGCCGCGCGGCAAGCTGGCGGCGACCAGCTGTGCCGCCTGTGCCGCAGCCTGGGCGGATGTGCCGGCCACCTCGAGTTGGCCGCCCTGGTAGTGGATGTCGTAGTTGCCCAGGCGGGCGCCAACGGCATCACTGGCGAAGATGTCATACCTGCCTGGCCGGGCTGAAGCATCGCTGCCAGCACTGACCAAGCGCACGCTGTCGATGGTGTCGCCGTTCTTCAGCCCGTTCACCGTGTAACCATGCAGGGGCAGGCTCTGTCCTATCCACTTCCACGTGTCGGTGGCGGTGATGGTCAGGCCGGCCTTGCCGATGAACAAGGTTCCGTCGACATAGGTGATGTCGTAGTTGGACAGGCCGGTGCCGTCGGCGTTGCCGGCGGTGATGGTGTAGTCGCCGACATTGGCGGTGGCGGCGGAGCCGGTGCTGCCCAGGTCGACGGAGGACACGCTGTCGCCGTTGACCAGCCCGGAGCTGGTGAAACCAGCGAGGCCACCGGTCTGCCCATAGGTCTTGCCGCCGTTGTTGGCGGTGATGGTCAACCCGGCCTTGCCGATCTTCAGGGTGCCGTCGACATAGGTGATGTCGTAGTTGGACAGACCGGTGCCGTCGGCGTTGCTGGCGGTGATGGTGTAGTCACCGACATTGGCGGTGGCAGCGGAGCCATTGCTGCCGAGGTCGACCGAGGACACGCTGTCACCGTTGAGCAGGCCATTGCTGCTGAAGCCGGCCAGACCACCGGTCTGCCCATAAGTCTTACCACCGTTGTTGGCGGTGATGGTCAGCCCAGCCTTGCCGATGGACAAGGTGCCGTCGACATAGGTGATGTCGTAGTTGGACAGTCCGGTGCCATCGGCGTTGCTGGCGGTGATGGTGTAGTTGCCGACATTGGCGGTGGCGGCGGAGCCGGTGCTGCCCAGGTCGACGGAGGACACGGTGTCGCCGTTGACCAGACCATTGCTGCTGAAGCCGGCCAGACCACCGGTCTGCCCATAGGTCTTGCCGCCGTTGTTGGCAGTGATGGTCAGCCCGGCCTTGCCGATCGACAAGGTGCCGTCGACATAGGTGATGTCGTAGTTGGACAAGCCAGTACCGTCGGCATTGCTGGCGGTGATGGTGTATTCGCCGACGTTTGCAGTGGCGGCTGTGCCGGTGCTGCCGAGATCGACCGAGGACACGCTGTCACCGTTGACCAGACCATTGCTGCTGAAACCGGCCAGACCAGCGGTCTGCCCATAGGTCTTGCCGCCGTTGTTGGCGGTGATGGTCAACCCGGCCTTGCCGATTTTCAGGGTGCCGTCGACATAGGTGATGTCGTAGTTGGACAGTCCGGTGCCATCGGCGTTGCTGGCGGTGATGGTGTAGTCGCCGACATTGGCGGTGGCAGCGGAGCCATTGCTGCCGAGGTCGACCGCGGACACGCTGTCACCATTGATCAGCCCGGAGCTGGTGAAACCAGCGAGGCCACCGGTCTGCCCGTAGGTCTTGCCACCGTTGTTGGCGGTGATGGTCAATGCCTTGGGGTCAACCCATAGCTCGCCTTGCACGAAGGAAAGGGCATATCCGCTGGTCCCGGTATCCAGTGTTCCTGCAGAGACATCGATGGCATACGGGGTCGCCGTCACTCCGGCGATCGCTGATGCCCCTGTGGAAGCCAGCAGCGGGGTGCCGGTTATCAGGTCGGTGACGCTGTCGGCCAGGTAGGCGCCGGTGACACCTGCCATGGCGCCGGTAATGGAAAAGGCATTGCTGGGATCGATGCTGTCGCCATAGATCTTGCGCAGCGTGTTTGCCGTGACCGTCAGTGTCGGCTGCCAGGCGAACAGATACCTGTTGTCGGAGCCCGTTGCATGTGTGAAGGCAGCGGTGTTCCACGTCGCGGTGTTGCCACTGTCAAGGCCGCCAAATATATGGTTCTGGAACGGAGATGCCAGGTAAACCTGCCAGCGACCCTGACCGGTCAAGGCAATGGCGCTGCTGCCGAAGCGATTGTCGAAAACGCCGGCGGTGGCCAGGTCC
Source organism: Stenotrophomonas sp. (assembly GCA_032112995.1). Lineage (GTDB taxonomy): Bacteria > Pseudomonadota > Gammaproteobacteria > Xanthomonadales > Xanthomonadaceae > Stenotrophomonas. Next base: position 46,951 of record DAMCTY010000012.1, on the reverse strand, counting down.
ACATTCGCCGCGCGTATCTGGCCGTCCAGACGCAGCCCTGCATCCGCACCCACCTGCAGATTGCCGGTGGTGGTGATATTGCCCAACTGCATGCTGTCGGCGCTGCGGATACTTGCCGAGGCGGCATTGATATCCACCCGCCCACCAAAGTGGTTACCGGCCTGCCCCAGTTGGATGTCGCTGTTGGCCTGGAACTGGCTGGTGCCGGTAATCCGCAGGGCTGCGGTTTGTTGGATGGTGCTCAGTGAGGTTGCGATCAGGTTGCCGCCGATGCTGCTATCCCCAAGCAGCAGTTCCTGGCCTTGCACAGTGGCGTCACCACTCACGATGGCGTTGTCGAGGACAAGCGAAGTGCCCGCGTGTGCGTCCAGGTTTCGGGCGTTGACGGCCTGCAGATTCAACCCGGCATCGGCATGGATCTGTACATCGCGGCCGTCGATCTGCACCTGGCCATCCAGGCGGTTGTCTGCATGCTGCAGGGTGATGTCGCCGTCGGCCGTGAAGCGCGACGTGCCATCCACCATCACCTGCGCGGTCTGCACGATGTTACCGCTGCTGGTCAGTGACAGATCACCACTGGCCTGCACGCCTGCCAGCTGCAGGTCGCCGGCGGCCACGCGGATATCGTCGCCGATCAGCAGCAGGGAGTCGTTGAAGCGGTTAGCGGCATTTTCGATGACGATATCGCCGCTGTTGCTTACCAGTGCGCTCGTGCCACTGGCGAGGATGCGCCCCGCTGCCTGCACCACATTGCCGACATCGCTGGCCAACACCACCTGTCCGCCGGTGATATCGGCCCCTACGGTCACGCCGTCACGGCCCTGCAGCACCACCGCGTTTCCGGTGAGGGCAGTGTGGGTGTTCAGCTGGCCGCCCGTGGCGTTGGCCACCAACGAGCCACCCGCAAGATCGATTGCATTGCCGGCCAGAATCAGGTCGCCGTCGGCCTCGAGCGACGCGGTGCCCCCATTGCGGGTGCGCAGCCCGTCAACCTCGAGGTTGCTGTCGGCGGTTAGGGTGACGGCCGACGCGTCCAGCGCCACGGCGTCGCCGAAGGTATTGCCAGCCTGCTGCAGGATGATGTCATCGTGTGCGGTCAGATCGCTGCGCCCGCCTACTTCCACGCTGGCGGTCTGGCCGATGCCGCCACCATGGGCCACGGCGAAGAAATCGCCGTCTGCGGCAACGCCATCCAGGCGCAGGTGGCCGGCATTGTCAATGCGCACATCGCGGCCGGCCAGCTGCACGCCGCCTCCGAACTGATTCCCCGCATGGCCCAGGCGGATGTCACCGCTGGCGCTGAAGCGGCTGTCGCCCGCTACCTGCAGCGCCACGCCCTGGTCAATATCGCCCTGACTGTATACCTGCAGGCTGCCGGCCGACACGGTGCCCAGCTGCACGCCCTCACCGGACAGCCGCGCCAGGCCGCTGGCCTGCACCTCGGCCTGGTCGAGCACGCCCAGCGTGGACAGGGCCACATCGGCGCCGCGCACCTGCAGGCTGCTGCCGAGGTGGTTGCCTGCATGGTCGAGCATTACGTTGCCGGTGGCCCGCAGCTCACTGCCATCGCCCAGGGTAACGGCACCGCTCTGGGTGATGCCGCCGGCGAAGGCCGTGGCATCGAGCCTGCCCACGTCGGCGCGAGCCAGTGCCAACGATGCGCCGTACAGATCGGCCAGGCCCGTCACCTGCGCATCGCGCAGCGACAGCAGGCCCAGGGTGGTGGCCTGCAGTCCGTCCACGTCTACCTGTGCCAACGACAGTCCCTGGTCGGCGTAGAGGCTGGCCTGTGCGGCCTGCAGGGCCACATCACCCGCGAAACTGTTGTTGATGTGCCGCAGGGTGATGTCACCGGCGGCGCGCAGGTCGGCCGCGCGGCCAACGGACATCTGTGACTGCTGCTGGATGCTGCCGCCGCTGTCCAGGTGCAGGTCGCGGCTGGCTGCCACCATGCCCAGCGTGAGGTCGCCCGCCGCCACGCGCACATCCCGCCCGGACAGGCTGGTCACGCCGGTGAACCGGTTGCTGGTGTTCTCCAGCAGCAGGTCGCCCTGCCCGGCGCCCAGCAACGTGGTGACCGACTGGATGCGCCCGGCCTGCTGTTCGACATTGTTGCGGGAGGAGACCAGCGACAGGCTGTTGGCGGTGATGTCGCCGCCGATGCGGATGCCTTCCACGCCGGTGATCGACACCTGGCTGCCAGTGAGCGCGGTGGCCGTGCGCACCTGTCCAGCACTGGACAGCAGGTTCAGCAGGTTGGTCCCGGTGTTGATTGCCGTGCCCCCCAGGTCGATATCCCCGGTGGTCACCAGCTGCACAGCACCATTGCTGCCGTTGCGCAGGCTTTCAACGTCCAGGCCGCCGTCCGCCCTGAGCAGGATGGACTGGCCCTGGGCCGCAATCGCGCCATCGAACGTGTTGCCCGGGGTGTCCAGCTGCACGTTGCCACTGGCCGCCAGGTCGCTGCGTCCCTTCACGTTTACCACAGCGCTCTGCAGCAGGTTGCCTGCGTGGGCCGTGGCGCGCAGGTCGCCTGTGGCGTTCACTCCGGCCAGGGTGAGCGCACCGGCGCTGTCGATGCGGATGTCTCGGCCCGACAACTGCACGCCAGCAGCGAATGTGTTGTTCACGTTGTCCAGCACCACATCGCCCGTGGCGTTGAATACGGCCGTATCCGCCACCGCCAGCGCAGTGCTCTGGGTGATGCCGGCACCGCTCTGCACCTGCAGGCTGGCCGCCTGCACGGAACCCAGGTGCACGCCGCGACCGCTGAGCCGGGCCGCGCCCGTCGTCGTGACGGAGCCAAGATTCAGTGCGCTGTCGGCACTGAGGGTGATGTTGCTGCCTGCGGCGCTGACCGCGCCTCCGAACTGGTTGGTGCCATCGCCCAGCACGATGTCGCCCGTTGCGGTCCAGGTGCTGGCACTGTCGACGCCGACGGCACCGGTCTGACTGATGTTGCCGCCCGTGGCGGTAACCGTGCTGGTCTGGCCCAGTGCCACGCTATCCAGCCTCACCGCTTCGCCGGTCAAGGCCGTGGACTGCGCCATGGTGGCATCACGCAGGGTGAGCAGGGCTCCGGCGCTTGCCTGCAGTGTCGTTGCGTCTACGCCGGATAGGGTGAGCGCGCCGAGGCCGCTGATCTGGACGGTATTGCCGCTCAGCGCCACATCCCCCATGAACTGGTTGGCGGTGTTCTGCAGGGTGATGTTACCCAGCGAGGTGAAATCCGCGTTTCCACCCACGTAGTAGCGCGCCGACTGGGTGAGGCTGGTGACGCTGTCGATGGACAGGTTGTTGCCGATATTCAGTGCGGCGGTGGATATCGCATTGCCGGACAGGGACAGGTCATGCAGACGCTCGACGCCCCCCGTCTCGCCCTGCAGGGCCACGTTGTCGGCCGCGGTGATGGCCAGGGTATCGCCATTGTCCGTGGTGCCGTTGAGCGGCCCGTTGATCCTGACCGAGCCAGCCGTGCTGGTCAGCGCCACATCGCCCTGCACGCGGCTGCGGCCCAGGTCGAGATTGCCCTCCGTGGTGATGTCGGCCGCCAGCTGGGTTTCCGCTGCGGTGATGGACGACAGGGACCCGATGGTGCTGATCGCCCCAAGGTGCACGGTGCCGGCCGCAGCATCGAGGCTCAGCGCGTGCGGTCCATTCAGGGTGCCGTAGAACGACAGCCCTCCGAAGGTGCTGCTGAGGCTGGTATCCCCCTCGAGCAGCAGCGCGCCGGACCAGGACTGCGCGCCCTGTGTGACGAGGTTCTGCGGCAGGTAAAGCGTGGTGCCGCTGGCAGACAGCGATCCGACATCGATGTTGCCGAAGCGTAGCGTGCCATCGGCAACGACCTGGGCGGCGCCGCTGGCCTGCAGCGTGACCGCCCCGCCGAACACGTTGCCGCCCCTGCCAAGCGTGATGCCGTTGGTGGCGGTGAAACTGCTGGTGGTGTCGACATTGATGGCGGTGGCCGTGCTCTGGGAAATGCTGCCGCCGCTGCTGATCGCCAGCGCCTGCGCATCCACGTCGCCCAGGATCAGGTTGCCCTGGTTGGACAGCTTCACCGTGCCGCCCTTCAGGGCCACGCTGCCGCCGAACTGGTTCTGCGGGTTATCCAGGGTGATGTCGTCGGCAACATCGAACGTGGCCGCGCTACCTGCGGCGTAGTGACCGCCCTGCACCAGCCCCCCCTCGCTCAGCGTGACAGTCAGCGCACCGCTGCTGTTGATGCCGGCACCGTCGAACGTGCCGCCGTTGATCGCCACGCTGCTGGCGGCGATGGTGCCATCCACGACGATGTCGCCACCCTGCAGGCCCAGCGCATCCGTCGATTGGATGAGCCCCCCCACGTGGATGTCACCGCTGGTGCTGGCCAGCGTCGCCGCGCCGGTCGCGTTGAGCGCGCCCTGCAGGTCGATGTTGCCCACGGTGGAAATGCTGCCGCCCAGCTGGGTGGCACCCGCGCCGGTGCGGGTGAGGCTGGCCAGCACGCTGCTGCCGCCCACGCTGCCGCCCAGGATGGCGAGCCCACCGGTATCGAGCGTGAGCGCCCGTGCCGTGCCATCACTGTCGACGGTACCTGCCAGGCTGATGGTCTGGTTACCGCTGCTGGTGATCGCCACGTCGGCGCCAAGCCTGACGTTGCCCGACAGGCCGATGGCACCGCTGGTGGTGACGTTGCCGTTGAGCACGGTGCTGCCAGTGCCCAGGGTCTGCAGCGAGGACAGCGCCGTTGCACCGCCCACTGCGCCGCCGAAGGTCTTGGTGCCCGTGGTGTTGACCGTCAGCACATGCGCGCCGTCCACGGTACCGCTGAAGGACACCGCGCCGCCCGACGCACTGGACAGCATCCTGCTGCTGCCCAGCGTCACCGGGCCGGTGTAGGACTGGGCACCGGTACTGGTCACGTCGCCGCCCAGGGTGATGGCACTGCCGCTGGCCGCCAGACTGTTCACATTGAACGTGCCCAGGCGGAGGGCTCCGCTGCTGCCCAGTTGCAGCGTCCCGCCGCCGCCACTGACGGTGCCGCCGAACTGGTTGCCGCTGTTGTTGAAGTTGAACCCGGCCAGGCGGCCATCGCTGCGCGCCAAACCCGTGAGGGTGGTCGTCCCGCCGATGAGCAGCGTGTTGGTCTGGCCCACGTCCGTGGTGGAGGTGAGCAGCAGGTTGCCATCCACCTTGCCGCCCAACTGGGTGATGGCGTTGCTGGTGCTGTTGAGCGTAGCGTCGCCCGTGGTGTTCACGGTAACGGCTCCCTTCAGAGCCCCGGAGGTCTGCCCGATCTGCTGGGTGATGCTGGTCCCTGTCAGCGTGATGTTGCCGCCGTTGAGCGTCGCCCCCAGATCGATTGCGCCGCTGCTGGCCAGTCCAATGTAATTGGCGGTCGCCGTCCCGCGGATGGTCAGCGCGGTGCTCTCGCTGCTGATCGAACCCGCCGTGGTGCCGCTGCCGAAATCGATGTTGGCTGGCGCGTTCGTATTGAACACCAGGCTGCCCCCGTCGATGCCCTGCGCCTGCACCACACCGGTGGAGTTGATGCCGAAGAAGAACGTTCCCGATTGCACCATCGACTTCATGTCCACCGATGCGGCGGACAGGTAGCCGGTGTTGTTGATGGCCGAGGCGGCAACCCCGCCAGCGCTTTGCGCCGTAAGACTGTGCATCCAGGTGCCCGCGTCGTTCGCGGAGGGGGCGGCGGGCTGCATGAAGATGGAGTTGACGCTGTTGGCGGCCAACAGGCTGGCGGTGCCCGCCGCGTTGATGGCGCCGCTGTTTTCGACGATGGCGCCGATCAGGCTCACGCCGCCGGTGGCGGCGTCGATGCTGCCGCGGTTGATGATGGCACCGGGCGTGCCCGAGCCGGTGAAGGTCCACACCGCCGGCAGCGACGCGCTTGCACTCACATCCAGGTTGGACATGATGGGCGGCAGCGACGTGGCCAGCAGTCCGCCCACGTTGACCTTGCTTCCGCTGTTGAACACGATGCCGTTGGTATTGACCAGGAAGACGTTGCCGTTCGAGGACAACGATCCGTTGATGACGGAGGCGGCACCGGAAATGATGTTGATCGACCCCGCGGCGGCGCTCGGCATGTTGAAGGTTACCGTGCTGCCCGAGGCGATATCGAAACCGGTCCAGTTGATCAGCGAGACCTTGCCGTTCTGGGTGATGGTCATCGTGCTGTCGTTCTGGCTAATGGTGGCGCTGTTCTGCACCGCTGCGAAGCCGGTCGGCAGGTCGGCGGCCTGCACGGCCGGCGCCATGGCGGCGAAAACTGCAGTGACCAGCAGCGAGGGCAGCAGCCTGCCGGCGCGCGTGCTGCGCGTCGCAGGGCGTTGCGGTGCGTTGGCGAATTCGGCGGCGACCTGGATCTGGCCGAGGGCGGCGTTGAAGACAAGGCGGTAGATGCGGTTCATGTCGATGTCCTCAGAACGTGCTGCTGATGCGCGCCCAGTACTGGGTGCTGCGTTGGTCACTGCCGATGTAGCTGCCGGTGGGTTTGGCCGCGCTCATGTCCAGGCGCAGCTCCGGCTTCCAGGGCAGGCGCAGGCCTATGCCCAGGCCCGCGCCTTCCAGGGTGACGGGCAGGGCGCCCAGGCGCCGGTTGGCTGCGGCCGGCGAACTGCGTCCCCAGTCATAGAACAGATTCACTTCGAGCAGGTCGCCCCAGCGTCGCCCATCGAACGGCGAAGGCGCATCGGCAAAGCCCGGCGCACTGAGTTGGTATTCGAAGGTGGCCTGCACGCCGCGGTCATCCAGCGCGCTGGACAACGGGTAGGCGCGCACGCTGGTGGGGCCGCCGATGCTGAACTGCTCCAGCGGGGTCAGCGCATCGTCGGTGAACTGCGCGCTGCCGCGCAGCAGCAGCCGCTGGTTGCCGGGCAGCGCCTGCAGGCGGGCAAGCTGGGTACGCACGATCCAGAAATAGGCGGTATGCGAGGGATACAGCCAGTTCAATGCCGGCGATTCGTCGTTGATCGACTTGCGCACCGACACCTGTGCCAGGTTGATGCCGCGCCAGCGCTGGTCGGTATGGCGCAGGCTCAGCCCGGCATCGATCACGTCAAAGGTATGCCGCGACAACTCCATGCCCAAGGCATCCAGCGTTGACTGTTCGTGCACCCAACGTGCCGAAGCCTGTACCTGCAGGTTGCTGCGCTGGATGAACTTCCAGTCACTGCCAGCGTAGAACAGGGTGGTGGGCCCGGTCAGCTGCATGGTCGCGAGCGGCCCGTTGTTGATCTCCATCTCGCTGCGGCTGACGCCGGCGGTGGCGCTGAGGCCATCGATCCTGGACGAGGGGATGCTCAGCGACAGCGCGGCCTGCCAGCTGTCGGCAGGGTCCAGTCCGTAGCCCAGGCTGGCGGCCAGCACATCGCCCGCGCCCAGTGCGTTGAAGGCGCTGACACCCAGTTCGGCGCGGTACTTGCCGGTGCTGTCGGTGCCATGGTTGCTCAGCCCGGCAGTGATCTCGTAGGGGTGGGCGCTGTCCTCGGCGACCAGGATGATGTCGGTGTCGCCGGGCTCAAGGCCGGGTTGCAGCACCGAGCTGACCGATACGCCGGGCAGGTCACGGGCATACAGCAGGGCGCGTTCCAACTCTGGCCTGCGCAGGGGGCGGCCGATCAGCCCCAGGCTGCTGGCGCTGAGCTGGTCGTCGCGGTAACGGCGGCTGCCTTGTACCAGCACCCGCCCAACCCGGCCTTCCAGGACCTTCAGGGTCAGCGTCTGGCTGTCACCGATCTGCTGTGGCGGGATATAGGCCACCGATACCAGAAAGCCCGCATCGCGGTAGGTCTGGGTGATGCGGGCGGTGATCTGCTCGATCTGGGCAAAAGTAAGCGCCGCCGGCAGGCTGGGCGCGCTCTCGCGCAGGGCCTGGTCAGCCAAGGCCTGGATGCGTGCGCCGTCGATACCGCTGTCCGCATGCTCGCCCACGCCTTCCACCTGGATGCGGGCAACCTGCACGGTGGCCGCAGCGGGGGAAGCGGCTGGGGCCATCGGCGCCTGTTGGGCTGCCCCGGCGGCGGTGCAAACCGTCGTCAACGCCAGCGCCAGCAGGGCGCGGGGGGGCAGTGCGGTCTTGCGCATACGGCTGTACATCGGTTGTTTCCTTGCGTTTTCGGGGAGCAGGCCTGTCGGCAAAACCCGAGGGCTCCTTCTTTGAACCGGGAAAACCAACCGTGGAACATCACCCGGCCCGCCTGTCTTTTGTTAAATGTGACGGGGTTATCGATTTGGTTAAGCCGGGCTCCGCGAGCTCCTGTCCGGCAGCAGTCCGGCGCAAGGGCAGGAACGGGCTACAATCGGCAGCTCCCTCGCCCAGTTCCAGGAGCTGTGATGTTCCCGCGTGAAGCCCGTATCGAGTCCTACGATCCCGAGTTGGCCAAGGCCATTGCCGATGAGTGCCAGCGTCAGGAAGACCATGTCGAGCTGATTGCCAGCGAGAACTACGCCAGCCCGCTGGTGATGGAAGCGCAGGGCAGCCAGCTGACCAACAAGTACGCCGAGGGCTACCCGGGCAAGCGCTACTACGGTGGCTGCGAGTACGTGGATATCGCCGAAAAGCTGGCCATCGACCGCCTGAAGCAGCTGTTTGGCGCCGATTACGCCAACGTCCAGCCGCACAGCGGTTCGCAGGCCAACCAGGCCGTCTACTTCGCCCTGCTGCAGCCGGGTGACACCATCCTGGGCATGAGCCTGGCCCACGGCGGCCACCTGACCCACGGTGCTAAGGTCAATGCCTCGGGCAAGATCTTCAATGCCGTCCAGTACGGTGTGAACGAGCAGGGCCTGATCGATTACGACGAAGTCGAGCGCCTGGCCCTGGAGCACAAGCCGAAGATGGTGGTGGCTGGTTTCTCCGCCTATTCGCAGATTGTTGACTGGGCGCGCTTCCGCGCCATCGCCGACAAGGTCGGTGCCTACCTGTTCGTGGACATGGCCCACGTCGCCGGCCTGGTCGCCGCCGGTGTGTACCCGAACCCGATCGAACACGCCCACGTGGTCACCTCCACCACCCACAAGACCCTGCGCGGCCCGCGCGGCGGCATCATCGTCGCCAAGGGCGCCGACGAAGACCTGGTCAAGAAGCTGCAGTCGATCGTGTTCCCGGGCATCCAGGGTGGTCCGCTGATGCACGTCATCGCCGCCAAGGCCGTGGCCTTCAAGGAAGCACTGGAGCCGGAATTCAAGGCCTACCAGCAGCAGGTGGTGAAGAACGCCCAGGCGATGGCCACCACGCTGATCGCGCGCGGTTACAAGATCGTCTCCGGTGGCACCCAGAACCACCTGATGCTGGTGGACATGATCGGCAAGGACGTGTCCGGCAAGGACGCGGAAGCCGCGCTGGGCAAGGCCCACATCACCGTCAACAAGAACTCGGTGCCGAACGACCCGCGTTCGCCGTTCGTGACCTCGGGCCTGCGCCTGGGCACCCCGGCCATTACCACCCGCGGTTACCAGGAAGAAGACTGCGTGGCGCTGGCCAACTGGATTGCCGACGTGCTCGACGCCCCGGCCGATGAAACCGTCATTGCCCGCGTGCGTGATGCGGTCAGCGCGCAGTGCCGCAAGTACCCGGTTTATGGCTGATCGACGTCCGGTGCCAGCGGTCCGTGGCGCCCGTCGTGCCCTGAACTGAGCGCATTACCCCGGGTCGGGCGCTTGCCCCGGCCCGGGGTTTGTTGTATCTGCGTTACAGGTTTTCCTCGCCGCCTGCGCGGCGCCTGATGTCCAAGGCTTGAAACATGCATTGCCCGTTCTGCCAGCACACCGATACCCGCGTGATCGACTCGCGCGTCTCCGAGGATGGCGCCACCATCCGCCGCCGCCGTGGCTGCGAAGCCTGTGGCGAGCGCTTCAGCACGCTGGAAACCATCGAGCTCAAGCTGCCGGTCATCGTCAAGAGTGACGGCGGCCGCGAAGCCTTTGACGCGCGCAAGCTGCGGGTTGGCTTTGACCGTGCGCTGCAGAAGCGGCCGGTGTCCGAAGAACGCATCGAGGCGGCCGTACGTGCCGTGGTACACCAGCTGCGCATGTGCGGCGAGCGCGAGGTGCCGTCAATCAAGGTCGGTGGCTTCGTGATGGACGAGCTGCGCAAGCTCGACCATGTCGGTTATGTGCGTTTTGCCTCGGTGTACCGCAGCTTCGAGGATGTGGCCGACTTCCGCGACGAGATCGAGAAGCTGGAGCGCGATCATTCCAGTGATGAAGGCCAGCTGCCACTGCTGGAACAGGCCCACGCCGACGATGCGCGGTCAAGCCGAAGCGGCAAGCGCTGACCGGCAGGTGGCATGCAAGTGAGGCCAGGGGTTGTGATGCGAGCGAAGGGAAAGCGGTTGTCACGCAGCGGTCTTGCAGTTGCGGCGTTGTGCCTGGCCTTGGCCGTGCAGGCGCAGGAACCCACCGGCCACGAAGACGCCGCAGGCCAGGCCCGACGGGCGGCCGAGCAGGCGGCCGCTGCGGTTGCCCTGCTGGAATCGGGTGCGGCGCCCAGCTTGCCCTGTGCGGACGAAGCGTGTGTGCCGCAGGCGCTTGTCGCTGCCTACCGCGTCCTGGACGGCAGTTACGCCGGTTCGACGCTGCAACTGGACGGCCAGGGGCGTTATTCGCTGCAGCTGACCCAGCCGCCAATGCAGCGCAGCTCACAAGGAACCTGGTCGTTGCAGGACGACATGCTGGTGCTGGTGCCGCAGGATGGTCCGGCCGATGCCGTGCAACTGGTGCCGTACGAAGCCCGCTCGGCAGAGCGCGCGCAATTGCAGCAGCTGCTGGCCGACCTGCAACAGGCGCACCCGCAGCCTGAAGATCGCGGCGACCACGATGCGCGTGACGCGTTGCAGGCACAGCTGGCAGCCACGCACGAAGCTGGCAGGCCGCTGTACGTGAGCTTGCTTGATCCGCTCAGTGGTATCGCCAGTGAAGGGGTGCAGGTGGTGCTGGAGCTGGCAGGGGGCGAGTTGGCTGCTGAAGCCAAGTTGTCGGGTGAAAATACCTATCGCTTCCCGTCGCCAGCACCTGGGCAGGCGGTGACGGGCCTGCGCTTGCAGTTCCCGGGCGTGGACGCGCCGCTGCGGCTGCCATTGCAAGCCCCGCTGCGGCCCAACTACCAGGTGCTGTTCGACGCCTGTGCGCTGCACATGTGCGAGTCGGCCACGATGGGCATGCTGCTCCAGCAGGGGGACGATGGTCCGCTTCTGTACGCCATGGGCGTGGGCGTGTTCCAGCGTGAAAGCCACTAGTGCCCTGACACTGCGGGCCATCAATCATGGCTGCCTTGGCTGGACCGGATGAAGATCATCAATCTGCAGGACCGGGGCGACTTGCTGCCGGCAATCGCACGAGCGCATGTACAGGCGTTCGGCACGCTGTTGCCCAATTGGACCGTGGCCCAGGCCGAGGCCGAGCTGGCCGTGCAGCAGCGCGATGGCATCCCCTGCAGCTGGCTGGCGATGGAAGGGAATGACTGGTTGGGTTCGGTCAGCCTGTTGCACGACGACCATGAGCAGATCCGCGGGTGGTCGCCATGGCTGGCTTCCCTGTATGTCAGCCCAGCGGCGCGCGGCAAGGGCGTGGGAGCAGCGTTGGTGGCGCATTGCATCGCCCAGGCCGCGGTGCTTGGGGTGGCGCAGCTGTACCTGTATTGCGAGGCACCGATGGTGGACTGGTACCGCCGCCTGGGCTGGCGCGTGCATGCGCAACTGCAATTGGGTCCGCTGGCAATCACCGTGATGGCGGTGGATACCGGCGGCTAGCGGCCTTTCGCTGTCGGTGCCCCTGGTCTGGCACCTACACTGTTGCTCTGCCCGCAACTGGCTGCGGGTTGCTTACGTAACGAGGTTTGCAGATGAGCCAATTCACCGCCACCGACCACCTGCTGATGGCACGCGCGCTGCGCCTGGCCGAGCGTGCCGCCTGGACCACCCGTCCCAATCCGATGGTGGGTTGTGTCATTGCCCATGGCGAAGAGGTGGTGGGGGAGGGCTGGCATCAACAGGCCGGTGGCCCGCATGCCGAGGTGTTCGCGTTGCGCCAGGCGGGAGAGCGTGCGAGCGGCGCTACCGCCTACGTCACCCTGGAGCCCTGCGCCCATTACGGGCGTACCCCGCCGTGTGCACTGGCCTTGATCGAGGCCGGGGTGGCGCGGGTGGTGGCGGCGATGGCCGATCCTTTCCCGGACGTGGATGGCGGTGGTTTCGCGCTGCTGCGGCAGGCCGGCATCACGGTGGACGTGGGGTTGATGGCGGCGCAGGCGCGCCAGCTCAACCAGGGTTTTCTGTCGCGCATCGAGCGCGGGCGTCCGTTCGTGCGGGTAAAGCTGGCGGGCAGCCTGGACGGGCGTACCGCCATGGCCAATGGCGAATCGAAATGGATAACCGGTGAAGCCGCGCGTGCGGACGTGCAGCGTTGGCGTGCCCGGGCTGGCGCGATACTCACCGGGGCGGCTACGGTTCTGGCCGATGATCCGCAATTGACCGCACGCCCGGACAGCGGTGCATTCCTGCCACCGCTGCGGGTGGTGCTGGATGCGCGCTTGCGGAGCCTGGGCTGTGAACGGGTGCGTTCCGGGGGCGCTCCCACCCTGTATATGCATGGGCCGGCGGCCATCCCGCCGGTGCTGGCGGGTGCCGAGTTCCAGGCCTGTCGGGTGCTTGCCGATGGACGCCTGGATCTGCCTGCGGTGCTTGCGGAGCTGGCGGCACGTGGCATCAATGAGGTGCATGTCGAAGCCGGGCCGACCCTGTGTGGCGCGCTGGTGAAGGCCGGGCTGGTCGACGAGTTGCTGCTGTATGTGGCCCCGTTGCTGATGGGCGACGCTGCACGTCCGTTGTTGGCGGGGCTGGGTATCGACACCATGGCCCAGGCGATGCCGCTGGAGATGGGCGATGCCCGCATGGTCGGCGCTGACCTGCGCCTGCAGCTGCGGCCGGTGCAACCCGGTTGATTCAGGGCCAAATCCGGCAGCGGGAACGCCCCATGTAGTGCCGAGCCATGCTCGGCAGAGGCTTTCCCGGCAAATCCGGCGGTAGTGCCGAGCCATGCTCGGCAAGCGCTCTCTCCCGGCAATGCCTCTGCCGAGCATGGCTCGGCACTACCGGCCTGTTCCATCGGTGGGAAGCACTTGTTCAGCCCCGTCTGGGCCTTCACCGGGATGGCGCTGTTACAATCAGCGGGCCGGTTCGCCGGCACTCACAAACGTCTTCAGGGCGGGGTGCGATTCCCCACCGGCGGTAGGTGCAGAACCCGCGACAGCGATCTGCATGAGCCCGCGAGCGCTCCAGCCAGGGCCGTACATATGTACGGATGCCCGGCCGGAGGTCAGCAGATCCGGTCAGATGCCGGAGCCGACGGTCATAGTCCGGATGAAAGAAGACGGTGTTTCGGGCCCCTCGCGGGGTCCGTGCGCCTGTTTGCCTTGCGGCGTTTTTCGCTCACTGTATTGCGGAGAACGTTAGTGTTTACTGGAATCATCGAAGGCGTCGGCCGTCTGGCCGCACGCGAACCCATCGGCGGCGATGTCCGCTTCACCTTCAATGTCGGCAACCTGCCGTTCGAACAGGTGCAGATGGGCGAGAGCATTGCCGTCAACGGTGTCTGCCTGACCGTCATCGACTTTGACGGCAGCAGCTTCAAGGCCGATGCCTCAACCGAAACCCTGGCCCTGACCACGCTCGGCGGCCTCGCCGAAGGCGCGGTGATCAACCTGGAACGCGCCATGCGCCCGACCGACCGCCTCGGTGGCCATCTGGTCAGCGGCCACGTCGATGGCCTGGGCAAGGTGGTGTCCATCCATGAGGACGCGCGCGCGCTGCGCTGGCGCTTCGCCGCGCCCCGGCCGCTGCTCAAATACATCGCCAAGAAGGGCTCGATCTGCGTCGATGGCGTCAGCCTCACCGTCAACGAAGCCGATGACGAAGGCTTTGAAGTGGCGCTGATCCCGCACACCGTCGCCAATACCGCGTTCTCCGCCACCGGCGTGGGCAGCGCAGTGAATCTGGAAATCGATCTGGTCGCCCGCTACGTGGAGCGCCTGCTGGGCCAAGGAGCCGCACAATGAGTTTTGCCCCCGTCCCCGAACTGCTGGAAGAAATCCGTGCCGGCCGCATGGTGGTCATCGTCGATGACGAGGACCGCGAGAATGAAGGCGACCTGATCATGGCCGCCGAGCTGGTCAAGCCGTCGGACATCAATTTCATGGTCACCCATGCGCGTGGCCTGGTCTGCCTGTCGGTGACCCGCGAGCGCACCGCGCAGCTGGGCCTGACGCCGATGGTCCAGCACAACACGGCGCAGTTCCACACCAACTTCACCGTCAGCATCGAGGCGGCCGAAGGCGTCACCACCGGCATCTCCGCCCATGACCGTGCGCACACCATCCGCACCGCCATCCAGCCCAATGCCAAGCCGGCGGACCTGACCCAGCCGGGCCATATCTTCCCGCTGACCGCACAGCCGGGCGGGGTGCTGACCCGTGCCGGCCACACCGAGGCGGCCAGCGACCTGCCGCGCATGGCCGGGCTGGAAGCCGCTGGCGTGCTGGTGGAAATCCTCAATGCCGACGGCACCATGGCGCGCCGCCCGCAGCTGGAGGTGTTTGCCCGCGAGCACGGCCTGAAGATCGGCTCCATCGCCGACCTGATCGCCTACCGCCTGGCCACCGAGCACACCGTCGAGCGCGTGGACGAGCGCGCCATCGACACCGAGTTCGGTGCCTTCACCCTGATCACCTACCGTGACCGGATCGCCCACGACCTGCATTTCGCCCTGGTCCGCGGCACCCCGGACAAGGACACCCCGACCCTGGTCCGGGTGCAGGTGGAGAATCCGTTGGCGGACCTGCTGCATTGGCGCCGCGACGACTTCGGTGTGGCCGCCACCGACGCGCTGCGTGCCATCGATGCGGCCGGCAGTGGCGTGATGGTGGTGCTGTCGGCGCCGCGTGACAGTGCCTCGCTGCTGGCCCGCCTGCGCGCCCAGCCCGAAGCCACCGGCAAGAGCAAGGACGTGGGCCAGTGGCGTCGCAACGGTGCCGGCGCGCAGATCCTGTCGGACCTGGGGCTGGGCAAGCTGCGTGTGCTGGGTACCCCGCGCCGGCAGATCGGCCTGGCCGGTTACGGCCTGGAAATCGTCGAAACCGTGCAGCCCTGAGCCAGCGGCAGCCCCGGGGAGCCCGGCACGGCCGGGCTTCCCGTCGTTTCTGCGTCGCCGGTTAAGCCCCCGCACGTTAAACTTACCCACCTTTTGGATCCCCACACCCCCATGAGCCACTACGAAGGCGACCTCCGCCCGGCCGGTTCGGCCCGCTTTGCCATCATTGCCAGCCGCTGGAATGCCCGCATCACCGATGTGCTGGTGACCGGCGCACGCCAGAGCCTGGCCGGTAACGGCATCGGCGAGGACGCCATCGACGTGGTGCGCGTGCCCGGTGCGTGGGAAATCCCCCTGGTCGCCGCCCGCCTGGCCGCCGCCGGCCACCATGCCGCGATCATCACCCTGGGCTGCGTGATCCGTGGCGATACCCGCCACTACGAGCACGTTGCCGACCGCTGTGCCGAAGGCCTGATGCGGGCCCAGCTGGATTTCGGCGTGCCGGTGCTCAATGGCGTGCTGGCAGTGGAGCGGGTGGAAGACGCCGAGGCCCGCGCCGGCGGCAGCCACGGCAACAAGGGTGAGGAAGCCGCCTTGGCGGCATTGGAAATGGTCAATCTTCTGGAGCAGCTGCCATGAACAACAAGAACAACGGCAAGCCTGCCGGAAAGCCGGTCCGTCGCGACGGCATTGATCCGGTGCTGCGTTCGCGCGCACGCCGCCGTGCCCTGCAGGCCATCTATGCCTGGCAGATCTCCGGCGGCAACGCCGAGTCGCTGCTGGCCCAGTTCGCCCACGAGCAGGCACACGAAATCGCCGACCTGGCCTATTTCGAAAGCCTGCTGCGCGGCGTGCTGGACAACCGCCGTGACCTGGACGAGGCGCTGGCCCCGTTCGTCGACCGTGCGGTGGAAGAAGTGGATGCCATCGAGCGCGCGGTGCTGCGCGTGGCCGCCTACGAGCTGCGTTACCGCCTGGACGTGCCCTACCGTGTGGTGATCAACGAGGCCATCGAAACCGCCAAGCGTTTTGGCTCCGAGCATGGCCATACCTACGTCAACGGCGTGCTGGATCGCGCCGCCGTGGAGTGGCGCAAGACCGAGTCCAACCAGTAAGCCCAGCGCGGCCCAGGCCGCTGGATGCTTGCATGCAACGCCGGGGCCGGCATCATCGGCACCGGCGTTGTCGTTTACGGGAGTTGAAGTGAGCCTTGACGAGTTCGGTCTGATCGAACGCATCCGCCGCCGTACCGGTGCCCGTGCCGACATTGCCCTGGGCATTGGCGACGACGCCGCCTTGCTGCAGCCGCAAGCCGGCCAGCAATTGGTGGTCACCGCCGATACGCTCAATGCTGGCGTGCATTTTCCGCAGCAGACCCCCGCCGCGGACATCGGCTGGAAAACCCTGGCGGTGAACCTGTCGGACCTGGCCGCAATGGGCGCCCAGCCCAGCTGGTGCACCTTGTCACTGTCGCTGCCCGATGCCTCGCCGGGCTGGGTGGATGCCTTTGCCGAAGGCTTCTTCGCCTTGGCCGATGCACATGGCATCGCCCTGATCGGTGGCGACACCACGCGGGGCCCGTTGTCCTTGTCGGTCACCGCGATGGGGCAGTTGCCGGCAGGTACAGCGTTGCGCCGCGACGGCGCACGCGCCGGTGATGACATCTGGGTGACCGGTGTGCCCGGCGAAGCCGGCCTGGCCCTGGCGCTCTGGCAGCAGGGGCTGCTGGATGTATCGCGCCCTGCGCACGATGCGGCCATGGAGCAGTTGCGCCTGCGTCTGGCCCGGCCCACGCCACGGGTGCAGGCAGGCCTGGCATTGCGTGGCATTGCCAGTGCGGCGGTGGATGTGTCCGACGGCCTGCTGGCCGACCTCGGACATATCTGTGCTCGCAGCCAGGTGGCTGCCGAATTGCTCGAGCGCGCGCTGCCGGTATCGACGGCAGCGGTTGTCGGCGGGCATGAGGCGGCCTTCCGCGCGCATCGCGCTACTGCAGGCGATGACTACGAACTGTGTTTCACCGCGCCCGCGGCACTGCGCGAACAGGTACGCGAAAGCATGTCCTGCGTTGCAGTTCGGGCTACACGTATTGGCTATATTCGAGACGGAAGTGGGGTCCACCTGCGTAATGAGGAGGGTGTTCTGCAGTCCGCTGGCAAGTCGGGTTTCAACCATTTCCCGGGTTGAAACGTCGTAGTTCTACTCATGGAGTGGCGTGGGGAGCCGCCGTTCACATCGTGTCCACGCATTCATATTTATGATCTCCACCGTGATCCATGTCGCGTTTTAATGCAGGCATCGCTTGCACTACGCGGCAGCAAACAGGGGGCTTGGCTAGTGGAAATGGCAACACTGGAAAAAGTGAGGGCAAAGATGAGTGATGTGGGCCAGCCCTCGGCCAGCGTGGACAGTGTCGCGCTGGAAAAGGAACTGGACACCGTCATCAATGCCAACAGCGGCATTTCCATGCTGCTGGTTTCCACTGGCGATGGCCGGGCGATTGCCCATCGCTCGCAGAACAGGCTGGATCCACGACGCCTGTCGGCAATGAGCAATTCATTCCTGACGCTTGGGGAAACCTTGTCGCGCGAGTTGGGCCTGACCACGGCCGACTACGTGACCATGTCCACCTCCCAGGGCAGCATGGTGCTGGTTCGCGTTGCTGCGGACCGCACTTATACGCTTGCTGCGCTGGGCCACGCCGATACCTCGCTGGCGATCCTGTTGTATGTGGCCCGTGATGCTGCGGCCCGCATCAAGCCCCTGCTGTAAATCCTTGTTGTAACCCCTGCGTGCTCACATGGTCCGGCTTGCCCGGGCAGTGGGCGAGCGCAGGGCGAGTCTGCACCTGGCATCACGTGACCTGTCTGGACAGGCGCGTTTCTGGAATCAACCACTGGATACATGGAGTGAAACATGGCTGGTAACGTCAAGCTGGACAAACTGAATGAAATCGCGGGCTTCGTGGGCGCAGCGCTGGTCGACAGCGACAGCGGCATGGCCCTGGGCATGCTGGGTGGCGGCCCGATCAACCTGGAAGTTGCCGCTGCCGGCAACACCGAAGTGGTGCGCGCCAAGCGTCGCGTTGCCGCCTCGCTGGGCATCACCGAGGCGATCGAGGACATCCTGATCACCCTGACCAAGCAGTACCACCTGATCCGCCCGCTGGAAAGCAACCAGGACCTGTTCCTGTACGTGGTGCTGGACCGCACGCGCGCCAACCTTGCGCTGGCCCGCCACGAGCTGAAGTCGTTCGAACAGACCCTCGATTTCAAGTAATCGGGGAGCGTGCCGCTGCCCTCCGGGGCAGCGGCACGGCCGCTGAGCCAAGGAACCTGGTCCGGTTGACATGATGAGCGCACCTGCCCGCAAGATCTCCACTGCCGTGATTGGATGCCAGGGCCTGGACGTGCTGCACATGATGCGGCTGAAGGTCGCCAGCTCGTTGCTGATGGCCGAGTACATCCAGGCCGACGTGCAGGAGTGGAATCACCAGAAGGTGGATCTGCTGGTGGCCAGCATCGACGATGGCAAGGGCCAGCAGGTGCTGCGCGAGGCTGGCGCCAAGGGCCTGCCGGTATTGGCGGTGACCCGCAAGGTGTTGGCCGGCCTGCCCATACCGGGTGTGGCCTACGGCGCCAGCGTGCGCGAGATTTTCCAGCAGCTGCGCGAGCTGCTGCAGCAGGCCGAAGGAGGGGGCGAGCGTTTTCTGCCGCGCACCCTGTTCCGCAGCCTGTCCGACGCCAAGGGCAAACCCAGCCTGCTGCACCTGGGCCTGGTGCGGGTGATGGTGGATGCGCCGCAGCGCCGCATTACCCTGCTGCGTGATATTCCCTACGAAAACTTCCTGAAAGCCGCTGCGGAGCCGGGCTGGACCTTGTCCCTGCTCAGTGAGGAGGGCGGAGTGGAGGAGTGCCTGGCCGACGCGGTCAGCCAGCATGCTTTCGAGGACTTCTGCTGGCGCGCGGCCAGCCTCAGCGCCGAACCATTGCTGGTGCAGGACATGCAGGGCCTGGCCCAGATGCGTGGCTGGCCGGAGGTGGAAACCGGCAAGCTGCCTACCCATTGGCTGCTGCCGATGGCGGCGCTGATGATTCGCCCCTGGCGGCCGGATCAGCTGGCACTTGCCACCAACACCTCGCTGGACGACATTGCCCGTATCATGGCGGCGGCGGCCTGTACCGGGCTGCTGGATACCAGCGGCAACGACAGCGGTACCGCACGCGCGAGCGGCGGCAAGGTCTCTGGTTTCTTCTCACGTATCGCCAAGCGATTCGGGCTCAACTTTTCCAAGGGGCTTCAGGTCTGACGGCTATGGCAACCAAGTTGGTTTTTGTCGGTGAAATGGGTGCGGGTAAAACGACTGCGATCCGGTCGATCTCGGACATGGAGCCGATCAGTACTGAAATGCCGATCAGCGATGAAGCGGCGCTGGAGGCATTCGCGGACAAGTCGCACACCACGGTGGCGCTGGATTACAGCTCCATTGAATTGGGCGACGGCGAGCTGCTGCATGTCTATGGCGTGCCGGGTCAGGCCTATCTGGACTTCATGTGGCCGATCGTGGCCGAGGGTGCGATCGGCGTGATCGTACTTGTGAGCGCACTCAATCCGCGCGCGCTGCCAAGTACGGTGACGTTGCTGGCGCGCTTCCGCGCGCTGGCGCCGGAGGCGTGTTTTGCCGTGGGCGTGACCTGCCAGGACCGTGAACCGGATTTCAGCTTCACCGATTTCCGCAATGCGCTGGCCAGCGAAGGCCATCGCCTGCCGGTGATGTGGGTGGATGCGCGCGAGGCCAACCAGGTCGACTTCCTGGTCAAGGCTTTGCTGTCCTGCCGTTACGCCGAAGCCGTGGCCTGAGCCATCTCGCGCTGGCGCGGCCTGGGCCGCGACCTTGAAACCCCCGCAACTGCCGGACATGCCCGGTATCAGGATGCCGGCGGCGCGGCAGCCCGGGCCGTTCAAACGGGGGGCAGTACCTTGCCTGGATTGAGGATGCCGTCCGGGTCCAGCGCCTGCTTGATGGCCCACATCGTCGACAGCGTGTCGGCCGAGAACGCCTGCGACATGAAATCGCGCTTGGCCACACCGATGCCGTGCTCGCCGGACAGCGTGCCGCCCAGCGCCAGGGTCAGTGCGAATACCTTGGGCAGCGCCGCATGCGCACGCGCGTTCTCGCTGGCGTCGTCCGGGTGGTAGAGGATGTTGACGTGCAGGTTGCCGTTGCCGGCATGGCCAAAGGTGACGATCGGCAGTCCGGCCTCGGCCGACAGCCGCTGTACGCCTTCCACCAGTGCCGGGATCCGCGACACCGGCACCACCACGTCCTCGTTGATCTTGCCGGGCGCGATTGTTTTGAGCGCGGGTGACAGGGCACGACGTGCCGCCCACAGCTTGTCGCGCGCACTGCCATCGCTGGCCACGTCCAGTGCCAGCATGCCGTCGCCTTCGGCGGCCTCGGCCAGGGCGTTGAGCAGGTAAGGCAGGGTGTCGTCGTCGCCTTCGGCATCGATCAGCAGCATGGCGCCGGCTTCGGGTACCTGCGCGCCGTTGTGGCGCAGCAGCTGCAGGCTGCGGGCGTCCATGAATTCCAGGGTGGTGGGGGTGACCGGCTGTGCCATCACCCGCGACACCGCCGCCGCCGCCGCTTCCGCATCGCGGTAGAGCACGCGCAGGCCGGCCTGGCTGCGTGGGCGCGGCGAGAGCTTGAGGGTGGCTTCCACGATCAGGGCCAGGGTGCCTTCGCTGCCGACGATCAAGTGGGTCAGATCGTAGCCGGTGGCGTCCTTGGTATAGGCACCGCCGCAGCGGATCAGCTCGCCGGTGCCGGTCACCGCCACCAGCCCGAGCACGTTGTCGCGGCTGGTGCCGTACTTCACCGCGCGTGGGCCACCGGCGTTGCAGGCCAGGTTGCCGCCGATGCTGCAGATGTCGGCACTGGACGGGTCGGGCGGCCAGAACAGCCCGTGGGGCTGCAGCGCCTGCTGCAGGTCGCCATTGAGCACGCCAGGCTGCACCACCGCGCAGCGGTCGCCAGCGCGGATGTCGAGGATGCGGTTCATGCGTGCGAACGAGAGCACGATGCCGCCAGCGCTGGGTACGGCCGCACCGGTGGTGCCGGTGCCGGCACCACGCCCGACCAGTGGGACCGCATGGTTGCGGCAGAGGCGGACAATGGCCTGTACCTGTTCGGCGGAGCTGGGCAGGGCCACGCCCAGCGGCAGCGCGTGGCGCCAGGAGTTGTCCTGCGCATGTGCCTGCAGGGCTGCGGTGTCGGTGCGCCAGCCATCGCCCAGCAGCTGCGCCAGGGCCTGATCGAATGCGTCGGGGAGAGGGGTCATCACCCGCCTATTGTAGGCCGTGTCACTTGCCGCGTTGGTTGGGCGAGATTTGCGAGGGGCGCATGCGCACGTCTTCGGGCAGCAGGACGACCACCTGTTCCAGTATCCCGGGCAGCGCCTCCTGCGAGTAGCCGCTGTGAATCGCCTGGATACGCCCTTCACCATCCAGTACGAACATGCGCGGGATGGCCTTCACCCCATAGCGTTCGGCACTCTTGCCCTTGGGGTCGATCACGTATTCAAGGTCCAGTTTGCGGTTGCGGCGGGCAAACTCGACCACCTGCGCGCGTGGTTCGTCCCAGTTGACGGCGATCACCTCCAGTGCGTCCTTGCCTACCACCTGCTGTATCCGCGCCAGCACCGGCAGTTCGCGCAGACAAGGGCCGCACCAGCTGGCCCAGAAGGTCATGATCACCACCTTGCCGCGCCGTTGTGCCAGATCCACCGGTTCGCCATGCAAGGTGTTGCCCAGTGTTCCGGACGGTGGAAATTCTCCCTGACGGGGCTTTCCTTCATCGGCATGGGCGGTGGTGAACGGCAACGCCAGGCACAGCAGCAGGACTGCAGGTTTGAGCAAACGCAGATGCATCGGTTCCCCCGGTGTTGTCACGTGTCGGCGCCAGTGCGCCTGCCCCGAGGGGATTGAATCACCTTCCAGCCCATGCAGGCCAGCGCCAGCGGCAGCCACACCCAGCGCAGTTCGGACAGCACGGTCTGCAGGCCGCGCGCGCTGAAGAAGTTGTTGGCGAACGGCGACACCCGGATGGGGCGCCAAGGCGCGAACAGCCGTTGCTCGCTCCAGGGCCACCACAGCGCCACCCCCAACCCGCCGGAGGTCAGTGCATCCAGCAGCGGGTGCGAGAGTGCGCAGATGAAGACGAAGGCCAGTGCCTGCAGGCGGCCAGCCTGCAGTTGGCGCGCAAGGGCCAGTGCCAGTGCCGCAAGCATCCCGGCAAACAGCAGGGAATGGCTGGCGCCGCGATGGCCGAAGGCATCGGCATAGGGGATGTGCAGGGCAAAGGCCAGCACATCGGCATCGGGCAGCATGGCCGCGGCAACCCCGGCGGCGAGCAGTCGGCCGGAGAGGCGCCCGCGTTCGCTGGCGTACCACAGTGCCAGCGGCACCGCTGCATGGGTGAAAACACTGGGCATCAACAATCGTCAGCGCGGAAGGCGTCGCGGATCCAGTTCAGGCGTGGCGGTTCTCCGCTGGCCTCGACCACATCAAAACGGCAGGGGTGATTGGCCAGGCCAGGATGGCGGGCCAGATAGAGCTGGGCAGCGGTGATCAGCTTGCGCCGTTTGCCTGCATCCACCGATACGGCACCGCCGCCAAAGCGGCTGTCGCGGCGATAGCGGACTTCGACAAACACCAGGCAGTTGCTGCCCGGGTCATGCATCACCAGGTCAAGCTCGCCACCGCGGAAGCGCACATTGGCGGCGCGCCACCGCAGGCCTGCCTGTTCCAGCAGGGCGCGGGCGGCAGCTTCCACTGCCGCACCGCGTTGTGCCTGCTCAGCGACCATCACCAATCGCGACCGGGTGACCGCCACTGAAGGTGGACCAGGCCGGGGTACGCAGTACGTTGCCGAAGCCGTCCAGGTGCAGGGTGCCGGTGGCACCGCTCAGGCCGGCACCGGTGCTGTTGGCCAGCTTCTCCAGATAGGCGGTGATCTTCCAGGCGTCATAGCCGAAAGCGAACAGGCGTGCCGCGCCACCGCGGGCGGTGGGCAGGCTGCTGGCCAGGCTGCTGGCTGCCGGCAGGCCGGCAACACCCCGCGAGGTCCAGGTTTCGCTGGGGAAGGCGATACCGTCCAGGGCCATGTCTTCATCGGCCTTGCCGGTGTTGGCGACCAACTGCGAGGTACCAACCCGGGTTACCGCGCTCAGCCCGGCCAGCGCCAGCTGCGGCGCCAGTGCACGTGCCTGGTTGCCCTTCACCGCCAGCAATACCGCATCCACACCGGTCGCCTGGCGCAGCTGCGCGCCGATATCGGCCGGGGTGTCGCTGACGGTGATGGTGGCGGCAACCTTGCCGCCGCGCTCGCCGAAGCGCTCCTTGAATGCCGTGCTGGCGCGGCGGCCGGTTTCGTCATTGCTGGCGATCACCAGCACATTGCCGCGCTCGCGGCCCAGCAGGTATTCGGCGGCCATGATGCCGTCGTCCTCCGGGGCCAGCGAGAACCCGGCGCTGCCGGCCGGCGGGGTGTCCTTGCCGCGGTTCAGGGCCAGCAGTGGCACCTGCAGCTGCTGGCGGTGGAACAATGCATCGACTTCGTCGCGGCCAAGCGGCCCGACCACGAAGTCGGCGCCTGCCGCCACGGCCTTGTCATAGGCGGCAATGGCACCAGCGGCATTGCCCTTGGTGTCGATGAAGTCGATCTGCGGGCGACGCCGGCTCTCGCCGTAGTAGCCGGCCAGCAGACCGTCGCGCACCGGCGCGGCGGCGGTGGCCAGGTTGCCGCTGAGCGGCAGCAGCACGGCCATCTTCACCGGCGGGCGGTAGCCATCGGCATCGGCGGCCGGACGCTTGCCGGTGTCCAGTTGCCAGGCGGCATCGCGGTCGAACGGACGCGGCAGCGGCAGACCACGTGCGATCAGGGCGCGGCCGGCATGGTTGTACAGGGGGTCGCCGGCCGGCAGGGCCGCAGTGCGGCTGCCGAGGGTGGCGTCATCCAGCCCGGCCAGCAGGCGGCTGATGGCACGTTGATTGTCGGTGCGCTCGGCACCACTGAGCAGCACGCCGGCGCGGGCACGGTCGGCGGCGGCATTGAAGGCATCGCCATTGGCTTCCAGGGCCTGGGCGCGGGCCAGGTACCAGCGCGCATGCAGGGCGGTGGGCAGCTGCGTGGGGTTTTCGGTCAGCGCCTGCAGCGCAGCGACCGGCTGTTTGTCAGCCACGGCCAGCTCGGCCTGCAACAGCTGGAAGCGCTGGCGGCTGGCGCCGCTGAGCTGGCGCTGCTGCACCTGGGTCATCAGCATGCGCGCGCGCGCATCGTCCTTGGCTTCGTGCCAGGCAAAGGCGGCGTCGGCCAGCAACTGCGACTTGCCCGCCCCGCGCACCAGCGCAGCTTCGGCTTCAAGTTGCTGGGCCGCTTCGCGCGGCTTGCCCTGTTCAAGCAGGGCGATGGCCGCCTGCTGGGCGGGGGAACTGGTCGGGGCAACGCTGGTGGTGGCGCAGCCGACGAACAGCAGCATCGACAATGACAGGGCGGAAATCCGTGCGACTGGCTTGTTCATTTGAGGTCCGTTCGACAGGGCGCGGCAGTGCCGGGCGGGGGAAACGGTAGGATTCTACCCTTGGCCCACGGAAATACCGATGATGAGTACTGCTGCTGCCACCTTGTATGTCGTTGCCACGCCGATCGGCAATCTGGCCGATCTGAGCCCGCGTGCGCAGGAGGTGCTGCGTTCGGTGGCCGCCATCTGCGCCGAAGACACCCGCCATACCGGCCAGTTGTTGTCGCACTTCGGCATCAGCAAGCCCCTGGTAGCCCTGCATGACCACAATGAAGAGGCGATGGCCGAGCGGGTGGTGTCGCGCCTGCTGGGCGGTGAATCGCTGGCGGTGGTCAGCGATGCCGGCACCCCGTTGGTCAGTGACCCGGGCTTCCGCCTGGTCCGGGCTGCGCGTGCGGCCGGGGTCAAGGTCAGCCCAATCCCAGGTGCCTGTGCGGCAATTGCGGCCTTGAGCGTGGCCGGATTGCCCAGTGATCGCTTCGTATTTGAAGGCTTCCTGCCGGCCAAGGGCGCGGCCCGCCGCGAGCGGCTCAACAAACTGGCGGCCGAGACCGGCACCCTGGTGTTCTACGAGTCTTCGCACCGAATCGCCGAATCGCTGGCCGACATGGTGGCTGCGTTCGGTGCCGAGCGGCCGGCGGTGGTGGCGCGTGAGCTGACCAAGCTGTTCGAGACCGTGCTCGATGGCAGTCTGGAGCAATTGCTGGCCAAGGTGCTGGCCGATGACAACCAGCGCAAGGGCGAGTTCGTGGTGATGGTGCAGGGTGCTGGCGACGATGAGCAGGCCAGGATTGCCGAAGGCCGTCGCCTTTACGCCAAATTGAACGAGCACCTGCCGCCTTCAACCGCTGCCAAGCTGGCGGCCGAACTGAGCGGCGCGCCGCGCAAGGCCTTGTATGGACAGGGCAGCAACGACTGAGGCGATGTGGGCGGCGGCAGATGCCGCCAGCCTGCGTCGGCAACTGGACCTGCGTGAGCACCCGCTGGCCGGAGGTGCCGGTGGCCTGGTCAAGATCCAGCGCGAGCGCTGGATGATGGTGCGGTGGTTGAGCGCCTGGGCAGCGGAGCTGGCGTATCCGCTGCGGGTGGGCAAGCGCGAGAGCCCGGATTTCATGCTGGACAGCGCCACTGCGCGGATCGGCGTGGAGTGCATGGAGGTGGTGCCGGAGGCCTTCAAGCAATTGCAGGCGAAGTTGAACGGCATCAATTCCGGCTGGGTGCGGCCGGTGCCGCAGCACCGCAGCGAGGCGGCCCGCGCCGAGTGGGACAGTCCCTTGCTGCGCCAGTTGCTGGCCGATACCTATGAGGGCAGTCCGTGGGCGGGCGATGAGCCCGAGCGGCTATGGGTGGAAGTGATGCGCTGGGCGGTGGAGAA
Organism: Stenotrophomonas sp.; assembly: GCA_032112995.1. Lineage (GTDB taxonomy): Bacteria > Pseudomonadota > Gammaproteobacteria > Xanthomonadales > Xanthomonadaceae > Stenotrophomonas. The sequence continues at coordinate 20,908 of DAMCTY010000012.1, read as the reverse complement.
GAAACGCCAGGTGCTGCACAAGCCTGGCTATGCGCGGCAGGCCCGCAACGTGCTGTTGCTGTATGACAACTGGCCGCTGCCGACGGTGGCCTTTGTCGAGGACGCGGACCCGGCGGTGCTGCGTAACTGGGCGCTGGCAGCGCTGGATGCCTTGTCGCAGCAGTTGCGCGACGGTGGCGCGCACGCGGATTTCCAGCAGATCGACATCCTGCACGAGGGATGGTTGCTGTCGTTCACCGACGCCGGCGTGCGGCCATTGCGTTACCAGACGCTTGCGGCTGAATGAAATGATCGGCCGTTGAGGTGTTGGACGTGCGACAATATGCGCGGCGGAGTCGGCCAGACAGTCGCGTCATTCCTTCGGGAATGCCGAGGAAAGTCCGGGCTCCACAGGGCAAGGTGCCAGGTAACGCCTGGGCGGCGCAAGCCGACGGAAAGTGCAACAGAAAGATACCGCCTACGTCTTCTTCGGAAGGCCGGTAAGGGTGAAATGGTGCGGTAAGAGCGCACCGCGAGTCTGGTAACAGACCGGCACGGCAAACCCCACCTGGAGCAAGACCAAATAGGGACCTAATGGCGTGGCCCGCGTCGGGTCCGGGTAGGTTGCTTGAGCGTTACGGTGACGTAGCGCCTAGAGGAATGACTGTCCACGACAAAACCCGGCTTATCGGCCGGCTTCGCCGCTTTCATCGCCTTGCGGGCGATGAAAGCCCCAAAGTTTTGCCACGCAAAACTTTGGGCCCCGGGCCCTCTGCCCTCCAATTCCCCGCGCCTGTCGGCGCGCCCCCTTTACTAAAGGGGGCTGTTACTCCTGAGAGATGGCTTGGCTCGCGTGGCTTTGGCTTTGGCTGTGGCTGTGGCCCCTGCCTTGCTGTTCTCTTTCCCTTCTCCCGCTCGCGGGGGAAGGTGCCCGGAGGGCGGATGGGGGGAGCTTTTGATCTTGCTTTGGCCGTGGGGTAACGCCAAAGCCAAAGCAAGATCAAAGGCACCCCTCCCTAACCCTCCCCTTCGCCTGCGGCGAAAGGGAGGGGAGCAAGCTTCGGCCAACGGAGGGGATCAAGCTTCGGCCAAGGGCGGGAACCAGGAGCCAAAGCCTTCTTTCCCAATCTCCATGCGCGTCTCCCCCAGATACACACCCTCCGGCCCGAACCGTCGCTCATGGATGAAACCGCCGCCATCCTGGTCGATCGCCACGATGGTGCTGGCGCGGGTGCCGTAGTCGGTCCCGCGGATGAAGGCGCTGGAGAGATGGCGTTCCCACTCCAGTGAGATCCCGGTAGCGGGCAGCTCTGCATCCGCAGCCTGTTGCTCATCAGCCAGCGCCGCCCAAAGCGGCCCCAGGCCGTCATTGCCTGCAGCCAGCCAATCATCGAGCACGCCCATCAGGCGGCGGGTCTTGGGCCAGGGTGCATCCAGGGCGCCGTTGGACATGCCGTGGACGCCGGGAGCCAGGTCCCGCCGGGCGGCCGGGTGGTTGCTCAGGTAGCTGCAGTTCCCGGCGTCGGCAACCAGCAGATTGAAGGGGGCAAACGCGGGCGCCCGGGTGGCCAGGTTGTCGGCATAGCCCTTGGCCGGCTGTCCGCCAGCCAGATAGCTGGCGATCAGCTCGCCGCGCGAAGGCCCGCCTGTGGCGGCGTTTGGGTCACGCACATTGGTGACCACGGCGGCCTGTCCGTGCAGATTCGCGCCCATCCAGCTGCCGCCCGAACGCAGGTCGCGGCCGGCAATCACCCTGTCCTGAGGTGGGGCCCAGTGCTGCAAGGGGGCAGTGGGGCGGGCGTGGAATTCGTCACGGTTGCCGGCCATGAGCAGGCGCCAATGCGGGTGGGTTTTCCAGGCGAGGGCGACAAGACACATGCACGGAGTGTGCCGTTTTGCGCGGGTCTGGGCCATCTGCGGCTGAATGGCGGCTGGGCTCCGGCCCCGTTTTCACGCCGCCTCTACACCCCTGAATTTCATACAAATCTCAAAATTTGAGATGAAACAGTAACTTGTGGATAAACCTTGAACAACTCTCTAAACATTGGCGCAAACCATTGATGCGAATGACGATTTTGTATGCGGAAAGTTGTTGACAAGCCAAGGCCCGCTGCTAAGGTGGGCATCAGAGGGAAAACCGGGTTTTTTGTGGTTTTTCGTGGTTCAATAACTTCCCAAGCGGAAACTGACAAACGGGTGCCATAGGCGTGTTCCAGGGCGAGACTGCCATCACGGTTGACGACAAGGGACGCATGGCGGTGCCAACCGCCTATCGCGACCTGGTCGCGCGTGCCAGCGGTAATCGCCTGGTGCTCACCTACAACCCGTTTGAAGCAGGCTGCTTGTGGTTGTACTCAGAGCAGGAGTGGGAGCGGGTGCGGGACGACGTAATGGCAAAGCCCAATACCCAGCGTGTAGTGCGCACCCTGCAGCAGAAGCTCGTCGGCTCGGCCGCCCATCTGGAACTGGATGGCAATGGCCGTATCAGCTTGCCGTCCAGTCACCGCAGCGCGGTGGGCATCGAGAAGAAAGCAGTGCTGATGGGCATGGGGGACAAGTTCGAATTGTGGAGCGAGCAAGCGCATCGCGCACTGATCCAGCAGACGTTGTCTGACGAGGATCTGGGCGATGGGCTGCTCGATCTGAAGTTGTGAGCCGGGGTGCCCGGGTGCGCGGTCAAGCGCAGGCCGGTCACCCTCCGGTGTCGCAGCCGCCGGCGGCTCACCTGCCGGTGCTGTACACCCAGGTCCTTGACGGCCTGAGGGTGATCGAAAACGGTACTTATCTGGATGGCACGTTCGGTCGTGGCGGTCACGCTGGCGGCGTGCTGCGCCAGCTTGGCCCGGAAGGGCGCCTGCTGGTGATGGACAAGGACCCCGAGGCCATTGCCGTGGCCGAGCGCGATTTCGCGCCGGATGGCCGTGTCTCTATCTATCGCGGCAGTTTTGCCGATCTGCTGGATTGGAGCGAGACCGCTGCCGGTCTGGACGGCGTGCTGTTCGACCTGGGCGTGTCCTCGCCGCAGCTGGACGTGGCCGAGCGTGGTTTCAGCTTCGGCAAGGACGGCCCACTGGACATGCGCATGGACCCGGATTCGGGCGAAAGCGCCGCGCAGTGGTTGAACCGTGCCGAAGACCGCGAAATCGCCGATGTGCTGTTCACCTATGGCGATGAGCGGCAGAGCCGCCGCATCGCCCGCGCCATCGTTGCCCGCCGCGAGAAGCAGCCGTTCACGCGTACTGCCGAGCTGGCCGAACTGATCGCCTCGGTGATGCCGCGTGGCAAGGACAAGATCCATCCGGCCACGCGCAGCTTCCAGGCCATCCGCATTCACATCAACCGCGAACTGGCCGACCTCGAGGCCGGCCTGGACGCGGCGATGGCGCGGCTCAAGCCCGGTGGCCGGTTGGCGGTGATCAGCTTCCACTCGCTGGAAGACCGCATCGTCAAGCAGTTCATGAACCGCCATGCCAAGGCACCGCCGACCAATCGCCGGCTGCCGGAAGTGCAGGCCTTCGTACCGACCCTGGACCTGATCGGCGGCGCCATCAAGGCTGAAGACGACGAACTGGCCATGAACCCGCGCGCACGCAGCGCGGTGCTGCGTGTCGCGCAGAAGCGTGAGGTGGCCGCATGAGCCGCCTGCTGCTGATCGTGCTGCTGGCCTGCACCATCGCTTCGGCGATCGGTGTGGTGTTCATGCGCCATCGGCACCGGCAGCTGTTCGTCGAGCTGTCCAGGCTCGAGCACGCGCGCGATGAGCTCAACATCGAATTCGGCCGCCTGCAGCTGGAACAGGCCACCCTGGCCCAGGCCACACGCGTGGACGTGGAGGCGCGTGGCCGGCTGGGCATGAAATTTCCGGAAGCCGCTGACATCGTGGTGATCCGCCCATGAGCAAGCACGGCCGCAACCGCACCCGTACCCAGTTCAACCTGCGCAACCGCATGACCATGGTTGCAGTGGGCCTGGGCCTGTGCGCGGTGACGCTGGTTGGGCGGGCGGCCTATGTACAGCTGATCAACAACGATTTCTACCAGCGCGAAGGCGAGGCGCGTTACCTGCGCGAAGTGCCCATCGCCACCTCGCGCGGCATGATCACCGACCGCAACGGCGAACCGGTGGCGGTGTCCACGCCGGTGGCCTCGATCTGGGTCAACCCGCAGGAACTGCTGCGCGCGCCCGAGCACATCCCGCAGCTGGCCCAGGCGCTGTCGCTGCCGGTGGACGAACTCACCGCCAAGCTGACCCAGAAGGCCGACAAGGAATTCATGTACCTGCGCCGCCGGATGAATCCGGACGTGGCCGAGCAGGTGGTGGCACTGAAAATCCCGGGCGTGTTCTCGCAGCGCGAGTTCCGTCGCTATTACCCGCAGGGTGAGGCGATGGCGCACGTGCTGGGTTTCACCAATATCGACGACCGCGGCCAGGAAGGCCTGGAGCTGGCCTTCGATGAATGGTTGCGCGGCAAGCCTGGCGCCAAGCGCGTGATCCGCGACCGCAAGGGCGCGATCGTGGAGAGCATCGATCTGGTGCGTCCGGCCGAGCCGGGCAAGGACCTGACCCTGAGCATCGATCGCCGCATCCAGTTCCTGGCGATGCGCGAGCTGCGCAACGCGGTCACCGCCAACAAGGCGGCGGGCGGCTCGATCGTGATCATGGACGTGGCTACCGGCGAGGTGATGGCCATGGCCAACCTGCCGACCTACAACCCCAATTCGGTCAGTGGCGCCACCCCGGATACGCGCCGCAACCGCGCCGTCACCGATCTGGTCGAGCCCGGTTCGACGATGAAGCCGTTGACCATCGCCACCGCGTTGCAGAACCACGTGGTCACCCCGGATACGGTCATCGACACCAACCCGGGCTACATGTCGCTGGGCCGTTACACCATCCGCGACGTACCGCGTAACAACGGCGTGCTCAACGTCACCGGCGTGATCACCCGCAGTTCCAATATCGGTGCGGCCAAGATCGTGGCGCGCATCCCGGACCAGACCTTCTACGATTCGGTACGTGGTTTCGGTTACGGCGTTGCCCCGAACAGCGGCTTCCCCGGCGAATCAGCCGGCGTGGTCGCACGCCCGGGCAGCCCGAGCTGGTACGGCACCACCAAGACCACCATGTCCTACGGTTACGGTCTGTCGGTAACGCCGTTGCAGATCGCGCAGGCGTACTCGGCACTGGCCAATGGTGGGCAGGTGATCCAGCCGACCTTCGTCAAGGGTCAGCGCAACGAGGCGCGCCAGGTCATCGACCCGGAAGTGGCGCACGAAGTGGTGCGCATGATGGAAACCGTGGTTACCCAGGGCGGCGCCAAGCAGGCGGCCATCCTCGGCTATCACGTGGCCGGCAAGACCGGTACCGCGCGCAAGAATGGCCCCAATGGCTATGAGCGTGGCCACTACAACCTGCTGTTTGCCGGCGTGGTGCCGGCCACGGCGCCGCGCTATGCCGCGGTGATCGTGGTCAACGACCCGCAGGGCTCGCTGCAGTACGGTGGCCTGGTCTCGGCGCCGGTGTTCCATCACGTGATGGAAGGCACGCTGCGCCTGATGGACGTGCCGCCGGATGACATCCAGTCCTGGTTGGCGGCACAGGCCGCAGGCAAGGTGGGCGGCCGCCCGATCAGCAACCCTGCCGTGCTGCCGGTTCCCCAGGATACGGTGGAGCCCAATGCCGCCGCCGAATTTGATGCTGCACTGCCGACGGTGGCCGCACCCGCGCCCGCCGCAACGGGGGTGCGCCAGTGAGTCGTACGATGAAGTTGTCGCAGTTGCTGCCGGATCTGGCCCTGGCCAATGACCCGCAGATCAAGGGACTGGTGCTGGACTCGCGCCATGTGCGCGCCGGTGATGCGTTTGTGGCCATCGCTGGCTTTGGCGCGCATGGTCTTGGGTTTGTCGATCAGGCCAAGGCTGCCGGCGCTGCCGCCATCCTGTTTGATCCGCCGGCCCCGGCCGAATTGCCGGCCCCGGCTGATGCCATCGCCGTGCCCGGCCTGCGTGCGCGCATGGGCGCGATGGCCGACCAGTTCCACGGCCAGCCGTCGCGGGCGATGACGATGGTCGGTGTCACCGGCACCAATGGCAAAACCTCGACCGTGCAGCTGCTCGGCCAGGCCTGGCAGCTGCTGGGCATTGCCAGTGGCTCGATCGGTACGCTGGGCGTGGGCCTGTACGGCAATGTGGTGCCGACCGGCTTCACCACGCCGCTGGTGCTGCAGATGCATGAAGTGCTGGCCCAGCTGCGCGATGGTGGCGCCAAGGCGGTGGCGATGGAAGTCAGCTCGCACGCCCTGGACCAGGGCCGCGTTGATGCCGTGCATTACGACGTGGCGGTGTTCACCAACCTCACCCGCGACCATCTGGATTACCACGGCAGCATGGAGGCCTATGGCGCGGCCAAGGCCAAGCTGTTCCATCGCCCGGGCCTGAAGGCGGCGGCGATCAATCTGGATGACGCCTTTGGCCGTGAGCTGATCACCACCCTGGCTGCCGATGTGCAGGCCATCGGGCTTAGCTCGACCGGTCAGGCCGGTGCCGCCATCCGCGCCGAGAAGCTGGTGCTGGACGGGCAGGGGATCGGCTTTGACCTGGTCATTGGCGAAGAGCGTCACCCGCTGCGCTCGCCGCTGCTGGGCCGTTTCAATGTCGACAACCTGCTGGCCGTGGCCGGTGCGCTGCATGGTCTGGGCGAAACTAGCGCCAACATCGCCAAGGTGCTGGGCCAGCTGCAGCCGATCCGCGGCCGCATGAACCGCCTCGGCGGGCACGGCGAGCCGACTGTGGTCATCGATTACGCACACACCCCCGACGCGCTGGAACAGGCGCTGCGCAGCCTGCACGGTCATCTGGATGGCCGCCTGCTGTGCGTGTTCGGCTGTGGTGGCGAGCGTGACACCGGCAAGCGTCCGCAGATGGCGGCGATTGCCGAGGAATTGGCCGACGTGGTGTTCGTCACTGACGACAATCCGCGCGGCGAGGATGGCGATGTGATCGTCGCCGACATCATGGCCGGCTTCGTGTCGCCTGCGCAGGTGAACGTGGTGCGTGATCGCGCCCGCGCCATCGACGCTGCGGTGGCGCAGGCGGGTGCCGGCGACATCGTATTGATCGCCGGCAAGGGCCACGAGCCCTATCAGGAGATTGCAGGTATCAAACATCCCTTCGATGACACCGACGTGGCCTCGCGCGCGCTGCAAGCGCGTGCAGCAAAGCTGGAGGTGGCCCAATGAAGCGCACTCCGCTTTCGCTGATCGCGCATTGGGCCGGTGGTGAGATCCACGGCGACGACGCCAGCATTGATGCGGTCAGCAATGACACCCGCACGCTGGCCGCGGGCAGCCTGTACATCGCCCTGCGCGGTGAGCGTTTTGATGGCCACGACTTTGCCGGCAAGGCGGTCGAGCAGGGCGCCAGCGCGTTGCTGGTGGAGCACCTGTTGCCGCTGGACGTGCCGCAGGTGGTGGTGGCCAATACCGAACTGGCGCTGGCAAAGATTGCCGCGGCGATGCAGCAGCAGCGCGCTACCCGCGTGTTCGCCATCACCGGCAGCAACGGCAAGACCAGCGTCAAGACCTTGTTGCTGGCCATCCTGCAGCACGCAGCGGCGGTGCAGGGGCAGCATGTGTATGCAACCCCAGGCAACCGCAACAACGAGATCGGCCTGCCGCTGGCGGTGATCGATGCGCCGGAAGATGCCGACTACGCAGTCTATGAGATGGGGGCCGGCAAGCCCGGCGACATCGCTTACCTCACCGACATCGCCCGTCCGCACTACGCGCTGGTCAACAACGTGGCTGCCGCGCATCTGGAGCGCATGGGCAGCCTGCTGGGCGTGGCAACCACCAAGGGCGCCATCTACGCGGCGCTGCCGGAAGACGGCGTGGCGGTGATCAATGCCGACGATGCGTTCGCACCGTGGTTCGAACAACATTTCCTTGGCAGCCCTGCACGCTGCCAGAGCTTGCGCTTTGGCCTGGAGCACAGTGCCGATGTGCGCGCTGCCGCCATCGTGCTGGGCGCGGAGGGGGCGCAGTTCACCCTGCTGGCCCCGCAGGGCGAGGCCGTCGTGCAGCTGCAGCTGGGTGGTCGCCACAACGTGCTCAATGCCCTGGCAGCCGCCTCGCTGGCGCTGGCCGCCGGCATCGCATTGCCGTTGGTGGCACAAGGGCTGGCCCAGGCGCAGCCGGTGGCGGGGCGCCAGATTGCCCACACGCTGGCCAATGGTGCGGTGCTGATCGATGACAGTTACAACGCCAATCCGGGCTCGCTGGCTGCCGCGATGGACGCGCTGGCTGCGGGCAAGGGCGAGGGTTGGCTGGTGCTGGGTGATATGCGTGAGCTGGGCCCGGAGGCGCAGGCACTGCACGCGCACGCCGGCCAGCGCGCCCGCGAAGCCGGCCTCAAGCGCCTGTATACGCTGGGCCCGCTGAGTGCAGCGGCCTCGGCCGCGTTCGGCGAGGGCGGCCGTCATTTCGACTCCCATGCCGCGCTGGCCGCCGCGCTGCAAACCGAACTTCATGCTGGCGTGCGTTGCCTGGTCAAGGGCTCGCGCGGCAGCGCCATGGACAAGATCGTAAACGCGCTGTTGCAGCGCGGAGAGGAAAGTACACATGTTGCTTGAGTTGGCCCGTTGGCTGCAGCAGTTGGACGGCCTGTTCCGGTTGTTCAACTACATCACCTTCCGCGGCATTCTCGCCGCGCTGACGGCGCTGTCGTTGTCGTTGTGGTTGGGGCCGATGGCGATCCGCCGCCTGGCCCAGCTCAAGGGTGGCCAGCCGATCCGCAAGGATGGCCCGCAGTCGCATTTCTCCAAGGCCGGTACGCCAACCATGGGCGGCGGCTTGATCCTGACCACGGTGCTGGTCTCCGTGCTGCTGTGGGGTGACCTGCGCAACCGCTACGTCTGGCTGGTGCTGGTGGTGATGCTGTGCTTCGGCGCCATTGGCTGGTATGACGACTGGATCAAGATCGCCAAGCGCGACCCCAACGGCCTGAAGTCGCGTTGGAAGTACCTTCTGCAGTCGATCTTCGGTCTGGCTGCCGGTCTGTTCCTGTACAAGACCGCGACGGTGCCGGCCGAGCTGACCTTCTACATCCCGATGTTCAAGTCGATCGCGCTGCCGCTGGCCGGCATCAGCTTCGTAGCCATCGCCTATTTCTGGATCGTCGGCTTCTCCAATGCGGTCAACCTGACCGATGGCCTGGATGGGCTGGCGATCATGCCGACTGTGCTGGTGGCCTGCGCGTTGGGCGTGTTCGCTTATGCCTCCGGCAATGCGGTGTTCTCCAGCTACCTGCAGATCCCGCAGATTCCCGGTGCCGGCGAGCTGGTCATCATCTGCGCGGCCATTGCCGGCGCGGGTCTGGGCTTCCTGTGGTTCAACACCTACCCGGCCATGGTGTTCATGGGCGACGTCGGCGCACTGGCGTTGGGCGCGGTGCTGGGCACCATCGCGGTGATCGTGCGCCAGGAACTGGTGCTGGTGATCATGGGCGGCGTGTTCGTGATCGAAACCCTGTCGGTGATGATCCAGGTGGCTTCGTTCAAGCTCACCGGCAAGCGCGTGTTCCGCATGGCGCCGATCCATCACCACTTCGAGCTGAAGGGCTGGCCGGAGCCGCGCGTGATCGTGCGCTTCTGGATCATCTCGGTGGTGCTGGTATTGATCGGCCTGGCAACCCTCAAGGTGCGGTGATGGACGACTACGCGCGTCAGGCAACCCGACTTGAAGCCATTGGTGGCAGCTACGACAAGTGGCTGCTGGGCGCCGCCGTGGCGCTGGCTTCGCTTGGGATCGTGATGGTGGCTTCCAGCTCCATCGCGCTGACGCAGAGTCCGTTCTATTACCTCACCCGCCACCTGATCTTCATCGCCATCGGCGTGGTGTTGGCGGGCGTGGCCATGCGCGTGGAGCTGAAGGAAATCGAGAAGTACAACCAGCTGCTGCTGCTGGGCTGCTTCGCGCTGCTGATCGTGGTGTTCATTCCCGGCCTGGGCAGCAGCGTCAATGGTGCGCAGCGGTGGATCAACCTGGGCTTCTCCAAGTTCCAGACCGTGGAAGCGGTCAAGGTGCTGTACATCGTCTGGCTGTCCAGCTACCTGGTGCGCTTCCGTGACGAGGTCAATGCCACTTGGCAGGCCATGCTCAAGCCGGTTGGCGTGGTTGGCGTGCTGGTCGTGCTGTTGCTGATGCAGCCGGACTTCGGCTCGTCGATGCTGCTGCTGGGCATCACCACCTGCATGCTGGTGCTCGGTGGTGCGCAGATCAAGCGCATCATCCTGCCGGTGCTGTTGCTGCTGCCGGGGCTGGTCGCGCTGGTGATCTTCGAGCCCTACCGCATGCGTCGCGTCACCTCCTTCATGGACCCGTGGCAGGATCAGCTCGGCTCCGGCTACCAGCTGTCCAACGCGCTGATGGCCATCGGCCGCGGCGAATGGAGTGGGGTGGGCCTGGGTGCTTCGATCCAGAAGCTCAACTACCTGCCCGAGTCGCATACCGACTTCATTTTCTCGGTGATTGCCGAGGAACTGGGCTTCGTGGGCGTCTGCGGCATCATTGGTCTGTATGCGCTGCTGGTTGGCCGTGCGTTCTGGCTGGGCATGCGCTGCATCGAGATGCGTCGCCACTTTGCCGGCTACATCGCTTTTGGCATCGCGCTGTGGATCAGCCTGCAGACCTTTGTCTCCATTGGCGTCAACCTGGGCATGTTGCCGACCAAGGGCCTGACCCTGCCGCTGATCTCCTCGGGCGGTTCCAGCGTGATGATGACCTGCGTGGCGATGGGCCTGCTGCTGCGCGTGTCCTACGAATACAACCGCGCGGTTCGCCGCCAGGAAGTGCGCGAGGACATCGACGTGGCCGACGCGCCGCTGGCCGACAGTGATAGCGCCGAGCCGGTTGAAGCAACCACCGCCACGGCGATTGCCGCGGCGATGCAGAACAGCGCTGCACGCGGCACCAGCCGCATGCAGCAGCGGGTCGAGCCGACCTTCGGGAGGATTGCCTGATGGCCGCTGCAACGCTCCCGCAGGATCAGCGCCCGGTGATGATCATGGCCGGCGGTACCGGTGGCCACATCTTCCCGGGCCTGGCCGTGGCCAAGGTGCTGCGCGCGCGCGGCATCCCGGTCACCTGGCTCGGTTCCGACGGTGGGATGGAAACCCGCCTGGTGCCGCAGCACGACATCCACGTCGACACGCTGGCCATCTCCGGCCTGCGCGGCAAGGGCAAGCTGGCCCTGCTGGGCGCACCGGTGCGTGTGCTGCGCGCCATCCGCAGCGCCGGTTATGTGCTGCGTGATCGCCAGCCGCGTGCAGTGGTGGCCTTCGGTGGCTTTGCCTCCGGCCCGGGCGGCATGGCCGCGCGCCTTCACGGCCTGCCGCTGCTGGTGCACGAGCAGAACCGTGCGCCGGGCATGACCAACCGCATCCTGTCGCGCTTTGCACGCCGTCTGCTCACCGGCTTCCCGGGCAGCTTTGCCGGCGGCAGGGAAGAAGTGGTGGGCAACCCGGTGCGTGCCGAGATCGCCGCATTGGCGCCGCCGGAACAGCGTCTGGCTGGCCGCAGTGGTCCGATGCGGGTACTGGTGCTGGGCGGCAGCCAGGGGGCGCGTGCACTGAACAACGCCATGCCCAAGGCGCTGGCTGCGCTGGCCGGCAACGTTGCTATCGAGGTCTGGCACCAGTGCGGCGAGAAGCTGCATGCAGAAGCCCTGCAGGCCTACCGCGATGCAGGCGTGGAAGGGCGCGTGGACATGTTCATCAAGGACATGGCCGCCGCCTATGCCTGGGCCGATCTGGTGGTGTGCCGTTCCGGTGCCTCCACCCTGGCCGAACTGTGTGCGGTGGGCATCGGCAGCGTGCTGGTGCCGTTTGCCGCGGCGGTCGACGACCACCAGACCAGCAATGCCGAATACCTGGTCGAACGCGGCGCTGCCGAACTGCTCAAGCAGGACGACGCGCTGGCGACCAACCTGGAAGGCGTGCTGCGCACGCTGGCAAACACTCCCGGCCACCGCATGCAGATGGCGCAAGCCGCGCGTGGGTTGGCCAAGGTCGATGCGGCCGAACGCATCGCAGACATCATTCTGGAAGAAGCCGGGATTCGGGATTCGGGATTCGGGGGCGATGACACGCCCCGGGGTAACGGTTCGGGTCCTGGAGAAAAGAAAAAGCAGGAACAGATGCAGAACGACCACGGCTCACAGAAAGCGGAACGCGAGCAGCTATCGGCTGTTGCCAATCCCGAATCCCGATTTACCAATCCCAGCATCACAGGACCCGAACAATGATCCGCCGCCTCCATGACACCACGGATCTGGTCCGCGCCTTCCCGCGCGTGCACTTTGTCGGCATCGGTGGCACCGGCATGAGCGGCATTGCCGAAGTCATGCTGACCCTGGGCTATGAAGTCTCCGGCTCGGACAATGCCGACAATGCCGCCACCCGCCGCTTGAGCCGTCTGGGTGCACGGGTGATGCGTGGCCATTCCGCGGCGAACGTACTGGGCACCGATTGCATCGTGGTTTCCAGCGCCATCCGTGAGGACAACCCGGAGCTGATGGAAGCGCGCAGCCAGCGCATTCCGATCATGCCGCGCGCGGCGATGCTGGCCGAGCTGATGCGTTTCCGTCGAGGCATCGCCGTCGCCGGTACCCACGGCAAGACCACCACCACCTCGTTGACCGCTGCCATCCTGAGCGAAGGCAAGCTGGACCCGACCTTCGTGATCGGCGGCCAGCTGCTGGCGGCCGGTGCCAATGCCAAGCTCGGCGGTGGCCAGTGGCTGGTGGCCGAGGCCGACGAAAGCGATGGCAGCTTCCTGCGTCTGAACCCGCTGGTCGCGGTGATCACCAATATCGATGCCGACCATCTGGAGAACTACGGCAACGACTTCGCCCGCGTGCAGGCCGCCTTTGCCGAGTTCCTGCAGCGCCTGCCGTTCTACGGCCTGGCGGTGCTGTGCATCGATGATCCGGAGGTGGCTGCGCTGGCCGCCAAGACCCCGCGCCATGTGATGAGCTACGGCCTGAGCAGCAATGCCGATGTGCGCGCCGAGAACGTGGTGCAGGACGGCCCGCGCATGCGCTTCACCCTGCGCCTGCCCGAAGGCAGCAGCGTGCCGGTGACGCTGGCCCTGCCGGGCAAGCACAACGTGCTCAATGCACTGGCCGCCGCCGCTGTGGCCTGGCAGTTGGGCGTGGCGCCGGAAACCATTGCCGCCGCGCTGGAAAAGTTCGAAGGCGTCGGCCGTCGCTTCAATGACCTGGGCGAAGTGACCACCCACAAGGGTGCCAAGGTGCGCGTGATCGACGACTACGGCCATCACCCGCGCGAGCTGGAAGCGGTGTTTGCCGCTGCCCGTGGCGGCTGGCCGGACAAGCGCCTGGTGGTGGCCTTCCAGCCGCACCGTTACAGCCGTACCCGCGACCAGTTCGATGCCTTTGCAGCAGTGCTGTCCGAAGTGGACGCGCTGGTGTTGAGCGAGGTTTATCCGGCCGGCGAAGCGCCGATCCCCGGTGCCGATTCCAAGTCGCTGGCACGCGCTATCCGTGCGCGCGGCCGCAGCGAGCCGGTGGTGGTTGGCCATGCCAGCGACCTGTGTTCGGTGCTGCCGGACGTGCTGCAGGACGGCGATCTGCTGCTGATGATGGGCGCCGGTGACATCGGTGCCGTTGCCCAGCACGTGGCAACCGAAGGCTTCAAGGAGGCCAAGGGCGAATGATGCAGACCGCGCTGCCGATGCGCCGTGACCACGCTGCCGCGATGCGGTTGGCGCTGGTCCCGCGTGCCTGCACCGCGGGGGAGGGCGCGCGATGAACGCGATCCTGCGCATGCTCGCCTGGTTGCTGGCCATCGCCCTGGTGGCGTTGCCGGTGGTGGCGGTGCTCAACGGCTGGGTGCTCACCGAGCGCTGGCCGCTGGCCAAGCTGCGCGTGCATGGCGAGTTCAAGCGCGTGCCGGCCGAGCAGCTGCAGAAGACCCTGCTGCCGTATGCGCGCTCAGGCTATTTCGCGGTCGAGCTGCAGGATGCGCAATCGGCAGTGGAAAAACTGCCCTGGGTGGAAAGCGCGCAGGTGCGCAAGCAGTGGCCGGACGTGCTGGAAGTGACCATCGTCGAGCACAAGCCGTTCGCGCGATGGGGCAAGGACCGCCTGCTGTCCGAGCAGGGCCGCCTGTTCGCGGTGCCGCAGGGCCTTGAGCATGCACCACTGCCCGAGCTGGACGGCCCGGATGCGATGACCCAGGAAGTGGTCGAGCTCTACAACGATTCGCGTGCACTGTTCGCGCCGGCCGGCGTGGACGTGCACAAGGTGGTGATGGATGCACGCGGCAGCTGGTCGCTGGCGCTGGACAACGGTACCGAGGTGGTCATTGGCCGCAACGATGCGCGCTCGCGGCTGAGCCGCTTCGTGCGCGTGCTGCCGCAGCTGACCCGCACCCAGGTGCCGATCGTGCGCGCCGACCTTCGCTATACCAATGGTTTCACGCTGAGCTGGGGAACCCCGCCGCCGGCAACAAAGCAGACGCAGGACAGGACATGAATCGCAAGGGAGACAAATCACTGATCGTTGGCCTGGATATCGGCACCTCCAAGGTGGTGGCGCTGGTTGGCGAGTATTCGCCGGGCAGCCCGATCGAGGTCATCGGCATCGGCTCGCACGAATCGCGCGGTCTCAAGCGCGGCGTGGTGGTGGATATCGAATCCACCGTGCAGTCGATCCAGCGGGCGATCGAGGAAGCCGAGCTGATGGCCGGCTGCGAGATCCGCTCGGTCTACGCCTCGATCTCCGGCAACCACGTGCAGTGCCGCAACTCGCAGGGCATCACCCCGATCCGCGAGGGCGAGGTGACCTGGGGCGACCTGGACCGGGTGCTGGAGGCGGCCAAGGCGGTGGCGATCCCGGCCGACCAGAAGATCCTGCATGCTATCCCGCGCGAGTACGTGCTGGACGATTCGCAGGAAGGCATCCGCAACCCGGTCGGCATGACCGGCGTGCGCCTGGAGGTGCACGCGCACCTGGTGGTGTGCGCGCAGTCGGCCGCGGCCAACATCAGCAAGTGCGTGCAGCGCTGCGGCCTGCAGGTGGACGACCTGGTGCTGTCCTCGCTGGCGTCCAGCGTGGCGGTGCTGACCGCCGACGAGCGCGAACTGGGCGTGGTGATGGTCGATATCGGTGCCGGTACCACCGACATCGCGGTATTCATCCAGGGCGCGATCTGCCACACCGCATCGCTGCCGATCGCCGGTGATCACGTCACCAACGACATTGCCCACATGCTGCGCACGCCGACCCCGGAAGCGGAGCAGATCAAGGTGCGCTATGCCTGCGCGCTGGCGCAGCTGGCGACCGCCGAGGAAAGCATCCAGGTGCCTTCGGTCGGCGACCGTCCGCCGCGCCGCATGCCGCGCCATTCGCTGGCGCAGGCAGTGCAGGGCCGTTACGAGGAAATCTTCGAGATGGTGCAGGCCGAACTGCGCCGCTCGGGCTTCGAGGAAATGGTGCGTGCCGGCGTAGTGCTGACCGGTGGCGCCTCGAAGATGGAAGGCGTGGTCGAACTGGCCGAGGAAATGCTGCAGATGCCCGTACGTGTGGGCATTCCGCAACACGTCACCGGCCTGGGCGAGGTGGTTGGCAACCCGGTGCACGCCACCGGCGTGGGCCTGCTGCTGATGGGCAGCCAGATCGAGCACCCACGGCGTCCGTCGCTGCCCACCGGGCGCGCCGGCAGCATGTTCAACAAATTGAAGAATTGGTTCCGCGGCGAGTTCTGAGCGGGGCCGGTAGCAGGGCAGTGAGGCAGTCAGAAGGCAAGCAGTAAGGCAAGACGAAGTGCAGTAACGCAGTCATTGAAGCAAGCAACAACCACCGCCCAGGGGTCGCCCTGGCGGCAAACCTAAAACAATTCGCCGGTGCGGGCGGGTGCAGCAGGAGAAGGATTCTTCCCAACGCTCGACCCAATCACGGCAATAGAGAGGACATGGACATGGCGCATTTCGAACTGATTGAAAAGATGGCACCGAACGCGGTGATCAAGGTCGTTGGCGTGGGTGGCGGCGGCGGCAACGCCGTGGCACACATGGTCAACAGCAGCGTGGATGGCGTGGAATTCATCACCGCCAACACCGACTCGCAGGCCATCAAGAATTGTGGCGCCAAGCTGCAGCTGCAGCTTGGCACCAATGTGACCAAGGGTCTGGGCGCAGGCGCCAACCCGGAAGTCGGCCGCCAGGCCGCACTGGAAGACCGTGAGCGCATCATGGACGCCCTGCAGGGTGCGGACATGGTGTTCATCACCGCCGGCATGGGCGGCGGCACCGGCACCGGTGCTGCACCGGTGGTGGCACAGCTGGCCAAGGAAATGGGCATCCTGACCGTGGCCGTGGTCACCAAGCCGTTCCCGTTCGAAGGCCGTCGCCGCATGCAGGTGGCGCTGAAGGGCATCGAGGAGCTGAGCCAGCACGTCGATTCGCTGATCACCATCCCGAACGAAAAGCTGATCACCGTGCTCGGCCGCAACGCCACCATGGTGCAGGCCTTCCGCGCAGCCAATGACGTGCTGCAGGGCGCGGTGCAGGGCATCGCCGACCTGATCGTGCGCCCGGGCCTGATCAACGTCGACTTCGCCGACGTGCGTACCGTGATGTCGGAGATGGGCCTGGCCATGATGGGCACCGGCACCGCCCGTGGTGATGACCGCGCCCAGGCCGCCGCCGAAGCCGCCATCCAGAACCCGCTGCTGGACGACGTGAACCTGGCCGGTGCCAACGGCATCCTGGTCAACATCACCGCCGGCCCGGATTTCACCATGAGCGAGTTCGACGAGATCGGCCGCACCATCGAAGGCTTCTCGTCCGAGGACGCCACCGTGGTGGTCGGTACCGTGCTGGATCCGGACATGCAGGACGAAGTGCGCGTGACCGTGGTGGCCACCGGCCTGAACCGTGCCGTCGCCAAGAACGCCCAGCGTCCGGGCGAGCGCGCACCGATCAAGCTGGTCCGCAATGCCACCACCGGCCAGGCCGAGTTCGGCGAGTACGAAAGCCCGGCCGATGCCGTGGCCAAGGCTGCCGGCAACAGCATGGGCATGGGCCTGCGTCGTCCCAGCGTCGACACCGCAGCCGCCTCGGCCGGTTCGGCGTCGACCTCGACCGCCGCTGCCGCCGAACTGCCCAGCGACTACCTGGACATCCCGGCGTTCCTGCGTCGCCAGGCGGACTGACGGCAACGCCCGCAGGGGTCGCCGGCAGGACCCCGCGCTGACCGGTAACGGCGGCGCGGGCCAGCGGGGTCGTCCCTGCAGGGCAGGCAACACAACGTCAGGGCTGTCCACCCTGACGGGCAGTACCCATGTCCTTTGTCGCCGGGCCAGGATCGGCCCGGCGGCATTTTCCGCCTGAACAAGGGCAGGGGCCTGATCCGCAGGCCCAAGGCGGCGTGTTAACGCGTGTTATTCTTGTTTGTCTCTGGCCGCGCATGCGCGGCTTCTCCGGTTTGAAGCCCATGATCCAGCAACGCACCCTCAAGAACACGATCCGCGCCACCGGTGTCGGCCTGCACAGTGGTGACAAGGTCTACATGACCCTGCGCCCTGCGCCGGTGAACCATGGCATCGTGTTCCGGCGCGTGGACTTGGACCCGGTGGTGGAAGTACCGGCCAAGGCCGACCTGGTCACGGAGGTGACCCTGTGTACCGGGCTGACCTGCGAAGGCGCCAAGATCCAGACCGTCGAGCACCTGATGTCGGCGCTGGCCGGCCTGGGTGTGGACAATGCCATCGTCGAGCTGTCCTCGGCCGAGCTGCCGATCATGGATGGCTCCTCCGGCCCGTTCGTGTTCCTGCTGCAGTCGGCGGGCATCGTCGAGCAGGATGCCGCCAAGCGCTTCCTGCGCGTGCTCAAGACGGTGGAAGTGCGTGACGGCGACAAGATCGCCCGTTTCGATCCGTATGAGGGTTACAAGCTGGGCTTCACCATCCAGTTCGACCACCCGATGATCCCGGCCAAGCAGTCACGGGCCGAGATCGAGTTCTCCACTGCGGCCTACATCAAGGAAATCTCCCGCGCGCGCACCTTTGGCTTCATGCGCGACCTGGAGTACATGCGCGAGCGCAACCTTGGCCTGGGCGGTTCGATGGACAACGCCATCGTGCTGGACGAATTCCGCGTGCTGAACGATGACGGCCTGCGTTACGCCGACGAGTTCGTGCGCCACAAGATCCTCGACGCCATCGGCGATCTGTACCTGGCCGGCGGCCAGGTGCTGGGGGCCTATGAAGGCTTCAAGTCCGGCCATGCGCTCAACAACAAGCTGGTGCGTGCCCTGCTGGCCGACCAGACGGCCTGGGAATGGGCCAGCTATGACTCGCCGGTGGCAGCGGACCCGGTGATCTACGGCGTCCCGGCCCACGCCTGAGCCAAACCCCAAGTTGCTCGTAAGAGAACTGCCTGCCAGATGCGGCGGTGTGAGCCTGCGTGATCAAACTGTGAACCCAATGTGGGTTCAAGTCTGAATTTAACCCAAAATTAACAAAAGACTAACTCCCCGGTCGCATTCCGCCGCTAGGATTCCTGCCGGCTTCCTGCTTTGGGTCCTTGCTGACCCGGCGGTGCCGGTGCCCACTGGGGGCACCGGTGGTCTCAGGATCGTGAGGGCTTCACATCCTCGAGGGCAGCCAGGGCGTCGCGCAGTCCCTTGTGCGTGGCGTCCGATACTGCGGAGCTGCGCTGGTCATTACGCACTGGGGAGTGCGGGGGCGCGGTCGCAGTCTTGACGGTCACCCGGGTGGCCTTCAGCCCGATGGATCGGGCCGCGTCGAGCAGCTGGTTTTCGGCAAGCCTGACCTTGGCATGCCAGACCGGCGATTCGACGAGAAAAACGAGGTGTTCGCCGTCCACATTGGCCAGCCGGCAACGGTTTGCCAGCGCCGGCGGCAAATGGGGGCGCAATTGCCGGTCCATCGCATCGAGCCACAGGGCACGGCGCAACGGGTTTCCTGCTTTGTCCGCCATCACCGCTTCCAGCGCCTGCCTTGGCGCGGAGCGGGAACGAACGCTGGATTTCGGCTCAGACATAAGAATTCTTCAATGACATTCAAAAAGATCGTAATCAAAACGCGTGAACAGAAGGCCAAGACGCCGCTCGCACGCGTTCAGATGTATTTCGAGGATCGTCCTCGTGCATTGCTGGGTAGCGTACTGGGGCTGGGCTGTCTGATGGGCGTGGCGCTGAGCCTGGCCATCGGCATGGTCGGCGATTCGGCCTTGCAGGCCAAGGTGGATCATCAGGAACAGGAACTGGCCAAGGTGCGCGCCGACGCGCAGACCCAGGTCAACGCGCTGTCCGCCCGCCTCGGCGAACTGCAGGCACAGGCCACCCGGCTCAATGCCCTGGGCGAGCGCCTGACCCAGATGGGCAAGCTGCAGGATGGCGAGTTCGATTTCCAGGAAACCCCGGGTATGGGTGAAGGCGAGCCGGGCCCGACCCAGGACATCCCGGTCAGCGCGGTCAACGCCGACTTACAGGTGCTGGAGCAGCGCT
The DNA here is from genome assembly GCA_032112995.1 of Stenotrophomonas sp. Lineage (GTDB taxonomy): Bacteria > Pseudomonadota > Gammaproteobacteria > Xanthomonadales > Xanthomonadaceae > Stenotrophomonas. The sequence continues at coordinate 1,379 of DAMCTY010000012.1, read as the reverse complement.
TTGCTGCTTCAGGCCGCCAACTGTCGGTGCTCGAATCGCTGCTGTTCGATCATCAGCTTGAACAGAACGCCGTGCCCTCGCGCATGCCGATCAGCAACACCTACGTCACCTCCGGTTTCGGCGGCCGCGCCGACCCGTTCGGCCGCGGTGCCGGCAACCACAAGGGCATGGACTTCCATGCCCGCGTCGGTGATCCGGTGCTGGCCGTGGCCGATGGCGTGGTCAGCTTCTCCGGCGTGAAGGGGGGTTACGGCAACGTCGTCGAGATCGACCATGGCAACGGCTACAAGACCCTGTATGCACACAATTCGCGCCTGACGGTGCGTGAAGGCGGCTTGGTCCGTGCCGGCCAGGAAGTGGCCAAGGCCGGCTCCACCGGCCGCTCCACCGGTGCCCACGTGCATTTCGAGGTCTGGCAGAACGGCGTGGTGATGAATCCGCGCAAGTTCCTCGGCGAGGGTGGTAACACCCCGGTCGGCCGGGTGAGCCGCGGCTGAGCGGGAACGCTTGCGGGGCGGGCTTGACCCCGTAGGCAGGTCAGTCCAGGCTGACTTGTTGACGGGCGCTTGAAACCCAAGCGTCCGCCCCAAGCTACAATAGGCGTTGCCATCGACAGGGCGCATTGCGCCCTGTTTCGTTTGTGCCCGGCTGGTCCCGCTTGGGGTGGGGTCCGCGCACGGCATTCCATTCAAACCGGTTCCTTCAATGATCAACAGCCTGCTTACCCGCGTTTTTGGCAGCCGCAATGAGCGCCAGCTGCGCCAGCTCAACCGTATCGTCGCCAAGATCAATGCCTTGGAACCGGAGATGCAGCAGCTCTCCGATGACCAGCTGAAGGCCAAGACCCCCGAGTTCCGCGAGCGCATCGCCAAGGGCGAGGCCCTGGACAAGGTGCTGCCGGAAGCCTTTGCGGTCTGCCGCGAAGCCTCCAAGCGTGTGCTGGGCATGCGCCATTACGACGTGCAGCTGATCGGCGGCATGGTCCTGCACCTGGGCAAGATCGCCGAAATGCGCACCGGTGAAGGCAAGACCCTGGTGGCTACGCTGCCGGTCTACCTCAACGCGCTGGAAGGCAAGGGCGTGCACGTGGTCACGGTCAATGACTACCTGGCCCGCCGCGACTCGGCGCAGATGGGCAAGCTGTACAACTGGCTGGGCCTGAGCGTTGGCGTGGTCTACCCGGGCATGCCGCACAGCGACAAGCGCGAGGCCTACGGCAGCGACATCACCTACGGCACCAACAACGAATTCGGTTTCGACTACCTGCGCGACAACATGGCGCTGTCCAAGGCCGACCGCTACCAGCGCGGCCTGCACTACGCCATCGTCGACGAAGTCGACTCCATCCTGATCGACGAAGCGCGTACCCCGCTGATCAT
>DAMCTY010000011.1:0-83999 GCA_032112995.1 Stenotrophomonas sp. | reverse complement strand
GCTCAGACACCCGCGCCTCTTCGCCCTCGCCGGACCTGCGGTGCTCGGCTCGCTTCAAGGCGGAATCAGATCAAAAGCCACAGCCGCCCGCCGGGCGAGACGGCCGTGGCAGACGCTCAGCCTTCCAGCTCTTCCCAGCGCGCGTACGCGGCATCCAGCTCGGCCTGCACCTTGGCCAGCTGCTGGGTGTGCGCGGTCACTTCGGCACTGCTGCGGGTGTAGAACGACGGGTCGTTCATTGCCGAGGTCAACCCTTCGACATCGCCTTCCAGCTTCTCGATGGTCTTCGGCAGCTGCTCCAGCTCGCGCGCCTCCTTGTAGGCCAGCTTGCGCTTGGGCGCGGCAGGCGCGGCCGCTGCAGCCGCCGGTGCGGCCGTTGCCGGCTTGGCCGCAGCCGCTACCGTCGGTGCCGGCGCCACACTGGCCGCATAGCGCTGCCAGTCGCTGTAACCGCCCACGTACTCGCCGATCACGCCGTCGCCTTCCATCACCAGCGTAGAGGTCACCACGTTGTCGATGAAGTCACGGTCATGGCTGACCAGCAGCAGCGTGCCGGTGTATTCGCCCAGCAGCTCTTCCAGCAGCTCCAGGGTTTCCACGTCCAGATCGTTGGTCGGTTCGTCCATCACCAGCAGGTTGGACGGCTGTGCGAACAGCTTGGCCAGCAGCAGGCGGTTGCGCTCGCCACCGGACAGGCGGGTGATCGGCGCGCGAGCGCGCTCCGGGGTGAACAGGAAGTCCTGCAGGTAGGCATGCACGTGCTTGCGCTTGCCGTTGAGGTCGATGAAGTCCGCGCCTTCGGCCACGTTCTCGATCGCACTCCAATCCTCGCGCAGGGTGGCGCGGTACTGGTCGAAATAGGCGATCTGCAGGTTGGTGCCCTGCCGCACTTCACCGCTGTCCGGCTGCAGCTCGCCCAGCAGCAGCTTCAGCAAGGTGGTCTTGCCGCTGCCATTGGGGCCGATCAGGCCAATGCGGTCACCGCGCAGGATGGTGGTCTCGAAATCCTTGACCATTATCCGCTCGCCAAAGGCGAAGGAGATGTTCTTGATGTCGATGACCTTCTTGCCGGAGTTCTCGGCACCGGCCGCTTCCAGCTTGACGTTGCCACTGAGTTCGCGGCGCTGGCTGCGCTCGTTGCGCATTGCCTTGAGGCGGCGCACGCGGCCTTCGTCGCGGGTGCGGCGGGCCTTGATGCCCTGCCGGATCCAGACTTCTTCCTGCGCCAGCAGCTTGTCGAAGCGGGCGTTCTCCTGCGCCTGCGCGTTGAGGCGCTCTTCGCGGCGGCGCTCGTAGTTGTCCCAGTCGCCGGGCCAGCTGGTCACCTGGCCACGATCGATCTCGACGATGCGGGTAGCCAGGGCACGCAGGAAGCGCCGGTCATGGGTGACAAACACCACGCAGCCGTTCCAGCCCTTGAGGAAACCTTCCAGCCAGTCGATGGCCTCGATGTCCAGGTGGTTGGTCGGTTCGTCCAGCAGCAGCACGTCCGGGCCGGCAACCAGTGCCCGCGCCAGCAGCACGCGGCGCTTCATGCCGCCGGACAGCCGTCCGAATTCGGCATCGCCATCCAGTTCCAGCTTGGTCAGGGTTTCGGAGACGCGCTGCTCCAGCGCCCAGCCATCGGCGCCGTCGATCTTGGCCTGCACCTTGCCCATCGCGTCGCCGTCGAACACCTCGGCATGGCTCAGGCGGTGGAACTCGGCCAGCCAATGGCCGAGTTCGCCCAGGCCATCGGCGACCACGTCGAACACGCTGCCGGCAGCGCCATGCGGCACCTCCTGCTCCAGCCGGGTGACGCGCACGCCCTGCTGCACGCGCACCTCGCCGTCATCGGGCTTGAGCTCGCCAGCCATCAGCTTCATGAGAGTGGATTTGCCGGCGCCGTTGCGGCCGATCAGGGCGATACGCTCGCCAGTCTCGATCGACAGTTCGGCTTTTTCCAGCAACAACGGGCCGCCGACGCTGTAGTCGACGTTCTGCAAGGTAATCAAAGGCATGGGCGTATTGTACGGGTTAAGCCGCGTCCACCGCTCAATCGTCGTTGAATACGTCCGCCGCCAGCCCCAGCAGCTGGCGCAGGCTGGCCGGCACCCGCTTGCCCGGGTGGCGCACCACCCACAGCTGGCGCTGCAGGGGCGGCAGCGGCGTATCCAGCACCTGCAGCTTGCCCAGGGTCACCAGGTCCGCCACCGCATGCCGTGACAGGCAGGCCAAGCCAAGCCCGGCCACCGCGCCCTGCTTGATGGCCTCGGTCCCCCCCAGCTGCAGGACCTCGGCAAACCCCTGCAGGTGCGGCAGCAGCGCCTGTTCGGCCGCTTCGCGGGTACCCGAGCCGGGTTCGCGCAGCAGCCAGCGGGCCTGCCGCAGCTGCGCCAGATCGGCGCCTTTGCGCAGCGCCGCGGCCAAGGGGTGGCGGCCACCAAATACCACCACCAGTTCGTCGTGCTGCCAGGGCGCCACTTCCAGCCCGGGCTCGTGGCTTGGGCCCTCGATCAGCCCTATATCCACCTCCAGCCGCTGCACGGCGGTGGTGACCTCGCGGGTATTGCCGATGACCAGTTCGACATGCGCGTTGGGGTTGCGCTCCTGCAGGTCGGCGATGCGGGCCGGCATCAGGTAATTGCCGATGGTGGTACTGGCGCCCACCTGCCACTGCACGGCGGCCCCGGTCTGGCTGTCGGCGCGGAACCTGCGTTCGATGTCGTCCATGCCTGCCAGCAGCGCACGGGCCTGCGGCAGCAGCGCACGGCCATGGCCATTGAGCACCAGCCGGCGGCCAACACGGTCAAACAGCGCCAGGCCAAGCAGGCTCTCCAGCTCCCCCAGCGCTGCGCTGACCGCCGATTGCGACAGGCCCAGCAACTCACCGGCCGCGGTGGTGGTGCCAGCCTCGGCGATGCCCGAGAAGATCTGCAGCTGGCGCAGCGAAAGATGCATGATCTACCTGCTTAACTGGTTGTACTAACCAATATTATCCGTTTTACAGGTAATAACCCAAGGCGCAGCATGGGCCATCTTCTGATAACCCATCGTTATGAACACCTCGACCCAAGGGCTGGCTGCGCCCGCCCCCCATCGCCTTCCCGGCCTGTTGTTGACCGCCGCCATTGCCGCCCTGTCGATCTGGCTGGGCACCCTGCCCTGGATGCAGGCCCACGGCATCAGCGCGCTGACCCTGGCCATCGTCATCGGCATCGTGCTGGGCAATACCGTCTACCGCACGTTGGCGCCGCGTGCAGCGGCGGGTGTTGGTTTTTCCAAGGCCACCCTGCTGCGTGCCGGCATCATCCTGTATGGCCTGCGCCTGACCCTGCAGGACATCGGCCAGGTCGGCACCGCCGGCGTGGTCATCGATGCACTGGTGCTGTGCTCCACCTTCGGCCTGGCCTGGTGGTTGGGCACCAAGGTGCTGGGCATGGACCGCAACTCGGCCCTGCTGATCGGCGCCGGCAGCTCCATCTGCGGTGCCGCGGCGGTGATGGCCGCCGAGCCGGTGGTGAAAGGACGTGCGGAACAGGTCGCTGTCGCCGTGGCCACGGTGGTGGTGTTTGGCACCGTGGCGATGTTCCTCTATCCCCTGCTGTACCAGTGGGGCGTGTCCGCCGGCTGGATGCCGCTGGATGAGACAGCATTCGGCGTGTTCACCGGCTCCACCGTGCACGAAGTGGCGCAGGTGGTAGCAGCCGGCCGTGCGATCAGCGAGGCCGCCGCCGATGCGGCGGTCATCACCAAGATGGTGCGGGTGATGATGCTGGCACCGTTCCTGGTCGGGCTGTCGGCGCTGCTGGCACGCGGCCAGGGCCAGGCCGAGGGCGAGCGGTCCAGGATCACCATTCCGTGGTTCGCGTTTGGCTTCATCGCCATGGTCGCCTTCAACTCGCTGCAGCTGCTGCCGGCTGACGTGGTGAAGATCTTGATTGATCTGGACACGGCATTGCTGGCCATGGCCATGGCCGCACTGGGCCTGACCACCCATGCCTCGGCGCTGCGCCAGGCCGGCGCCAAGCCCATGCTGCTTGCGCTGCTGCTGTTCGCCTGGCTGATGGCCGGCGGCATGCTGATCAATCTTGGCATCCGGGCCCTGATGTAAGGCCGCGACCGTTCAATCGGCTGGCGGGTGTCGGCTGCGCCGCCATCCGCTCTGCAACGCCCCGCCGCTTGTGCGGGGCAGAGCCTTCCCCGGCAAACGAGCGAACGGTGGCGCTTGGCAGGCACGACGCGCCGGCTTCTGCGAAAATGCCCCATGACTGACTTCTCTTCCCTGCCGCTGTCGCCGGCACTCGCACCTGGCATCGACGCGCTGGGCTATACCTCGATGACGCCGGTGCAGGCGCTGAGCCTGCCGCCGATCCTGGAAGGCCGTGACGTGATCGCCCAGGCCCCAACCGGCAGCGGCAAGACCGCCGCCTTCGGTCTGGGCCTGCTCAACCGGCTCGACCCCAGCCTGGGCCGCACCCAGGCACTGGTGCTCTGCCCTACCCGCGAACTCGCCGACCAGGTTGGCAAGCAGCTGCGCAAGCTGGCCACCGGCATCCCCAACCTGAAACTGCTGATCCTTACAGGCGGCATGCCGCTGGGCCCGCAGTTGGCCTCGCTGGAGGCGCATGACCCGCAGGTGGTGGTTGGCACCCCCGGCCGCGTGCAGGAACTGGCGCGCAAACGCGCGCTCAACCTCGGCCAGGTCCGTGCGTTCGTGCTGGACGAAGCCGACCGCATGCTGGACATGGGCTTCGAGGAGCCGATCCGCGAGATCGCCGGGCGCACCCACAAGGACCGCCAGAGCCTGTTGTTCTCGGCCACCTTCCCCGACGCCATCCGCGAGCTGGCACGTGCCCTGCTCAAGGAACCGGTGGAAGTAACCATCGACGGCCAGACCGAGGCACCGGCGATCCAGCAGCTGTTCTTTGAAACCGAGCCGGCCAACCGCCAGAAGGCGCTGGGCGGACTGCTGCTGAAGTACACCCCGGAATCGGCGGTGGTGTTCTGCAACACCCGCAAGGACGTGGACGAAGTGGCCAACTCGCTGCGCCAGTTCGGCTTCTCCGCGCTGGCGCTGCACGGCGACATGGAGCAGCGCGATCGCGATGAGGTGCTGATGCAGTTCTCCAACCGCAGCTGCAATGTGCTGGTTGCCAGCGACGTGGCCGCGCGCGGACTGGACGTGGAAGACCTGGCTGCCGTGGTCAATTACGAGCTGCCCACCGACATCGACACCTACCAGCACCGCGTCGGCCGCACCGGCCGTGCTGGTCGCAATGGCTTGGCCCTGAGCCTGGTCGCCGGCCGTGAGCGCAGCCGCGCCGAGGCGCTGGAAACCCAGCAGGGCAATCCGCTGAACTGGCAGAAGACGCCGTTGGCAACCGCACGTCCGGCAGAATTGCCGCAGGCGGCGATGACCACCTTGCGCATCGATGGCGGCAAGACCGACAAGCTGCGCGCAGGCGACATCCTGGGTGCACTGACCGGCGATGCGGGCCTGTCGGCCAAGGCCATCGGCAAGATCGACATCTTCCCCACCCGCTCCTACGTTGCCATTGCCCGCGAGCAGGTCGGCAAGGCCCTGGCGCGGCTGGAAGCAGGCAAGATCAAGGGCAAGCGTTTCCGCGTGCGCAAGATGTAAGCCACGTGGGAGACCCCTTGTAGAGCGGAGCCATGCTCCGCTGGGGCGTTACCGGGAAAGCTTCTGCCGAGCATGGCTCGGCACTACCGGGGGTGGCGTCGGCAGGTGGCGATGCAGGTCAGCAGGCTGGCGGCCAGCAGCAACGCCAAGGCCAGGCCTGCGCTCACGCCCCGATGGATCAACAGCAGATAAGCGCCAATACAGGCGGCGGTCAGCAGCGGCAGCCACCTGCCCCGAACCGGGCCTGCGCGCAACGCGTAGGCGCTCACCGCCAGGCTCAATACCCAGCCATAGGCGAACGCCCGGGCATCCAGATCCGGGGCGAATTCATAGACATTGCAGACCACCCACCAGGCGCTCCAACCGGCCATTGCCAACAGCACTGCCAGCAGGCCGGCGGTGCGCAGGGTCACGCAAACACCGCCACACTCTGGCGGCCACGCATCACCACCCGGCCCTGCGCGTCCCACACCTGCATGTCCTGGGACGAATAGCCATCGCGGGCATGCTGGCTGAAAGAACGCAGCAGGAACCATTCACCCTGCGGCTGTGGCTCCAGCAGCTCAACATTCCAGGTGATCGAGCTGATCGGCGCGGCCGCCTTGAAACTGCTGAACGCCGCCGGCGGCATCGCATCCCCCATGGCGATCAGGGCCACGGCCGGGTCCACATTGGCGGCATCCAGGTGCCGCACCCAGGTCAACAGCTCCGGCACCTCGGCACCTGACAGCGGCATCGCGCCGCCCGCCGGGCGCATTTGGAAGTTCTGCGTGAACTCCGGTGCGAACGGCATAGCCGCCATGTTGAAGTCGCGGTAGGCATCCGGGCCATCGGCAGGCAAAGGCCCGGCGAAATCGTGAGCGATGGCGCTTTCGCGGGCACGCCCGAACACCAGCGACAGACGCGCCGCCAAGGCCTCGTCGGAATACACGTCCACACCGATGTTGACCACCGATTTGCCTTCGCGCAGCACTGCGGGCACGAATCGCAGCACGCCAGCGGCCGGGCCGATGAAGGTGACCTGGGCCGAGCGCAGCGGCGGCAAGGCCCCGGCATGCGCCTGCAGGGCAGCGGCCACACCCAGCGCACTGAGGATGCCGCCATAGGCAGTGCGCCCCTGTCGCCAGCTATCCGGCAGCAGCAGGCCCTGCTCGACATCGAAGGAAGACAGCAATTCGTTCAGACCAGGCATTGACGGCTCCGCTGCAGGCATCACAGGCTCAGTAAACCAGCGTCGCCGCCAGCGGCAAACCGGCAGGCCAACGCGCGCGGCCGCCGAGCCCGTCCAGCTCCACCAGCACTGCAGCGCCAACTACCTGCGCTTGCAGCTGGGCCGCCAGCTGCAGGGCCGCCAGCAAGGTGCCGCCGGTGGCCAGCACATCATCGACCAGCAGCACCCGCGCACCCGGCGCGGTGGCGCCCACGCTGACCTCGATGCGGTCGCTGCCGTATTCCAGCGCGTAATCCTGCTTCAAGGTAGCACCCGGCAGCTTGCCCGGCTTGCGCACCGGTACGAAGCCCACGCCCAGCTCCAGCGCCAGCGCGGTGCCGAGAATGAAGCCACGCGCCTCCACCCCCAGCACCGCCTGCAAGCCGGCATCGCGCCAGGGCTCGGCCATGGCCTGCACCGCGGCGCGGAAACACGGGCCATTGCCCAGCAAGGGGGTGATGTCCTTGAACAGGATGCCGGGCTTGGGGAAATCGGCGACGTCACGGATCGGCCGCGACCAATCGGGGTAATCAGGGCTGGTCATATGCATCATTCAACATGGGGGTACTCAGGAACTGCACGAAAGCATCGAACAGCCAGCGCGCTCGCGCGCCCATTCCGGACGCTTGGCGGCAAATGCCTCGCGCCCCGGCTGCTCGTCGTAAGGATGCCGCATCACTTCCAGCAAATCCGTTATTCCGGCCGTATCGCCCTGTTCGGCACGGTCGATGGCCTGCTGTGCCAGCCAATTGCGCAGCACGTAGCGGGGATTGGCAGCCTGCATCACCGCGCGACGCTGCTGCGCCGATTGGCCACTGTCCGCTGCGCGCACTGCATAACGCTGCAGCCACTCGACCAGTGCAGGTAATACGCGCTCACGGGCCTGCGCGGAATAGAAGGCCTCCTCCAGCGGCGCGGGCAGTGGCCGGCCGGAATCGATATCGGTCAGGTCGATGTCGGCCAGGTCGATGTCGCCCAGGGCGCGGAACGCCAGGGTCATGTCCATCTCACCGTCCTGCAGCAGTTGCTGGAACTGCGCCATCAAGGCATCGTCACCCTCACGGAACGTCCCCAGGCCCAGCTTGGCCACCAGGTGTGCCCGCTCCTCGGCCGCGTGGCGGTCACGGAATGCATCCAGCCCCGCCTGTAGCGGTGCCACGTCGGCAAACAGGGGCGACAAGGCCTGCGCCAGCCGCACCAGGTTCCAGTACGCCACTGCCACCTGCGCACCGAACCGATACCGACGGCCCTTGGCGTCGGTGGTGTTCGGCGTCCAGTCCGGGTCGTAGTTCTCGACCCAGCCATAAGGGCCGTAATCCAGCGTCAAACCGAGAATGGACATGTTGTCGGTGTTCATCACCCCATGCACGAAGCCAACCCGCATCCACTGCGCGACCAGCACCGCGGTACGCGTGCAGACCTGCCGGAACCAGTCGGCGTACAACACCTCGCCGCTGCCCCCCAGCTCAGGGTAGTCCCGGGCGATGCAGAACTCCACCAGCTGCCGCAGCAGTGGCAGGTCGCCGCGTGAGGCGGGCAGTTCGAAACTGCCGAAACGGATGAAGGACGGCGCAACCCGGCACACTACCGCCCCCGGCTCGGCCTGCGGATGGCCGTCGTAGAACATATCGCGCACCACCGCATCGCCAGTGCTCACCAGGCTCAGGGCGCGGGTTGTGGGGATGCCCAGGTGGTGCATGGCCTCGGAGCAGAGAAACTCGCGGATGGACGAGCGCAGCACGGCACGGCCATCGGCACCGCGCGAATACGGGGTGGGCCCGGCCCCTTTGAGCTGCAGTTCCCAGCGCCGCCCATCGGCCAGCAGTTCGCCCAGCGATATCGCCCGGCCATCTCCCAACTGCCCGGCCCAATGACCGAACTGGTGACCGCCGTAGTTGGCTGCCCAGGGCTGCATGCCGGCATACAACGCGTTGCCGCCGAACACCTCGGCAAAACCCGGGTCCTGCACATCCAGCCCTAGCAGGTCGGCCACTTCCGGCGAATAGGCCAGCACGCTTGGCGCCGCTACCGGTGTAGGCATCACCGAGGACCACGCTGCCCCCAGCACCTCGCGCCGGCGTGGGCCGGCCTCGCTGTCACCAGGCAGCTCATGCAGGAAACGGTTGTCGAACTGCGGAATCCGGGTGTTGTTCATCATCTTCAGATGGGGGCTGGCAGGCGGCCCTGCAACCGCTCAGCGGCTGCCACCGAGCAGGCTCAAGCGCCCGCCGCGCTGTTCGGCGCGCTGGTAGGCCGGGCGTTGGGCAATGCGCAGCAGGAAATCCTGCAACCGTGGAAAGTTGTTCATGTCGGCAACGCGGGCAGCGGCGGCCTGCAGCGGGAAACTCATCTGGATGTCGGCAGCACTGAAACGCTCACCAGCGAACCAGGGCGATTCGCCCAGCTCGCGTTCCATCCAGCCCAGGTGCAGTTGCAGCTGCGGGCTGACGAAGCTCTTCATCACCTTGTCGACAATGCCCTTGGCAATGGGCTTGGCGAAAAACGGCATCGGCGCACTGCGCACCCGTCCGAACACCAGCGCCATCAGCAAGGGCGGCATCGCCGAGCCTTCGGCATAGTGCAGCCAATAGCGGTAACGCATGCGTTCGGGTGCCTGCGCGGGTTGCGGCGCAGGTGAGAGCTGCCGCGCGCCGTCGTAGCGATCGGCCAGGTAGTCCAGGATGGCGGCGGATTCGGCCAGCACCAAGCCCTCGTCCTGCAGTACCGGCGATTTGCCCAACGGGTGCACCGCACGCAGGGCCGGCGGTGCCAGCCAGGTGTCGGGATCGCGCTTGTAGCAGACCAGCTCGTAGTCCAGGCCCAGCTCTTCCAGCATCCACAGCACGCGATGGGAACGCGACTGCTCCAGGTGGTGCACGGTGATCATCGCAAGCCTCCGCCGACATGGTCGACACGATCCTGGCAGGCGATGGCGTAAGGCCTTGTGTCCTGCGCCGGCGCACAAACAAAAACGCCGGAAGCTTTCGCTTCCGGCGTTCCAAGCAACCTTACGGTAGCAAGGGGTCGATTAGACCGCCTGCACCTGGTCAGCCTGCATACCCTTCTGGCCCTGCACGGCGACGAAGGTCACCTTCTGGCCTTCCTGCAGCGACTTGAAGCCGTTGCCCTGGATGGCGCGGAAATGCACGAACAGGTCCGGGCCGCTTTCCGGGGTGATGAAGCCGAAGCCCTTGGCATCGTTGAACCACTTGACAGTGCCGGTCTGACGATCAGACATGTACTAACTCCTGAAACATAAGTTGAAATAATCGCAGCCACCGGAGATCGGGGCCGAGACTGAGTTGCAGGCGTTGGTAAAGCGGATCGATGAGCCGATCAAGAGATCAACTGCATCAGGCCACGATTCACGGTGACCCTTGCAAGCACAGTGGGGGCAACGATACGCGGCTTTGCGCCAAAAAGCGATAAATACCGTATTCAGAAAGTCAGATAAATTCAGGCCCGTCAATAAACCGTCAGTTTTCATGCACTTGGGGCGTTTTGAGGGCGCCACGCCAGTAGGCCGGGATAGACACGACCTATAGACTGCGCGGATGCAATCACCTGCCAACACCCCCGCCACCCGCATCTGGGTGGACGCCGATGCCTGCCCTGTCGTGATCAAGGAGATCCTGTTCCGCGCCGCCGAGCGGGCCCGGGTGGAGACCGTCCTGGTCGCCAACCAATGGCTGCGCACTCCCCCCTCGCGCCATGTCCGCGCCATGCAGGTAGCAGGCGGGCCGGACGTGGCCGATGACGCCATCGCCGAGCGGGTGGCCGCAGGCGACCTGGTGGTGACGCAGGACATACCGCTGGCCGCGCGCGTGCTGGAAAAACATGCTGTGGCGCTCAACCCACGTGGCGAGCTGTATACCGCCAACACCATTGCCGAGCGGCTGTCGGTGCGCAATTTCATGGAAGAACTGCGTGGTGCCGGCATCCAGACCGGCGGCCCGGCCACCCTGCATGCCCGCGATCGCCAGGCGTTTGCCGCGCAGCTGGACCGCTGGCTGGCGCAGCGCCGCTGACTACAGCTGCAGTTGCCGCTGGCTGTGGAACAGCCGGGGCTGACCGCTGAGCGGATCGACGAAGGCCAGCCGTCGCGCCAGCAGCTGCAGCGGCTGGCTGTAATCCCCGGGTGCCCGGTTGCGCAGCTGGGGGTAGTAGTCATCGCCGATGATCGGTGCCCCCAGGGCCGCCATGTGCACCCGCAACTGGTGCTTGCGGCCACTGACCGGCTCCAACTGGTAGCGCCACACCGCGCCGATCTGTTCCAGCGCCTCGATCCGGCTCAAGGCGTTCGCCTCGCCCTCGCCTTCGGCCATGCGGAAGAACGGCTCGCCGCGCACCAGCCGGCTGCTGCGCGCATGCGGAAACCGCAGCGCGGCCAGGGCCGGCGCCAGCGCCTCGTAGTGTTTGTCGATACGCCGTTCGGCGAACAGGCGCTGGTATGCCGCTCGACTGCCGGGATCGCAGGAAAACAGCACCAGCCCGGCCGTCTCCCGATCAATCCGGTGCAGCGGCGCCAGCGCCGGGTTGCCGGTGCGCGCCTGCAGCCGTGCCAGCAAGGTTTCGCGCACATGCCGCCCGGCCGGTGTCACCGGCAGGAAGTGCGGCTTGTCGGCCACCAACAGATGGGCATCCTGGTACAGCACGGTTTCGCTGAAGGGAATGGCCGGCTCGTCGACCACCTCACGGTAGTACAGGATCTCCCGACCCGCCTGCCAGGGCTGCGACGGCTGCAGCACGGTACCGTCGGCAGCGAGCACGCGGCCACGGTCAAAACGGTCCTGCCACTGCAGGCGTGACACCCCGGGGAAGCGCGCACACAGGCCATCCAGCAGGCAGGCCCACGGCCCGGGTGCCAATTGCAGGCGGCTGGGTGGCACGGCGTCTTTCACGGCGGAACAGGTCCTGTGCATGGCCAGGCATTATCATGGGCGGTCTTTATCACCGGTATCCCCATGGCTCTCACCGCCACCATCCGCAAGGCCGAGCTGCAGATCAGCGACATGGATCGCGGGTATTACGCGACCCACAACCTGACCCTGGCCCAGCATCCGTCCGAGACCGACGAGCGCCTGATGGTGCGCCTGCTGGCCTTCGCGCTCAATGCCGAAGACCGGCTGGAGTTCGGCAAGGGCCTGAGCAGCGAGGACGACCCGGACCTGCTGGAGCTGGACTATACCGGCGACATCCTGCAATGGATCGACCTGGGCCACCCGGACGAATCGCGCGTGCGCAAGGCCTGCAACCGCAGCCGCCGCGTGCAGATCATCAACTACGGCGGCAATGCCTCCGATATCTGGTGGCAGAAACAGGGCAAGCACCTGGCCCGCTTCAACAACCTGTCGGTGCTCGACCTGCCTGCCGAGTTTGTCGAGCGCTGGGGCGAGCAGGTACAACGGGCGATGCGCTGGAGCGTGCTGATCCAGGACGGCGAGGTGCAGATCCTCAACGACCAGATCCAGCTGGACGTGATCCCGGCCTGGCGCAAGCGCGCGGCGGAGTAATACGTGACAGGCAAGACCCTCCGCTGCGATGTGCTGGTGGTCGGCGCCGGCGCCGCCGGCCTGATGTGTGCGATCACCGCCGCCCAGCGTGGCCGCATCGTGCAGGTGATCGACCACGCCAACAAGCCGGGTAAGAAGATCCTGATGTCCGGTGGTGGCCGCTGCAATTTCACCAACACCGGCACCACCCACGCCAACTTCATCTCCACCAATCCGCATTTCTGCAAATCGGCCCTGGCCCGCTACAGCCCTGGCGACTTCATCGACATGGTCGAGCGCCACGGCATTGCGTACCACGAGAAGGAACTGGGCCAGCTGTTCTGCGACATCTCCTCCAAGCAGATCGTGCGCATGCTGCTGGATGAATGCAGCGCGGCCGGGGTGCAGTTGCGTACCGATTGCGGCGTCACCGCCGTCGAGCGCGGCGCCGACGGTTTCCGCGTGCAGACCGCGCAGGGCAGCTTCCACAGTGCCTCACTGGTGGTCGCCACCGGCGGCCTGTCCATCCCCAGCATGGGCGCCAGCGGCTTCGGTTACGAACTGGCCAAGCGCTTTGGCCACGAACTGCTGCCAACCCGTGCAGGGCTGGTGCCGCTGACCCTCAGCGGCAAGCACCAGGAGCGTTTTGCCGAGCTCAGTGGTGTGGCCTTGCCGGTGGAAGCGCGCTGCAACGGGCGCAGCTTCCGCAATTCGATGCTGATAACCCACCGCGGCATCAGCGGCCCTGCAATCCTGCAGATTTCCTCTTACTGGCAGCCCGGCGATGACCTGCGCCTGGACCTGCTGCCCGGGCACGATGCACTGGCCTGGCTGCGCCAGATGAAACAGGAGCGCGGCGCCTCGGAGCTGCGCACCGTGCTGTCCGAGGTGATGCCACGCCGTCTGGCGCTGCGTCTGTGCGAGCAATGGCTGAAGGACAAGCCCATGCGTCAGCTCGACGAACCCGAACTCAAGGCTGCGGCCAGCCTGCTCTCCGATTTCCCGCTGGTCGCCAGCGGCACCGAGGGCTACCGCACTGCCGAGGTGACCCTGGGCGGGGTGGATACGCGCAAGGTGTCCTCCTCCACCATGGAATCGCAACTGGTGCCGGGCCTGCATTTCGTTGGCGAGGTGCTGGATGTCACCGGCTGGCTGGGCGGCTACAACTTCCAATGGGCCTGGGCCTCGGGCCATGCAGCCGGACTGGCGGCCTGAGCCCATCGCCGCCGCCTGCGACGGGATTCCGTCACAGGCAAGCGGTTGGCGCATAGACGCCAACGCTGTGCTTCGTGTATTAAACCCCCTGCCCCGGGAGCTTTGAATGCAGAACGCCAAAGACATCACATTGCGCCTGCTGATCGTGGATGACAGCGCCGAGAACGCCGAAGCCATCGTCAGCACCCTGCGTAACAGCGGCATCGCGGTGCGGCCGTTGCGCCCGCAGAGCCCCGACGAGCTGTCGCAGGCGCTGGGTGGGCAACCGATCGACCTGGTGCTGGCTGCCAACTCCTATGTCATCCCGCAGGCCCTGCTGACCCAGCAGGTCGCCGCCAGCGGCAAGGACATCCCGATGATCCAGCTGGTCGACCATGTCGACGTGCAGTTGCTGATCGATGCGGCGGCCAATGGCATCCGCGCCGTCGCCGTGCGCCAGCAGCCCGATCACCTGCTGTCGGTGCTGCGCAACGAGTGGACAGACCTGCAGGCACGCCGTGGCCTGCGCCGGATCGAAGCGCAGATGCGTGAAACCGAGCGCCGCTGCGACGCGCTGATTTCCTCCTCACGCGACCCCATCGCCTATGTCCACGAAGGCATGCACATCCGTGCCAACGAGGCCTACCTTGAAATGTTCGGCTTTGATTCCTTCGATGATGTCGAAGGCATCTCGCTACTGGACATGGTGGCGCCGCAGCACGTGGAGGATTTCAAGAACCTGCTCAAGTCGCTGAGCAAGGGCGAGGCACCGCCACCGCAATACGAAGTACACGCACGCAACCAGGACGGCGACACCTTCCCGGCGACGATGGAGTTCACCGCCGCCACCTATGAGGGCGAGTCCTGCTTCCAGGTGGTGTTCCGCCGCCGCGAGGAGTTTGATCCGGAACTGGCCCGCGAGGTGGAGGAACTGCGCCAGCGCGACCAGGTCACCGGCCTGCTGAACCGTCCCACCTTCATGGTGCACCTGGAAAACGCCGTGGCCCAGGTCAGCCGCAGCGATGGCCAGTACGGCTTCCTGCTGATCGAGCCGGACCACTACGCGCGCCTGCTGCCGGATATCGGCCTGGACTCGGCCGATGCATTGATTGGCGCCATGGGCCAGCAGCTGGCCCATGCCATCGGCGACGATGCGCAGTTGGCGCGTTTTGGCGAGCACAGTTTCGCCCTGCTCTGCCCGGGCGAATACACCCACACCGCGACCATTGCCGAACGCGTGCGCGCAGCCTTTGCCGGGCATGTATTCACCGTCGGCGAACGCTCGGCCACGGTTACCGTCAGCATCGGCGGCGTGCAGGTGGGCGAGAAGATCGCCAGCGTTGGCCAGGTACTCAATCGCGCCAACGACTGCGCGCGCGCTGCCATCGAGCTGGGCGGCAACACGGTCAAGGTGTTCGACCCGGGCGCCGCTGACCGCGTCGAGGAAGAGCGCATCCAGCGCTGGGTGCAGCGCATCCAGCAGGCGGTGGCCGGCGACGGTTTCGAGCTGCGCTTCCGTCCGGTGCTGAACCTGATGGGCGAGCCCATGCAGCTGTACGACACCTCGCTGCTGATGGAGAACAATGGCGAACTGGTCGGCCCGGCCAGCTTCCTGCCGATTGCCCAGGACCACGAGCTGATGGCACCGGTCAACCGCTGGGTGGTGGGCAGCGCGATACGCGCGCTGGGAGAGCGCAGCCGTGCAGGCCAGCGCGTCCACCTGATGGTGCGCATCACCCCCGAGTCGTTCAACGACCCGCAGTTGCTGCAGCTCATCCAGGACGGCCTGCGCGCCGAGGGCGTGGAGGGCGAGCAGCTGTGGCTGCAGGTGTCCGAAGCCAAGGTGTTCACCCACCTGCGCAATGCCCAGCAGTTCCTGGCCAGTGTCGCCGCGATGGGCTGCAAGGTCGGGCTGGAGCAGTTTGGCTCGGGCCTGGATTCGTTCCAGTTGCTGGCCCATTTCCAACCCGCCTTCCTCAAGCTGGACAGCGCCTTCACCGCCGATCCGGCACAGGCCAAGGAGCAGTTGGAAAAGACCCAGGAGATCACCACCAAGGCGCAGTCGGCGAACATCCGCACCATCGCCGAGTTCGTGGCCGATGCCGGCACCATGAGCCTGCTGTTCAGCGCCGGCGTCGATTACGTGGAAGGCGATTTCGTCGGCCCGGCGGCAGCCGAGATGAACTTCGAGTTTGGCTGAGGAATGCCAGGCCCTGGCGCGTTGCGCCAGAAGCCTGCCCTCACCCCAGCCCCTCCCGCACCGGGAGAGGCCAGGATCGCGGCCATGGCCCGCCCGGATTGCCCGCATCCCTCCCGCCGACAAAGCGAGAAGAGTGGTTTGCGCTCGCCGCGACGGAGCGAACCTGTGCCAGCGCAAGGACAGCGCGGTAATTGTGGTGAGCCCAGGCTTTCCACTTGAAACAAACAACAGAAGGCCGCGCAAAGCGCGGCCTTCTCGCAACTACGGAAGCAACAAACTCAGACCTCGACGATGCCCGGGATGGCGACGTCAGGATTCACATCCGCTTCGTAGTCCACACCGTCGATACCGAAGCCGAACAGGCGCAGGAAGTCGGCCTTGTAGCCGGCCAGGTCACTGATCTCGTACAGGTTCTCGTTGGTCACCTGCGGCCACAGTTCCAGCACCTTGGCCTGCACTTCCGGCGCCATTTCCTTGTAGTCGGCACGCAGGCGGCCTTCCTCATCGACCAGCGCCACGCTGCGCCCCTTGCCATCCACCAGCTGCTGGCGGATATGCTCCGCTGCATTGCTGCCGCCCTGCGGGCCGTTGTAGAGGATGTCGTACAGCGTGTCGAGCTGCTCGATGCAGCCTTCATGCGTGCCCTGCTCTTTCATCACCTTGAACAGCAACGACAGATACAGCGGCATGGTCGGGATTGCCGAGCTTGCCTGGGTCACCACCGCCTTGAGCACCGACACGCGGGCGTCGCCGCCAATGCCGGCCAGCTTGCCGCGGATATCCTTGACCTTGGTGTCCAGGTCCTTCTTGGCCGCGCCGATGGAGCCGTTCCAGTAGATCGCCTGGGTGATCTCCTCGCCCACATAGGTGAACGCCGTGGTGGTGGCGCCGGGTGCCAGCACACCGGCTTCGAGCAGCGCATCGATCCACATCTGCCAGTCTTCGCCGCCCATCACCTGCACGGTGCCGGCGATTTCCTCGGCCGTCGCCGGCTGCAAGGTGGTTTCGGTCAGCACTTCCTTGTCGGTATCCAGGCCCCGCAGGGTGATCGGCGCGCCGATCGGCTTGAGCGTGGAGCTGATGATCTCGCCGGTCTTGGGATGCTTGCGGCGCGGCGCGGCCAGGCTGTAGACCACCTGGTCGACCTGGCCGAGGTCGGCCTTGATGATCTCGATGACCTTCTGCTTCACCTCGTCGGAGAACGCATCACCATTGACGCTGCGCGCATACAGGCCCGCCTGGTGTGCGTACTTCTCGAACGCGGCCGAGTTGTACCAGCCGGCGGTACCCGGCTTGCTCTCACTGCCCGGGCGCTCGAAGAACACCCCCAGGGTGGCGGCATCGCTGCCGAACGCAGCCTTGATGCGCGCAGCCAGGCCGTAGCCCGTGGACGCACCGAGTACCAGCACCTTCTTCGGGCCGTTGGCCAGCTTGGGCTGGGCCTTGATGTAATCAATCTGTTCCTTGACCGCCGCATCGCAACCAGTCGGATGGGTGGTGACGCAGATGAAGCCGCGCACACGCGGTTTGATGACCATGAAAACCTCGGTTGATGAGCAGTAGACAGCGCGGCCACGGTTTGCCGCGCTCAACCGATGGGATCGTAGTGCGCGCCAGCGGTGAAAACAACCGACGCCACCGCATGGAGCCCCGCTGCGCAGGCAAAAGAAAAGCCGCGCAAAGCGCGGCTTTTCAGTGGATTGGCACACTGAGCGTCAGGGACGACGGGCCAGTTCCTCCTCATCCTTGGCCTTGGGCAGCAGGTCCTGCTTGCTGACCTTGAACGGGCCGATGCTCAACATCGGCACCGCGACGATGATCGAAGAGATGACCACGATGACCGCACCCACCATGTGGGTCTCGGCCAGGCCTTCCATCGACTCGCCGCCATACATGTACAACGCCAGTGCGGACAGGAAGAACAGCACCGCGGTGATCACCGTACGCGACAGCGTCTGGTTGATCGAACGGTTCAGCACTTCCAGCGGCTCCACGCGCAGGCTGCGGAAGTTCTCGCGCACGCGGTCGAACACCACGATGATGTCGTTGATGGCGAAGCCCATCACCGACAACATACCGGCCAACACGGTCAGGTCGAACTCACGCCCCAGCAGCGACATGTAGGCGATGGTCAGGATCAGGTCGAAGAACGCGGTGATGCTGGCCACGATCGCGAACTTCCACTCGAAGCGGGCCGCGATGTAGATCAGGAAGCCGATCACCATGAACAGGGTCGCGTAGACGCCGTTCATGGCCAGTTCCTTGCCGACCTGCGGGCCGACGAACTCACCCGGCTGTACGGTAGCGACGTTGTCATCGGCAGTGACCGCCGCCCGGACCTTTTCGGCCACCTTCTGCGCGGCATCGGCGGCATTGTTGTGCTGACCATCGGGCGGCAGGCGCACGATCAGGTCATTGCCGCCGCCCACGCTCTGCACCTGGGCGTTCTCGAAACCCGCCTTGGCCAGGCGTTCGCGCACCGTATCGGCATCGATGCTGTTTTCGAAGTGGGTGCGCACCACGGTACCGCCGGTGAACTCCAGCGCGTAGTTGAAGCCCTTGAAACCGATGATGGCGATCGACACCAGCAGCAGCACCACCATGAGTGCGAGCACCGGCTTGCGGTGACGCATGAAGTCGATGTTGGTGTCGTTCGGGACGATGTGAAGTGGAAACAGTTTCATGCAAGGAGTTCCTTGGAAAACCCGCGCAGCAGCTGCGCGGGTTCCTGCTAAGGGTTTTGCGTCAGATGGCCACGGAGGTCAGCTTCTTGCGCTTGGCGTAGATCAGCGTTGCCAGCGCACGCGACACGGTGATCGCGGTGAACATCGAGGCGAAAATACCGATGATCATGGTCAGCGCGAAGCCCTTCAGCGGACCGGTACCGAACGCATACAGCGCCACGCCGACGATCAGGCCGGTGAGGTTGGCGTCCAGGATGGTGCCCGAAGCACGCTCATAACCTTCGGCGATGGCCTTCTTGGGCGGCATGCCCAGGCGCAACTCCTCACGGATACGTTCGTTGATCAGCACGTTGGCGTCCACCGACAGGCCCACCGACAAGGCCAGGCCGGCGAAGCCCGGCAAGGTCATGGTGGCGCCGAACATCGACATCACCGCCACCACGATCAGCAGGTTGAACAGCAGCGCCACCGAGGTGATCGCGCCGAACATGCGGTAGTAGACAGTGAAGAACACCAGGGTGAAGACGAAGGAGAACACCACCGCCTTGACGCCGCGCTCCACGTTCTCCGCGCCCAGGCTCGGGCCGATGACGTATTCCTCGACGAAGTCCATCGGCGCGGCCAGCGAACCGGCACGCAGCAGCTTGGCCAGGTTGTCGGCTTCGGTTTTCTCCAGGCCGGTGGTCTGGAAGTTCTTGCCAAACACGCCATTGATGTTGGCCACCGAAATCACTTCTTCCTTGACCCGGAAGCTACGCTGTTCTTCGCCATTGACCACGGTCACCTGCGGAATGCGCTCGGTATAGACCACGGCCATCGGCTTGTTGACGTTGGCGCTGGTGAAATCAAACATGCGCTGGCCGCCGACGCTGTTCAGCGTCACGCTGACGGCCGGCAGGCCGTTCTGGTCGGTGGCTACCGAGGCGGCAACCATCTGGTCACCGGTGACGATGGTGCGCTTGTTCAACAACACCGGACGACCGGCGCGGTCACGGTACAGCTTTGCTTCCGGCGGAATGCGGCCGGTATCGACGGCATCCTGCGCGTTGCCATCGACGACGGCACGGTATTCCAGCGTTGCGGTGGCGCCGATCATGCGCTTGGCTTCGGCGGTGTCCTGCACGCCCGGCAGCTCAACCACGATGCGGTCTTCGCCCTGGCGCTGGATGATCGGCTCAGCCACGCCCAGTTCATTGACGCGGTTGCGCAGCGTGGTGAGGTTCTGCTCGATGGCGCCGGAGGCAATCTGGCTCATTTCCGTTGCCGGCACGCTGGCGCTGATACGTTCGCCGCTCACCGAATAGGTGAAGGTCGGCTGCGCCTTGGCCAGTGCTGCGCGCGCCTTGTCGGCATCGGCGGCATTGCTCAGGGTGGCGACGATGTCGCTCTCACCGCGACGCTCCACCGAACGGTAGGCAATGCGGTTGTCACGCAGCGTGGTGCGTACATCTTCGGTGAAGGCTTCAAAACGCTTGTCCACCGCGGCCTTCTGATCGACCTGCAGGGCGAAGTGCACGCCGCCGACCAGGTCCAGGCCCAGCACCATCGGCTTGCCGCCAAGGTTGGACAGCCAATCCGGCACGGTCGAGGCCAGGTTCAGGGCGACGGTGTAGTTCTCGCCGGCCTTCTCGCGCAGCACCTCGTTGGCGCGCGACTGCGCTTCCAGCGACGGCAGGCGGACGATCAGGCTTTCGCCTTCCTTCTCCACCGCCTTGGGGGTGACGCCGGCAGCGGTCAGGTCAGCGCTCAGGCGCTGCTTCAGGGCGTCGTCGATCTGCCCACCGCGATTGGCGGTGATCTGTACCGACGGATCCTTCTGGTAGATGTTGGGCAGCGCGTACAGCGCGCTGACCGCCAGAACGATCAGAATCAGGAAGTACTTCCAGCGAGGAAATTCAAGCATTGCAGGATCCTGCGCGGCGCCCCGGGGGCGCCGCGAAATGACGGAAGGGGTTCAGTCTCAGGCAGCGGACTTCAGCGTGCCCTTGGGCAGGACGTTGCCAACCGAGCCCTTCTGCACACGGATGCGGACGTTGTCGGCCACTTCCACGGTGATGAAGTTGTCGCCGATGTCGGTAACCACGCCGGCAATGCCGCCGGAGGTCAGCACTTCGTCGCCCTTGCTGATCTTTTCCAGCATCGCCTTGTGTTCCTTCTGGCGCTTCATCTGCGGGCGGATCATCAGGAAGTACATCACCGCGATCAGTGCGATCGGCAGCAGGAAGGTGCCCATGCCGGGGGCCGGCGGGGCAGCCTGGGCAACGGGAAGAATGATGGCCATCAGATTCATTAACTTTTGTCCTTGGTGTTGGGCGGCCCCGAGCAGGCCGGTTGGCCTGCAGCAGTCACCGCGAAACGGGGTCAGCCGTGAAGTATGCCACGCACCCGGGGGCTAGTCCCGGGCCGTGTGAAGCGCTGCTACTCCCCCGACAACGCCGGGACGCTCAGGCCCCGGGCTGCATAGAAGGACTCGCGGAAGGCCAGGAAGGTTCCCGCCTCGATGGCCGCGCGCATGTCGGCCATCAGTTTTTCGTAATAGAACAGGTTGTGCAGCGTACCCAGCATCGGCGCCAGCATCTCGTTGCAGCGGTCCAGGTGACGCAGGTAGGACCGGGTGTAACCGCCGGTGCAGGCATGGCAGCCGCAGCCCGGCTCGATCGGGTTCATGTCCCGCTCGTACTTGGCGTTACGGATGCGGACCGTACCGAAAGAGGTGAAATAGTGGCCGTTGCGGGCATTGCGGGTAGGCATGACGCAGTCGAACATGTCCACGCCGCGGGCCACGCCTTCGACCAGGTCTTCCGGCCGGCCCACGCCCATCAGGTAACGCGGACGGTCGGCCGGCAGGATCGGATGCATGTGATCGAGCATGGCATTGCGCTCGTGCTCGGGCTCCCCCACCGCCAGACCGCCGATGGCATAGCCATCGAAGCCGATCTGCTGCAGGCCCTCGGCCGAGCGGCTGCGCAACTCGGTGTGCACCCCGCCCTGGACGATGCCAAACAGCGCCGCATCGTTGCCCATGGCGTCATGTGCGTTGCGGCTGCGCTGGGCCCAACGCAGGCTCAGCTCCATCGACTTGCGCGCGACCGGCTCGGTAGCCGGGTACGGCGTGCATTCGTCGAAGATCATGACGATGTCCGAATCCAGCACCTTCTGGATCTTCATGCTCTCCTCAGGCCCCAGGAACACCCGGGCACCATCGGTCGGCGACGCAAACGTGACGCCTTCTTCGGTGATCTTGCGGCGATGCGCCAGCGAAAACACCTGGAAACCACCCGAATCGGTGAGGATCGGGCCATTCCACTGGCAGAACCCATGCAGGCCGCCGTGGTCGGCGATCACATCCAGGCCCGGACGCAGGTACAGATGGAAGGTATTGCCAAGGATGATCTCGGCACCGAGCGCGCGCACCTGTTCGGGCAGCACCCCCTTGACCGAGCCGTAGGTGCCCACCGGCATGAAGGCCGGGGTCTGCACGGTACCGCGCGGGAAGGAGAGCTGACCGCGGCGGGCGCGACCATCGGTGGTCTGAAGCTTGAATTGCAGTCGGGACATGAATGAAGAGCTGTAATTGGGGCCGGGTGGGGAGTTGCGGGCGCGTTGGCTGCGGACAGTCTACTTGTGCAAGCTGATCGGCGCTGATTCAAGGCCACCGCGCCCTGCCAGCCGGGCCGGCGCCACCGGCCCTGGCGGGACTAGCTGGCCTGCCCTGCCGCCGCGGGCGCCGCATCCTTCAGCGGGAACAGCAGCATCGCATCGCCATAGCTGAAGAAACGGTACTTCTGCGCGATGGCATGGGCGTAGGCCTCGAACACCCGCTGCTTGCCGGCGAAGGCGCTGATCATCATCAGCAAGGTGCTTTCCGGCAGGTGGAAGTTGGTGACCATGGCATCGACACTGCGGATGCGGTAGCCAGGCGTGATGAAGATCTGGGTTTCGCCAGCGTAAGGATGCAACTCACCCTCGCGCATCGCGCTCTCCAGCGCCCGCACCACGGTGGTGCCCACGCCGATCACGCGGCCGCCCGCCACACGGGTGCGGCGCACCTGCTCGACCAGCTCGGCGCCCACATTGAGCCATTCCCGGTGCATCACATGCTGGGACAGGTCATCCACGCGTACCGGCTGGAAGGTGCCGGCGCCCACATGCAGGGTGATATGCCCGAACTGCACGCCCCGCTCGCGCAAGCGCGCCAGCAGCGGTTCGTCGAAATGCAGGCCCGCCGTCGGCGCCGCCACCGCGCCCACCTGCTTGGCGAACACGGTCTGGTAGCGCTCGCGGTCGTCGGCACCCGGTTCGCGGTGGATATAGGGCGGCAGCGGCAAGCGCCCCTCGTGGACCAGCCAGGACTCCAGCGGCTCGGGAATATCGAAACGCAACACATAAAACTCGCCGTCACGGCCCAGCACCTCGGCCTCGCCGCCGGCATCAAGCTGGATGCGGCTGCCGGCCTTGGGCGACTTGCTGGCACCGATCTGTGCACGCGCCTGCTGGGCGCCGAGCAGGCGCTCGATCAGGATCTCGACCCGCCCGCCACTGGTTTTCTGCCCGAACAGGCGCGCCGGGATCACCCGGGTGTCGTTGAACACCAGCAGGTCGCCGGGCTGCAGCAGCTCAGGCAAGTCGCGCACATGGCGGTCATCGAACGCAGCCGGGGCCGCCGGCACCAGCATCAGGCGGCTGGCCGAACGCTCGGCCAAGGGGGCCTGGGCGATCAATTCCTCAGGCAGGTCATAGGTGAAATCGGACTTCTTCAAGGCCGGAACTTCGTACGGGGAGCAGACTATTGTAGCTCTCGCGGGCGGAAGGACTGATTTTTAGGCCTTGGCCTTGGCCTTGGCCGTGGCCGTGGCCTTGGCTCCGACTCCGCTTTATGCCGTCATTCCCGCGAAGGCGGGAATCGCTCTGGCTCTGGCTCTGGCTCTGGCTTTGGCTCCGCTTCGCGCCGTCATTCCCGCGAAGGTGGGAATCGCACTGGCTTTGGCTCTCAGTTCGCACGGGTCACGTCAAATCAACAGCTAAAGGCAAAGACAAGAGCGATTCCCGCCTTCGCGGGAATGACGGCTGAAGAGCAAGGGCAAAGCAAAGCCAAACCCAAAACGGTCAATCCAGCGCGGCTGGCCTACCTCAACGCTCAAACTTGGTTGAAAGAATGATCGCGCTGTTGGTCCGCTCCACCCCATCAACAGCTCCAATCGCATCGGTCACCACATCCATCTCACTGACCCCGCCCACCACAACCATCGCGATAAGGTCATGGTTGCCGCTGACCGAATGCAGCGAGCGCACCTCGGTGATATCGCGAAGCGCCTTTACCACCGCCGGCATCTTCTTCGGCAGTACGGTGATCAGCACGTGCGCCCGCACCTGGCCCTGCTCGTAGTCCTCATGGGTACGCACCGTATAGCCGGCAATCACCCCCAACTGCTCAAGCCGGTCGATGCGGCTCTGCACCGTGGTCCGGGACAAACCAAGCCGGCGGGCGATCTGCGCAGTGGAAGCCCGCGCGTCCTCACGCAATACGGACAACAGGCGTTCGTCGGCAGGGGAAATATTCACATTGCAAACCAGCTTCGTCGATTTGACGAAATTACCCGAAAATCCGTCGAGATCATAGCTGCCATATGTCCAGAATCTCCAGATAATGGATATATACAAGAAACTTCTGGAGATGAGCATGACCGTACTCGGCCCCCTCGCCCCGCTTCGCGCGCACGCCGGCAGCCGCCTGACCCAAGGCCTGGACGACGCCAGCGTTGAACGCCTGGCCATCGCTCACCCGGACCTGGCCGGCGCCATCGCCGCGGCCGCCAGTGAATACGCCCGTATCAAGGACGAAGCCGCCGACCTGCTGGATCTGGACGAAAAAGACCAGATCGACGCCATGCAGGCCGGCTTCGTCAATTTCTACGCCGATGACGCGGTGGTGCCCTACATCGCCCTGGCCGCCTGCGGCCCGTGGGTGATCTCGCTCAAGGGCGCGGTGCTGTACGACGCCGGCGGCTACGGCATGCTCGGCTTCGGCCACACCCCGGCCGACGTGATGGCGGCCGCCGCCAAGCCGCAGGTCATGGCCAACATCATGACCCCGAGCCTGGCCCAGCGCCGCTTCGTGCAGGCCATGCGCAAGGAAATCGGCCACACCCGTGGCGGCTGTCCGTTCACCCACTTCATGTGTTTGAACTCCGGCTCCGAAGCGGTTGGCCTGGCCGCGCGCATCGTCGACATCAACGCCAAACTGCAGACCGACCCGGGCGCCCCGCATGCCGGTGCCACCATCAAGCGCGTGGTGATCAAGGGCAGCTTCCATGGCCGCACCGATCGCCCGGCGCTGTACTCCGACTCCAGCCGCAAGTCCTACGACCAGCACCTGGCCAGCTACCGCGGCGAGCACAGTGTCATCACCATCCCGCCCTATGACCAGGCCGCACTGCGCAAGGTCTTTGCCGATGCCAAGGCCAACAACTGGTTCATCGAGGCCATCTTCCTTGAACCGGTGATGGGCGAAGGCGACCCGGGCCGGGCCGTGCCTGCCGACTTCTACAAGCTGGCCCGCGAACTGACCCGCGAGCACGGCAGCCTGCTGCTGATCGATTCCATCCAGGCCGCGCTGCGCGTGCATGGCACGCTGTCCTTCGTCGACTACCCGGGCTACGAGACGCTGGACCCGCCGGACATGGAAACCTATTCCAAGGCCCTGAACGGCGCGCAGTTCCCGCTGTCGG
The DNA here is from genome assembly GCA_032112995.1 of Stenotrophomonas sp. Taxonomy (GTDB): domain Bacteria; phylum Pseudomonadota; class Gammaproteobacteria; order Xanthomonadales; family Xanthomonadaceae; genus Stenotrophomonas. The sequence goes on along the minus strand of DAMCTY010000011.1, from coordinate 58,868 downwards.
TGCTGGCCGTCACCGAACACGCCGCCAAGCTGTACCGCAAGGGCGTGTACGGCAACACCATGACCACCAACCCGCGCGCCCTGGACGTCGCCTGCGCCACCCTCGCCCGCCTGTCGCCGGACGTGCGCCAGAACATCCGCGTGCGTGGCGAGCAGGCCGTGCAGAAGCTCGAGGCACTCAAGGCCAGGCTCGGCGGACTGATCACCAAGGTGCAGGGCACCGGCCTGCTGTTCTCCTGCGAGCTGGCACCGCAGTTCAAGTGCTACGGCGCCGGCTCCACCGAGGAGTGGCTGCGCATGCACGGCGTCAACGTCATTCACGGCGGCGAGAACTCGCTGCGCTTCACCCCGCACTTCGGCATGGATGAGGAAGAGCTGGACCTGCTGGTGGACATGGTCGGCCGCGCCCTGCTGGAAGGGCCGCGCCGCACGCAGGCGGATGCCGCCTGATTCGATGTAACAGGTAAGCAAAGAGGCGGCCATTGGCCGCCTCTTTCTGTTTGCGGGTCGAAAAGCTGCCCCTCTCCCCAACCCCTCTCCCGCAAGGGGAGAGGGGCTCAGTCTGCGTTGAGTACAAGCATTATGTGCAACTGCAGCTTCAGCCCCTCTCCCCTTGCGGGAGAGGGGTTGGGGAGAGGGGCAAGCCTCGTCAACGCATGCCGGTTACCACAAGCGCAGGACCGGGCTGTCCTGCCCAACCTCCAAGCGCCTTGTACACCGCCACCACACTGACATTCACAGAAGCTTCCGCCGCTGCCAATGCATCGTCGGCAGCCAACTGATTGCGCTGTGCATCCAGCAAGGCCAGGAAGTCTTCCGAGCCCTCGCGGTAACGCAGCTGCGCGAGTGATTCGGCCTTGCGTGCCGCCTGCGCCTGCTCGGCCACGATGCCCAGCCGCGCCTGCTGCTTGGCGTAACGGGTGAGCGCGTTCTCGGTATCCTCCAACGCCAACAGCACCGCCTGCTCGTACTCGGCCGCTGCGCCGTCGGCCTGGGCCTTGCTGGCACGCAGACGTGCACGCACGCTGCCAAAATCAAACGCCGCCCAGCTGATCGATGGCGTCAGCGACCAGGCCTTGTTGTTGCCATTGACCAGGCCTGAGGCGTCGCCGCCGAGGAAGCCAACGAAACCACTCAGGCTGATGCGCGGAAATAGATCCGCGGTCGCCACCCCGACGCGCGCGGTGGCTGCCGCCAGACGTCGCTCCGCCATGCGTACATCCGCACGCTGTCGCAGCAGGTTGCTGGTATCGCCCAAGGGCAGTGCCTTGGCAAAAGCCGGCACCGCGCGTGGCTGCAGCACGGCATCCAGCGCGCCGGGGCGCTGCCCGAGCAGTACCGCCAGACGATGGCGCGACTGCACCTCGGCCACTTCAAGCAGCGGAATGTCCGCCTCGATCGCCTTCAAACGGGCGCGACTGCTCTGCACATCCAGCTCGCTGCCAGCGCCCAACGCCAATCGGGTTTCTGTCAGGCGCTGGGTTTCGCGCAGATTGCGCAGCGTGTCACGCGCCACCGCAATCCGCTTCTGCGAGCCGCGCAGCTCGAAGTAGTTGCGTGCGACTTCCGCCGCCACCATCACCTGCGCATCGGCCAGGTTGTCACGCTCGGCACCCAGGTCGGCACGCGCGGCTTCGGCCGCACGCCGTTGCCGCCCGAACAGGTCCAGCTCCCAGCCGGCATCGAAACCAAGCTGGTAAGTCTCGCTGCCCACGCGCTCGCCGCCCAGCGCCGGATCAGGCTGCTTGCGGCGGTCCTGGCTGCCGCCTGCGGTGACATGCGGCAACTGGTCCAGGCGTTGCTCATTGAACACCGCGCGCGCCGCACGTACACGCGCCATTGCGATGCGTAGATCCAGGTTGTCGCCCAGCGCATCGTGCACCAGTTGTGCCAGCACCGGATCGTCGAACTGCGCCCACCAGCTGGCCACCGGCGATGCGCTGGAGAACGCCGGATCGGCGGCCCCCTGCAGACTTGCCGGCTGCACCATCGGCGCCTTGTAGTCCGGCCCCACCGTCACACAGCCGGCCAGCAAGGCGCTGGCCACTGCAATCACCAGACCTCGCATCACCACGGCAGCACCTCGCCCAGATAGGTGAAGCTGCCGGTCGGCCCATCCGTGCCCAGCAGGGCCATGCCGACGCTGGAACGCGCCCCCTCGGCGACGTCGATCTCACCCTCGCCCTTGTTCATGTCGGTACGCACGTAGCCGGGGTGCACCGTGTTGACCTTGATCGGCCCATGGCGCAGTTCATGGGCCAGCTGCACCGTCCAGGCATTCACCGCGCTCTTGGAGGCGTTGTAGGCCGGCACGATGAAACCGTAGATCGGCGAACCGGGCTGGGTATGCAGGCTCAGCGACGCCAGGATGCTGGACACGTTGACGATGCGGCCTGCGGGCGCGACGCGCAGCAATGGCAGGAAGGCCAGCGTGGTCTCCACCACAGCGAACAGGTTGGTGTCGAAGGTACTGCGCCAGGTCTGCAGCGACTGACCACTGGCGCCCAGCGCAGGGTCGTCGATCAGCACACCTGCGTTATTGATCAGGATGTCGAGCCGGCCATGCCGGTCCTGCACCCGCTCCACCGCCACGGCGATGCTGTCGGCGTCGTTGACATCCAACTGGATGGCCTCCACCGGCAAGCCCTCGCTGCGCAGCGACTCGGCTTTGGCCGTGGCGGTCGCCAGGTCACGGCCGGCAAGCAGGGTGTGCACACCGGCTTCGGCCAGTTGGCGGACGGTTTCCAGACCAATGCCACGGGTGGCGCCGGTGACGAGGGCGATCTTTCGGGTCTCAATGTTCATGCGTATTCCTGTGTGGGGGTGCTGCCAAAACGTCGGGGGAAAAAACCTGCATTGCCAGGCGATGCCGTGGGAACGGCGGCAGTTGCTACCGTTCCCACGCAGGCTTCACTCAATGGTGAATGGTGGGCTCGCCGTGTTGCACCAGCTTGCCGCCGCCATTGCGCGAAACGAACGTGCGCAGGGCCACGTAGAACACCGGGGTCAGGAACAGACCGAACAGGGTCACGCCCAACATGCCGGCAAACACGGTGATACCGGTCACCGAGCGCACCTCGGCACCTGCACCATGCGAAAGCACCAGCGGCACGGTGCCGGCGATGAAGGCGATCGAGGTCATCACGATTGGTCGCAGTCGCAGGCGGCAGGCTTCCAGCGCCGCTTCGACGATACCCTTGCCGCCCATCTCCAGCTCACGGGCGAACTCGACGATCAGGATCGCGTTCTTGCAGGCCAGGCCCATCAGCACCACCAAGCCTACCTGCACGAAGACATTGTTATCACCACCGGTCAGCCATACCCCGAACAAGGCCGACAGCAGCGTCATCGGCACGATCAGGATTACCGCCAGCGGCAATGACCAGCTCTCGTACAGCGCCGCCAGCACCAGGAAGGCCAGCAGTATCGCCACCGGGAACACGATGAAGGCCGCCTTGCCCTGGGTTGCCTGCTGGTAGCTCAGGTCGGTCCACTCGGTAACCATGCCGGCGGGCAGCACCTGCCCGGCGATCTCGGTGAGCTTGTTCATGGCCTCGGCCGAAGACAGCAGGCGTGGATCGGCCTCACCGGCCAGGTCGGCGGCCGGGTAGCCGTTGAAGCGCAGCACCGGATCCGGGCCATAAGTTTCCTTGATGGTCACCATCGAACCAATCGGCACCATCTCACCGCGGTCATTGCGGGTACGCAGCTTGCCGATGTCCTCCACGCTGTCACGGAACTGGCCATCGGCCTGGGCGATCACCTGCCAGGTGCGGCCGAACTGGTTGAAGTCGTTGACGTAAGCCGAGCCCAGGTAGGTCTGCAGCGTGTCGAACAACTCGGTCAGCTGCACGCCCTGCGCCTTGGCCTTGACCCGGTCCACCTCGGCATCAAGCTGCGGCACATTGGCCTGGTAGCTGGTGATCGGATAGGCCATGCCTGGCGTCTGCGCCACCGCGCCCTGCATGTTCTGCACCGCGTTCTGCAAGGCACCGTACCCCAGGTTGGCGCGGTCCTCGATGAACAGCTGGTAGCCGTTGCCGTTGCCCAGGCCAAGGATAGGCGGCGGCATCATCGCGAAGGCGAAGCCCTCCTGCAGCCCGGCGATCTTCTGGTTGATCTCGGCATTGATCTGCGCCGCGGTACGCCCGTGACGCTCGTTGAAGGGCTTGAGCGGGATGAAGGCCACGCCGGTGTTGGGCGTGTTGGTGAACTGCAGTGCATTCAAACCCGGGAACGAAATGGTGTGCGCAACACCCTCGGTTTCCTGCGCGATCTTGGCCACCTTGCGCAGCATTTCATCGGTGCGCGCGATCGATGCACCTTCCGGCAGCTTCACACCGGCGATCAGGTACAGCTTGTCCTGGGTGGGAATGAAGCCCGGCGGCACCAGCTTGAAGATCACGCCGGTGCCTACCAGCAACACCGCATACACCACGAACACCGCGCCACGACGGCCGAGGATACGCGCCACGCTACGCTCATACTTCTCCGAGCTGGTCTTGAAGAAGCGGTTGAAGGGGCGGAACACCCAGCCAAACAGCTTGTCGATCAGGCGGCTGGGTGCGTCCTTGGCCGCGCCATGCGGCTTGAGCAGGCGTGCCGCCAGGGCCGGCGACAAGGTCAGCGAGTTGATCGCCGAGATCACCGTGGAGATCGCGATGGTCACCGCGAACTGCTTGTAGAACTGGCCGGTAACACCAGACAGGAAGGCCATCGGCACGAACACAGCGCACAACACCAGCGCAATGGCGATGATGGGCCCGGATACTTCCCGCATGGCCTGGTGCGCTGCCGCGGTGGGCGACAGGCCTTCCTCGATGTTGCGCTCGACGTTCTCCACCACCACGATGGCGTCATCGACCACGATGCCAATCGCCAGCACCAGCCCGAACAGGCTCAGTGTGTTGATCGAGAAGCCCAGCAGATACAGGGCGGCAAAGGTACCCACCACCGATACCGGCACTGCGATCAGCGGAATGATCGAGGCGCGCCAGGTCTGCAGGAACAGGATCACCACCAACACCACCAGCGCGATGGCTTCCAGCAGGGTCGATACCACCGCCTTGATCGAGTCACGCACGAAGATGGTGGTGTCGTACACCGCCTCGTACTTCACGTCGGCCGGGAAGGCTTTCTGCATTTCATCCATCGTGCCGATGACCGCATCGCGGATTTCCAGCGCATTGGCGCCCGGCGCCTGGAAAATGCCGATGCCCACGGCGTTCTTGCCATCCAGCTGCGAGCGCAGCGTGTAATCGCCGGCGCCCAGTTCGATGCGCGCCACATCGGCCAAGCGCACCACTTCGCCGTCATCGCCGCTCTTGAGGACGATGTCGCCAAACTCCTGCTCGCTGCGCAGGCGGCCCTGGGCATTGATCAGGGTCAGGAACTGGCTGTTGGGCATTGGCTCGGCACCGAGCTGACCAGCTGATACCTGCACGTTCTGCTCGCGCATGGCGCGCACCACATCGCTGGCGGTCAAGCCACGTGAAGCCACGCGGTCCGGGTCCAACCAGGCACGCATGGCATAGTCGCCGCCGCCGAATATCTGGGCGTCGCCCACGCCGGGAATACGCGCCAGCGCATCCTTGACGTGCAGGCGCGCGTAATTGCGCAGGTACAAGGTGTCGTAGCTGCCCTTGGGCGAGGTCAGGTGCACCACCATCAGGAAGGTGGGCGACTGCTTCTGGGTGGTCACGCCCTGCCGGCGCACGTCCTCGGGCAGGCGCGCCTGCGCCTGCGCCACCCGGTTCTGCACCTTCACTGCCGCCTCATCCGGATCAGTGCCCGGGCGGAAGGTCACGGTCATCTGCAGCACGCCGTCGGAACCGGCCACCGACTTGAGATACATCATGCCCTCGACGCCGTTGATGGCCTCTTCCAATGGCGTGGCCACGGTCTCGGCAATCACCTTGGGATTGGCGCCCGGGTAGACGGTGCGCACAACCACCGAGGGCGGCACCACGTCCGGGTACTCACCAATGGGCAGGAACGGAATGGTGACCAGGCCGGCGGCGAAGATCACGATCGACAACACGGCCGCGAAGATCGGCCTGTCGATGAAAAAGCGGGAAAAATCCATGGCAAATCCTTGCAGGTACCGGCGCCGGGCTGCACTGGCCCTGTCCGCACCCGGACAGGTGCAGACAAGGCGGCCGGCAGCCCTGCCGGCAAAGGGATGAAGCGGCTTAGTTGATGCTGCTCACGGCCTGCGTGGCAGCGGCGGCAACCGGCTGCATGGCAACCGGCTTGGCCTGCACCGGCATGCCGGGCATGAATACTTTCTGCACGCCATCGACGATCACCTTGTCGCCCGCCGCCAGGCCCTGCTCGACAATGCGCAGGCCCTCGGCGTTGCGGCCCAGCTGCACGTCACGCCGTTGCGCCTTGTTGTCCTTGTCCAGCACATAGACGTACTTGCGGTCCTGGTCGGTCAGCACCGCCTTGTCGTCCACCAGCACGGCCTGGAACTGGCCGCTGCCCAGCAAGCGCACGCGCGCGAACAGGCCCGGGGTGAATTGACGGCTGGCGTTGTCCAGCAGCGCACGGACGCGGATGGTGCCGGTGCTGCGGGTGATCTGGTTGTCGAGGAAATCGACCTTGCCTTCATGCGGGAAGCCTTCTTCGCCACTCAGGCCAACCTTCACCGGCAGGGCCTGGTCACGTTCGCTCGGGCGCTGCCCATCACGTGCCATCTGTGCGTAGCGCAGGAAGGTGGATTCGTCGGCATCGAAATACACATGCACGGTATCCAGCGACACCAGCGTGGTCAGTACACTGGCCGCGTCACCGGCGGTGACCAGGTTGCCTGCCGTCACCATTGCACGCCCGGCACGTCCATCGATGGGTGCGCGTACCTTGGTGAACTCCAGGTTGAGCCGCGCGGCGTCCAGCGCGGCCTGTGCCGCCTGCACCTGTGCGCCGGCCTGATCGGCGCTGGCACGGCGCTGCTCGGCGGTTTCGGCAGCGATGGCCTGCTGCTCGGCCAAACGGCGTGCACGTTCGGATTCGCTGCGCGCCAGCCCGGCCTGGGTGCGGGCACGGTTCAATTCGGCCTGGGCGCGGTTGAACTCGGCCTGGTAGCTGCGTGCGTCGATGGTGAACAACACATCGCCCTTTTTCACCTCCTGGCCTTCGACATAGTTGACCTTGTCGATATAGCCGGACACCCGCGGGCGCAGCTCGACACTCTGCACGGCCTCGACCCTGCCGCTGAACTCATCCCACTGCGCGACCTGCTTGATCAGCACCGGCGCCACACTGACTTCGGGCGCCGGTGGCGCCGCGTTCTCGGCGTGGCCGCCGCTGCAGGCCACCATCAATGCCATGGCCAGGGTCGATACGCCGACGAGTGCTGCACGCCGCAACGGGCTGGTTTGGGAAGTACGTTTCATTTGTTGCTCCTGGGGGAGGTAATCGGAGGAAAGCAGGTCATCACTGCGAACCACGGGGTCGCGTTGCTGGTGCTTGCTGCGCAAACCGGCGCCACAACGCCCCGGAAACCGCTTGCGCTGTACCGCTGGCCGGGTCATCACTGTCCCGCCCGCGGAAATTTTTGGCCCACGAGCGGGACAAACCGCCCTGCCCGTTGCAATATGCGGCCCAGCCAGCGCGGCTGCTCCAGGCCCTGCCAGGGTCCGGACAAACCTCGATCAGCATCGGGAAACCGCAATGTATTCAAGCGATTGCAGGCCCCGCGTGGCGGCAAGGCATTGCGGTAGCTGGGTTCGCGTCGGGGCGCGGGCAAGGCCAGTGGAGAGCGCAGGCGCATGGCGGCTTATCCGTCGAAGGGGACAGGTGAACAGCGTAGAGTTCAAATCCATACTTGATTAGTACGAATTCAAGGGAATAATCATCCCGTCGCCGGCACAATCCCGTTGCCGCAAGGGCTTCCCGCATGGCCAACGATCTCAATGACACGCTGATCTTCGTCAAAGTCGTCGAGCAAGGCAGCTTCACCGCCGCCGCCCGTCTGCTCGGTCAACCCAAGACCACCGTCAGCCGCAAGGTGCAGGAGCTGGAAACCCGCCTGGGCGCACGCCTGCTGCACCGGACCACGCGGCGGCTGGGCCTGACCGAGGCCGGCACGGTGTATTACGAACACTGCCAGCGCATCGCCCGCGAGCTGGACCAGGCCGAAAGCGCGGTCAGCCAGCTGCAGTCCGGCCCGCGCGGTTGGCTGCGTTTCACCGTGCCCTACTCGATGGGCACCAGCTGGATTGCGCCGCTGCTGGGGCAGTTCCAGAGCGCCTACCCGGATATCCGGGTGGATATGCACCTGGGCAACGAGACCTTGGACCTGATTGCCGGTGAAGTGGATCTGGCGCTGCGGGTCGGTCCCCTGCCCGACTCCAACCTGATCGCACGCAAGCTGGGCAGCCTGCGCACCCAGGTGTTCGCCAGCCCGACCTACATCGCCCAGCATGGCGCGCCACAGCACCCGGACGAGCTGCAGTTCCATCGCACCCTGGCAATACGCAAGGCGCATCACGGCCAGACCCAGCGCTTCACCTGGACCTTGGCCCAGCACGATGGCGAAATGCGCGAGTTCGCGGTCAATCCACTGATCGTGGCCAATGACCCCTCAGCGCTGAACGCCGCGCTGGTAGCGGGCGAAGGCCTGATGCTGAGCAGCGATGTGATGGCCAAGCCCTTCGTCGAGGCCGGCCTGGTGCAGCAGGTATTGCCGGGCTGGACCGGCCCGGATTACGACTTCAACGCGGTGTTTGCCGGCGGCCGCCTGGTCTCACCCAAGGTGCGCGTGTTCATCGACTTCCTGGTCGCCAAGCTGAACTTCGACGCCAACTACATGCTGCTGCAATGCCCCAATGCCAAGCGCCTGGCCGATATCGAGCAGGAATACCAGCAACGCTCCAAGGGTCACCCCAAGCTGCGTGTTGTGGAAGCACTCAGCGCCTGATCCGGCGCCGGTTGCGGTGCGCGCGCAGCGCAACCGGCAGGTGCGGGATCAGTAACCGCGCAGATACGGCCACAACGGCACGATCTGCACTTCCTTGCAGCCGTCATAGCGGCTGCAGCTACCGAAATAACCCGGCCCCGAATAGCGCTGGCGCGCATCACGGTTGTAAGGGCTGTTGTAGAAATCCGGGCGATAGAGGTGGCCGGCCCCGTAGTAGCGGTAGGGCGTGAGGCCTTCGCTGTCGGCACCGCGCGAGACCTGCGCCAGCGCAGGGGTGCCGGCGTCGTCCACATAGCCGAATTCGTTGTCGTAACGGACCAGACGGTAATAGATGGTCTCGTCGCCCTGCCTGCGGCTGTGCAGCGGCTCCAACTGGCCACCACCACTATCGGCATAGGCCTTGCCGCCTTCAAACAGCACTTCGCTGGGGTTGACGATCTCTTCCTCCAGCGGCGGCGCGGCAATGGCCGCGACAGCCATCGTTGCCGCCATGACTGCAACTGCAGCCTTACCCAGGGTCTTCCCCATCATGCGCATGACCATCCTCCGTGATTGGGCCGCCCCGGCCTGCAGCAACCCGCTTGCTCGCCCACCGTCCCCTTTCGGCGGGCAGTCACTACTGCTGATCGCGCCGGATGAGTCGCTTGCCCCAAGGGCAAAGCCTCAACCGACGCCGTGGAAACAACGGACCTGAGTATAAGCGGCCCGCCGACCGACGTCGTGAAGCTGGTCCGCAGTTCAGCGCCCGCGGCCTTCACTGCGATAGCGCGCCAGGGCCTGGCGGATGACCTGCCGCGCTTCGCCGGCATCACCCCAGCCATTGAGCTGGATGTCGGCCGGCCCGGGCAGCTGCTTGTAGGTGCGGAAGAAGGCTTCGATCCGTTGTCTTTCCAGCGCCGGCAAGTCCTCCAGCCGGTTCATGCCGACATAGGTAGGGTCTACCCCCTCCACTGGCACACCGACGATTTTCTCGTCGGCTTCGCCCTTGTCGACCATGCGCAGCACGCCCAGCGGCCGGAACCGGATCACCGCCCCCGGCTGGATCGGGAAACGGGTCAACACCAGTGCATCCAATGGATCGCCATCGCCCGCCAGGGTCTGCGGCAACGCGCCATAGTTGGCCGGATACGCCACCGGCATGGACAGAAACCTGTCCACCCGCAGCTCGCCGTACTCGCCCGTTTCGTACTTGATTGCGCCACCGGCGGGGATCTCCACCACCAGCAGCACCTCATCCGGCGCTTCGTCCGCCTGTGGCAGGGCAAACGGATGCAGCAGTTCCTTTGCCCCGGCCGATCCTGCCGCCAGCGCCAGCAACACACCACATAGAACGGCCTGCATCGGTTTCATCAGCCTACTCCCAGCAGCGATCATCACGGCCCTTGGGCGATACCGGCCGCGGGCAATCACGCTGCGGAATGCGGCCTTCGCTGATTTCGCTGAACTGCTTGCCGGCCGCGCCATCGCGGCGGATCAGGAAGGCGTCGTACAGCCGGCCCGTGGCGGTGCGCGCCTCATAGCGCAGCTGCTGGTCATCCACGCGCAGCACCTGGAACAACTGGGTGTCCTCGGCCGTCGGCGCCATCGTGGCGCGGGCCTGCGGCGAGAGCCGGTATTGCTTGGGGCCCGCCACCGAGGAAATGTACTGCGGCAAGCTGGCACCTTCGTCCGCGCGGCGGCCGTAGGTGTGGTCGTGGCCCTGCAACACCAGGTCAACCTTGTGCCGCTGCAGGACCGGGCGGATCTGCTCGGCCAGCACCGAGGTGTCGCGCTCGGCGCGCAGTGGATACAGCGGCTGGTGCACCACCACGATGTTCCATGGCTGCGTGCTGCCGCCCAGTACGCCTTCCAGCCAATCGGCCTGCGCCGTGGCCGTGCCCAGGTCCAATGCCGAGGTGCCATCCAGCACCACCACGCGCACGCCCTGGTAATCGAACCAATAGGTGGTGCTGGGCGTTGCCTTGGCGCCATTGGCAGGCAAGGCAAAGCTCACCGGCCAATGCGTGCCCAGCACCCGGCGCTCCTGCGGGGTGTCCTCGAACTCCTCGAAGTACTCATGGTTGCCTGCGGCCGGCGCCACCGCCATGCCGGGCAACAACCAGCCGCCAGCGGCAAACCATTCGCCCCATTCGTTGTCGTCCTCGCCATCGCCGCCGCTGACCAGGTCACCGGCAAACAGTGCCAGGCGCGCGTCCGGGGCAGTCTGCCAGCCCTGGCGGATCACCCGGCTGACATGGCTGAGGTTCTTGTTCTGGGTATCGCCGAAATACAGCAGGGTCAGCGGCTGGCCGGCTGCGGCAGCCGTACGGAAATGCTGCCAGGCGCCCCACGTACCCTGCCCCTGCACGCGGTAGGCATACAGCGTGTCCGCCTGCAGGCCATCGACCAGTGCGCGGTGGTGCTGGCTGTCGCCATTCTCGGTCTGCAGGTTCTGGCTGCTGGCACGCACCTGCCGCACCTGCCCCATGTCCGGCGAATCACCAGCCACGGTCAGCTCCAGCAACGGGGCCTGCGGCAATGGCGCGGTCCGCCAGGCCACCGCAAACCCGGTGCTGGCGTCCTGCGCTGGCGAGGCCACCACACGGTCGGGGAATGCGCTTGCCGCATAGTGCCGGCTCCCCGCCGGCACCTGCGTATTGGGTTCGGCAGCTGGAACGGCCCCCACCGTTCCAGCTGCGCCCCACAGGGCTGCCAGCAGCAGCCCTTGCCTCAACCCCTGGACCCTCACTTGCCGCAGTCCTGCGGCAACGACAAGGCGCGGGCGATATCGCGCCAGTCGAACGCGACCACGCCCTGGTCGTCATGTACCGCATACAGCGCGCCCTGCGGGAAACGCGCCGACGCCTGCTGGCTGTTCCAGATGCCGTCGGTATTGGCCACGGTATTGCCGTGGAACGCCCCCACCGGTGCCAAGGTCTTGCGGTCGAACAGATGGAAGGTGCTGCGATCCTTGCCCTGCTCGGTGGTGATCCACCAGCCGCCGTCGCCGCAGGTACGCAGCATCACGCCTTCGGCCTGCGCCTTGAACTGGCCGCGCCCAAAGGTCTCACCACTGAAGTCGCCAGCCAGGTTGTAGACCTTGAATTCGCTGGCATAGGTTTCGTCTTCCTCGGCAATCAGCAGACGGTCGTTGGCCGGATCTCCCCAGATCGACTCGACCACCCGCAGCGCCCCCTTTGGCGAGGTATCGCCGATGCTGCGGACCAGACGGGCCTGCAGTGCACCGCCATCGACGCGGACGTGGTAACGGCGCACGCGCTCGTTCAAACGCTCCAGCGCCGGCAGGATGTCGTTGCCGGCTGCGTCCTCGCCATCGTCGTAGGAATCGGTGACATACACGTCATAGCCGTCCTGCTGCGGGTTCACCCACAGGCCATACGGCTTGCGCAGATCAGCACCGGCAAACACCCCCAGCGGCTTGAAATCCGGCAGCTGCAGGACCTGCACGCGATGGTTGTCGCGCTCGACGATGAACAGCAGGTCGCCCTGCACGGCAATGCCATTGGGGCGATCGAACTGGCCTGGCGCGGTACCGGTACTGCCGACATCGCGCAGGTGCTTGCCGGTCTGCCCGTCATACACCACCAGCTTGTCGGTGGCCTTTGCCGTGGCGATCAGCCATACCCGGCCATCGGCGCCACGCCAGCTGGCGGGCGAGTCGATGTTGTCGGCCGGCGTCATCGGCGTCAGGAAGGCCTCGGCGACCAGCGTGGACGGCAGCGGCGCGGCGCCCTCGGCAAGATCGGCCACGCTTGGCGGCGTAGTGGAGCGCGGTGCCGGCTGGCAGGCAGTCAACGCCAGCACAATGGCGGTGGCGAGCAGTGCGGCCTTCACAGGGCCACCTTCACGCCGACAGCGTAGGTACGGCCATATTCCTCGTTCTGCAGGGTGTGCGAACGCACGCCCTGGTACAACTCCAGCGGTTCATCCAGCAGGTTGGAGGCTTCCAGGTACAGACTCACGTTCTTGCTCACCTTGTAGTCAAAGCTGAAATCCAGCTGCGTATGCGGCGCAACGTAGATATCGAAAGCCCGGCTGTCGCCGATGGTATCCAGGTATTCGCTGCGGTAAACGCCCGCCAGACGGGTGCTGAGCCCGCCCCATTCGTAGCCGATATGTGCGCTGTAGATGTTCCTGGATGCGCGCGGCAGGTTGAAATCCTCACCCTCGCGCTTGGCCATGCCCGGATCGAAATCGGTATCCAGCCAGGTGCCGCTGGCACCGACCAGCAGGCCTGCCCACGCGCCCGGCAGGAAGCTCAGCTGCTGCTGCCAGTTGAACTCGGCGCCAAATACCTTGGCCTTGTCACCATTGATCGAACGGGTGACTTCAAAGCCCGGGTACTCCGGATCGTTCTCGGTCACCGTCTCCACGATGTAGCCATCGATGGACTTGTGGAACAGGCCCAGCGAAATGATGCCGCTGTCGCCGAGGTAGCGCTCGAAGGACAGGTCCAGGTTGGTCGACTCGTACGGATCAAGGTTCGGATTGCCGATACGTGCCTCCTCATCATCACGGTTCACCGCCGACCGCGGCGAAACATCACCAAAGGACGGGCGCGCCACGGTCTTGTTCACCGAGCCACGCAGCACCCAATCGTTATTGGTGTCGTAGCGCAAGTGCAGGCCTGGCAGCACGCTGGTGTAGCTGGTGTTGGCGGTGCGCGGGCTTACCGTGACGGTCTCATCGGTGATATCAACGTCGTTGCCGGTGGCCGCAAACTGGGTGTTCTCCACGCGCACGCCGCCGATCACGCGCAGCGCGCCGATATCCCAGGTGCCCATGGCATAGGCCGCCAGGATGTCCTCGTTGGCGACATAGTCCTCTTCCAGCGAGGTCATCATGTTGCCGGCGACATCGCCGGACTTGGCACTGTACTGGCCCCCGTTGGCCTTCCACCACGCGCGCATCGCCGCCGAGCTCATGCCCTGCCCCAGGCTGCCGCCGCGATGATCCAGGGTCTTTCCGTTCCAGCTGGCAAGATCCACGGCCGGACCCTTCTTCAGTTCAACCTCATCGACATTGACGTCGCGCTCGCGCCAGCGGCCCAGCACGCCAAACTTGTAGCTGCCCTTGTCGCCATCAAAGCGGATATTGGCCTGCGCACTGCGTTCGCTGTCGTCAACCTGCTTGGGCGACAACACCACGCGATCAAACGCATAGTTGCCGCTGTCCATCCAGCCGTTGTCGCTCAGGCTCAGGCCAGGGATGCCGCTGTTCTGGTCCAGCGTGGCCGACAACGAATCGCCGTCATAATCGAAGCGCGCCTCCATCTCGTCGTTCACCCGCTCGCGGGTCTTGGTATAGCCAACGCGGTAATCGAGCACCGCGTTGCTCAGGCGGTTTTCGCCGCCCAGGCTGACCGCAAACGTATTCTCTTCCTTGGTGCGGTAACGCATGCGCTTGCTGATCGCATCGGCAGGCAGGTCGTCGAGCTGGTAGCGGTTATTGCCCAGCGCGGTCACCGTATCCGCATCCCCCAGGCCGAAGATCACGCGCTGGCGGGTCTCGGCATCGTCAAAGCGGCTGTACAGGGTGCGCAGGTAATAGCGATTGTCGTCGTCCGGCCGCCAGTCGAAGTTGAGGTTGGCACCGGTGCGCTCACGCTCGATGGTGTACTTGCGCTGCTGCAGGTCGACGGCCAGCATTTCGCCAGCGTTGCCGAAGCTGTCGTACTCCACCTCGGTATTGTCGGACTCGAACGTGCGCTTCTGGTAGTTCACGCCCAGCGCGACGCCAAAGGTGCCGCCAAATACTTCGCTGTAATTGAACGCGGCTTTCGGGCTGGTCTCGCCGGACAGCTCCTGGTGGCTGCCTTCCAGCTTGCCCTTCAGCGAGCGGCCATCGCGGTCGAAGGCCGAGGCCGACTCCACCACCACCGCGCCACCGATGGCATCACCGGGCATGTCCGGCGTCGCCGCCTTGATCACCCGCAGGCGCTCGGTCGACTCGGAGGAAATCACGTCCAACGGCGCGGCGCGCGAGGCATCCTCCGGCGTACCGATGGCGATGCCGTCGATGCTGACGCTGTTCAAGGCCGCATCCAGGCCACGGATCACCACGAAGCGGCCTTCGCCCTGGTCGCGGGTGACGCTGACACCGGGCAGGCGCTGCAGCGATTCAGCCACGTTCATGTCCGGGTAGTCGCCCATCGCGTCCGCCGCCACCGCGTCCTGCACGCCATTGGCGTCACGCTTCATCTCCACCGCGCGGATCTGCGCTTCACGCTGGGCGCGCACCTCGATGCGCTCAAGGTCGATTGCCGCTGCAGCGCCGCTGGCAACCGTCGCGGTGCCGCCATCCGGCGAAACCTCATCGGCCATTGCCGGCGCGGCTGCCATGCAGGCCACCGCGGTCGTTACCGCCACCACCAAGACGCTCTTGCGCACTACCGCCCCCGATCTCTGTAAAGGATGGGTGTGCACGGTATGTCCGTACAGTTACACGACAGTTACACTGACACAGCGGGAATAATGCAGTCTTCGCTAAAATGGCGGTCCTCTCCCTCCAGCGCGATCAGCCCATGAAAATCGTCGAAATCCGCCACCCCCTGGTCCAGCACAAGATCGGCCTGCTCCGCGATGCATCGATGAGCACCAAGGATTTCCGTGAGGTTGTCAACGAACTTGGCACGCTGCTGGCCTACGAGGCCACCGCCAATCTGGAGACCGAAAGCCACACCATGCCGGGCTGGGCCGGCCCGGTGCAGGTGCAGCGCATCGCCGGCGCCAAGATCACCGTGGTGCCCATCCTGCGCGCTGGCTTGGGCATGCTGACCGGCGTGCTGTCGCTGATTCCGGCGGCCCGTGTGAGCGTGGTTGGCCTGCAGCGCGATGAGGAAACCCTGCAGCCGGTACCCTACTTCGAGCGTCTGACCGGCCGTCTGGAAGAGCGTGATGCGCTGATCCTGGACCCGATGCTGGCCACCGGCGGCACCCTGATCGCCACCATCGACATGCTCAAGCGGGCTGGCGCACGTCGCATCAAGGGCATCTTCCTGGTCGCCGCACCGGAAGGCCTGAAGGCCCTGGAGGCCGTGCACCCGGACGTGGAGGTCTATACCGCCGCCATCGATGAGCGCCTGAACGAAAAGGGCTACATCCTGCCGGGTCTGGGCGATGCCGGTGACCGCATCTTCGGCACCCGGGTGGGCTGAACCATCAATGCATCGCGCGGTTGCGGGCACCTGCCCGCAGCCGCTGCCTGCTTCAACGCCGCAACCAGCGTTCGCCTGCGGCCTGCGGCGCGGCCAGCAGCTCCCGCGCGGCATCACTGCCCAGTAGTTGCGCCTGCAGAAAGGCCGTCCCCAGTTGCTGCGCCCTTTCGAACAGGTGCTCAGGCGCGCCACCGATCAGATTGTGGTCGCCACCGGCCAGCACTACCGCGGTCCTGTCACCGGCGGGCGCGGTTTCAACCGGATACAGATGATCGGCAGGGTCCACGACAAAACCCGGCACGCGATCCTCATCGCCACTGACCAGCAGCATCGGCACCGCCAGCGTCGTATACGACTGGGGCCCTATCAGCCCGGGAATCTTTCCGGGCGATGAGTAACCCAGCACCGCCATGACCGTCGGGTCGCGCAACGGTCCCAACTGCGAGAGCGCACCATCCAGGGCAGCGGAAACCAGCGTGCCCAGGCTATGCCCGGCTGCAGCCACCGGCACCCCCGGCCAATGCGCGGCAGCATAGGCACTGGCCGCTCGCATATCGGCAAAACGCTCGCCCAAGCCCTGCTGCAACGAGAATTTTTCCCGTTCCGGATGCTTCACCGAATCCACGTGCAAGGGCGCCAGCACCACGAAACCCGCGTCCGCCCACGACTGCAGCAGCCGTTCATAGCGCTCCGGCCAGGCACCGTGCCCGGCGGAGAACAGCACCACACCTCGTACCTGGGCAGGCGCCCATATCGCCATCGTGGTGGCGCGGTCGGGCTGAACCTGCAACGGGGTTACCTCGGTGGGAGCAGCAAGCGCCGCCATTGCCGGCGCCAGCAACATGACCCCAGCCAGCATGACGCGGCGTAACAAGGAAGGACGTTTCAAGGCGATACCCTGCAATGGAAGATGCGTCACTGTCGCCGCCGGCAACGCCCCGATTCAGTGCCGGAAGTCAGTTTCTGCACTGACAAAGGTCAGCTCGCAGGCCCGCCACGGATAGCTGTGCCGCGGGCAGGGACGATTAAAAAAGTTTCATCACCGATTGACGAATAGTTACTCCCCCGCAGGCGGATGCTCCACGCCACCACCCGCGAAGGAGCCACACCATGTACCGCACCGCCTTGCTCGCTGGCCTGCTGCTGGCCACTGCCCTTCCCCTCGCCGCCAACGCCGCGTCTGCGGCCGCCCGGACCGCGCAACAACAACGCATGGCTGACTGCTCCGCCAAGAACAAAGGCCTGAAGGAAGATGCCTTCAAGCAGGCACAGCGCAGCTGCCTCACCCCCCCATGGCGCACCGGTTACAACGGCAGCCCCGGCGGCGACGCCCGCGATGGCAGCCCATACCGCCACCGCCGCCGTCACCCCGCAGCAGCGCATGGCCAGCTGCAACACCGATGCCAGCAGCAGGCATCTGACCGGCGATGCCCGCAAGACCTTCATGAGCGGCTGCCTGCGCAGCCATTGATTACTGTCCGCGCACAACCGAAACGAGCGGAACCTGCCGGCTCCGCTCGTTTCGATCAGCACACCGATCGGCCGCCTCAATTGCAGCTCACGCTGCCAGCGAACGCGCCTTCAACTCGGTCACTTCATGTGCGGTACCAAAGCGCCCCTTTTCATCGCGTACCACCTGGGCCATCGCGCACTGCGGGTCGTGGGTGAAGAACAGGTGCACGTTGCGCGCCAGCTTGTCTTCCAGGAAAGCGCGCTTCTCGTCGATCAGCAGCTCGGCGTTACGGTCGTAGCCCATGGTGATCGGCACATGCACCCACGACCGCCCGGGGATCAGATCGGCACAGAACACCACACCACCGCGCGGCTCGCCATTGACCTGCTCGGGGCCAACGATTTCCGCCAGCATCAGGCCGGGCGTATGACCGTCGCTGAAGCTGAAACGCACGCTCTGCCCCAGCACCTGCGAGTACGGGCCGGACACGATCTCCAGCCGACCGCTGGCTTCCAGCAGGGCCGGCAGCTCGGGGATGAAGCTGGCGCGGTCGCGCGGGTGCGGGTGCCGCGCGCGCTCCCAGTGCTCGGCCCCCACCACGAAGGTGGCATTGGGGAACAGCAGCTCCGGCTCGCGCCCTTCCGACCACGGCGCCAGCAGGCCGCCGGCATGGTCAAAATGCAGATGGCTGAGCACCACCACATCAATGTCCTCGTGCTCGAACCCCGCTTCACGCAGCGAGTCCATCAGCACGTGCTGCGGTTCCTGCACTCCAAAGCGCTCACGCAGTTTGGGTTCGAAAAACGCTCCGATGCCGGTTTCGAACAACACCGTCTTGCCGGCCAGCGGGCTGGCCAACAAGGCCCGGCAGGCCAGTTCGATGCGATTGAGATCGTCCGACGGTGACCACTTTTCCCAAAGGGCCTTGGGCGCATTGCCAAACATTGCGCCGCCATCGAGCTTTTGCGAGTTACCGCGGATTGACCAAAGTTTCATATGAAAAATTCTACCCGGCCCGCGTTAAATATTCGCAAGGCCGCAGCGCCTGAATATTGACGCCCACCGCGGCAAATGCGGGGTGCCGAGACATGGCGCGCCTGCCTCTTCCGAAGACCTTGTGGAAACCGCACGCCAACGCAAAAACAACAAGCACCCGCTACCCCGCCGCGACATGCTCCAGCCTTGCCGTCATTCCCGCGCGGCGCACTTCTCAACCCAACACGGCGGGATCGTCGCTGCTGCTCCAACGCCGCGTGTTGATTCGCGCGCGGCCATCTGCAACGCCTGGCCATGCGCAATGACGACCACAAACGCAAATACCCGGCTTGAGAGTGCCGCCCTTATGAAGGAAAGTGCTAAAGATAGTAAAAACAATTGCTTATAGAGGCCGACGACGAGATCTACTTGGTCGTGGATTTGAGAAACGAGTAGCGCTCTGCATCCCACAGCATCAGGGGTGTCTCGGCTGTCCAGACACATGATGATGTCTCCAGTCTTCGGCTACTGCGCACAGTCGCTGATGACGGTCTATGTGATGAAGGGGCAGCTCAAGGCGCTGTGGAACGTCCCCACGGCCAAGACTTGGCGGGTGGCCTGTGGAAGCAGTGGCTGCGCCATGCCCACCAGAGCGGTATCCCGTCCCTGATGCACTTCGCCAAGTGTCTCAAATCTCCCTACATGCCTGAGGACGATGGGCTCAAGATCGCTTATGAGCGCTTGCAGGAGCAAATAGCGGATCTCGCGAACTAAGGACAGATTACGCAGGAGAACTGGCTCTATTTCATTGAAATCAATGGATTGGATGAAATTATGATTTTTCTCATAATTGCCCATAATTACCCGCGAGGCTGATCAGGAAGCTCCGGGGCTTCCCCGTGCGGTGTAGCCATGGGCGAATAGTTCGGGCAGTTTGCACAAACTTTTGGCCCAAAACCGGACGTGCGATGGCTCGGGGGATGAGCGCGCCAGTTCCCACAGACAAGGCTGCCTACCTATGGACTGGAGCAGGTGATGGGCCCCGCCCCCCGGGCTCCGTCAACAGGGCATCGATAAGCTGGGAGATGGCGATCAGCGCCCCTGGGTTTACGTCGGAAAGACGGCTCAGCTTGGCCCCGATCGCTGCAACTGCCCCCTCCTGAGGTATTGGGTCGGCGAGCAACAGGCCCTGTGCATATTTGCACACCCTCAGTGCATGGCCGTCCAACTTGACGAAACGGCCGGCAGCAATGCGGGACACTTGGGACGCATCGATTCCCAGCGCCCTTCCGATACTTGACCTGCTCACCTGAGGCAGAGCAAGAGCTTGCTTGAGGAGGGAGATACCGGTAACTTTGTCCATGCCTTGAGTATGCAAATCTGCATACCCATATGCAAATCAAGGCCTAACCAACATGCATGGAGTTCCGATGGAGTTGGCTCCTCAGTCCGCCCAGAGTCACCCAGATCTGTGCGTCTCCTTCGATGACTGGACTCGCGGAAGAAAGATCGTCTCAATCGGCTCCAATGCTGGAGCTGAGCGCCTTCCCTTCCAGGGCTGGCACCATTTCAAAGAAGCGTTTGCACCCGAGGTTATAGCCCGGGCCGTTAACGAAAGCCGGCGGGAAGTCACGTCTTGCTTGGACCCCTTCGGCGGTTCAGGCACTACGGCATTGGCATGCCAGTTCTTGGGGATCGCCCCTAGTACGGTTGAGGTCAACCCGTATCTGGCAGACCTCATTGAGGCCAAGCTGTGCAGCTATGACTCAGACGACCTGGCGCTTGATCTGCATCGGGTAGTCACCGCAGTCAATTCGCGCCGGCGCGGCTCGCTGGCGCGTTTCAAGCATCTGCCCGTCACGTTCATTGAAGCACCCGGGCAAGAACGCTGGATCTTCAATCGGAACGTCGCAGAACGCATCGCATGCCATCTGGACGCAATTGACGAGCTTGCCCGCCCTACCCATCGCCGGCTGTTCAAAGCCATGCTGGGCGGCATGCTCATATCTGTGAGCAATGTACTGATCAACGGCAAGGGTCGCCGGTACCGCGGCAACTGGCAAGAACGGGAGATTCCACCGCGCTCGGTGGATCAGTTGTTCGAGGAGCGCACCCGCCAAGCGATCACCGAGATCCATGCACATAGAATGCGCAGGTATCGCGGCTATCAGGTGCTGCGCGGCAGTTGCCTTGAACAGCTGAGTAACAGCAATCGAGCCGACCTGTCCGTTTTTTCACCTCCGTATCCAAACTCGTTCGATTACACGGACGTTTACAACGTTGAACTGTGGATGCTGGGCTATCTCGGCGATAGGGACGCCAACCGAGATCTGCGGATGTCGACACTGTGCTCGCACGTGCAGATCAAACGTCAGTTCTCGCCCGCGCCAAAAGGCTCCCGACGCCTAACGGTTGCCCTGGGACGACTAGCGCGTTTGAAGGGCGAGCTCTGGTCACCCTGGATCCCGGACATGGTCGGCGGCTATTTCCATGACATGAAAGAGGTCATCGGTGCCCTGCGCGAACGCTTGAATGAGCAGGGCGAGATCTGGGCTGTCGTCGGCGATAGCCGTTATGCCGGCATTCGCATCCAAGTGGCAAATATCCTCGCAGACTTGGCCGAGCCCATGGGCTTTGAGGTGGTCAAGGTAGAGCCGTTCCGGTCCATGCGTGCATCGGCTCAGCAAGGCGGACAGCAGGAGCTCGATGAGACCCTGCTAGTTCTCCGCAAAGTTGGGCGCTAATTCACCAGCGCCTCACGTGCAAGTTTGGCCGATGGATAGAGCGGCCATGACCACATGGCAACATCGAGCGACTGTGCGCGCGTAAGCTCGTGTGCGACCGCACCCGCAGGATCGGGTGCGTTTCGCATGTCATAGCAGCAGAGCGCAGCAAACCTACAGTAGTGCGAGTCGCGATATGCTGCGGCCTGCGTAAGCCCGTGGCTCACCGCAATGACGTTCTTCGAGTGTGCCACCAGCCCCCCACTCTCTGAGAAGCTTTTGACTACCTTCAGCTCGATGATCGCATGGTGGGTCCATGTTGAAGCATCCAGCGGGTCCTGCTCCTCCAAGAAGAAGTCATATCGCCCCATTTCCGACGAGCCTTCGGGCCGGACCGCGATCGAGCCAAACCGCAGTCCCGATGTGAGAGCGACATGCAAGATGTCTTGCACGCCCTTCTCTGCCTCACCGATTGGGACTACCGCTTGCCGGTCAGACCACAGGTTACGAGCAAGGTTTGAGCCGGATGGGCTCACAAGCAACTTCGCATGGGCATGGTCGAGCAGCCTCTTGAGGTGTTCAATGGTCAGCTCAGCCGAGTTCAGTGACAAGTCCTCACAGTTTTCCGGCTCAACCAGCCCAGAAGGGTAAGCCCTCATGATCCCCTCCTCCTCGCTCGGATCGTAGTAGATGGCCGGCCTTGCCCCCATCCCAAGTTTCTCTACTACAAACTGAATCCGATCCGCCGCATCGCCCTGGGGCATAACAACACCGGTCGCGGTTGCCAGCCTGGAAGAGCCCGTCCAGACTCGTCCTCCAATGCTGGCCACGCCGTGATTGAAGAGAGGCCGGCTCTCCTTTGGCAGATCGGAAAGCTGAACAATCCCCTCCATAACGAAGATCACGGCTCCCTCCAAAAGCGTGCCGTCTGCCCGTGCTCGCCTGCGCTGAATGATCTTGGCGGCTGCGTGGCAGAACTGGCGGAACGGCGGCAAATTTTGGTCGTAACCATTGCCCACGTAACCGCTAACGGTCTCAATAAGACTATCGTCTGACCAGAGGCCGCCCTTACTCACCATTGCGCAGCCTCCTGCCAATGTGATCCACGTACATCTCCATCAGTTCGGCCGGCAGAAGGTCCCGACCCGCAGCGATCCTCAGGCGATCGAGAATGTACTGCGTAGGGGTCGTAGCGTCCCGCCGCGTCCATAGGCCAAGATCAATCACGGATCCTGAGTCGACTCCAGGGTCGCCATAGGTCGCATCTTGAGTCAGCGCAACTGCTTGCTCGACACCCGACAGTCTGTTTGCGGATTGGACCACGTCATCAAGGAAATCCAGGAGATCCCGATCCTCAGGAATGTCGCGCATGACATTCAGAACGCGATCTGCAAAGTGACGATTCAAGACAAAGCGCCCTTGCATCCGCTGCTCCCCGTCAACTGTCTGCAGCTCAGCAACGGCCAGCATTCCCGTTCCAACCAGAGAGTCGATGTCCAGCTGCACGTTCGGAAAGTACGGCTGCCCCTCTGTTTTGAGCACTGCCGAATCAAAGGGTGACAGTCCCCATGCAGGGGCCAAGGCGTTGGACAGGTACCAAAGGGTATGCATCAACCTGGAGTCGACTGGCCTTGTTCCTGATCGTTCCACAGCGTCGAAGAGACCGATAAGGATCGCTTGGCGACGCCGAGGATCCACAAAGCTTGCGTATGCCTGGCTCACGGGTTGAAGCCCTGCTTGAGGATTTGATGCCACTCGGCGTCGTACTTACCGCGCTCAAACTTCACCGCTGCCGTCGGCACCGCGACCTCCATGAGGTTAAGCAGCCGCTGCTCCTTTTGCGTCTCCGGAACCCCAAGCCGTATCAGATCCGGCAGCAAGCGACCATCGATCAAATTGGACATGATGAGCAAACGGTTGTTGCCGGACGGATCACCGAATCGACAGAGCACCTCTGCGGCTCGCTCTACAAAGACAGCGTCCAGGGATGACTCGGGTGCATCAATCACCAGCGTTCCACCCTGGCCCTTGCCCGCTACCTCGATCAGCGCCATGCGAAACGCCAGATCGATGAACTCGCGCTGGCTCTCGGAGACCGCGGACGGTCCGTCGCGCCTGTGTACCAGGCCGAAGTCGGTGCCGCCCATATCCAGATCGAATGCCGCCATCTCGATAGTGTTCAGCTGGCCGAGCGAGCGCATCTGCGGGGCCCACTTGAGTGCTACTTCCTCGAAAAGGAAATCCTGCGCGTACTTGGCAAATGCAGTCTTGATCTCCTCGACCCTTGCCCAGACAACAGCATTGAATCGCTCGGTATCTACGCTAAAAGCCGCGCTCAGAACTTCGAGCTCGACTCTATCCTGGGCAATCTTGGCGGCGATACCCTTCAACTCTTCCTTCGCCTTCAACTGCTCCTCATCGTCAGATGGGAGTGACTTCACCAACGAAGCAAGCAGCCGCTCCCGCGCCTTTATCTCGTCGGAGAGCTTCACAAGATGGCTGCTTTTCTCGTCGTAGTCCTCAGACACTTCACGCAGTTCGGCCTGAAGCTGTTCAACGCGCACTCTCGATTTATCGAGCGCGGTACGAAGCGCGCTCAAGCTCTCAACCGTAGGAACCTCTGGACCTGGTAACGGTACTAGCGGCGCAGAGCTTCCGCATAGGACGCAGCAGGACCCTGCCATGCGCTGCTCGATAGCCACTGCAAAGTCAGGCACTTCCTCGGAACAGACTGAACATCGTCCGTCCAGCAATAGCAAAGAAAGCAGGTACTTTGCCGTCTCAGACTTGGAAGGAAACTGGCCGTGAATGATCCTGAGCCGACTATCTTCCAACTGCTCCTGTTGCCGGCTTGCGATGTCTTCAGCTTCCAGAAGCTGACGCCGAAGTGCACGTCGATGCTCGTCGACTTCATTGATCTCGGCAAGCAGATTCTTCTGCTTCTCCAGATCTTCGGACTGGAGCGGACGCAATGATTTGACCTGACTAGCAGCATCCTTGCTGTTGCTCTGCTTGTGATCATCTGCCGCCACCCGCTCCTGCAGACGGGTTAGTGCAGCATTGTCATTTCGGATGCGGCTGTCCATCTGCATGATATCCCGCTCGCGCTCGTAGAGCTTTCGAGCTCCGTCTGGCGGCAAGAACAGCATCCGGAAAACCTGGCGTTGAGCCGAGGCATCCCATACCAAGGAGCGTCGATCCTCGAAGTAGAAGACCAGCTGCCTCAGAAACATTAGCCAGTCACCAAACGATGACAGCCCCGCAGTGCGCACTACCGACTCTTGGTAGGCGGCCTCCTTTCCTGCGACCAGGGCACCGTCCACCCAGTACTCCACCAGCGCCAACGTCTTCAAACTACGAACAATCCTAAGTTCGCTGCCACCCAAGCGAAGCTCCAGGACGGCATATGCATTGGCAGCGCGATCGCTCACCCGGTCTGCGAACATCGACCGCTGCTTTGAGGACAGCGTTGTGGCGTCAAGCGATGAGCCCCCCAGCTCGGATGCGTTGAGTGTGGCGACAAAGAGATCGGATGGCCCACTGAGCATCCGAAACAGCATCGTGGCAAGCGTCGTCTTACCTAGGCCGTTGGTTCCTACCACCAGCGTCAACCCAGGATTGAACTCCAGCTGCAACCCTGGCTTCCAGGCGGTACCAGGGTAGAGACCGTACTCATTGACGCTTAAGCGTCGAATTACTGGGAAGCTCACTGAGCCTGTCATAGCGAAGCTCTCTCTTCTATCCGAGCGGATCTAAGTCCGGAAATTCTGGTTGAGTAGGCGGGTGCAGCACAGCTTCTTACCTTGCCCGCCGCAATGCCCACAGGTTCCCTTGGGCAGTAGACGAGCCGACTATGCGCTACTGCTACCCGGCGCACTCTTGGGGGGGCGCCCCCTTCTCTTAGGGGCACTCTCTGCGACCTTGTCGGAAGCCTTCGGCTTGGCCTTGTCTGACCGAGGCGCCACCCTGGGCTTGGCGGACGCCTTACTCGGCGCGGCGGCCTTCTTGCCCTTTTTCGGTGCCTTTACGGCGCCTACAGGCGCCTCCATCGCGTACCTACGCAGACGCACGTCAAGCTTGGAGGCCTCGACATCAAGAGAGCTCATCTGATCGCTCTGATCCTTTCGCCCGTCAAAAATGCACGCGAACGCCGCAACCGAGTTGGACCCTCGATACTTACTCGCTTGCTGCACGCCGCTAAGCGCCCACTCGAGGTTGGCGGTTGGCCCATTACTGTGAACCAGCACCTTAAGCTCGATCATGGATGAGACCCTGGTCGTAGGCACCGCCTTTCCGTCCCATTCGACTCGAATGTCGCAGCGTCCGCCCTTGCCCACAACCTCCTCATCCACGGTCGCATTCAGGTGCTTGTAGCTGTGCCGGAGCGTGAGAAGCAGATAAGACTGGATACGCCGTTCGGGATCCTGCAAGAACTCGTACGGGTGCTGCTTGCCCTTCCAGACCATCTGAGCCAATGGGTTCTTGGCGTATCGAAGGCCCTCGTCATGGAAGATGCCGATGTCCTTGTCGATCCGATCGGGCGTCACCTCGGTAGCGCCGTTACCAATGGGCAAGGAAGGCGGCTCGTCACCCCAGCTAACCAGCGGCGCACCAGCGAGATGCACCAGAATGCGTCGCTGCGCCAATGGGATGATGATAAAGGTGTCGCTGTCTTTAAGCTCTTTGCAGCAGACAGTGATCGCCTGGTTGAGGCTCCCAAATCCAGCTCTGATTCTTACGATGTTTCTCATGTTCTGGGTAGCGATGACCGCACCGTGGATCTCAGGATCATGCCCGCCGCGGTAGATTCGCTCGTCCATAGTGCCGATCTTTTCAAGACGCTCCCGCTCTACATCCGGCGACTCGCTGAACACAATGACTAAAACGCGATCGGTCCCAATCGCATTGCTCTTCAGCAACTGATCGTTGACACCAAGCCATTGCAGATACCAATCAGATGCCTCCTGAAGGAACCGCTGCTCTTCGCTGCCAGAGGTCGATGGCATTGCCTCAGCGGCTTTGTCGAGCTCTTTCGCTGCCAGATCAGACCCGTGCTCACCACTCATTGCATCACTCCGATGGCACGTTTGAACATGAGCGTTTGATAGACCGCTACTGTGTCCCTCTTGTTGAAGAATCCCCGGCCTTGCAGACGCTCATCGATTGCCATAAGACCGCGTACAGTTGGGGTCTGCAGGTCGGCCGGATCCTCCAGCTCAAGCATCTCACCGTGCTTTTTCAGGGCACGCTGGTAGGTCAGGTCTTCGCTGAGCGTCTGATCGAGAACAGCCGCTTCGTCAGGGCGCACCTCCGTATCAAGCGCTTCGGCCGAAGCCAAGCAAATGTCCAGCAGTAGACGGTAGATCTTCTCACCAGTGAGAGTCTTGCGAAGCTTCTCGCCAGCTCGTAGGCCGTCCAAAGTGGGCCGGAAGATGCCCTCAAACTGAAGATCTCGTGGCGCGGGATAGGGCCTGAATTCAGTCACCTCTACAAATCCGGCCATCACGAGATGGCCCAGTGCGACATGGGCCATTCTGTAATAGGGACCGTGATCGGTCCTCCGGGCCCGCATGCGCAGTGGCTTTATTTCGTAAAATTTTGAGCTTGCGAATGAAACAAAGAGTAGGGCGTGCAGCCGTTGTCTGGTCGCCTCAGGGAGACCAGCCGCGTCATTTGCAATGATCAGCAGATGCACCCACCTGATAAAGAACAGGCGCTCATGATCCGCAACAGTCACCTGCTTGAGCTTAGCCATCGGAGTACTCCTCCAGCTCGCTCGTCAGCCAAGCCTTCGCCTTGGAGTCCTTCAGTACGCCCGGCTCCGCTGCCAACTTCATCAGGTTGATCAGGCGTTGCTGCTGATCTGCCGGCAGCTTCTCGCCAGGACGCAACCCCAGTAGATCTGGGATCATTGTGGTGCCGTTGACGTTTGATGTTGCAATGAGCCTGGTACCGCGTGCTGCATCTGCGAACTTCCGGATCATCAATGCAGCTCGATCCATGAACCACGAATCCAGGCTCGCTTCTGGCGTCTCCATGACAAGCATCGTCGCCTTGTCATGGGCAATCATGTCCAGAAGGGTCATGCGGAATGCCAAGTCCAGGAATTCCTTCTGGGACTCGGAGACACTGGAGGCATTGGCCCGCTCGTGCTTGGCCGAATGTGTGCTTGAGGTCATCAGAATCTTGAACGTAGGCACTCGAATGCCAGGCACGCCTGTAACAACCTTGAGCTGCGCGCTACGCGAAAACTCTACAGCCACCTTCTCGAGCAGAAACTCTTCAGCGTACGTGGTCAGCCTGGCCGCTAGATCTTTCTCGTAGCCTGCCATCTTGGTGCTGAGCTCTGCGATCTGGTCCTTGTACTGCTGGC
Source organism: Stenotrophomonas sp. (assembly GCA_032112995.1). Classification (GTDB taxonomy): domain Bacteria; phylum Pseudomonadota; class Gammaproteobacteria; order Xanthomonadales; family Xanthomonadaceae; genus Stenotrophomonas. The sequence goes on along the minus strand of DAMCTY010000011.1, from coordinate 31,266 downwards.
TAAGCTTGGTGCGCTCCTGGTCAAGCAGATCCAGTGCCGCTTCTTCGGTCGCGATCCCATTCAGACTCGGACCGCGAAGCGCAATGACCTCTCGAGGCCACCGATTGACGATCTCCTCGTACTTGTTTACAAGCTCATTGTATTTGAGGGACACAGGCTTTAAGGCGGCAAGTGCTTGTTGATAGCTGACACTTTCGGAATCCTGCTGGGTCCTGCGTGCGGCTATCTCTGCTTTGAGCTCCTCGATCCTGGTCTCGATCTTTTCGATTTCCGCCAGAGAAGGTGCTGGCCCCGATTTGGACGGCTTCGGTACGTTTCCGTTGCAGACGATGCATTTGTGCCCATGCACCCGCTGTCTGATCGCTTCCATCTCTTTCGCACTGTTCCGACCACACATGAAGCAGCCAAGGTTTGACCCAAGCCCCTGTGTGAGAAGATTCAGCTTGTGCTTTTGGTTCGGAATTATGTGAGCGATGTATTCAGCATCCAGCTGATGGAAGGCGTGCTCCTCCATATCAAGCTGGTTCTCTAGATCCTCCAGCTCACGCAAGCTCATCTCCTGCGCGTTCCGTGCGTCGGCCACAGCCGAACTCAGAGCAGGCCTCACCTTATCGAGCGCTTCTATTTCTGCGGTGGTCTCATTTAGGAGCTTGCGAACGTTCTCTACTCCCAGGTCATCAAGACCGGACACCTCGGCAATGAGCTTCTGGGCTTTCCGACGATCATTCAGTTGATACAGACGGTTGCGGTAATCACTGTCCACCTTCTGAAGCTTAGTGTATATCTCGTTCAAGCTGGTCATGTTCGTCGACTCAGCGAACAACACCTTGAACAGCTCCACCTGGGCGCTGGGCGACCAAAGCAGTGGCAAGCGCTCCTCAGTGAAGAACTGGACATAGCGGACTACGATGTGGAAGTCATACGCAGATCCTAAGCCCGCCAGCTGCGCCATGCGTTCTAGAAACTTTGCATTGCTCGCGTCGTTGACCGAGCTTCTTCCAACAGTGAGCTTAAGAATTTTCAGATCGACCAAGCTGCGCTTGATGACAACCTTCTGTTCACCGACATGGAAGGTCAGCGTCGCCGATGCGCTTGCTGGCATTGCGGGAACGCGGTCGGAGAAGAACTTGAACCTACTGCTGTTGACCAGCCCACGACGACTTGCCTTCCCAATGTCGCGAGTCGCAGCCTTGCTCGGATTGCTTGATCCCAAGATCATCCGCAGGATCAGGTTCAGTAGTGTTGTCTTTCCAATGCCATTCACGCCGGCGACCACCGTGACGCCAGAATCAAAGACGAGATTCAGACCCTGCTTGCTACTGCCTGGATAGAGCGGATAGTCAGAAACCTGCAACCGGTCCAAAACCGGCAGTTGAATCGGTGAGCGCATGCATCCCCCTGATGCTGTTTGAAAGTCCTGTCCATGACCGTGCGTGCCGATGAACAGCGATAAGACCCTGCCCTTGGCGCAAGGTTAGCGCTGTCTCACCTATGTTTCCATCGTTTCTAGCACAAGGTGCGCGACTACCTCCGCCCCCCTCGGCTGAGGGCAGAGCCCCGGGCCCACTCAATGGGCGCGGTCTACGGCCATAGCCAACCATCGCCCGAAGCCCTTCGTTCTTCATCAATCGCGCTACGCGATGCCTGCTACACGTCTCCCCTAGCTCACGAAGAACCTCAGCGTTCTGGCCCTGCTCAACGCGACGCCCCACCTCTCCCTGGCCGTACTGACGTCTCCACCCATACAAGCTATGGACCGACACACCTAGTCGCTCAGCAACCTCAGCTACCGGTCGGCCGTAGTCGACAATCTGCCGAACCGCCTCGATCTTGAACTCATCCATGTAACGCTTCGTGCTCATAACCACCTCCGCCCAAGCCATAGTTTATGGCTGCGAGCTGTCTACGAAATCCTGGGCGATTCAATCCGTCAAGCGACGACGGCCTCATGCAAGCTTCACCGCAGCACAAGAGGAATGAGCATTCCTAGTGAGTTTTCGCGAACTATTGCCTCCCACTTTTCCAATGTAATAAATGGTTCTGATAAAGAGGATACGTGGTAAGTCCCTGGAAATCTCCACTTGGTTCCAAGAATAGTATTTGCTGCTCCATTCATAAATTCTTTGGCTATATCTGCCATGTGCGGATTTGCAAGTAGATTATTGACCCCTTCGAAAAATGCATCTCGATGGAGGTTGAGAAGCTGATGTTGATCGGTGATATAGCTTTCCGCTACCAGCGCAGCTAGTAAACTCAAGGAGTCTGCGGTTGGATTGGTCACCAAGGAATTCATTGAGTCGACGTAATGCCCCTCTTGCTCTTGAGGTGAGCGGCGCGATATTGCATTGAACTCGTCGTCAGACAAGTAGCCCCGATACATATCAACCGTCGGGGAAACAAGGCCAACATTGTGTTTGAGTTCCGTGATCGTCGAACGTATATCTTCTAGCCGTGGTAGTTGGGGATAGGTCAGTGTCCATAGGTAGGCCCACTCCCACTTTGATGACCAAGGACATAGATTTTCTCCCGCTGCAACCAAGTCGATAGGGACTTCCCAGTAGAGGTGTTTCTTACGCCTACCATCTGGCGGCTTTCGTCCTGATGCCGTACGCCTCACTTGTTTAGCGCCAGTCGGAATTTTTCCCTCAAGATCATCATCGCGAATCCGACGCATGATTCGGCGGGGATCATTTCCATAGCGAACAACACCAAGAATCCCTTGGAGTCGACCGCCGACCGTTGCGCCGTTGTAAGTCTTCAGAAGCCTTCGCTCTAAGTCGGCCCACGTCGCGATACCTCCGTGAACCCCTTGAGCTAACAGGCTGCGGTGTATCTAAATACGCAGGGCTCGAATCCAGACCTTTCTGCGGAGACGATCAATGGGAGGCGTTTTTTCGGTAGGCATGCAAGGCTTTCGATTCAGGGTTAATTTGAATGGTTTCGAAAGCAAATTCTAAGTCCGATCCTGTGCCGACTCGCCAATTTCCGTGGATTTCGGCCTCAATGAGCATGCACAGTCCCGCCAGAGCTTTCGATGAAGCGGCTTGGATCGAAGAGCAAATCGTTCGCTACGGCCCCGTTGTAGGCGGGGCGGTCCTGCGCAGTCTGTTGGGGTTTCGGACGACAGCTGCCTTTCAGAAAGCCCGACTACAAGGGCAACTCGGCGTCGCCGTGTTCACGCTGCCGGGCAGAAAAGGAGTGTTCGCCGTGACCCAAGAGGCTAGCACCTGGGTTTTGGCCCAGCGCCAATCCCCGGCGACAATTCGAAACGAGGACGCCCGTTCACCGGGCGAGGGGGTGTCGTCATGACCTAGCCGGCCGAAACTTCATACAGACGGACATTTTCCGTCGGCCAGATGCACAAAAGCCCGGCATCCTTTCGCAGAGGATTCCGGGCTTCAGGGCTCAAGCTAGGCAGCTTTGAGTCAATTGTGCGGGCCGCACTCCCGGCTTGTCAAGAGCCGCCCGCGTGGGCGGAGTACAGGCCGTCACCTGCTCGATAGCCGGGGCTGAAGCCCCGGAAGGATTCTTTATGGCTCAGCATCACCGTCTCAGTCCCTTGGCGCGGGATATCACGTTGGCCCTCGTGGGGCGTATGACCGACACCGAACTGGTGAATTACTTCGCGGCCCTGCGCTGGGAAAGCGAGGTCCAGCAGGTTTGCCCTAAGTGCGGGGCACTCGATGCGCACTATCCGCGCCGTCGCCGACGGCGTTCCAGCCGCCGCCCCTCCAGCAGCTGGGAGGAACCCACCAACCCGAGCTGGCAGTGCAAGCACTGCCAGGCGATCTTCTCGGTGACCACGGGTACGTTGTTTGATTGCACCAAGTTGCCGCTGCGCACGATCCTGTACTGCGCACTGCTGTTTCTCGGCCCGGGCAATGGCGCCAGCGCGGTGGGCCTGTCAGGGGTCAGCGGCCTGGCTGTCTCTACCGCGCTGCTGTTGGAGCATCGCTTCCGCGAAGCCATGGCGGCGGACCAGCCGCCCGCGCCATTCCAGGGCATGGTGCAGATGGACGGCGGCTATTTCTGTGGAAAACCGCGCAAGCCCAACCGGCGCCTGCCCAGGGTCACCCGAGAGCAGTTGCAGCGTCGCTTCGGCAAGCAGCCGGTCGCTCCCACCGAAAAACCCTGGGTGGCTATGGGGATGACACAGCAGAACTGGAAAAAGATGGCCAACAAACGCACCGTGTTGGTCGTGACCGATTCCAATGGCGGACGTGGAGAAGGCTCGCGGGCGATTGCAGTGGCGGTATCGCGTGGCGGCGAAAGCGAGTACGCCGTCGGCCTGATGGCGAAGGCACGCATCGCACCCGATGCCATCGTCATGACGGATGAAGCCGGTGCCTATGTCCAACTGGCGCGCGAGCATGAACACTATTCGGTGAGCCACGCGAAGGAGTTCTCAGACGCCGAAGGCGTCAATGACAACCACGCTGAGGCCTTCTTCAGCCGCATGCGGCGGGCGGAATATGGCATCTATAACGGTAGCCGTACGCTGTACCTTCATTTCTATGCTTGCGAAGCCGCATGGAGGCACACTCATCGTCGTCTGCGCAAATCGGAGATGGTGAAGCGATTGTTGAGAACGGCACTCTCGCTGGGGCCGTCCACCCGCCTGCGCGGGTACTACGGGCGGCGCGGTTATCGCACGGAGGTGCTGATCGATTCGTCAACCTGGGAGCGCAAGCGCCACACAACCTGACAGTCGGTTTCGCTCCATCGATGCTCCGCGCGGCCCTCAAGCAATAGCTGCTTGAGGGCCGCCTCGATCGCACGAATCGAAGCCTGCCGCCTCTTGTTGGACGGGCACGGGCAGGCCGCCTGCAGGGCCAATAGGGTCATGCCATGGCGGGTCTGCGCGATGATCCTGGACACGCGTGCATAAATGCTTTCTCGATAGTGTGAAGCGCGAGATGACGGGGTCCACCCAAGATCAACCTCAAAATGCAGAGGATGGTGCCTCCACACCGTGTCGATCACCTCCATATCCTCACTCAGCTTTGAGGAAAGGACGGTGTCGCCGCGGATGACGGCACCGCTCTTAGCTACAGCTATATCCAGCTGCGATTGGATCAACCACCGCGCAGACTGGACGGAACCTTTACTTCGGTGCGCTGAGTACGTTTTGCCTTGGGTGGTAGACGGAGCGGGAACCCAATCTTTGGATAGCATCCACCGTCTTCCCGGCACGCCTTTGCGATCCGGTGAGGTCACCTTGCCCTGTCGAAGCAGGAATTGAAGACGAGTCTGTAAGCGCATCCGGAAGCGCGCCGAGTCTTCTGGAGCAAGTTCGAGCTTCAGCATCAGTTCGCTGTGTAGCTCGTCGATGGTGACCACACCGTCCGCCGCAGATCGGAATACGCGAAAAATGGCCGTTGTCATACCGCCGTGCTTGAAGAATCGCGGATGCTCATCGGGGAGGGTCTTTCCTACTGCTTCGATCTGCGGGGAATGTGAGTGAAGCATCAAGGCACGGTTGAGCTGCAGGGCTCGCGCCTCAACCTCTGCCAGCGCATCCTTCAGTTCAACCAACTGTGCCTCGCAGCGCTGGACATCGTGGCGATGGAGATCCCGCCGGGCTTCGGCGTACTTGATGCGCTCCGTCGTGCGGGCGATCTGCCCTTTGACGCGGCTGTACTTGCTGTTCAGCCAGGCAACTGAGGAAAGTGTGCGACTCATGGCCGAAGCCTAGCGGCCCCGGCAGGGTACTGTCACAGTACTTACCTCCATAAGGGCGGAGAGTGCCCAAAGAAAAACCCCGCCGAAGCGGGGTTTTTCGATTACTCGGGCTGGCCTGGCTTGCCGACCTCGGCACTGCCCACCGGGTTGCGCGGGTCGCTGCCACCGCTCAGGGTGTTGCTGCTGCGGTCCCACTCCACCGTCTGCAGGTTGCCCCAGACGTGGCTGGAGCCGCGCCCTTCGGCGGCGGTATCGCCCGGCAGATCGACCTTGTGCCCCATCGCCTGCAGCTGCTTGGCCACTTCCGGCGAGAACGCGCCACTCTCGGCGGAGATCTCGTCCGGCAACCACTGGTGGTGGTAACGCGGCAAGGCAGCAACCTGCTGCGCATCCAGGCCGGCGTCATAGCCGAGGATGCCCAGCAGCACCATGGTGATGATGCGGCTGCCACCCGGGGTGCCGATCACGATGACCTTGTCGGCGTTTTCCATGAAGGTCGGCGTCATCGAGCTGAGCATGCGCTTGCCAGTTTTCGGCGCGTTGGCCTCATAGCCCATCACGCCAAAGGCGTTGGGCGTGCCCGGCTTGAGCGCGAAGTCGTCCATCTCGTTGTTCAGCAGCACGCCAGTACCCGCCGGGATCAGGCCCGAGCCATACAGCAGGTTGACCGTCTGCGTGCCGCCGACGCGGTTGCCTTCGCCATCGATGATGGAGAAATGCGTGGTTTCATCGTCCTCCAGCGGCGTCGGGTTACCTGACAGCAGGTCGCTGGGGGTGGCCTTTTCCGGATGGATGGTCGCCCGCAGGCCCTGCGCATAGTCGCGGCTGGTCAGCACCTTCTGCGGGATATCGACGAAGTCCGGGTCACCCAGGAAGAAGGTGCGGTCGCGATAGGCACGACGCATCGCTTCCACCACCAGGTGGGTGCGATGGGCCTCGTCCATCTTGTTGATGTCCCACCCTTCCAGGATCTGCAGCATCGATGCCAGCGCGATGCCGCCGGAAGACGGCGGTGCGGCCGTGGTGATCTTCCAGTCGCGGTAGTTGAAGACGATGGGCTCGCGGGTCTTGACCGTGTAGCCGGCCAGTTCTTCGGCGGTCCAGCGGCCACCGGCCTGCTTGACGCCGGCCAGCAGCTTGCGCCCGGTCTCGCCGCGGTAGAAGCCGTCAAACCCCTTGTCGGCCAGCAACTGCAGGGTGTGGGCCAGCTCGGGCTGCTTGAAGATGTCGCCTTCGGCAATCGGCTTGCCGCCGCGCAGGTAAACCTCGCGCGTGCCGGGGTAACGCTCCATCACTTCGCGGCGCGACGCATAGCCGCGCGCCATGCGGGCGTATACCGGGAAGCCATCGCTGGCGATGCGGATGGCCGGTGCCAGCGAGTCGCCCAGCGGCAGCCGGCCATGCTCGCGGGCCAGCTTGACCAGTGCCGCCGGCAGACCGGGGATGCCGGCCGACCACGGGCCGTTGACCGAGCGATCGCGGTCCAGGTCGCCGTTCTTGTCCAGGAAGGCCGCCGGAGTGGCCGACTCGGGCGCGGTTTCACGCGCATCCAGCATCAGGTCCTTGCCGGTCCTGGCATCGTGCAGCAGGAAGAAACCGCCACCGCCCAGGCCGGAGCTGATCGGCTCCACCACCGCCAGGGTCGAGGACACCGCCACCGCGGCGTCAAAGGCATTGCCGCCCTTGCCGAGGATTTCCATACCGGCCTGGGTGGCCAGCGCGTGACCGCTGGCAATGGCCGCCCCATCCGGATGGGTGGCGCGGGCCGGGGCGGTTTCAGCCGCCCACAGCGCTGGCGAGGACACCAGGGCAACAAGCAGCAGGGAACGGGCAAGGATCTTCATGCCTATGGGTTCTCCGGTTCGTAAAGCTCGGGGTGATCGCGCTGCAGGCCGGCCAGTTTGGCCAGCAGCTGATCCTGGGTTTCGGGGATATCGGGGTCCGGGTCGATGCACTCTACCGGGCACACCACAACGCACTGCGGCTCATCGAAATGGCCGACGCATTCGGTGCAACGGGCCGGATCGATCACGTAGATCTCCTCGCCCATGGAAATGGCCTTGTTTGGGCAGGCGGGCTCGCAGACGTCGCAGTTGACGCAGAGCTCATTGATTTTGAGGGACATACTTCCTGCCTTCCCGTGGGGACGGGATGTTCAACCAGCGCCTGCCCTTACCGTATCAGCGGGGCTGGCGCGGCTGCGGTGATACTGCGGGCAGCGGAGCGATCCGCGTGCCTGCGATTGCAGCGTTGCTGGCGAAGCGATACGGGCTTGGTGGCTTGCGCCGCCACTGCCCTGCCTGCAGCAATCCCCGCTTGCGCGGGGATATCTACCGGCAACTTCACCGGGAGCGATCCCCACCTGCGCGGGGTATCTACCGGCAACTTCACCAGGAGCGATCCCCACCTGCGCGGGGATGACGCACTGGCAACTTCACCGAGAGCGATCCCCGCCTGCGCGGGGATGACGCACCGGCAAAGGCGGGGCCGCTGGCGGCCCCGCGCCGGTGCGTCACTTGGCTTCGACGAAGATGTAGTCGGCGCCGGTCGGCTTGACGATGGTCTGCACGCGGGCGTTGTCAGCGGCATCGCCGATGAACACCACGCGCACGCCCTTCATCGAATCCGCCTGCACGCCCTTGAAGCCGGCTTCGATCATGTCGGCCATCTTGGCCGAGGCAGACGAACCGAAGGCCAGCATGTTGCCCGGCTGGATGCCACGGCCGATGGCAGTGGTGGCGCTCTCAACCTGGCGGTCGTACTTGGCGGCGAATTCCGGATCCGACTCCGGCGGCAAGTAGTACAGGAACGGGCTGGAGGTGATGTTGCCCATGTTCTGCACGGCAACGGCCTGCAGGTACTTCTTCCAACCCGCATCATCGTCCTTGGCGGGGGCAACCAGCGCCTGCTGGGCTTCGGCGACCGGGGCGGCCTCTTCTTTCTTGCAGGCCGTGAAAGCCAGCACCATCGAAGCGGCAAGCATCACGCGCATCGTGTTCTTCATGGTTGTTCTCCCTTTAGAGGTATTTGTTACTGATTTCTGGATTACTGCCCGCGGGCTTCGCGGGCCTTGCGCAACGCTTCCAGCACGGTTGCCGGCACAAAACCGGACACATCACCACCGAGCCGGGCGATTTCGCGCACCAACGAGGAGGAAATGAAGCTGTGCTGCTCGGAGGGGGTGAGGAACAGCGTCTCCACCTCCGGTATCAGATGCCGGTTCATGCTCGCCATCTGGAATTCGTATTCAAAATCGGACACCGCACGCAGGCCGCGCAGCAGCACGCCGCCGTGCACCGAGCGCACGAAATGCGCCAGCAAGGTGTCAAACCCCACCACTTCGACGTTGTCATGGTGCTGCAGGGCTTCGACCGCCAGGGCCACGCGCAGGTCCAGCGGCAGCGTCGGGCCCTTGGCCGGGCTCTGCGCCACGCCTACCACCACCTTTTCGAACAGCGGCGCAGCGCGGTTCACCAGGTCGATGTGACCATTGGTGATCGGGTCGAAGGTGCCCGGGTAAACGGCGATGCGGCGGTTCGGTGTGGTCATGCGGGTTCGGTCGCGTTCATGTCGCCGCGAAGTGTAGCAGTGGCCCGCCGGTAGAGGGCATAGCTCACGTCGCGGGTACTGCCGTCGCGGTGCAGGACCCAGCCGGGGGGCAACAGTGGCGCCGCGCCAGCCGGCGCCTCCAGGTACAGCCAGGCACCGTCGGCCAGATGCCGCGGCAATTCAGCAAGCACCTGCTCCCACAGGCCGGCAGCGAAAGGCGGGTCCAGGAACACCACGTCGGCCTGTGCCGGCGGCGCGGTCCGCAGCCATTGCAGCGCATCGCCGGCGGCAACCGCCACCTGCCCGCCCGCATCCAGCTTGCCCAGGGTGGCGCGCAGCGCCGCCACCAGCCCAGGATCACGCTCCACCAGCTGCGCAGCCGCAGCCCCCCGCGAGACCGCCTCCAGTCCCAATGCGCCACTGCCGGCAAACAGGTCCAGCACGCGCGCACCCGGCAGCTTGGGCATCAGCCAGTTGAACAGGGTCTCCCGCACCCGGTCACTGGTGGGGCGCAGCCCCTCCAGCTGCGGCACCTGCAGGCGGGTATTGCGCCAGCGACCACCGATGATGCGGACCTGGCCCAGCGCCGCGCCGGCCCGGCCACCGCCACGGCTCACGCGCCCGGCTCCGGCCAACACGCACGCAACAGACAAGAATGACGGGACATCAGCGCTCTTTCAGGCATCTCCAGGGGCCATAGATGATAGACCAGCCCCTGCCCCATCTTGAAAACGCCGTATCCACCCCTATCCCTGCAGGCAGCCGCCGCGCTGCCGCGCGGCACGTCAGCCAGGGAGCACCACCGACCGATGAACGCACCGAACCAGAAAGAGACCCGCGGTTTCCAGACCGAGGTGAAGCAGCTGCTGCACCTGATGATCCACTCGCTGTACTCGAACAAGGAAATCTTCCTGCGCGAGCTGGTCTCCAATGCCGCCGATGCCGCCGACAAGCTGCGTTTCGAGGCGTTGACCCGGCCGGAACTGCTGGAAGGCGACGGCGCGCTGCGCATCCGCATCGAGGCCGACCCGGCCGCGCGCACGCTGACCATCGACGACAACGGCATCGGCCTGAGCCGCGACGAGGCCGTCGCGCACCTGGGCACCATCGCCAAGTCGGGCACCGCCGACTTCCTGAAGAACCTGTCCGGCGACCAGAAGAAGGACGCCAACCTGATCGGCCAGTTCGGCGTGGGCTTCTATTCGGCCTTCATCGTCGCCGACCAGGTCGACGTCTACAGCCGACGCGCCGGGCTGCCGGCCAGCGAGGGCGTGCACTGGTCCTCGCGCGGCGAAGGCGAGTTCGAGGTCGCCACCATCGACAAGCCCGAACGCGGTACCCGCATCGTGCTGCACCTCAAGGACGGCGAGGAAGGCTTCGCCGATGGCTGGAAGCTGCGCAGCCTGGTCAAGAAATACTCCGACCACATCGGCCTGCCGATCGAAATGCGCCGGGAAGCGCAGGACGAGGAGCAGCAGGCGGCGCCGGAGTGGGAGGCGGTCAACAAGGCCAACGCGCTGTGGACCCGGCCCCGGTCGGAGATCAGCGACGCCGAGTACCAGGAGTTCTACAAGCACATCGCCCATGATTTCACCGACCCGCTGGCGTGGAGCCACAACAAGGTCGAGGGCAAGCTGGAATACACCTCGCTGCTGTACACGCCCGGCCGCGCGCCGTTCGACCTGTACCACCGCGACGCCGCCAAGGGCCTGAAGCTCTATGTGCAGCGCGTTTTCATCATGGACCAGGCCGAGCAGTTCCTGCCGCTGTACCTGCGCTTCATCAAGGGCGTGGTCGATTCCAACGACCTGCCGTTGAACGTGTCGCGTGAAATCCTGCAATCCGGCCCGGTGATCGACTCGATGAAGTCGGCGCTGACCAAGCGTTCGCTGGACATGCTGGAGAAGCTGGCCAAGGACAAGCCGGAGGACTATGCGAGCTTCTGGAAGAACTTCGGCCAGGTGCTGAAGGAAGGCCCGGCCGAGGATTACGGCAACCGCGAGAAGGTCGCCGGCCTGCTGCGCTTCGCCTCCACCCATGACAGCAGCGGCGAGCAGAGTGTCGCCCTGGCCGATTACGTCGGCCGCATGATCGAGGGCCAGGACAAGCTCTATTACCTGACCGGCGAGAGCTACCAGCAGGTCAAGGACAGCCCGCACCTGGAAGTGTTCCGCAAGAAGGGCATCGAAGTGCTGCTGATGACCGACCGCATCGATGAGTGGCTGATGAGCTACCTCAACGAGTTCGATGGCAAGTCCTTTGTCGATATCGCCCGTGGCGACCTGGACCTGGGCAAGCTGGAGACCGAAGAGGACAAGAAGGCACAGGAAGAAGTCGCCAAGACCAAGGAAGGCCTGGCCACGCGCCTGAAGACCGCGCTGGGCGAGGAAGTGGCCGAAGTCCGCGTCTCGCACCGTCTGACCGATTCGCCGGCGATCCTGGCCATCGGCGAGCAGGACCTGGGCCTGCAGATGCGGCAGATCCTGGAAGCCAGCGGCCAGAAGGTGCCGGACAGCAAGCCGGTGTTCGAGTTCAACCCGGGCCACCCCCTGATCGAGAAGCTGGATGCCGAGCCCGACATGGACCGCTTCAACGACCTGGCCCACGTCCTGTTCGACCAGGCGGCATTGGCCGCTGGCGACAGCCTGAAGGACCCGGCCGGCTACGTCCGCCGCTTGAACAAGCTGCTACTGGAACTGTCGGCCTGACGATCCGCTCCCTCCCTTCGCACAGCGAAGGGAGGGCTGCCCTGTAGTGCCGAGCCATGCTCGGCAGAGGCTTTCCCGGCAACTCCTGTAGTGCCGAGCCATGCTCGGCAGAAGCTTTCCCGCTGAAGCCCAAAGCCGCCCTCACCCCAACCCCTCTCCCGTGAACGGGAGAGGGGCTTCAATCAACTGCTCTTGCGCTAGCCTCATGCCGGCCAACTGACCGCCGGTGGTAACATAGACATCTGATTTCAGGCCTTTTTCCTCCATGTTCAGCTTTTTTCGCCGCAAAAAGACCGACGACGCCCAACAGCCCGCCAAGCCGTCCACGCTGAGCGCCGAGGAACTGGCCGCCGCCTTCCCACAAGCCCCGTCGGCACAGCCCCCCCTGCCAGCAGAACCGACGCCGACCGAGGCCGCGCAAGCACCGGCCGAAGTTCCCGTGGCAGCACAGGCAACTGAAGTTGCCGCCGCACCCGTAGCCGCGCCTGAGCAGGCTGTCAAAGTCGAAGCCGCGCCTGTCGCCGCAGCCATGCCGGCCGCAGCCCCCATTGCCACCGAATCACCCTCGCCTGCAATTGTCGAAACCGTCGCCGTTGCCGCCCCGACACCTGCACCTGCACCTGCACCAGCAGCACCCGCGCCAGTCGTCGCCGAGATCAGCAACACCGATGCCAACGACTCCGACGCAGCGCTGATTCCGGCCAACGCCGCCCCCGCTGCCCCGGCCGGCAAGCTCGGCTGGCGCGACCGCCTGCGCAACAGCAGCTTCGCGCGCAGCTTCGGTGGCCTGTTCTCGCGCAACCCCAAGCTCGACGACGACCTGCTCGACGAGATTGAAACCGCCCTGATCACCGCCGACGTCGGTGTGCCGGCCACCACCGCGCTGGTGGAAAACCTGCGCAAGCGGATGAAGTCGCGCGAGTTCGCCGACGCCAATGCCTTGCTGGCGGCACTGCGTGCCGACCTGATCGCACTACTACAGCCGGTCGCCAAGCCGCTGGTCATCGACACCCATGCAAAACCATTCGTGATCCTTACCGTCGGCGTCAACGGCGTCGGCAAGACCACCACCATCGGCAAGCTGGCCAAGCGCTTCAAGGACCAGGGCCATAGCCTGATGCTGGCCGCCGGCGACACCTTCCGCGCCGCCGCCGTCGCCCAGCTGCAGATCTGGGGCGAGCGCAACGGTGTGGCCGTGGTCGCCCAGGGCCAGAACGCCGATGCCGCATCGGTCGCCTTTGATGCCCTGCAGGCCGGCAAGGCGCGCGGCACCAGCGTGCTGATCGCCGACACCGCCGGCCGCCTGCACACCCAGACCGGCCTGATGAACGAGCTGAGCAAGATCCGCCGCGTGCTGGGCAAGATCGACGAGACTGCGCCGCATGAAGTGCTGATGGTGATCGACGGCACCACCGGCCAGAACGCGCTCTCCCAGCTGCGCCAGTTCCACGCCGCAGCCGGCGTCACGGGCCTGGTGGTCACCAAGCTGGACGGCACCGCCAAGGGCGGCGTGGTATTCGCCCTGGCCCGCGAGTTCGGCATCCCGATCCGCTTCGCCGGCATCGGCGAGCGCCCGGAAGACCTGCGCGTGTTTGATCCGGAAGCCTTCGTCGACGCACTGCTGCCGCAAACCCTGGGCGGCAACTGATCCAAAGCCCCTCTCCCGCCAGGAGAGGGGTTGGGGTGAGGGTAAGCTCTACGAGCAGAAGCAAGAGCTCCCCTCATCCGCCCCTTCCGGGGCATCCCCGCCTTCGCGGGGACAGTCCCTTCTCCCGTAAACGGGAGAAGGGACTAGCTGCAATCGCCAGCCATCGCCTGCGAGCCCATGCCCAACTTCCCCAGCCAACTCCTGACCTGGTTCGACCAGCACGGCCGCCACGATCTGCCCTGGCAGCATCCGCGCTCGCCCTACCGGGTGTGGCTGTCGGAAATCATGTTGCAGCAGACCCAGGTCGCCACGGTCATCCCGTACTTCCAGCGCTTCGTGCAGTCCTTCCCGACGCTGGCCGACCTTGCCGCGACCGACAACGATACCTTGATGGCGCATTGGGCCGGCCTGGGCTACTACGCGCGCGCCCGTAACCTGCATGCCGCAGCCAGGCAATGCGTGGAGCTGCACGGCGGCGAACTGCCGCGCGATTTCGATGCCCTGCTCGCCCTGCCCGGCATAGGCCGCAGCACCGCCGGCGCCATCCTCAGCCAGGCCTGGAATGACCCGTTCGCCATCCTCGATGGCAACGTCAAGCGCGTATTGACGCGCTACCACGGGATAAGCGGCTTTCCCGGCCTGCCCGCCATCGAGAAACAACTGTGGGCGCAAGCCCAGGCCCATGTCGCGCAGGTGCCGGCCGGGCGCATGGCCGACTACACCCAGGCGCAGATGGATTTCGGCGCCACCCTGTGCACACGGGCAAAGCCCGCCTGCATCCTGTGCCCGCTGCAGAGCAGCTGCGCCGCACATGCGCAGGGCCTGGTCGATGCACTGCCAACCCCCAAACCCAGCAAGGTGCTGCCCGAGCGCGAGGCCAGCGCCCTGCTGCTGGAAGATGCACAAGGCCGCATCCTGTTGCTCAAGCGTCCTCCCACCGGTATCTGGGCCTCACTGTGGACCTTGCCGCAGGCAGAAACCAATGCCGAACTGCGCGAATGGTTTGCCGCCACGGTGAAAGGCAACTACGACAACGCCACCGAGCTGCCGTTGATCGTGCACACCTTCAGCCATTACCGGCTGCACCTGCAACCACTGCAGCTGCGCAAGGTCGCGCTCAAGTCCAAGGTCGGCGACAATGCCGATCTCCGCTGGGTAGCGCGTGACGAACTGGCCGCACTTGGCCTGCCCGCCCCCATCCGCAAGCTGCTGGACCGCCATCCGGCGCATTGATTCGACAGGACCCCACCATGCCCCGCTCCGTCTTCTGCCAATACGAACAACGCGAAACCGAGGGTCTGGATTTCGTGCCCTATCCGGGCGAACTGGGCCAGCGCATTTTTGCCAACATCGGCAAGCAGGCCTGGGCCGCATGGCTGGCGCACCAGACCATGCTGATCAACGAAAACCGGCTGTCGCCGCGCGACCCCAAGCACCGCGCCTTCCTCGAGGAAGAGCTGGTGAAGTACCTGTTCTCCGGCGGCGCGGAAAAGCCGGCCGGCTACGTCGCACCGGAAGCACCGTAAAAACCAACACCGGTAGTGCCGAGCCATGCTCGGCAGACGCTTTCCCGGCAAAGCCGAAAAGCTTCCCTCACCCCACCCCCCGCTCCGCGCCCCAACCCTCGCGCAAGGACGTTCGCTGAGCAGTGAACCAAGGGTCCGCAAGTTGCTCCGCTTACCCCGTAAACGGGAGATGGGCTCAACGCGCCCCAACGAAGTCGTGCCACATGTAGTGCCGAGCCATGCTCGGCAGAAGCTTTACCGGCAAAGCCCGAAAAGCGGCTCTCACCCCAACCCCTCTCCCGTAAAACGGGAGAGGGGCTCAACGCGGCCCAACGAAGTCGTGCCACATGTAGTGCCGAGCCATGCTCGGCGGAAGCTTTACCGGCGAAGCCCGAAAGCGGCCCTCACCCCAACCCCTCTCCCGTAAAACGGGAGAGAGGCTCAACGCGGCCCCTCAACGCAGTCGCACTACGTGTCGTGCCTGCGTCAGTTCGTTTCGCTGCCTTGGTCGGCGGCACGCTCGGCGATCTTGGCCTCACGTATTTCCTTCTCGGATGCACGCAGCGCCTTTACGTCCAGCGGCTGGATGCTCTCGATCCGGCAAGGCACGTGCGCCATCGGGCCGCTGCCATGCACGATAACCCGATCAAACCGCGCCGATACCTGGCCCATCATGTTGGTCACGGTGATCGCGGGCGCATAGGACAGATCCATGCAAGGCCCCCCCAGGTTCAACAACCAAGCCTCGTTGGGCCGGGTCCACACTGCCAGAGCGCTATCGCCCAACTCCGTCCAGCCATTGAGCGATCCAAAGTACTTGAAACTGTTGACGGGCGCACCGGCGTGGCTGCGATAGAGCTGCAGCCGCTCGTCACTGCTCAGTTTTCCCGTGGTTGCACAGCCTGCCAACGTTGCGGCCAGCATTGCCGCGACCAGCATTTTTTTCATGGCACAACTCCTCACAGGGAACGACGGGTACAGCGGAACCAAGGACCCTATCATCCACCTGAACACGGGTAAACGCGAGCTGTCGCAAAACCGTTCAGCAGCTGTGCCAGCTCAGACTTCGCTGCGTGCCAACTGGTACAGACGGCCCTGGCGCAGCTCCAGAACCCGGTCAAGCTTGCGCGCCAGGCCACGGTCATGGGTAACCAGCACCAGACTGGTGCGCTGGGCACGGTTGAGTTCCAGCATCAGCTCGAAAACGGTGGCCGCGGTTTTGTCGTCCAGGTTGCCAGTGGGCTCGTCACCCAACACGCACGCGGGCTGGTTGACCAACGCACGTGCCACCGCTGCGCGCTGCCGCTCACCGCCGGACAGCTCCCCTGGCTTGTGCTCAAGTCGGTGCCCAAGACCCACCGATTCCAGCAGCGCCTTGGCGCGCTGGCTGGCACCAGCCGCATCGCTCCCCCCCAGCATCACCGGCATCATCACGTTTTCCAGCGCGGTGAACTCCGGCAGCAGGTGGTGGAACTGGTAGACGAAGCCCAACGAGCGGTTGCGCAACCGGCCACGCTCGGTATCGGACAGGGCTGACATCCGCTGCCCGGCAACATACACCTCGCCAGCCGTTGGAATGTCCAACCCACCCAGCAGGTGCAGCAACGTGCTCTTGCCCGCGCCGGAGGCACCGACAATGGCCACCGTCTCGCCGGCGGCTACGTCCAGGTCCAGCCCGTCGAACACCGGGGTATGCATCTTGCCCTCGGCATAGGTCTTGCCCAGCCCCTCGGCACGGATAACCGATTCCATCAACGCTTTCTCACTCATAGCGCAGCGCCTCCGCCGGCTGGGTGCGGGCTGCACGCCAGGCCGGGTACAAGGTCGCGGCAAAACTCATCAGCAGGGCCACCACGGTGATGGTGAGGATGTCGCCGGTCTGCATGTCGGTCGGCAGGCCGGTGATGTAGTACACGTCCTCCGGCAGCAACTTGATGTTGAAGGCGGACTCAATCAGGCCAAGGATGCGTTCCAGGTTCAAGGTCAGGGCGATACCACCAATGACGCCGGCAATGGTGCCGAACACACCGATCAGGGTGCCCTGCACCATGAACACCTGCATCACCCCGCCGGGTGTGAGACCCAGCGTACGCAGGATCGCGATGTCGGCCTGCTTGTCGGTCACCAGCATCACCTGCGAGGACACCAGGTTGAAGGCACCCATGGCGATGATCAGCGACAGCAGGATGCCCATCACCGTCTTTTCCATGCGCAGCGAGTGGTAGAGGTTGGCGTTTTCCTGGGTCCAGTCGCTGACCCGGTAGTAGCCGTTGAGGTTGACCGCCAGATCGCGCGCCACCGTATAGGCCTGGTCCATGTCATGCATTTTCAGGCGCACGCCGGTAACGCCGTCCATGCGCAGCACGCGTTCCATGTCCTGCATGTTGGTGAAGGCGACGCCGCGATCCACTTCGTTGGAACCGGCCTCGAAGATGCCGCTGACGGTGAAGCGCTTGACCCGCGGCATGGCCCCCATCGGCGTGCCCTGGACTTCGGCCAGGGTGGCAACCAGGTTGTCGCCGACATCCACGCCCAACCAGATTGCCAGCTCCTTGCCCAGTACGATGTTGAACTCGCCAGGCTTCAGGTCGTCCAGCGAACCCTTGGTCATTTTCTCGGCCAACACCGATACCTTGGATTCCTGCGCCGGGTCGATGCCCTGCACGATGGCACCCTGCACCCGGGCGCCGGACAACATGCCCTGGATCTCGATATAAGGCGCGGCACCGGCAACACGCGGGTCCTTGGTTGCCACATCGATGGCGTGCTGCCAGTTGGCCATTGGCTCGCCATCGGCACTGACCGTGGCGTGGGCCGACATCTGCAGCAGGCGGTCGCGGATTTCCTTCTGGAAACCGCTCATCACCGCCAGCGTGGTGATCAGCACCGTGACGCCCAGCGCAATGCCGAGGATCGATGCCATCGAGATGAAGGAAATGAAGCCGTTGCGGCGCTTGGCTCGCAGGTAGCGCAATCCGATTGCGACGGGTAAGGGTTTGAACATGCGTTTGGGCCCGGAAGGTGTCGCTATGGTGCCACCGACGCCGGCCTGCGGGAAACGCCATGCGCACGAACGGCCAGTCGCAGTTCACGTCGCCGGGCGCGCGGCAGGGTATCGGGCCAGAACAGCAGCTGATGGCGGCGCCTGCCCTGGTGCCAACGCAACAACAGCAGTGGACCGCGTTCCAGCAAAACCGGGCCGTGCACGCTCACGCCATCGACGCACATCGGGGCCGGCGGCGATGGCAGCAGCAGCTGTCGTAGGGGTTTGCGGGCTTCGGCCCGCGCCTGACGCGCACCCAGCAGCAGCACCGCGATGGCCAGCGGCCAGGCCAGGTGCAATTCAAGATCGCAGTTCAACAGCGCAACGGCCGCCAGCGACGACAGGCCCAGCAACGCACCGGTCAACCAGCGCGAGGGACGCCACTCACACCGGAAGGGCGCGGATGTAGCTGATAAGTGCTGCCTGCGTGGCATCGGGACAGACCTCGTAGCCCATGGACCAGCGCCACAACTTATCGTCCTCGGTATCCAGCAACTGCAGGAAAACCGCGCGTTCTTCGGCCGGTGCATCCAGCCAGCGACGGTCAAGATAACGACCAAACAGCTGATCCAGCTCACGCATGCCACGGCGGCAGCGCCAGCGCAGCTTCTTCAACAGGATTTCGTCTTCAGTCTGCATGGCTCTGAGCTTGAGCCCTTCTCCCGCGCGGCGGGAGAGGGGTTGGGGTGAGGGCCGCTTCTGGAGGAATTCATCCAGACCGCCACTCAAAGTTCAGCAAGGGCAACGTCAAAAGCTGCCCTCATCCGCCCCTTCGGGGCCCCTTCTCCCGCAAGCGGGAGAAGGGAGAGCAGCCGCACATCAAGAGCGAGTACCCCAGCTTGCACTGGGGCAGGCTCGCATCAAGCGCGGCGCGCCATCATCAGCTTCTTGATCTCGGCAATTGCCAACGCCGGGTTCAAGCCCTTCGGGCAGGTGCGTGCGCAGTTCATGATGGTGTGGCAGCGGTACAGCTTGAACGGATCTTCCAGATCGTCCAGGCGCGCGCCGGTGTCTTCATCACGCGAGTCGATGATCCAGCGGTAGGCCTGCAGCAGGATCGCCGGGCCCAGGTAACGCTCGCCGTTCCACCAGTAGCTCGGGCAGCTGGTCGAGCAGCAGGCGCACAGGATGCACTCGTACAGGCCGTCGAGCTTCTTGCGGTCTTCCGGCGACTGCAGGCGCTCGCGGTCCGACGGCGCCGGGGTCTGGGTGCGGATCCACGGCTTGATCGACGCGTACTGCGCGTAGAAGTGGGTCAGGTCCGGCACCAGGTCCTTGACCACGTCCATGTGCGGCAGCGGGTAGATCGGCACCTCGGCCTTGGTGCAGTCGGAGATGGCGCGGGTGCAGGCCAGCGTGTTGGTGCCGTCGATGTTCATCGCGCACGAACCGCAGATGCCCTCGCGGCAGGACCGGCGGAAGGTCAGGGTCGGGTCGATCTCGTTCTTGATCTTGATCAGCGCGTCCAGGACCATCGGGCCGCACGCGTCCAGATCGACATCATAGGTATCGGTGCGCGGATTGCTGTCGTCGTCCGGACTCCAGCGGTAGATCTTGAAGGTGCGCACGTTCTTGCCGCCGCTCTTGGCGGGGAAGTGCTTGCCCTGGGTGACCCGGGAGTTCTTCGGGAGTGCAAATTCAGCCATGTTCGTAGGTTCCCCGGATCAGTAGACGCGCGGCTTCGGCGGCACGACGGCAACGTCGTCGGTGAGCGTGTACATGTGCACCGGACGGTAGTCGAAGCTGCACTTGCCCTTCTCGTCGACGGTGACCAGCGTGTGCTTCATCCAGTTGGCGTCGTCGCGCTCCGGATAGTCCTCGTGCGCATGCGCGCCGCGGCTTTCCTTGCGCTGCTCGGCCGAGTTGATGGTGGCCACGGCGTTGAGCAGCAGGTTGTTGAGCTCGTAGGTCTCGATCAGGTCCGAGTTCCAGACCAGCGAGCGGTCGGAGACCTTGACGTCCTGGAACGAATCGAACACTTCGGCCATCTTGGTGCAGCCCTCGGCCAGCGTCTTGCTGGTGCGGAACACCGCGGCGTCGGCCTGCATCGTGCGCTGCATGCGGTCGCGGATGACGGCGGTCGGGGTGTCGCCATTGGCATGGCGCAGCTTGTCCAGCAGGCCCAGCGCCTTGTCGCAGGCGTCCGAACCCAGGGTCTTGTGCGGCGCGCCCGGCTTGATGGTCTCGGCGCAGCGGTTGGCCACAGCGCGGCCGAACACCACCAGGTCGAGCAGCGAGTTGGAGCCCAGGCGGTTGGCGCCATGCACCGACACGCAGGCCGCCTCGCCGATGGCGTACAGGCCCGGCACCACCGCATCGGGGTTGTCGCCGACCTTGCGCACCACTTCACCGTGGTAGTTGGTCGGGATGCCGCCCATGTTGTAGTGCACGGTCGGGATGACCGGAATCGGCTGCTTGTGCACGTCGACGCCGGCGAAGATGCGCGCGCTTTCGGCGATACCCGGCAGCTTCTCGTCGATCACGCCCGGGCCCAGGTGGGTCAGGTCGAGCAGGATGTGATCCTTGTGCTCGCCGACGCCGCGGCCTTCGCGGATTTCGATGGTCATCGAACGCGACACCACGTCACGCGATGCCAGATCCTTGTAATGCGGTGCATAGCGCTCCATGAAGCGCTCGCCACTGCTGTTGCGCAGGATGCCGCCCTCGCCTCGCACACCTTCGGTGATCAGGCAGCCGGCGCCATAGATGCCGGTCGGGTGGAACTGCACGAATTCCATGTCCTGCAGCGGCAGGCCGGCACGGGCCACCAGGCCGCCGCCGTCACCGGTACAGGTGTGCGCCGAGGTGGCGCTGAAGTAGGCACGGCCGTAGCCGCCGGTTGCCAGCACCACGCCCTGCGAACGGAACAGGTGCAGGGTGCCTTCGGCCATGTCCAGGGCGAGCACGCCGCGGCAGACGCCTTCGTCGTCGAAGATCAGGTCGAGTGCGAAGTACTCGATCATGAACTGCGCGTTGTGCGCCAGCGACTGCTGGTACAGGGTGTGCAGGATGGCGTGGCCGGTACGGTCGGCGGCGGCGCAGGTACGCTGCGCGGACGGGCCTTCACCGTACTTGGTGGTCATGCCACCGAACGGACGCTGGTAGATCTTGCCTTCTTCGGTACGCGAGAACGGAACGCCGTAGTGCTCCAGCTCGATGATGGCCGGGATGGCCTCGCGGCACATGTACTCGATGGCGTCCTGGTCGCCCAGCCAATCCGACCCCTTGATGGTGTCGTAGAAGTGGTAGCGCCAGTCGTCCTCACCCATGTTGGCCAGCGCGGCGGAGATGCCACCCTGCGCTGCCACGGTGTGCGAGCGGGTCGGGAAGACCTTGGTGATGCAGACGGTCTGCAGACCCTTCTGGGCCAGGCCGAAGGTCGCACGCAGGCCAGCGCCACCGGCGCCGACGACCACCATGTCGACCTTGTGTTCAGTGATGTTGTAAGCGGACATGTATCAGTTCCCAAGCGCGACGCGGGCGACCGCGAAGATGCTGACGATCGCGCCGAGCACGGCGACGAACTTGACCGAGGTCTGCAGGGCCAGGGCCAGCAGCGAATTGTGGATGTAATCTTCGAGCACGACCTGCAGGCCGAGCTGCGCGTGCCAGAACATGGCCACCAGGAAGCCGACCAGGGCGATCGCGTTCCACGGCTTGGCAACAGCGGTGACCGCGGTGACGTAGTCGGCGCCGATCAGGCTCAGCACGAAGCACAGGAACCACAGGGTCAGCGCCACCAGCGCGGTGGCGGTCAGGCGCTGGTGGATGAAGTGCACGGTGCCGGACTTGGCGCTGCCGAGGCCACGCGCATTCTTCAGCGGGGTGCGGAAATTGTTCATGCGGCGCCTCCGAAGCAGACGTAGGCCCAGACCAGCGCGGTGATGACCAGCGAGCCGATCACCGACAGCCAGCTGCTGCGGATGAAGGTCGGCTTGCTGTAGCCGATGGCGAAGTCCTGGACGATGTGGCGGATGCCATTGCACAGGTGATAGGCGAAGCACCAGGTCCAGCCGAACAGGATCACCTTCCCGTACCAGGCGCTGGCATGGGTGGTGAAGCAGTTCCAGGACTCGGGGCCCATCATCAGGGCGAGCAGGCCGCCGGCAATGATCAGGGCTCCGACGGACAGAACGATGCCGGTGGCTCGATGCAGGATCGAGGTGGCCATCTGGATCTGCCAGCGATACACCTGCAGGTGCGGAGAAAGGGGGCGGGGTCTGTTCGCCATTCGCTGACTCGTATCTCGGCTGGGCGGCTCAATGCCGCGTTGGCTCAACGCTGCTCAGAAATCGATGCAGCGCCCGTTTTTCTCCCAATCGCCATACCGCACCGGATCAAGTCCGCCGCGGCCGCCTATTTCCTTCTGCTCCGGTACGACCTCGGCAAGCGGTTGCTTGTCGGGGGGCAGCGGGGCTTCAGCTTCGGGCTCGGGAGTGGGGGTTGTTTGGCCTATCATTAGTGGTCTCGCAACGCACAAATTTTAGTCCTCAGCACCGTGTCTGACAACCTCGCCCCTGCTTTCAACGGTTTCCGCACACTTGCGCACGCCCAGGTGATCTCTCTTTCCGGGCCGGATGCGGTCGCTTTCGCCCAGGCCCAATTCACCAACGACGTACCGTCGTTGGCCGACGGACACTGGCAATGGAGCGCCTGGCTGACCGCCAAGGGCCGCGTGCTGTCTATCTTTCAGCTGGTTCGGGTGGACGCAGCCAAGCTGCTGCTGGTCTGCCACGACGGCGGCGCCGAGGCCATGGCCGAGCAGTTGCGGCGCTTCGTATTCCGCCGCAAGGTCGTCATCGCCGTTGCAGGCAGCCTGCCGGTCAGCGGCGCGCTGCACGCGCCGGTTTCCGCGCAGGGCGCGGCAATTGCGCAGCTTGACGGTGGTGTGATCGAACTTGATGTCGGCGCCCCCGCCCTGCCCCGCAGCCTGCACCTGGGTGCCGAAGCCGGCGCTGCCAGCGACACTGAAGCGCTGGCCTGGCGCCAGAGCGACCTGCGCGTGGGCCTGCCGCGGCTGGTGGAGGCGCAGCGTGAGCAATGGACGCCGCAGCAGTTGGGGCTGGACAGATTGGCCGCCTATAGCGTGAAGAAAGGCTGCTATCCGGGCCAGGAAATCGTCGCCCGCACCCACTTCCTGGGCAAGGCCAAGCGCTCGCTGGCGCTGCTGGAATGTGATGGCGAAGCGACGGCTGGCGACAGCGTCGAGCAGGCAGGCGTGGCAATCGGCAGCGTAGCCAGTGCCGCCGGCAACCTCGCACTGGCGGTGTTGCCGCTGGAACTGGCCGAGGGCGAACTG
Organism: Stenotrophomonas sp.; assembly: GCA_032112995.1. Classification (GTDB taxonomy): domain Bacteria; phylum Pseudomonadota; class Gammaproteobacteria; order Xanthomonadales; family Xanthomonadaceae; genus Stenotrophomonas. The sequence goes on along the minus strand of DAMCTY010000011.1, from coordinate 7,832 downwards.
CGGGTCAATGCTGCTGCCACGCGGATCGCCCCGCTGCTGGATGGCCTCGCTCGCTGACCCCATCGGCTGCAGCACCCCAAGCCGCGCAGCTCACGATCTTGCGTCCCCTCCCCTTTGCCGCGCAAAAGGGAGGAAGCAAAAGGAGCTGCGAAACGCGCGACCCGGTTAACGCCGAACCTCCCTGTTGCTATGCAACCGGGAAGCGTGCAAGCGGCGTCGGACCGAATACCACGCCAGCTCACGCCGCCTGGCGCTGCGCCTCGATCCGCTCGCCGTTGTCCGCATCAAAGAAATGCAGCGCACTGGACAGCGCCTGCACCGCCATCTCCTGCCCGACCGCTGGCAGCGCCTGCGGCGCCACCCGCATCACCAGCGCCTGCCCGGCCGCCTGCAGGTTGACGAAAATCTCGTTCCCCACCGGCTCGATGCCTTCGATGCGGGCCATGAACGACGCCTCGCCCTGCCCCGGCTGCAGATGCTCGGGGCGCATGCCAACTGCAATTGCGCCCCCCAACCAGGCCGGATCGACCCCAGCCGAGCCCAGCGGCAACTCACCCCCATCCGCCAGCCGCAACACCACACCCCCACTAGCGCGCTGCAGGTTGCCGCGCAGCACGTTCATCGCGGGGCTGCCCAGAAAACCGGCAACAAACAGATTGGCAGGGCGCTCGTACAAGGCCATGGGCGTATCTATCTGCTGGATACGCCCTTCATTGAGCACGACGATGCGCTGGCCCAGCGTCATTGCCTCCACCTGGTCATGGGTGACGTAGATCATCGTCGTGCCCAGCTTGCGGTGCAGCTGGGCGATCTCGGTCCGCACCGAATGACGCAGTTTGGCGTCCAGATTGGAGAGCGGCTCATCCAGCAGGAACACCGAAGGCTCGCGCACCAGTGCCCGCCCCAGGGCCACACGCTGTCGCTGCCCGCCGGACATGGCGCGCGGCAGCTTGTCCAGCATCGAGGTCAAGCCCAGCGCCTCGGCGGACTGCTGCACCCGCCGCTGCACCTCGGCCTTGTCATGCCCGCGCAGTTTCAGACCGAAGGCAAGGTTCTCGGCCACGGTCATATGCGGGTACAGCGCGTAGTTCTGGAACACCATGGCAATGTCGCGGTCTTTCGGCGCCACGTCGTTGACCACACGCTCGCCGATACGCAGGGTGCCGGCGCTGATCTCCTCCAGCCCCGCCACCATGCGCAGCAGCGTGGATTTGCCACACCCCGAAGGCCCCACCAGCACCATCAACTCGCCATCGGCGATATCGAACGTGGCGCCATGCACGGCCACCTGCCCGTTGTCATAGACCTTCCGTACGCCATCGAACTGCACCTTGGCCATCAACGCCTACCTCATCAGCTTGCCCTGCACGGGCTGCGAACAGCTGGCATTGCCAGCACCGAACACCGGATTGCAATCGTATACATCCGAAACCACACGCACGTTAAGCATATTCATATGGCACCATCCATACTCCCTTCGTGGCATGCCACCCCCGGAACCGGCAGCGGTCCAACGCCCGCCCGGGCCGGCGTTGGCATTGCCATGAAGCAGCCTGCCGGCTGGCAACAGACGGCACCCGCCAGGCACCGCCCGATGTGGGCGAACGCCCCGCATACAAATAATTGACAACGATGTCATCCGCACACGAAACTCGAGCTATGCACGACACCCTTTTCCTGTTCGGTGCCACAGGCGATCTGGCCCAGCGTTACCTGTTCCCGTCCCTGCTCCGCTTGCTTGGCGACGGCCTGCTCCCCGAGGATTTCCGTGTGCGTGCGCTGGCGCTGTCGCCACACGACACCGCGAAATTCCATGACATCCTGCGCCCGCGCTTGGAACAGGCCATGCCGCAAGCCAGCCAGGATGACATCAACAACCTGCTGCGCCGCATCGATTACCGCTCGGTAGATCTGCGCAATGCCGAATCCGTGGCCGAAGCGGTCAAGGACCTGGTGCACCGCAAGTGCGTCAGCTACCTGGCCATTCCGCCCGGCCTGTACATCTCCACCTGCGAGGGCCTGGCCCTCGGCGGCGCCCTGGCCGCCCCCAACCGCCTGATGCTGGAAAAGCCGATCGGCTCGGACAGCGACAGCGCCGAGGAGATCCTGCAGTCCATCGGCAAGCTGATCGACGAAGACCGCGTGTTCCGCCTGGACCACTACCTGGGCAAGGCCGCCGTCCAGAACCTGATGGCGCTGCGCTTCGGCAATACGCTTCTGGAAGCGGTCTGGAACCGCAACTACATCGAATCGGTGCACATCCTGGTGGCCGAGAGCGACGGTGTGGATGGCCGCGACTCGTATTACTCGCGCTCCGGCGCGCTGCGCGACATGGTGCAGAGCCACATCCTGCAGCTGTTGTGCCTGGTGGCGATGGAACCGCCAGCATCGTTGGAAGCCGATCGCATCCGCGATGAAAAGGTGAAGGTGCTGCGTGCGCTGCGCCCGCTGGACGCCAAGCACGCCGCCAAGGACAGCGTGCGCGCGCGCTATACCGCCGGCACCATCAATGGCCAGCCAGCGCAGGCCTACCAGCCGCCGGAAGGCAGCGAGGCCGAAACCTTCGTTGGCGTCACCGCCCATATCGACAACTGGCGCTGGGCCGGCGTGCCGTTCCACCTGGTCACCGGCAAACGCCTGCCGGAACGCACCACCCGCATCGAGGTCAACCTCAAGCCGGTGACGCACTGGCTGTTCGAGCGCCCGGACCGCAGGAATGCAACCCCCAACCGGCTGACCTTCCAGTTGCAGCCGCAGGAAAACATCCAGCTGGGCCTGATGAGCTCGCTGGCCGGCCCGGAATGGGGCGCACTGGAACTGCAGCCGCTGGAGCTGGAACTGTCCGTGCCCACCGGCCTGCACCGCCGCATCGCATACGAGCGCCTGTTCCTGGATGCGTTCAATGGCAACCACGCACTGTTCGTGCGCGATGACGAAGTGCGCGCGGCCTGGGCCTGGATCGACAGCGTCAGCGACGCCTGGAAGGCCGCCAACCTGCCGATGGAACCCTATCCGGCCGGCAGCTGGGGCCCGCAGCAATCCGGACATTTCCTGCCCGCCGCCCTGGCCAATGAAGAAGGTGCGGAGCCGGGCCTGTGAGCCCGGAGGCTGGCTGCGTACTGGTCGCCGACATCGGCGGCACCAACGCCCGCTTTGCACTGGCTGACCTGCGCGCAGCCACCCCACTGGACCAGGCCAGCATCGACGAATACCCGGTGACGCAGTTTGCGTCACTGGCCGATGCGGCCGCCCATTACCTGCAGGAACGGGGTGCCAGCGCGCACAGTGGCGTGTTCGCCGTCGCCGGCCGCGTCGATGGCGATGAAGCCCGTATCACCAATCATCCGTGGGTCATTTCCAACTCCCGCACGCGCGCCCAGCTCGGCTTCAACGAGCTGCACCTGATCAACGACTTCGTCGCCCAGGCCATGTGCATTGCCCTGCTTGGCAATGACGACGTGGTCCAGGTCGGCGGCGCCAGCTGGCAGCCGGCTGGCAGCGACCAGCCACGCAATTACTGCGTGCTGGGCCCGGGCACCGGCCTGGGCGTGGGTGGGCTGGTGGTGCGCGACGGGCGCAACTACCCACTGGCCACCGAAGGCGGCCATGCCAGCTTCGCCCCGGCCTCACCGGAGCAGATACGTATCCTGGAAATCCTGTCGGCACAGTTCGGTCGGGTCTCCAACGAGCGCCTGGTCTGCGGCCCCGGCCTGGTCAACATCCATCGCGCACTCAGCGAGATGGCTGGCACCGACCCAGGCCTGTTGCAGCCGTCCGGCGTCACCGCCGCCGCCGCTGAAGGTGACCCGGTGGCGGTACGCGCGGTGGAGGTGTTCCTGGAAATCTTCGGCGCCGTGGCCGGTGATGCGGTGCTGGTACAGGGCGCCTGGGATGGTGTGTTCCTCACCGGCGGCCTGGTGCCACGCCTGCTGCAGCAGTTGCAGCACTCCGGCTTCCGCCAACGTTTTGAAAGCAAGGGACGTTTCAGCGCGACCATGTCGCAGATTCCGTCCATGGCTATCGTCCACCCCAACCCCGGCCTACTGGGTGCCGCCGCCTATGCGCTGGACATGCAACGGGCAAGCCTTGGAGCAACTGCATGACCGCCGCTATTTCCGACCGCGTAACCCTCATCCGCCACGCCGATGACGAGGCCTGGATCGAGGGTGTGGCCGCAGAAATGGCGGGCTTGCTGGAACAGGACATCGCCAACCACGGACGTGCGCGTATGCTGCTGTCCGGTGGCACCACGCCTGCCCCGGCCTACCAGCGCCTGACCGAGCACCCCTTGGAATGGGCACGTGTGGAAGTAGGCCTGGCCGATGAGCGCTGGCTTTCGCCGCAGGACCATGACAGCAATGCCTGGCTGGTACGCGACAGCTTCCTCAACCGTGCCGAGGGCGCGCACTTCGATCCATTGGTGCGCGTCGGCCAGTCGATCGCCGACTGCGTGCATACCGCCAACCTGATGGCCGAGCACTCGCGCCCGCCGTGCCTGGTGGTGCTGGGCATGGGCAACGATGGCCATACCGCTTCGCTGTTCCCCGGGTCCAAGGACCTGCAGCATGCACTGGCCAGCACCCACCCCTACGCCGCGCTGGACGCCACCGGTTGCCCGGTGGCCAAGCACTGGCATCTGCGCATCACCCTGACCCCCGCCGGCCTGGCGCCTATCCCCAACCGCCTGTTGCTGCTGCGTGGCAAGCAGAAGCTGGACGTGCTGGAAACGGTGTTGGCCAGCAACGACATCGAGCAGTACCCGGTGCTGGCGGCGATCAATGCCCCCGGCAACCCGCTGCGCGTGCACTGGTGCGCATAACCACTGCACTTGCCCTCTTTCGCTCCACGGCGGGCCATGCCCGCCCTTCCAATAGCTGACCGCCAATGAGCCTGCATCCGAAAATCCATGCCATCACCGAACGCATCCGCCAGCGCAGCGAAAAATCGCGCGCGGCCTACCTGGCAGGCATTGATGCGGCCGTCCGCCAGGGCCCGTTCCGCTCGCGCCTGAGCTGCGGCAACCTGGCCCATGCCTTTGCCGCTTGCGGGCCAACCGACAAGGACCGCCTGCGCGGCGACGTGACGCCCAACCTGGGCATCATCACCGCCTACAACGACATGCTGTCGGCACACCAGCCGTTCGAGCACTACCCGGAGCTGATCCGCATTGCCGCACGCGAGCTGGGCGCCACCGCGCAGGTGGCCGGCGGCGTGCCTGCGATGTGCGACGGCGTCACCCAGGGCCGCGGCGGCATGGAGCTGTCGCTGTTCTCCCGCGACATCATTGCCCAGTCGACCGCAATTGGCCTGAGCCATGACATGTTCGACGCCACCATCTATCTGGGCGTGTGCGACAAGATCGTGCCCGGCCTGCTGATCGGTGCGCTGGCGTTCGGTCACCTGCCGGCGGTGTTCGTGCCAGCCGGCCCGATGACCCCAGGCATCCCCAACAAGAAGAAGGCCGAAGTCCGCGAGCGCTATGCCGCTGGCGAGGCCACCCGCGAGGAGCTGCTGGAAGCCGAATCGGCCTCTTACCATGCCCCGGGCACCTGCACTTTCTATGGCACCGCCAATTCCAACCAGGTGCTGCTGGAAGCCATGGGCGTGCAGCTGCCGGGCGCATCGTTCGTCAATCCCGAGCTGCCGCTGCGTGACGCACTGACCCGCGCCGCCACCGCACGCGCGCTGGATATCAGCGCATTGGGCAATGACTTCCGCCCGTTTGGCCACCTGATCGACGAGCGCGCCATCGTCAACGCCGTGGTCGCACTGATGGCAACCGGCGGCTCCACCAACCACACCATCCACTGGATCGCGGTGGCACGTGCCGCCGGCATCGTGCTGACCTGGGACGACATGGACGAGCTGTCGCAGATCGTGCCGCTGCTGGCCCGCGTCTACCCCAACGGCGACGCCGACGTGAACCGTTTTGCCGCCGCCGGCGGCCCCGGCTTCGTGTTCCGCGAGCTGATGGACGCCGGCCTGATGCATGACGATCTGGCCACCATCGCCGAAGGCGGCATGCGCGCCTTCGCACAGGAACCGCGCTTGACCGACGGCAAGGTCAGCTACGTGCCGGCCGCCGCCGTCAGCGGCGACGAGGACGTGGTGCGCCCGGCAAACAATCCGTTTGAATCACAGGGCGGCCTGCGCCTGCTGCGCGGCAATATCGGCCGTTCGCTGATCAAGCTGTCGGCAGTGAAACCGCAGTACCGCAGCATCGAAGCCCCGGCCGTGGTGGTGGACGCACCGCAGGTATTGAACAAGCTGCACGCCGCCGGCGCGCTGCCGCAGGACTTCGTTGCCGTGGTCCGTTACCAGGGCCCGCGCTCCAACGGCATGCCCGAGCTGCACTCGCTGGCACCGTTGCTGGGCCTGTTGCAGAACCAGGGCCGGCGCGTGGCGCTGGTGACCGACGGACGCCTGTCCGGTGCCTCCGGCAAGATCCCCGCCGCCATCCACGTCACCCCGGAAGCCTCGCGCGGCGGCCCGATCGCCCGCATCCGCGAAGGCGACATCATTCGCCTGGACGGTGAGGCCGGCACCCTGGAAGTACTGGTGGATGCCGCCGAATGGGCTGCACGCGGCATCGCCGCCAACACTGCGCCAGCCGGCACCGACATGGGCCGCAACCTGTTCGCGATGAATCGCCGCATTGTCGGCCCGGCGGATCAGGGCGCGGTGTCGATCTCCTGTGGCCCGATGCACCCGGACGGCAGCCTGTGGGAATACGACGCCGAGTACGACCTGGGCCACGATGCCGCCGCCGCGGCGGCACCGCACGAAGCCAAGGACGCCTGACGATCGGGGATCGGGGGCTACGGGATCAGGGATTCGCGGACGACCGAGGTCGCCGCCCTTGAACCGATGCAACGGAACGGGAAGTCGCATCCGGCTGCGCCAGCGGCTGTCGCGAAACGCCATTTCCGATTCCCCGATGCCCGCGTCAAGGCACTCAAGACCAGATTGATAAAGAGGACACCATGAGTATTGCCAAGCACCAGGACCGCGCCGAACAACTGCTGACCGCCGCAGGCATCCTGCCGGTTGTCACCGTGCACACCCTCGACCAGGCCCGCGCGGTCAGCGCCGCCCTGCTTGAAGGCGGCCTGCCGGCCATCGAGTTGACCTTGCGCACGCCGGTGGCAATGGAAGCACTGGCCATGCTCAAGCGCGAGCTGCCCGACGTGGTGGTCGGTGCAGGCACGGTGCTGACCGTGGCACAGATGCAGCAGGCCATCAATGCCGGCGCCGATTTCCTGGTAACCCCGGGCACGCCGGCGCATATGGCCGACGCCCTGGCCGAGGCACCGTTGCCGGTAGTACCCGGCGCCGCCTCGCCTACCGAACTGCTGGCGCTGGTTGCCCGCGGCTTCCGGATCTGCAAGCTGTTCCCGGCCACCGCCGTCGGCGGTCTGGCGATGATCAAGGGCGTTGCCGGCCCGATCCCCGAGCTCAAGCTGTGCCCCACCGGCGGCATCACCGAAGCCACCGCCGGCGACTACCTGTCGCAGAAGAACGTGGTCTGCATCGGTGGTTCGTGGATGGTGCAGGATGCGTGGATCCGCAACGGCCAGTGGGACGAGGTGAAGAAGTCCGCTGCTGCGGCGGCTGCCATCGTCAAGGCGGCCCGCGGCGCCTGAGTCCTCTACAAGGGGCTACAGCTGCGCGGCGGGAGGACAAAAGCCTACCCCTCCCCGGCCCTCCCCTGCTGCGCAAGGGAGGGAGCAAAAGCCTACCCCTCCCCGACCCTCCCCTGCTGCGCAAGGGAGGGAGCAAAGCCTACCCCTCCCCGACCCTCCCCTGCTGCGCAAGGGAGGGAGCAAAGCCTA
>DAMCTY010000010.1:0-86596 GCA_032112995.1 Stenotrophomonas sp. | reverse complement strand
CCTCTACGTCCCGAACGTAGCGCTCTACCAGACTGAGCTACACCCCGCGAAGGAGCCCGGAAAGATACGCTCAGTCCGGGCTCTTGGCAATACCTTAATGCGGTTTTTTAGCTGTTTGCTTCAGCCTTGCGGGCTTCGCGTGCTTCAAACCACATGCCGTTGAGGATGGCGACCGTCGAGGCAAGACCGGCGCCGAGGATCCAGGCGAAATACCACATGAGATGACTCCTTGTATGTCGTGAATGCGGATCAGTAGGCGTTCGGGTTCTCACCCATTTCCGACAGCGTGGTCTTGCCCTTGAGCACGCGGTACACCCAGGTGGTGTAGGCGATGATGATGGGCAGGAAGACCACCGTTGCCAGCAGCATGATCCACAGCGTCAGGTGGCTGGACGATGCGTCCCACAGCGTCAGGCTGGAGCCCGGCTGGCTGGAGGAGGGCAGCAGGAACGGGAAGATCGCAAAGCCGACGGTGAAGATGATGCCGGCAATGGAGGCGCCCGAGGCGATGAAGGCCAGGCCGCCACGACGCTTGCGCAGCAGCACCGCACTGGCCAGCGCACCCAGCAGGCCCACCACCGGCGCCAGGATCGTGGCCGGCATGGTGCTGTAGTTGTGCAGCCAGCCACCGGCCGCGCCTACTTCCACCGTCTTCAGCAGCGGGTTGCTGGCGCCATCGCTGACCACCTGCGAGGTGATGGCGTAGCCGGGCAGGCCAAAGGCCACCCAGGCACCGGCCAGGGCGAACAGCACGAAGCTGATGATGGCGGCGATGGAGCCGTAGCGGGCCGAACGCTCGGCCACTGGACCGTCGGTCTTGAGTACCAGCATGGCGGCACCGTGCGAAACCAGCATGGCCACGCTGAGCAGGCCGGCCAGCAGTGCGAACGGGGTCAGCAGGCCGAAGAACGTGCCCGTGTACCAGACGCGCTGGGTGTCATCGAAGTGATACGGCACACCCAGCAGCACGTTGCCCACGGCCACGCCCATGATCAGCGCCGGGATGAAGCCGCCGATGAACAGCGCCCAGTCCCAGTTGTTGCGCCAGCGCTGGCTGGGCATCTTGCCGCGGTACTTGAAGCCGACCGGGCGCAGGATCAGGGCGAACAGGATGACGAACATGGCCAGGTAGAAGCCGGAGAAGCTCACCGCATACAGCGGCGGCCAGGCGGCGAAGATCGCGCCGCCACCCAGCACCAGCCATACCTGGTTGCCTTCCCACACCGGGCCGATGGTGTTGATCACCAGGCGGCGTTCCTCGTCGGTCTTGGCCACGAACGGCAGCAGTGCGCCGACGCCCAGGTCAAAGCCATCCATTACCGCAAAGCCGATCAGCAGCACGCCCAGCAGCAGCCACCAGATCACCCGCAGTGTCGTGTAGTCCAGAAGAATGAAATCCATGAGTGTTCTCCTTCCTCAAACCTGGCCAGCGGCCGGCTTGGAGGCGTGGGTGGGGGCGTTGTGCTGCAGCGAGGGCAGGATGTCGTCCGGGCCCTTGCGGATGGCCTTGAGCATCAGCTTGACTTCGATGATCAGCAGCACCGTATACAGCGCGGTGAAGCCGGCCAGGGTCATCAGGATTTCATGCAGGGCCAGGCCCGAAGCGGCGTAGAAGGTGGGCAGCACGCCTTCCACGGCCCACGGCTGGCGGCCGTACTCGGCGATGAACCAGCCACATTCGATGGCGATCCACGGTGCCGGCAGCGTCCACAGCGCGATCTTCAGGAAAGTGCGCTTGTCCTGGAAGTTGTGGCGGCAGGAGTAGTAGAAGGCCACGGCGAAGAAGGCGATCAGGTAGAAGCCCAGGCCTGCCATGATGCGGAAGGTCCAGAACAGCGGGGCCACACGCGGCACCGTGTCCATCGCCGCCTGCGAGATTTCCTGCGGGGTGGCGTTGAGGATGTCCTCGCGGTAACGCTTCAGCAGCAGGCCATGGCCCAGGTCCTGCCAATGGCGGTCGAACATCTCGCGTGCTTCGACGTCGTTCTTGTCGGCACGGATGCGTTCCAGTGCGCCGTAGGCCAGCTGGCCACCACGGATGCGGTGCTCGGCACGGTCAACCAGTTCCAGGATGCCCGGGATGGGCTGGCTCAGCGAACGGGTGGCGATCAGACCCATCAGGTACGGGATCTTGATGTCGTAGTCGTTCTGGTGGGTTTCCTGGTTGGGGATGCCGAAGGCGGTGAAGTCCGCCGGTGCACGCTCGGTTTCCCACATGGCTTCGATCGCGGCGAGCTTCATCTTCTGGTGTTCGTTGGCGGCGTAACCGCTTTCGTCACCCAGCACCACCACCGACAGCGAGGACAGCAGGCCGAAGGCGGCAGCCACCGCGAACGAGCGGCGGGCCACGTCGTGGTGCTTGTTGCGCAGCAGGAAGAAGGCGCTGATCGACATCACGAACACCGCACCGGTGACGTAACCGGCCGAGACCGTATGCACGAACTTGGCCTGTGCCACCGGGTTGAACAACACGGCCATGAAGTCCACGACTTCCATGCGCATCGTTTCCGGGTTGAACACCGCACCCACCGGGTTCTGCATCCAGCCATTGGCGATCAGGATCCACAGCGCCGACAGGTTGGTGCCCAGTGCCATCAGCCAGGTCACGGTGAGGTGCTGCACCTTGGACAGGCGGCCCCAACCGAAGAAGAACAGGCCGATGAAGGTGGCTTCCAGGAAGAACGCCATCAGGCCCTCGATGGCCAGCGGCGCACCGAAGATGTCACCCACATAGTGGCTGTAGTACGACCAGTTCATGCCGAACTGGAATTCCATCACGATGCCGGTGCCCACGCCCATGGCGAAGTTGATGCCGAACAGCACGCCCCAGAACAGGGTCATGCGGCGCCAGACATCCTTGCCGGTCATCACGTAGACGCTCTCCATGATCGCGATCATGAAGGACAGCCCCAGCGTGAGCGGGACAAAAAGGAAGTGGTACATCGCGGTCAGCGCGAACTGTAGACGTGACAGTTCTACGACTGTTGAGTCGATCATGGCCTGGTTACCTCGTGGGAATTGGGCGTCATGGTGTGGCGGGAAGGGGTTCTATGGCAGCGATACTCCCCGTTCAGGCCTGCCAATGCCTTGATCTGGATCAATGTGGGCTGGCTGTCCAACGCCGATGGTGCTGGACCGGCAGGCGGGGTACGGCTTGCTTACAATCACGTAGATCTCCTTCACCTGAGTTGTCAGTCTTGAGCGAAGTTCCACCTACCAGCGCCGCCCAGCAGCGCCGCCAACAGCAGCAATGGCTGGCGGGGCTGGCCTCAGGGGCCCGGTCGCAGCAGCGTCTGGCGGCCTTGGCCGTCTGTGTCTCCGGTGCACTGCTGGTGGTGCAGGCCGGCGCCATTGCCTGGTTGATCCAGAGCATAGTCGTGGATCGACTGAATTGGGTACAGGTAGTTCACGGTTTCTGGGTACTGGCAGCGGTGCTGCTGCTGCGCAGCCTGCTGGGCGGGCTGGTCCAGGCGGCCGCCGGGCGGGTGGCGGATGCTGCCAAGCTGGCCTTGCGCGCGCAGGTGTATCGCCGTTTGATGGCGCGCGGCCCGCTATGGCTGCGGCGGCAGCGCAGTGGCGAGCTGGGTGAGCTGCTGCTGGCCCATGGCGACGCCATCGAGGGCTATTACGCCGGCTTCCAGCCGGTGCGGGTGGAAGTGGTGGTGGTGCCGCTGCTGATTGTTGCCGCGGTGGCCTATGTGGACTGGGTGGTGGCGCTGATTTTCCTGTTCACCGCGCCGCTGGTGCCGTTTTTCATGATGCTGGTGGGCTGGGGCGCCGAGGCGGCCGGCCGCGCCCAGCTTGGCGAGCTGGCGCGCATGAGCGGTCATTTTGCCGACCGCATCAAGGGCCTGGGCCTGCTGCGCCTGTATGGCCGCGGCCAGGCCGAGCTGGCGGGCATTGCGGATGCGGCAGACGGCGTGCGCGTGCGCACCATGAAGGTGCTGCGCATCGCCTTCCTGTCCTCCACGGTGCTGGAGTTCTTTGCCTCGGTGAGCGTGGCGATGGTGGCCTTGTACCTGGGCCTGAGCTATCTGGGCCTGATGTCCTTGCACGCGGCGGTGCCCACCCTGGGCACCGGCATGTTCTGCCTGTTGCTGGCACCTGAGTTCTACGCCCCGCTGCGCCGTCTTGCCGCGCACTACCACGACCGCGCCAACGCCTTGGCGGCGGCGGCCGAGGTCGAGCGCTTGTTGGCCGATGACCTGGGGGAAGCGCCGGTGGCGGCGCCGCCCGCGCCGTTGGTAGCGCCCGAGCCGGTGCAACTGCACGCGCCGATGCTGGCCCTGCGGGCGGCAAGCCTGCGCCCGAAGGGCGCGGCCCACGATGTGCTGAGGGATTTTTCGCTGGATATCGCGGACGGCCAGAGGTTGGCGCTGGTGGGCCCCAGTGGCAGTGGCAAGAGCACCGTGCTGGAGACCTTGGCCGGCTGGCTGCCGCCGCGGGAAGGACGCTTGCTGGTGCGTGACGGCGTCCGCATTGGCTACGCGGGGCAACGCCCGTATCTGTTCCATGGCTCCATTGCCGACAACCTGCGCCTGGCCGACCCCGCGGTGAGCGATGCCCGCCTGCAGGCCGTTGCCGAGGTCGCGCAGGTAATGCGCTTTGCCCGCCAGCTGCCGCTGGGCCTGGATACGGTGATAGGCGAACGCGGCTTTGGCCTGTCCGGCGGCGAGGCACGGCGCATCGGCCTGGCCCGCTTGCTGTTGCTGGAGCCGGACCTGTTCCTGCTGGATGAGCCCACCGCCTTCCTGGATCCACAGACCGAGGCCGATCTGCTGCAGGCATTGGCGTCGCATACCCGCGGTCGCAGCGTGCTGATGGCCACGCACAGCCAGCTGGCCATGCGTTGGGCCGACCAGGTGATCGATCTGCAGCCGCATCTGCAGCAGCAGGAGGAGCGAGCATGAGCACCCTGACGATGCGCGATGTATTCAAGCGGCACCGCTGGCGCCTGGTATTGGCCACCTTGCTGCTGTTGACCACCATGCTGGCCGGGGTGGGCTTGCTGGGCCTGTCCGGTGGTTTTCTCACTGCGGCGGCCCTGGCCGGATTGCTGGGCATGGCGGGTACGTTCAATTTCTTCTCGCCGTCGGCGGGTATCCGCGCGCTCACCATGGCCCGCATCGCTTCGCGCTACTTCGAGAAGCTGGTGGGGCACGACGTTACCCTGCGCATCGCCCGCGACCTGCGGGTCTGGTTCTTCCAGCGGGCGCTGCCGTTGGCGCCCGCGCGGCTGGGCAGCAGCCGCACGGGTGAGCTGCTGGCACGCCTGATCACCGATATCAGTGAGGTGGATGGTTTGATGGTGCGTGCCATCAGCCCCCTGCTGGCGTTGGCAGGTATCGCAATGGCCACGGTTGCGGCTGCCGCGCTGATCCATTGGCCAGCAGCGCTGTTGCTGCTGGTGCTGGCCGCACTGGTCGGTTTTGGCGTGCCGGCGGTGGCGGTGCGCGGTGGCAGTGCAGGCGAGGCCAAGCGGGCCCAGCAACGGGCGGAGCTGCGTACCCTGGCCTTCGAGGGGCTGGAAGGTGCGGCTGACCTGACGGCACTGGACGCGCGTGATGACTGGACCCTGCGCGTGGACGCGGCCGCGCAGCAGTTGGCAGGCAGCGACCTGCGCCGCCGCCGCCGCTTGATCGCTGGCAACGTCCTGCATTCGGCCATCGCCGGGCTGGGCCTACTGGCGATGCTGTGGTTGGCCCTGTCCGCCTATGCTGCCGGCACCGTCCCGGCGCCTTACGCCGCCAGCCTGGTATTCCTGACCATTGCCCTGCTGGAAGTGGCGGCTGGCAGCGGTCTTGCGTGGCAGGCGCTGCAGTCGGCGCGTGTGGCTGGGCGAAGGCTCGGCCAGATCGTGGATCAGGCACCGACGGTCGAGGACCCGGCGCAGCCTTGTCCGGTTCCCGCCCAGGCACAACCTCTGGTGTTCCAGCAGGTGGTATTCGCCTGGCCGGGTGAGCCTCGCCGGTTGCTGGACGGGGTCGACCTGACCCTGGCACCGGGCGAACGTATCGCCATCCGTGGCGACAGCGGCTGTGGCAAGACCACGTTGTCCGCCTTGTTGCTGCGGCTATGGGACCCGCAGCAGGGGGCGGTCTGCTACGGCGGCGCCGATCTTCGTGGGTTTGCTCAGGACGATTGGTATCGGCAGATCGCCTGGTTGCCGCAGGGCGCGCCGGTGTTTGCCGGCAGCATCGCCGAGAACCTGCGGCTGGGGGATCCGGATGCCAGCGAACAGACCCTGTGGGCAGTCCTTGGACAGGTGAAGTTGGCTGCCTGGGCGCAGCAGCAGGGTGGCTTGTCCGCCTGGGTTGGCGAGAACGGCGCGACCATGTCGGCCGGGCAGGCGCGCCGCCTGGCACTGGCGCGCGCCTTGTTGCGCAATGCCCCGATCATGGTGCTGGATGAGCCCACCGAGGGTCTGGACGTGGACACGGCGCATGCTTTGCTGATCGATCTGGCGGCCGCAATGGGGCAGCGCAGCCTGTTGATGATCACCCACGACAGCCTGCCTGCCGGCGTGGTGCAACGCGAATACCGGCTGCAGCAGGGCCAGCTTGTACTGCTGCGGGAATGAGCCGCCCGGCGCGTGGTGCGGGTCAGTGCCCGCGCCGCTGTTGCAGGTGCTTTGAGAGACAGACGCAAAGTGCGGCGACCGGTACCGCCACCAATGGCCCGAACAGAAAGGCCAGCCCATCCTGGGCATCGTGGTGACCGGTGATGTCCTGCACGAAGCGCAGCCCCAGGTAGGGGGCAAACAGCAGCGCCAACAGGCCGGCTGAAAGCAGTGCGGCCCACGTCTGGCGGAAGAAGGCGGCACTGGCCAGGCCCAGCAGGGCGCTGATGAAGGTTGTCACGATCCAGAATGTCACAGGGCTTCCTTGTCGGGGCTGGGCTGCCGGCGCTGCAGGCTGGGGGATGGCGCTGGGCTGCTTACCCGCCGTGTGGAGACCAGACCAAAAAAGCTGTGCCAGTCCCAGCCTGCCTGCACGTGGCCCGCATAACACCAGAAGTCGCGGGCATGCGATTGAGGCGGACTGTCCAGGCGCAGGCCGCGCGGGTATCAGGTCGCCTTGCCCTTTGCCTGCTTGGCCATTGTTCTACGACGGTACACAAGCCACAGGGCGCAGGCCAGCGCCAAAGCGCCGAGGTAGGGGCCGAACTGGTGAACAAATGCGCCGAACTGGGAGCCAACCCGCAGTCCCAGGTTGTAGCCTTCTTCGCTGGCCGACAGCGCGGTTGCATTGCCGGGCGGGGCGGCGAGCAGGGTTGCTGCCACTTGCAGGGAATGCGGCATACGAGGTTCCTTCCAGGGTTGGGGCGTATGGCTTGTGGTTGCCGGGAGTGTGAGTGTCGTTGACCCCCATGATGAATCTGATTTGGTTTTGATTGAACAGGTACAGCTGCGGCGGGATGCATGCGGGCGCGCCACACGTTGATTGAGGCAGATGATTCCCGGCCCCGGGATGTCCGTTGTTTCTAGTGGCCAGGGCCATGTCCGGGCCGGCCACCGGCCAGCTGTTCGGATACCGGCACCAGTTGGTCGGCCATCGGTTCAAGCCTGATTTCCGGCAGACGCTCGATGATGCAATCATCCATCTCCGACTGCGCGGCAGGGTCCACGCAGGGCAATGAGAACGCCTGGTCCCGTGCGGTTGCACTCGGCCATTGCGCGTAGGCATACCAGATGCCATCGCTGCCTTTGTGCAGGCGCGAGCCCAGGCCGCCGCGGTGTTGCCTGATCAATGCGGTCAGTGCCGACCATGCTGCGATGTATCTGGCTTCCTTCTCAGGATGCACCTTGGCACGGTAGATCACGCAGAATCCCAGTCCCTGGATCATCGAATGGCTTCCTTCCGTGCAGACTGCGATGGAATATCGCGTATCGCGCCTGGCGTGAACATCTTCGTCGGTCGGGCATTGGGGTCGAGGGACCTGCACCGGGCCGCTGACGACGGTTCCTGATAGTGGGCATAGCTGTGGGCGTCCTGGAAGCAGATGTGCCAACAGCCGCCGCCGATGTCGCGGCCCTGCCCGGAAACCAGACAGGTGACCAGGCAATCATTGGTCGGGTTGCAATGGGCCGAAAGCGCTGTGGCAAAGCAGTGCTCACGGTCGTTCAACGCCACGGGCTGGACCTTGCTGGCACGGCAGTTGCCATCCAGCCTATCCAGGAAGCTGTCATCGACCAGTGCTCCGGATACGGCGGCGTTGTGCATGCGTGATGCGGGTTGATGCTGCGCGCTTCTGTCGCAGGACATCAACAGCAATAGTGCTGCGATTGCGGGAATCCTGAGCATCAATGCCGTCCTTTGGTGAACTGGGGGCGTGTGCTTGCAGTGACCTTCTGCTGCGCGCAGGGTAGCGGCTTTGGCAAGGCGCTGCCGGGGCATGTCAGGACGGCGGGAAAGGCGGCGGCTGAGCGATCCGGCGGTGGGGCCGTGCGGGCATGGCCGCTTGCTGCCGGCGGTGCCGCCAGGCTCGCATGCGTCGGTTGGATTACAGGCTGAGGGTTCCCCCGCCGAAGCCACGCGCCAGTAGCACCAGGGCCGCGAGATTGAGCACCACCGTGAGCCAGAACACGGCCTGGAAGCTGGGTTTGCTGGTCTTGTGGCGGAACAGTCCTTGGCCGATCAGTGCGCCGGGCCAGCCGCCCAGCAAGGCGATCAGGTGTAGGGTGTTCTCCGGTGTGCGTCGCTGGTTGCGGGCGGCGGCACCCTTGTCATGCAGGTAGAAACCCAGGGCGATGACGCTCATGCAGCCGAACACAGGCAGGGACCAGTCGGGGAGGCGACGCATCGCCCACAGCGTGGCTATGCACAGCAATGCTGCCACGCCAAGGAATACGTGCGGCAGCCTGGCAGTGAGGGCAATGGGTTTCGCCGGCGCGGGCTTGGTGCCGGCAGTGCCGGTGGCCTGGCGGATGGCCGTTGCATTGAGGCGGCCACGCGTGTCCTTGCGCACCTCGTAGCTGATCAGCTGGCCATCCACCGGGCGTTGGGTCCGCTGCTCGAAGGCCTTGATGTGTACGAAGGCGCGCTCGCCACCTCCATTAGGAATGACAAAGCCATAGCCTTTGTCATCGTTCCAGTCCTGCAATCGGCCTTGGTAGCGCATGGTGTCCCTGTCCCGTGGTCCCGCATATTGCACCCCATCGCGCGGCGGGTGGGAAGCTGGCAGGGAAGGTCGAGGGCAGCGCAGGGGTGGTGGGTCTCACGGTTCGTGACGTACACGGACAAAACGCGGGAAGCGGGGCAACCCGTGTACGGTCAGCCCGTTGTAGCGGTAAGTTACCTGCACACCGAGCGGCGGCGGGCTGTCGCGCAGGGCATCGGTCAGACCGCTGCCGATGCGGAAGCGTGCGCCTTGCTCGGTCTGCACCAGCAGCGCGCCGACCTTGCCGGCGTATTTGCCTTTGCCGGGCACATGGCCGATGACGCGGGCTTCGGCGTCTTCATAGAGCTTCAGCTTGAACAGGCCGGCGCTGCGGCCGGGGCTGTAGCGATTGTCCTGATGGTGCAGCATCAGGCCTTCGCCACCTGCCTGGACAATGCTGCGCAGATGCCGGTGCAGGGTTTCGGTATTGGCAAGCCGCCGTTGCTCGATCAGGCGCAGGTAGGGGTTTGCACTGCCGTTGATGAGCACGCGCAGGCGTGCATGCCGGGCTTCGAAGCCCTCTGCGGATGCAGGCAGGTCAAAGGCCATGAAGTGCAGCGCGCGCCAGCGTGCGTCGTCGTCGATGGCGGCGCGGATCAGGGCACTGGTGGCATCAAATTGTCCGCGCGCGAGCCACAGTTCGCCATCCAGTGGCTGGCTGGGCCAGCCATCGGTGAACCAGGCAGGTGCGTGGATACGGTGGCCGGCGCGGGTCCACAGGACACGGCCGTCCCAGCGCGCGCGGACACCATCGAATTTTTCGCTGACCAGGTACTGGCTGACATCGGGGCCGTCCTGCCAGGTGCTGGCCAGCATCAGGGGTGGCGCCGCTGCACGCAGCGCACCGCAGAGGAGTAGGCAGAGCAGCAGAAGAATTGCACGCAGCATGGGCCGTTGCCGATAGGGGGCAGACGGACAGCGTGCGATCGTGCATGGCGGGCCGCCATCAGGGGTAGCCCGCCGTGGTGGTGGGGGCTGTGGTCAGCCGCTTGTCGGCAGGCTTTGCAGGAACTGGCTTACGGCGGGGCCAAAACGGTCGTAATCGACCAGGAATGCATCATGGCCCTGCGGCGAATCCATGCCGATGAACTGGGTCTGGGCGCCACCGGCGCGCAGCCCGTCGGCAATCTGCTGCTGTTGCTCCACCGGGAACAGGATGTCGGTGTTGGCACCGATGGCCAGGGCGCGTTCGACGTGGATGTTGGCCAGGCCGGCGGCTACGTCGCCGTTGCCGTACTCGGCCAGGTCGAACCAGTCCATGGAGCGACCCAGGTAGAGATAGCAGTTGGGGTCGAAGCGGCGCACGAAGCGACGCGCATGGCCTTCCAGATAACTTTCCACCTGGAACTCCAGCCCGAACGGGTCGTCGTCGGTCTGTTCCGAGTCCAGCCGCACGCGGCCGAAGCGGCCATCCCACTCCAACGCCGAGCGGTAGGTGATGACGCCCAGCTTGCGCGCCATGCGCATGCCGGATTCGGGATAGTGCGCGTCGTCGTAGTCACCGTTGTTCCATGCCGGGTCCAATCGTATGGCTTCGCGTTGCAGCGAGCGGATGGCAATGGAAAAAGGCAGGGCCTGGGCACTGCCGGAGATGTTGATGTGGGCGCGGGCGATACCCGGGTGCTGCAACAGCACGGCCAGCGCGGTCATGCCGCCCATCGAATTGCCGATCAGGCAGGCAAGTTGGGTGATGCCCAGCGCCTTGACCACTTCGGCGGCGGCATTGGCAACGTCTTCGATCGACAGCTCGGGAAAACCCAGCCGATAGGGTTGGCCGGTGGCCGGATTGATCGAGGCCGGGCCGGTGGAACCCTTGCAGCTGCCAAGCGAGTTGACGCAGATGACGAACCAGCGGTCGGTATCGATGGGTTTGCCGGGGCCGAGCATGGGCTCCCACCAGCCAACGGCCGGGTTGTCGGCGTGGCTGGCGGCATGGGCATCGGGCGACAGCCCGGTGACGATGAGGATGGCGTTGCCAGCATCGGCAGCCAGCGTGCCCCAGGTTTCGTAGGCGACGCGGGCGCCCTGCAGGCTGCCGCCGCGCTTCATCGGAAAGGGGGACGAAAGCACGTGGAAGCGGCTGCCTTCGGGTATGAATTCGGTCATCGGCCAATTTTAGCGGGGATGCGTGGCACATCTTCGCATGGGTGATAACCAGCGGTTATCACGCTATTCCGCCAACAGGCAGCAATGCTGGTGGCTGCCAACGTTGGCCGGGGCCGCTTGCCAACGGATGCCGACCCTTACCGGTAGGTGGTCCGAGCCTATGTTGGGCCCTCGTTGATGGAAGCTGCCCGCCAGTTGTGGAGATACCAGTACATGGTCGATGCCGATACCGATCAAGCCGGCACCTTTGCTGGGGTAGGTTGGGGCAGCGCCGGTGACGCGTCGCACATTGTGTTGCTGGGCTGCATACAAGGCACTGGACCACGCGGTGGCATTGAGGTCGCCGGCGATGACGGTGGCTTGATCCGAGGAGCCGGCCAGTTCGCGCAACAGGCTGTCACGTGCCTTGAATTTGCGCACCGCCATCGGTGGTTTGGGATGGACGGCGAACAAGCGCAACGGTTGGCCGAGCAGCTCGATGCGGGCCTCCAGGTACAGTGCGCCCAGCGTATCGGCGTGCAGTCTCGGCTCGATCAATGGGCGATCAGACAGAATGCCCAGGCCGGGTGGAGAGTCCAAGGGGTGCAGCAGGGCGTGGCCGAAGCCGCCATTGCCGGCTTCGGCCAGGCGCTGTGCGTAGGCTGGCGAGAGCTCTGTCAGTACGACGATGTTGGCCGGATGTTCGCGAAGCCATTGCAGCAGCGCCTGCGGGTCGTGTTGGCGGATATTGACGTTGGCGATGACGATGGTGAGCTGCGCGGGTTCCGCGCTTTGTGCGGCGGGCCGGCTTGCGGTGAACCATGGCAATGCAAGCAGCGGAAGCGCCAGAAGCCAACGCCGGCGGGTGGACGCGAGCAGCAAGCTGCAGGCCAGCCATGTGGCGGCATACCAGGGTTGCCAATGTGCAAACAGGTCCAGTGCCCAGGACAGGCCTTGGTTCCCCGGCAATAAGGCGCGTTGCAGTGGCAGCAGCATACCGAGCAGGGCCAGAGCGGCCACGCCGTAAAGCGAACGGTGTATCAACCGCTGTCGGAGACCTTGCGTCGCAGTCGAGGCTGCAGCACGTTCCGCCTTGGCGTCCATGCCGGCGGGCCTCAGGGCCGGGGCTCGATCACCACATTCAAAGGTTCGTTGGTTGGCAACTTGACCCGGACCGGCTCCGATTCGATATCCCCTTCGCCGCGCATCGCCGTGCCGCTGCTGGAGAGGCGGGCGAACACCTCCACTTCCTGCAGGTCGGACAACTTCTGCGTTGGCATGGGGCTGTCGCCGTCATCCAGCGTCACTGTCAGGGGAGTGGCCTGGGCCGGGTGACGTTCCACTGCCACCGGCATGGGCGGGCCGCCCGGGACGCGGGCGATGACGAACAAGGTGTCCTTGCCAGAGGCGGCCCGCGCCGCCAGGGCCGGCGCAACCGTGACCGTTACCTGGATGCTGTTGCCTGCGGCCGTGGCGGCGGACGGTGTAGCGCTGGCATCGCGGCCGTGCGCGGTACTGGGCTGCTTGCCGCGGGCAATGTCGATCTGCTCCTGCAGGGCGACGGCAGCCGCCGGCTCCAGGCGGCTGAGCAGGCTTTCCCAGGTCTGTGCGGCCAGTTCGTCCTGACCACGCTGGCGCTGCACGATGCCGGTCAGCCAGATGGCGCGCTCGTTGTCGGGTGCCAGTTCGCGGGCATGGGCCAGCCATTGGCTGGCGGTATCGTCGAACAGGAACTTGGGATCGGCCTGGGCACGGGTCTGGGCAGCTTCGACCAGCACCCCGGGTTCGTCGGGGGCCAGCTGCACGGCGCGCTGGTAGGACGCGGCGGCATCGGCCACCTTGCCGATCTCCAGCTGTGAACGGGCCAGCAGCACCCAGCCATCCACCCGTTGCGGGTTCTTGGCCAGGGCCTCCTGCAGGGCGCTGATGCCTTGTTCGATGGTCTGCGGGCCCTCACTGGCCACGGCCTGCGGTTGCAGTGCGGCCGGGGTACCCAACCACTGGTACAGGCCCAGCGTGGCGACGACGGCAAGGGCGAGCAGGGTGCCCCAGATGCGGCGCTGCCCCGCGCGCCACAATGGCAGCAGCGCAAGCCCGGTAGCAACTGCGGCCAGCAGGCCGGCACCGATGAGGAAAGGCCAGTTCACCATTCGCGTTCTTCCTGGCTGGCATCGTCGGCAGCCGAGGCTGGCACGCTGCGCGCACGACGACGGACATGCAGCACCAGCACCAAGGCGCCTGCCAGCAGCAACAGGCCTGGGCCCAGCCACAACAGCAGGGTGCTGCCTTCCATCTGCGGCCGGTACAGCACGAACTCGCCGTAGCGTTCGACCAGGAACTGCTTGATCTCGGCGTCGCTGCGGCCTTCGTGCATCAGCTTGAGTACTTCGCGCCTCAGGTCGTGCGCGATCTGCGCATTGGAATCGGCCAGCGACTGGTTCTGGCATTGCACGCAACGCAGTTCGGCGGTCAGTGCGTGGAAGCGGGCTTCCTCGGCGCGGTCGCGGTATTGAAGCGGGGTCGGGTCCCCGGCCGGTTGCGCCAGCGCGCCAGCCACCAATGCCAGCCACAGCAGCAGGGCACCCAGGTATCTCATTGCAGCTTGCCCAGGTCAGGGGCGCCGGTGTGGCCACCGCTGGCGGCCTCCACTTTTTCCAGCGCGGGGATCAGCTGTTCGTCCATCACCTGCTGGGTGATGGCGCCGCTGTACTTCCAGCGCACGATGCCGGCGCCATCCACCAGGAACGTTTCCGGCGCGGCGGCGATGCCCCAATCCAGTGCGGTGCGGCCTTCCTGGTCGGCCAGTACCACCATGTAGGGGTTACCCAGCTGCTCCAGCCAGCGCAGTGCTTCACTGGGTTCGTCCTTCCAGTTGTAGCCGATCATGCGCACGCGCTTGGTTTCGGCGAAGCGGGTGAGGATGGGGTGCTCGTCGCGGCAGGTCGGGCACCAGCTGCCCCATACGTTGAGCACATACGGAGCGCCGCGCAGCTGTTTGTCGGTGACATGCACGCTGGGATCATGCAGCACCGGCAGCGAGAACGCCGGCGCTGGCTTGCCGATCAATGCGGACGGCAGGCTGTCGCGATCGGGCCGGTCGGATCGGCTTACCCCGTACAGCATCAAGCCCATCAGGCCGAGGAAGAACAACGCGCCAAGGATGATGGCGACGGGGGGCAGACGGTGTGGCTTGTTGGGTTCGGGGTTTGCTGCAGGGGTGTTCATCGGGACTTCTCGGGCAACCGGCGGAAGCGGCGGTCAACGGCGGTGATCAGCCCACCCAGGGCCATCAGCGCCGCGCCCAGCCAGATCCAGCGGACAAAGGGTTTGATCTGTACGCGCACGGCCCAGGAGCCGTCACCCAGTGATTCTCCCAGTGCGACGTACACATCGCCACCCAGGGCCGGATGGATGCCGGCCTCGGTCATGGGCTGGCCGCCACTGGCGTACATGCGCTTTTCCGGGTGCAGGCGGGCTACCAGGCGGTTGTCGTGCAGCACCTTCAGGTGGCCACGGTCGGAGTGGTAGTTGGGGCCATCGGTGGCGTCCACGCCCTCGAACACCAACGTGTAGCCGCCGGCGTCCACCGATTGGCCAGGGGCCAGTGCCACCTCGTGCTGCACGTTCAGCGCTTCCACCAGCAGGGCGCCGACCAGGAACACGGCGATGCCAAGATGGGCGACCAGCATGCCCCAGGTTTCAGCCTTGGGCCGGCCACCGCCGCGCAGGCGGGTCCACAGGTAGTACAGGGTGCCAGCGGCCACCCACACCGCGGCGGCGATGCCGACCCCGGTTTTGAGCTTGCCTTGTGGCGCCAACCACCAGCCGATCACGCCCAGTACCATGGCCAGCGCGGCCCACGGCAACAGCAGGGTCAGCGGGCGCATGCCCTGTTCGCGCTGCCAGCGGGTGAGCGGACCAAACGGCAGCAGCAGCACCAGCGGGGCCATCAGCAGCAGGAACAAGGTGCCGAAGTAAGGCGGCCCCACCGATACCTTGCCCAGGTCCAGGGCGTCGGCCAGCAACGGGTAAAGCGTGCCCAGCAGCACCATGGCGCAGGCGCTGGCCAGCAACAGGTTGTTGGCCAGCAGCAGGCCTTCGCGCGAGTTGAGGGCAAAGGCGCGCCTGGGATCCTGGCCGTCGCCGCCCATGCCCGGTGCACGCAGCGCGTACAGCAGCAGTGAGCCGCCGACCACCACGCCCAGGAAGATCAGGATGAACAGGCCGCGCGAGGGGTCGGCGGCAAACGAATGCACGCTGGTCAGCACGCCCGAGCGCACCAGGAAGGTACCCAGCAGTGACAGCGCGAATGCGGCGATGGCCAACAGCAGGGTCCAGCCGACGAACACGCCGCGCTTTTCAGTGGCGGCCTGCGAGTGCAGCAGGGCCGCGCCCACCAGCCAAGGCATGAAACTGGCGTTCTCCACCGGGTCCCAGAACCACCAGCCGCCCCAACCAAGTTCGTAGTAGGCCCACCAGCTGCCCAAGGCAATGCCAATGGTCAGGAAGGCCCAGGCGACGTTGGTCCAGGGCCGTGTCCAGCGCAACCAGCGCACGTCGATGCGACCGTCCAGCAGGGCAGCGATGGCGAAGGCGAACGGTACCGCAAACCCCACATAGCCCAGATAGAGCAGGGGCGGGTGGATGATCAGCCCCGGATCCTGCAGCAGCGGGTTGAGATCGTGGCCTTCGACCGGTGCCGGCAGCAGGCGGGCGAAGGGATTGGAGGTGAACAGCAGGAAGGCAAGGAAGCCGACGCTGATCATGCCCATCACAGCAAGCACGCGCGCGACCACCGGGTCGGGCAGCTGGCGGGAGAATTCGCTGACCGCCGCGCTCCACAAGGCCAGTACCAGGGTCCACAGCAGCAGCGAACCCTCGTGCGCGCCCCAAACCGCCGAGTAGCGGTAGATCATCGGCAGCAGCGAATTGGAGTTCTCGGCCACGTAGCGCAGTGAGAAATCCTGGCGTACGAAGGCGATGGTCAGCACCACGAACGCGCCCAGCACCATGGTCAGCTGCAACAAAGCGGTGGGGCGTGCGGTGGCCATCAGTGCGGGCAGGCCCCGTTGCGCACCAACCAGGGGCAGCACACTCTGCAGCAGGGCCGCCAGCAGCGCGAGGATCAGTAGTACCTGTCCGATTTCAGCGAGCACTCAGGGCGTTTCCGTTGCTGGGGCGGTGGCCGGGATCTGGTGCTTGGTGTGGGCCTGGCCCATCTTGTCGGCCAGCTCCTTGGGCATATAGGTTTCGTCGTGCTTGGCCAGCACGTCCTCGGCCACGAACACGCCGTCCCGCATGCGCCCGGTGGCAACCACCGCCTGCCCCTCGCGGAACAGGTCGGGCAGGATGCGGTCGTAGCTGACCGGCAGCACGGCGTCGCCATCGGTAACGTCGAAGCGTGCCAGCAGCGCGCCGCTTTCCCGCTTGAACGAACCCTTGGCGACCATGCCGCCCAGGCGGAAGCGTGCGTCAGGTGCAACCTTGCCGGCTTTCACTTCGGCGGGGGTGTAGAGGTAGGCGATATTGCGCTGCAGGGCGGTGGCAACCAGCACGGCGGCGATGCCGGCTACGGCCACCACCAGCAGTACCAGCAGCAGACGGCGACGTTGGGTCGGGCTCATCGGCTCAGCTCCTCGTCGCTGGGGGCCGCATTGGCACGTTTGTCACGCGCGATGCGGCTGCGTGCGTCACGCAGCTGTCGGCGGATCTGCATCCGCGGCACGATGAAGTCCCAGGCCAACACGATGAAGAACACGGCGTAGGCCATCGCCACGTATTTGAAATAGCTCATGCCGATTTCTCCACGCGCTCGCGCACCCAGGCCTTGCCTGCGTCGCGGCGCAGGTTGTCGGCGCGGGCGCGGCTGAGCAGTGAGCCGGCAAACCAGAACTTGGTGGCGAACACCATCAGCCACAGCGGCAGGATCATGCTGCTGTCCATGCTGGATTCGCCGAACATGCGGATGGTCTGGCCCTGATGCAGCGAGTTCCACCAGACGACCGAATACCGGATCACCGGCAGCAACACCACGCCGACGATGGCCAGCAGGCCGGCGGCGCGAGCAGCGGCACGGCGGTCGTCAATGGCGCCGTACAGGCCCATCACGCCCAGATACAGGAACAGCAGGATCAGTTCGGTGGTCAGGCGCGGGTCCCAGTCCCACCAGGTGCCCCACATGGGTTTGCCCCAGATGCTGCCGGTGATCAGGGTGACCAGGGTGAACGCGGCGCCGATCGGTGCGCAGGCCGTGGCCAGGATTTCGCACAGCTTGATCCGCCAGATCAGCGCGATGGCACTGTAAAACGCCATCAGCCCGAACACGAACAGGCTCATCCAGGCCGATGGCACGTGGATGTAGAGAATGCGGAAGCTGTCACCCTGCTGGTAGTCGGCAGGTACCACGGCCAGTGCCTGCCACAGGCCCAGGGCGAACAGCGGCAGCGACGCGAGATAGAACCACGGCGCCCAGCGGGCAGCAAAGCTGTCGAAGTAGGGCGGTGAGCCCAGCTTGTGAAACCAACCGACTAAAGCTTTGAACATCCGCACGCTCGCTGAGGAAGACCAAGGCCGGGCCACGCGTCGTGGCCCGACCGGCTGGGTGCCGCTGACGGCACCGTTGCTGTTTTCACACGCGTGCAAGATACCGCAAAACCAGCGTGTCGGCCGTTACCGGGTGCTTATTTGAGGGTGACCGTGCCCTTCATCATCGCCGAGTGACCGGGGAAACTGCAGAAGAACGACAGCGGTGCACCGGCGGCGTTGAGACTGGCCACCGGGATGGAGACCGACGTGCTTTCGCCGCCGCCGACCACCTTGCTGTGCGCAAGCACGCGGGTGTCGCCGGCCTTGAGGTAGTCCGCGGCCAGCCCGGCCTTGATGCCGTCGGCGTCGATGCCCGCCATGTCGGTGGTCCTGGCGATGACCACGTTGTGGCCCATCACGTTCTTGGCCATCTTGCCGGTGTGGCTCAGGTTGATGGTGAAGTTGGTGCAGGTCTTGGGCACGTCGATGTTGGTGAGGTTGTACTTCATCGCATCGTTGCCTTCCAGGCTCACCGAACAGCTATCGGCGGCATAGGCAGAGGAGGCACCACCAAGGGCGAGCAGGGCAAGGAAAATACGGGACTTCATGGGTAACTCCTCAAAACGCAGGTTGCAGAAGCACGCCACGGCGTGGCGCGGGGGAAGGTGAAACCGGTCTTACTCCTTCAGCGATGACAGCCAGGTGGAGACAGCCTTGATGCTGTCCGCATCCAACTGCTTGCCGATGCCGTGCATGACACGGCTGTTGGTTGAAGCGTCGATGGCGTCGTCGTGGAACTGTTGCAGGCGGGTCTGCAGGTAGTCGTTTTGCTGCCCGCGCAGCAGGGGGTAGGCGGCATACGGCGTGCGCCCGCTGCGGTCACGGTAGGCGGCTTGCGGATTGCCGCGGCCATCGGCGCCGTGGCAGCCCTGGCAAGGTGGGATGCCCTTGGCCGGGTCGCCCGCCATGTAGAGGCTCTGGCCCTGGGCAAGCAGGGCCGGGTCGATGGGATCGGCCGGAGCGGCGTCGGCCGGCGGCGGTGGATGCGGCAGACTGGCGTAATAGGCGGCCAGGTCGCGGATGTCCTGTTCTTCCAGCGGCGCGGCCATCGGCGTCATTGGCGACTCGGGCATGCGACCGTCCTTGTAGGCATGCAGCGCCCAGTACAGATAGTCGGCCTTCTGCCCGGCCAGGTTGGGAAAGGCGGGGGTGATGGCAATGCCGTCGGCACCATGGCAGGCGGCGCAGACTTCGGACTTGCCCTTGCCGGCCTGGGCGTCACCGGCGGGGGCATGAGCGCGGCGCAGGTCAAGGCGCGGCAGTGGTTTGGCCGGCGTCTCGTTTGCAGCAGCGGCTTCGGGAGCGGCTGCCGGGGCATCGGCCGTGGCCGGTGGATCAGCCTGGCCGGCGGTGGCAGCCAGTGCGGCAATCAACCAGAGCGCCTTCATAGGGCCACCTCGAACAGCATGCCAACCAGGTTGACGTTGTACTTGGCCGGGCCGCCATCGGTGTAGACGCGGTGGTCATACACCAGCGTGTCCTCGAAACCGAAGTAGTGCCAATCGGAGAGATTGCCGCGCTCCCAGGTATCAAACACGCGCAGGCGCATGCGCTCGGTCAACGGCAGCGTCAGTCCGGCGGTCAGCGAAGTCACGCGATACTTCATCACCGGGTAGGCGCCGATGGCCTGTGCGGCATTGGCAGGCGTGGTCATGGCGGCGGCCGAGTTCATGCGGTAGCGGGTGGTGCCGCGCGAATAGGTCCAGTTCCAGGCCAGGTCCAGTACCGCCCTGCCGAAGCGACGATTGAAGTTGACCCCGGCGTAGTGGTTGCGCTGGGCGTCATCCATCCACCAGCGGTAGGCCTCCGGATAGGTCGGGCCACCCAGGTCCGGGTCGCTGCCGGTGCCGTCGTTGACGTTGGCAAATACCAGGGTGGAGCGGTCGTAGCCATACCAGGCGCTGGTGGTGGTCTCCGGGCTGGGCTGCCATTCCCACTGCACACTGCCGGAGTAGGTGTCAAAGCGCTGCCGGCCGATCTGTGCGTCGTAGCGGTTGCGGTCACCGCGCGCGGAGGCATAGATCGTCATGTCATGCGGCAGGATGAAGGTCGCCATCAGGTCCAGCTTCTGCTGGGTGCGCGAGGCGATGTCGTACTTGCGCAGTGCCGAGACCGTATGCGGACTCAGGCCGCCGGCAGGGTCGACGAAACCCGGCAGCGAACTGGAGAAGGTGAACTCGTACGGATCGTAGTAGTAGCGGCTGCCGCTGCGGTCCAGGTAGGAGTAGTTAGCGCGGAAGGTGAGCCAGTCCAGCGCACGGTTGTTCCAGCCGAACTTGAGCAGGTTGTCGTGGGTGGTGGCCACCTCGCGGTGGGCGCGTTCGATCGCCGTATAGGTATAGCTGGCAGACAAGGTGTTCTTGTTGTTGGCGCGGAAATCGGCGCCGGTGGACACCTCGCGGGTTTCCTTGTCCAGCGGCAGGTTGCGGATGCGGGTGAGCACCGAGGCATTCGGGCCGCGGTCCCATACGCCCATTTCGCCGGGTACTACACTGCCCTGGGCACCGTTTTCGGCGATATAGCCGTACTGGTCGGTGAGCGGGTTGTAGGCCCAGTAGGTGCCGCTGTAGTCCTCGCGCAGATAGCGGGCGGTGTTGCGCCAGGTGACGTCGTCGTTGGGCATCAGCACCAGGCGCGCATCGACCTTCTGGTTGTTGATGGCCAGCCCGGCACGTTTGCGCGACAGCGCGTCGGTGGTGCTCCAGTTGGCGCAGTCATAGATGAACGGTGGCGCCAGTGTCTGCCCGAACTGCCCTTGGCAGTCCATCGGCGCCAGCAGCTTGTCGTTCTGGCGCATGGTGGTCAGCGCCAGGTTGACCGAGAAATCGCCGTTCCAACTGGGCAGCTTGCGGCCGAAGGTGGCGCCCAGACGGTGGTAGTCGTTTTCCGGCTCGTAGGCGAACGAGCCCTGGTAAAGCGGGGGCGTGTAGGCACCAGCCACCGAGTAAAGGCCGTAGGGCACCTGGTAGTCGTAGGCGCTGTGCGCGTTGCGGAAGAACGAACCGGTGTAGTTGAAATCCGTGCGCCAGACGTTGCCGACAAAGCGGAAGCCGCCCATGAAATTGAGCGTGCTGTCGTCGATTGGCCGCGGTATCTCGTACACGCCGCCGTTGGCCGGGAACGGGTAGTTGAAGAAGAACGGCCCGCCAAACGGGCGCGCGCCCTTGCGCTCTTCATGGGTGAGGCTGGCATAGCCGGTCCAGCGCGGGTTGAGCAGGTAGTTGATGCTGACGCCCTGTTTGTCGCGGACCACGCTCAAGGTGCTGAGCGGTTGCGCGGCGGACACGGCCGCAACTTGCGCGGCGGTGCTGCCGGCCGGGGTCAGGCCGTCCTTCAGGGTAAGGTGGTTGCTGCCGGCGCCGTCCCAGATCGAGCGCGCATTGCCGCTGAGCACGTTGGGTGCGCTGCGCGCGAATGCCTGTACCTTGTAGCGGCCGGCCTGGCCGAAGACCGCACGCAGGTACTGGTTGTCACGGCTGAGCCGGCTCAGACGCACGTCCACGTAACGGCCATCGTCGGCGCGGGCCAGGCTGAAATTGGCCTGCAGTACCACACCATCGTCGGGGTCGCGGAAACGGCGCCAGGTGCTGTTGCGCTCATCGCCGCTCAGGTGCAGGTAGCCCAGTGCCAGGTTGCCGGAGTAGGTCCAGCCGTTGTCGCCGAAAGGCTTGGCGGTGGCCATCTGTGGCGCGCAGCCATACAGGAAACCGGTGGGCGTGCGCTTGGTTTCCGCGCTGAGCCAGCTTTCGCCGTCCTTGTCGCAGCCCTCCCAGCCGATGCGACCGCTGGGGTCCAGCCAGTTGCCAAACTGCAGGTCGACGCCGGCGCCGCTGTCCTGCGCCTGAGCCAGGCCTGCCATCAAGGCCAGGGATAACAGTGACCAGCGGCAGTTCCTTGAACGATTCCGTGTGCACATGTCGTTCTCCCTTTACTTGTGCAGACGTGGGCCGGAAGGATGGTTGGAGCCGTGTACCTGGGCGTGGCAGGTGATGCAGCCACGGCCCATCAGTCGCTCGTCGGCGGTGAGGCCATTGCCGAGCGAGGTTTCGGTCTGCAGGTCGTTGGGATGGCGGGTATGCGAGTGGCACTGCTGGCACAGCATCGGGATCGGCGCGACCAGCAGGGCATGCTGGTTGGAGCCGTGTACCTGATGGCAGTTCAGGCAGCTCTCGCGTACCGGCGCGTGTTCGAACAGGAACGGGCCGCGCTTTTCCGCGTGGCACTGGTAACAGGTCTCGTTGACGGTGTCGGTCTTGAGCAGGGTGGGGTTGAGCGTGCCGTGCGGGTTGTGGCAATCGACACAGCTGATGGCGCCTTCCGGCAAGGGCATGTGCGAGCGCCGGTTGAACTGCTGGCGGATGTCCTTGTGGCAGGTGGCGCAAGTCTCACTGACCGACTGTTTGGCGGTGAGGCCTTCGGCCGAGAACTTGGTCATCGGGTTGTGGCAATCGCTGCAGGACAGGTCATTGCGCTGATGGATGGAGCCCAGCCACGCATCACGCGGCCCGCCGGAGTGGCAGCCCAGGCAGCTTTCGGTCTGGTTGGCGACCGGCGTGCCACCATCGCGGGTGAAGGCGATGATCGATCCCTTCTGGGTGGGATTGGCCGCGTGCACCGAGCCCGGGCCGTGGCAGGCCTCGCAGGTGGCGGTTGCGGGATTGGCAGCCAGCGCCACCTGCATGCCGGCGGCGTGCGCGGTATGCGCGAAGTTGTCGTTTTCCTTGCTGTGGCAGGCGGTACACACCTGCTGGCCGACCGATTTGGCTTCCGGGTGCGCCTTGTTGCGCGCCGGTACGGCATCGGCAAAGCCGGGCGGGGCATTGAAGCCATGGCCGGATTGGGTGGAGGCAAAGTGGGTTTCGGGCAATTTGACGGCCTGCCCGGACGCGTCGGCCTTGATCGGCGCCAACCAGGCAGCGGCGACCAGAGCCACAGTTGCGACCAACATCACAAACGCTAGGTAGAGCCGCACGTTCCCCTCCTTGTGTTGTCCCTGCCGATGGGTGGGTGACAACGGGTGCCGACAACGTAATGGCGATTACGTCACGATTCTGTGAGCGGCTTGGGTACAGTGCAAGCTGCAACGCAGCAAGCGGAGGTTCAGGTTCGGGGCAGGGCGCCGTTCAGGAAAAGCGTGACCGCCGATCGTGCCTGTTCCTGCGCCAGCGGCACGTCGTTGGCCCCCATGCGCCCGTTGACCGAGCGCAGGATCACCCCGCCGATCACCAGCATGTAGAAATGCCGTGCGGCCAGGTCGGGGTCTTCGATATGCAGGCGGCCAGCGTCGTGCTCGCGGGCGAAATAGCGGCTGAGCAGGATCTCCATCGTGGTCACACCATGGGCCTGGAACCAGTCGCGCAGTTCCGGCTGGCTCATGCCTTCGGCAATGACCACGCGATGGCAGGCGATGCGTGCTGGCGAAAGAATTTCTTCAACCATCTTGAACGCGGCCTGTTCCAGCGCCTCCTGGGGAGGCAGGTTGGAGCTGGACAGTTCGTCCAGGCTGCGACCGAACTGGTTGATGCTGCGCTCCATCAACGCGTGCACCAGCCCCACCTTGTCGCCGAAGGCGCGATAGAGGGTGGCCATGGAGCCACCAGCGAGCTTGACGATGTCAGCCAGGCGGGCGGCCTGATAGCCCTTCTCGTTGAAGATGACCGTCGCCGCTTCCAGAAATTTTTCCACCCGCAGTTCGCCGCGGCGCTGCAGTTCAACCGCAGGGCGGGGCGGCAGCGTGGGCAGGTCAGGGCTGGGGTTTTCTGGGCGGTGCCGGTTGGGCATGGGCTGACGAGCGCGGGTGTGAAGCCGGCGTCAAGAATAGCGCTTTATGAGTTGGCAATGCGGATGGCAAGTGCGGCTGCAAGGGGGGCCAATACCGCGCTTACGACCAACCCGGCAGCGAGCATCAACAGGGCACCCAGCGGGTCCAGCCCCTGCGCCGCCGCCGCCACCGAGCCGGCACCGAATACCAGCACCGGTACGTACAGCGGCAGGACCAGCAATGCCAGCAGGATGCCGGCGCGGCGCATGCCAACGGTCAGCGCCGCCACCACCGCGCCCAGCAGGCTGAGCAGGGGAGTGCCCAATGCCAGCGATGCGATCAGGACCGGCAGCTGTGCACGTGGCAACTGCATCAGCTCGGCCAGCAGTGGGCTGACCAGCACCAGCGGGAAGGCCGTGGTTAGCCAGTGCGAGAACACCCGAACCGCGACCAGCCAGGCCAGGGGTACCGGCGACAGCAGCCATTGCTCCAGCGAACCGTCCTCGGCATCGCTGCGGAACAGGCTGTCCAGCGACAACAGGCCGGCCAGCAGTACCGCCAGCCACAATACGGCCGAGGCAACGCTCTGCAGCAGGCGCGGTTCGCCGCCCAGGGCCAGCGCGAACAGCGCAACCACCAACAGGGCAAACAGTACCGGCTGGGCGGCGTCGCCGCGGCGGCGCCAGAGCAGTTTCAGGTCACGCACCAGCAGCGCGCGGCCGGCGCTGAACAAGGTCGGTTGCGGTCCGGGCAGGCTCATGCGGCGGCCTCCTGATCGGGTCGGCCCAAGGTGAGCAGGCGGTTGCGTACCGGCGGCGCCGCATAGGCACCGTGGGTGGTGACCAGGGCCGCACCACCACTACGCAGGTGCGCCGAGATCATCCGGTTGACCAGGTTGATACCCTCCAGGTCGAGGTTGGCGTAAGGCTCGTCCAGCAGCCAGACCGGGGCGGGCGACAGCCACACCCTGGCCAGCGACAAGCGCTTTTTCTGCCCGGCCGACAGTTGCCGCACCGGCGTTTCCTCGTAGCCGGCCAGGCCGACGATGGCCAGCGCATTGCCCGGCATCTGGCGTGCGCGGCGGCCCTGCAGGCCGCACAGGAAGTGCAGGTTCTCCAGTGTGCCCAGATCCTGCTTGAGCGCGGTGAGGTGGCTCAGGTAGGCAATGTAGCGCGAGCGGTCACCGCTGCTGGCGGTGCGCCCATCGATCTCGATCTGCCCCTGGTCTGCTGCCAGCAGGCCGGCCAACACGCGCAGCAGGGTGGTTTTGCCGGCGCCGTTGCTGCCTTGCACCAGCAGGGCTTCGCCAGCGTCCACGTGCAGGTCCAACGGGCCGAACACCGGTTCTTCGTTGCGGCTGAAGCGTAATCCGCGGGCGGCGAGCAATGGCGGGGCGGTGGTGGAGTCAATCATCGATCGGGCGCTTCCGTCCTTGGAGGAGGGCACTGCCGGGCGGGTGCCGGGAGGGGGCGCATTATAGACCCGGCACCGCTATGTCCTGCAGCAATGCCGTCCGCGCTGCGGCTTAAATCCGCAGCTTTGCGTAAACTCGGTGCTTTCCTCCGCCGGCGTGTACGTAACGATGCAACCGCAGACCAAGCTGCCCAAGGTGGGCACCACCATTTTCACCGTGATGTCGCAGCTGGCTGCCGAACACGGCGCGGTCAACCTGGGCCAGGGCTTTCCGGATTTCCCGGCGCCGCAGCGGCTGATCGATGAAACCGCCAAGGCCATGCGGGATGGCTTGAACCAGTATGCGCCGATGACCGGTGTGGCCCCCCTGCGGCAGGCCATCGCACAGAAGGTGCTGGATTGCTACGGCGCCCAGGTGGACGCTGACAGCGAGATCACGGTGACCTCGGGCGGTACCGAAGCCATCTTCAACGCCATCCATGCAGTGGTGCGGGCGGGCGAGGAAGTGATCGTGCTGGACCCGGCGTATGACTGCTACGAACCGGCCATCGACCTGGCCGGCGCGCGTGCGGTGCACGTGGCGCTGGATCCGCAGACGTTTGCGGTGGATTGGGACAAGGTGCGCGCCGCCATCACCCCGCGCACCCGCATGCTGATGGTCAACACCCCGCACAACCCCTCCGGGGCGATGCTGTCGGCTGCCGACATGCAGGCCTTGATCGAGGTGCTGCGCGGCACCGACATCTACCTGATTTCCGACGAGGTCTACGAGCACATCGTCTATGACGGCGCCCGCCATGAATCGGCGCTGCGCTACCCGGAGCTGCGCGAGCGCGCGTTCGTGATCTCCAGCTTCGGCAAGACCTACCATTGCACCGGTTGGAAGATCGGCTATGCGATCGCGCCGCCGGCCATGACCGCCGAGTTCCGCAAGGTGCATCAGTACAACACCTTCACCACCTACAGTCCGGCGCAATATGGCTTTGCCGCGATGATCCGCGACGAGCCGGAGCACCACCTGGAGCTGGGGGCCTTCTACCAGGCCAAGCGTGACCGTTTCCGCGAGCAGTTGCTGACCACCCGCCTGAAACCGTTGCCGGTACCGGGCGGGTATTTCCAGTTGGTGGATTACTCGGCCATCAGTGACCTGCCGGACCACGAGTTCGTGAAGTGGCTGACCATCGAGAAGGGCGTCACCGCCATTCCGTTGTCGCCGTTCTACGAAACGCCGCCGGCCGGGCAGCGCCTGGTGCGCCTGTGCTTTGCCAAGAACGAGGCCACCCTGGATGCCGCGATCGAACGGCTCCAGGCACTTTGATCCTGGCCGGGCATGCCGACAGGTACGCTGCTGATGCTGCTCAGTGCCGGCCTGCTGCTGCTTGCCGGCGCACTGAAGCTGTTGCTGTTTTTCTCGGTGGTGCAGGAAGGCCTGCGGCAGCGCCAGGTGTCGGTGGATGATGGGCTGCTAGCCCTGCGCGGCAGTTTTTCCCGCTACACGCGCATCTACCTCGGCATGTTGAGCGAGGAAGAACGGCGCCAGCCCCGCAATCGCTGGGTGGCGGGCCTGCAATGGCTGCTGCCGGTGCTGGCCATGGTATTCGTGGCCAGTGTGATATTTCGTTTTCGGTGGTAGGGACAGGAATGACCATGCAAGACCTTCGTATCTCGCTTGTACAGGGTGACACCCGCTGGCACGACCCGGCGGGCAACCGTGACTACTACGCGGCGCTGCTGGCGCCGCTGGCCGGGCAGACCGATCTGGTGATCCTGCCGGAGACCTTCACCAGTGGCTTCTCCAATGACGCCATCGATCAGGCCGAGGATATGGACGGGCCAACCGTGGCATGGATCCGCGACCAGGCGGGCGCGCTGGATGCGGCGGTGACCGGCAGCGTGCAATTGCGCGTGGATGGAAAGGTCCATAACCGCCTGCTGTGGGCCACGCCCGATGGACAACTGCACTATTACGACAAGCGCCATCTGTTCCGCTATGGCGGCGAACACAAGCGTTATGCCGCCGGCAATGCACGCCTGTGCGTTGAATGGAAGGGCTGGCGGATCAATCCACAGGTCTGCTACGACCTGCGCTTTCCGGTGTTCTGCCGTAACCGTTACGACGTGGAGCGCGCCGGGCAGCTGGATTTCGACCTGCAGATCTTCGTCGCCAACTGGCCGTCGGCGCGCTCCCATGCCTGGCGCACGCTGGCCCGCGCGCGTGCCATCGAAAACCTGTGCTACGTGGCGGTGGTCAACCGCATCGGCGTGGACGGCAACAACCTGCACTACAGCGGGGACAGCGCGGTGATCGACTTCCTGGGCCAGGCGCAGGTGGAGATCCGCGAGCACGAACAGGTCGTGACCAGCACGATCTCGGCGCAGGCCCTGGCTGCACACCGCGAGCGCTTCCCGGCCATGCTGGATGCTGATGCGTTCGAACTGGCCGGGCCGGTGGAGGCTCGCTGAACGCTGACCCTTGTGCCCGGGTTGCGGGCCGCTACGCAGCGCTCCGGCGCTGCTAGTCTCGGCGCTGGTTACAACCGGCAGGAGGAAACCCGATGAAGAAGATCACCACCGCCCTGTTGCTGCTGGCAGTTGGTGCGGTCGCACCGGCGGCACAGGCTGCAGGCAACATCGATTGCGAGCTGCGCTACAACCTGTCCGGCTGGTCGGCGTTCTACAAGACCGCCGAAGGGACGGGCACGATCAGTTGTGACAACGGCACAAGTTTCCCGGTCAAGATCACCGCCAAGGGTGGGGGGCTGACGGTTGGACGCACAACCATTACCGATGGACGCGGCAAGTTCACGGGGGCGTATTCCCTGAATGATCTGGTTGGCACCTACGCGGCAGCCGAGGTCCATGCGAGTGCATCGCGGGCAACCGACGCGCAGGTGATGACCAAGGGCGACGTGTCGCTGGCACTGGCAGGTACCGGTCGGGGCTGGAGCCTGGGGGTTGGCTTCGGCAAGTTCGTCATTGAACGCCGCTAGGCGATTGCGCACGGCCTCGGCTGGGCCACGCTGCTTTCAAGCGCAACTTTCAACGCATGCCCGCGAACACGGGCATTGCGTCACAGCCCCATCTGCGGCCTTGCTGCTCCGGCCTGCGCGACGGCTACACTCACCTGTTCCTGGCTGCACGGCTGCAGCCTTCAGACGAGTGAGAACCATAGCGCATGCCAGAGACGTCACGTCGCGATCTGTTCAAAGCCCTTGCCGCAGGTGCGCTGGTGGCACCGCTTTCAACACTGGCGTCACCCGCTGCATCCGGAGCCGCCTGCGGCCCGGTCATGCCGCGCTGGGGCCGCGGCCCGGAGGGGCAGCGCAGCGCCGACCTGGGTGACGGCACCTATCTGAATCCCATCGTCGCCGGCGACCATCCCGACCCCAGCATCCTCAAGGATGGCGACGATTACTACATGACGTTCTCGTCGTTCTATTCCTATCCCGGGCTGGTGATCTGGCATTCCACCGACCTGGTCAACTGGGCCCCGATCGGGCCGGCCCTGCACAGGACGCTGGGCGACATCTGGGCGGTGGACCTGTGCAAGCACGGCGACCGCTATTACATCTATCTGCCGGCCAATCCCACCGGCAACGGCTGGTCGATCTTCGTGATCTGGGCCGACAACATCGCCGGCCCGTGGAGCGAGCCGGTGGACCTGAAGATCGAAGGCTGCATCGATCCGGGGCATATCGTCGGCGAGGACGGCAAGCGCTACCTGTTCGTCAATGGCATCCGCCGCGTACGCCTGCGCGATGACGGCCTGGCCACCGACGGTGCATTGGAGCCGGCCTACAGCCCGTGGCACTACCCGGACGACTGGGTGACCGAGAACTTCGCCCCGGAAGGCCCCAAGCTGCTGCGCCATGGCCAGTGGTTCTATCTGGTGACGGCGGTCGGTGGCACTGCCGGGCCGGTCACCGGCCACATGGTGATCGCGGCGCGCTCGCGCTCCATCCATGGGCCTTGGGAACACTGCCCGCACAATCCGCTGGTACGTACCGTGTCCGAAGCCGAGCCGTGGTGGTCGCGCGGCCATGCCACCCTGGTGGAAGGGCCGGCCGGGGATTGGTGGATGGTGTATCACGGCTATGAAAACGGCTTCCGCACGCTGGGCCGGCAGACCTTGCTGGAGCCCATTGCCTGGACCGAGGACGGCTGGTTCCGCGCGCTGGGCGGCGATCTTTCGCGGCCCTTGCCCAAGCCGGCCGGCGGCAAGCCCAGCACGGGTGGATTCGCGCTGTCCGATGACTTCAGCAAGGACCGTTTCGGCACGCAGTGGGCGTTCCACAAGCCCGGCCCGAACGAGCGCGAACGAGCGCGCTACGGCGATCGCTGCCTGTACCTGCAGGCCAGCGGCAGCTCGCCGATCGACAGTTCACCGCTGACCTGCGGTGTCCCGGATCGCTCCTACGAGGTCGAGGTGACATTGGAACCTGAGCCGGGTGCCGAGGCCGGGCTGCTGCTCTATTACAACAACAAGGCCTTCGTCGGCGTTGGTTTTGCCGCCGACAGCATCAAGAACTTCCAGTACGCCGAGGAATTGGTATGGGCGCGCGCGCCGCGCAAGCCGGGGCCGGTGCGGGTAAGGCTGAGCAATGTCGAGAACGTGGTGACCTTCCACTACTCGCACGACGGCGGACGCAGCTGGCAGCTGCATCCCACCCGCATGGAAGTCTCGGGCCTGCATCACAACGTATTCGGCGGATTCCTCAGCCTGAAGCTGGGCATCTATTGCGCGGGCAGTGGCGCGGCGGCGATACGTGACTTCCGCTATCGCAGCCTGCCGGCGCCAGCGCGGTGAGCCTTGCTCAGCGGCGGCGCAGCCCGAAATAGATCGGCAGGCCGGCGGCGATCAATGCCACGCCCCACAGCAGGGCTTCGCTGCCGATGCCGCCGATGGCATACAGGCTGAACACCAGGGCGCCGGCCGCGGCGATGCGCGAGACGATGCCGCTGCCGCGCCACAACCAGGCGGCGGCGCCGGCGAGGTAGGGCAGCAGGGTGGCGGCGGTGGACAGCAGCACCGAGAACTTGAACAGGTCCACCAGCGAGCGGTTGTAGTTGCAGATCACCAGCACCGTGGCCAACAGGCAGCTGACAATCACGCCGAAGGCCGGTGCACCGCGCTTGTTTTCGCGGGCAAATGCCCGCGGCAGCACGCCGTCGCGGGCCGCGGCCATCGGCAGCTGGGCCGACAGCAGGGTCCAGCCGTTGAGCGCGCCCACACAGGAAATAGCCATCACCACGGCCAGCAACATGCCGGCGGTGGGCCCCCACAGGGCAGCGGCGGCATCGGCCATCGGCGCGCTGGACCTGGCCAGCACATCGGCCGGCAGCAGGCCCAGCACGGTGGTGCAGGCCAGCACTGTGGCGATGCCGGCAATGGCGGTGCCGGCGACGGTGGCGCGGGCCACGGTGCGCGGTGCGTCATCCACTGAATCGGCCGGCACGGTGGCCGCTTCCAGGCCGATCATCGCCCACAGGGTCAGCGCCACGGTGGCGCCGGCCACGCTGCTCAGGGATTCGCCGGAGGGGTTGAACGGGACGTAATGGCTGGTGTCCACCAGCCACAGCGCGACCAGCCCGAACATCAGCAGCGGCACCACTTTCAGCACGGTGGTCAGCAGCTGCAGGCGGCCAGCCTCGCGCACGCCGAGCAGGTTGACGCCGGCGCAGGCCCACAGCGCCACCAGGCCACAGGCCGCCGCCCGCACCGGGGTAGCGGTCAAAGCCGGAAAAATCGCGCCGATGCTGCCGGCAAACGCCACTGCGATGGCGGCGATGGCGCACCACATGGAGATCCAGTAGCTCCAGGCCACCATGAAGCCGGGCAGCTCGCCGAAGGCATTGCGGGCGAATACATAGGGGCCGCCGGTCTGTGGCCAGCGCTTGGCCAGCTGCGCGAAGGTGACCGCCAGCAGCAGCGCGCCGCACAGGGTGATGCCCCAGCCAATCAGGGTGGCGGCGCCATAAGGGGCGAGGGTGGCGGGCAACAGGAAGGTGCCGGAGCCGATCATGCTGCCCACAACCAGGGCGGTAGCGGACCAGAAGCCCAAGGGGCGGCGCGAAGTAGTCATAGATACGGCTGGATACGGCAGATGCCGGGCCGGGCACAGCGGCGCCGGTCCAGCATGAACAAAAGGAGGGCAGGCGCGGGGCGGCTGCGGCTGGGGGCGGATTATGACCGGTTGCGGGCGCGACCGCGATGCTGGCTGAGGCGGGAGTGACCTTTGGCCCTTCCCGATATCGACAGTTCGACTGACGCTGGCAGCATTGTTTCCCCGGTTGAGAACCCCTGATGACTATCCGTCCGTTGGCATTTGCCGTCTCCTTGTCGCTGGCCACCGTATTGGCAGCTTGCAGCCCGTCCTCGCCGCCTGCCGCCGGCGACAGCAGTGCGCAGGCAGCGCAGGCCGACAAGGCCGCGCAGCTGAACCAGCTGTATGCCGATTATTGGGAAGGCGTGCTCAAGCTGAACCCGCTGCAGGCCACCTTCCAGGGCGACAACCGCTACAACGACCAGCTGCCGGATTTCGGCTCGGCCGAGTTCCGCAAGCAGAGCCATGACTTCACCCAGCAGTGGCTGGACAAGGTGCAGAAGATCGGCGATGCCGGCCTGGCCGGGCAGGATCTGCTCAGCTACCGCATCTTCGTCGAGGAGCAGCAGCAGTCGCTGGAAGGGGAGAAGTTCCCGGGCTGGATGATGCCGGTCAACCAGATGGGCTCCACCGTCAGCTATGCGGTGATGCTGGGTTCGGGCCAGGTGGCGCAGCCGTTCAAGACGGTCAAGGACTACGACAACTGGTTGGCGCGTGCGGCGCGCATCCCGGTGCTGCTGGCGACCGAGAACGCCAATATGCGCGAAGGCATGAAGGCCGGCGTGGTGCAGCCGCGCGTGCTGATGGAAAAGGTGGTGCCGCAGTTCGACGACATCATCACCGCCAAGGCCGAGGACAGCCAGTTCTGGGGCCCGATCAAGCAGATGCCGGCCGACTTCTCGCAGGCCGACAAGGACCGCCTGACCGAGGCCTTCCGCACGCTGATCAACGACACGCTGATGCCGGCGATCAAGCAGCAGCGTGACTTCATCGCCAACGATTACCTGCCGGCCACCCGCGACACCGTGGGCCTGGATTCGCTGCCCGACGGCAAGGCCTGGTATGCCTTCAACGCCAAGCAGAGCACCACCACCGCGCAGACCCCGGAGCAGATCCACGAGATCGGCCTGAAGGAAGTGGAGCGCATCCACGGCGAAATCCAGAAGGTGATGGCCGAGGTGGGCTTCAAGGGCTCGCTGCAGGACTTCTTCAAGTTCATGCAGAACGACAAGCAGTTCGAGTTCAAGTCCGAGCCGGCGCTGCTGGAGCACTATCGCGGCCTGGAAGCCAAGATCAATGCCAATGTACCCAAGCTGTTCTCGCTGACTCCGAAGGCCGGTTTCGAGATCCGCCCGATCGAGGCGTTCCGCGCCAAGTCGGCCGCCGGTGGCGAGTACATGCAGCCCAGCGAAGACGGCAGCCGCCCGGGCATCTTCTACGTGAACACCTACGACCTGCCGACGCGCAAGACCTGGGATGCCGAAGACCTGTTCCTGCATGAAGCCATCCCTGGCCACCACTTCCAGCTGGCGCTACAGCAGGAGCTGAAGGGTGTGCCGGCGTTCCGTCGCTTCGGCGGCGAGACCGCCTTCATCGAAGGCTGGGGCCTGTATGCCGAGAGCCTGGGCAAGGACCTGGGCGTCTACACCGACCCGTACAGCTACTTCGGCCGCCTGCAGGGTGAGCTGTGGCGTGCGGTGCGCCTGGTGGTGGATACCGGCCTGCACTCCAAGGGCTGGACCCGCCAGCAGGTGCTGGACTACATGTTCGCCAACTCCTCGGTGAGCGAGCCTGATGCCATTGCCGAAGCCGAGCGTTACATCGCCTGGCCGGGCCAGGCACTGGCTTACAAGACCGGTGAGCTGAAGATCCAGGAACTGCGCAAGCGCGCGCAGGACAAGCTGGGCGCCAAGTTCGACATCCGCGAGTTCCACGCCGAAGTGCTGAAGGACGGCTCGGTGCCGCTGGACGTGCTGGACGAAAAGCTCGACGCCTGGATCGCCGAAAAGTCCAAGTAAGCGGCAAGCCGCTTACAGGTAGTGCCGAGCCATGCTCGGCATTGGCCTTACCAGCAGTGTCTGCGACCTGCCGCAGGCGGGATTGCCGGTTCTGTCTTGGGTTGACTGGGAAAGCCCCTGCCGAGCATGGCTCGGCACTACATGCAGCGTGTCCCGGTAGTGCCGAGCCATGCTCGGCAATGGCCTTACCAGCGGTGTCTGCGACCTGCCGCAGGCGGGATTGCCGGTTCTGTCTTGGGTTGACTGGGAAAGCCCCTGCCGAGCATGGCTCGGCACTACATGCAGCAGGTTGGGGTTACGTAGTGTTCCAATGGCAACCCTGCGCCAGGCAGCCCCGGCGTGGCAAAGTGCAGGGGAATCTTCCGAGCCTGTTGGCGGTCTGATCGCGGGCCTGCTTCGCTCATCCACCGCGTACCGCTGATGACTTTAATCGTATCCCTGCTCCTGCCGCTGCTGGCCATCCTGTTCTGGTGGCCGGTCAAACCCCTGTCCACCTCCCAACGCCGTTGGCGCACCGGCATCAGCCTGGGGCTGGCCCTGATCGGCCTGGGCTTTGCGACGCTATGGCGGCTGGATATCTTCAGCTATTCGGTCGAAGCCTGGATCCAGCTGGTGTTTGGCTGGGTGCTGGTGATGTACATGCTGGTGCTGGTGTTCGTGGTGTTGCGCGGGGCCGGTTGGCTGCTGTCGCGCCTGCTGCCACGCACCTCGCGCTTGGCGAGGCTGTGGCATGGCGTGGGTCTCAATCACGGTGCTGCCATCGTGATCGTGCTGCTGGCGACGCTGGGCATCTACAACGGGCTCAAGCCACCGCAGGTGCATGAGCGCGAGCTGATCGTCCCCCACCTGCCCAGGGAGATGGACGGCCTGCGCATGGCAGTGCTGGCGGATCTGCATATCAGCCCGGTCAAGCGCAGCTGGCGCACGCAGCGCATCGTCGATGCGACCTTGGCGGCCAAACCCGATCTGATCGTATTGCCCGGCGACATGGCCGATGGTGGTCTGGATGACAGCGGTCGTTTCGCAGCGCCGCTCGCGCAACTCAAGGCACCTTACGGCGTCTGGCTGGCACCAGGTAACCACGAGTACTACTACGACTACAGCGCCTGGATGGCGCATTTCCGGCAGATGGGCCTGGGCGTGCTGGAAAACCAGACCGCGCTGTTGAACATCAATGGCCGCACGCTGGCGGTCTCGGGCATCGGCGACCTCGCGGCGTTGAAGCCGAGCTCGTACATGCACGGTGGGCTGGCACCGGACATGGCAGCCGTGGTCGCCGGTGGTCGAGGTAGCGATGTCCATATATTGCTGGCCCACCAGCCGAAGCAGGCGCGTGCAGCTGCCGCAACCGGCGCGATCGACCTGCAGGTATCCGGGCATACCCACGGTGGCCACATGTGGGGCTTTGATCGCTGGGTGGTGGCACCGTTCAACCACGGCTATGTGCGTGGCGAGTACCGGGTGCAGGACATGACCTTGTTCGTCAGTAACGGCGTCGGCCAGTGGGATGGTTTCACCGCGCGTCTTGGCGTGCCTTCCAGCATCGACGTGCTGGTGCTGCGCAGCCCAGCCAAGTAGCCAATCCGTACTTGTGGGAGCGGCGTGAGCCGCGAGGCTGGCGTTGCTCAGCCTGTTGGCAGCTTGGCGATCTGATGATTCGCTTGCTTCGCGGCTTATGCCGCTCCCACAAAAAAAGCAGGGTCCGACGTCAGTTCGCTCAGGTATCGAGGTCAGCGTCGCTGTCTCCAACATTCCTGCGTTTGTCGGGCATCAGTTTCGGTAGCATGCTCACGACCGCCAAAGCGGCAATCGTGGTGATGAAGGCCACCATTTCCATGCCCATGCCGGCGGCCATGCCGATGGCGGCCGTCATCCAGATACCAGCCGCAGTGGTCAGGCCCTGGATGCGCTCTTCATTGTCGAGCTTGAGGATGGCGCCAGCGCCGAGGAAGCCGATGCCGGAGACGATGCCCTGCATCACGCGGGTGACATCGGCGCCCGAAATGCCCATCTGCAAGGGTGCCAGTACGAACAGCGCCGAGCCTACCGACACCAGGATATGGGTCTTCAAGCCGGCTGCGCGCCCTTTGCGCTCGCGTTCCAACCCCAGCAGTCCGCCTAGCACGATGGCGGTGGCCAGCCGCGAGACGATGACGGTCAGTGTGCCCACATCGGGAATGGCAAATTCGGCGGCCAGCGCCTGACCGATTTCTTCGGTGATGCTCATGCGAGGGCGTCCTGGGTTGCGGTGGCAGGGCAGGCGATGGAGTGCTGATCGTGCGCAGGGTTTGCTTTACCGGTGGTGATGCCGATGTGCTGCCGGTGTGAAAAGCGGGGTTTTCCATTCGATATGTCCGGTGGGCCCCACCCAAAAAAAAGCGGCCCCGTGAGGGGCCGTCTTTCTGGGTGTGGATCAGACAATCAAAGCGCTATCTGGTCGAAGCGTTCGACCCGGGTGTGGCCATGGGTGGCTTCGCCGGTGCGCGGCTGCGGGTAGTCGCTGAGGCGGTCTACCAGTACGGTCCGCAGGCCGGCTTCACGGGCGGCGTCCAACTCTTCGACCACGTCGGACAGGAACAGGATCTCGGTCGGGGCGATGTTGATGGCCTTGGCGATGTGCGCGTAGCTGGGTGCTTCGCGCTTGCCGCCGACTTCGGTGTCGAAGTTGCCGGAGAACAGGCCGTTGAGATCACCGGCATCGCTGAAGCCGAAGAACAGCCGCTGCGCCGGTACCGAACCGGAGGAATACACGTACAGCGGCAGGCCGCTGGCCTTCCAGCCGCGCAGCACGTCAGCGACTTCCGGGTACAGGTGGGCGGTGTAGTCGCCGTTGCGGTAGCCGCTGTCCCACAGCATGCCTTGCAGTGCCTTGAGTGCGGTGTGCTTGCGGTCCTGGTCGATCCA
Organism: Stenotrophomonas sp.; assembly: GCA_032112995.1. GTDB lineage: Bacteria > Pseudomonadota > Gammaproteobacteria > Xanthomonadales > Xanthomonadaceae > Stenotrophomonas. Next base: position 50,567 of record DAMCTY010000010.1, on the reverse strand, counting down.
GCCCTGCAGGGTTTCGACGATGACCTCGTCCTGGCAGGCGCTGGCGGAGATTTCAGTGGCCACTGCGTCCAGCCACTGACGGACCTGCGGTTCATTGCCATGCGCCTGGACGAAGCCGGGTAGGGCATTGCGGGCATACGGGAACAGCACTTCCTTGACGAAGGAGATGCTGGAGGTGGTGCCTTCGATGTCGGTGAGGATGGCTTTGATGGTCATGCGGTTTTCCTGCATGGTGCTTCTAAGGGCACGCATGCTTGGTTGGCGAGGAGAGGGGAAAGAGCCAAGAGCCAAGAGCTGCCCTCACCCTAACCCCTCTCCCGTGGACGGGAGAGGGGCTTCAGGCAAAAACGGGCTCTACGCCGCGCTCGGCTCGTAGCGCGGGAAGCGCTGGGCGATGTCGGTGCCGGTGAAGTGGCCGACCCAGCCGTCCGGCTCGGTGAAGAAACGGATGGCGGCAAAGCTGGGTTCTTCGCCCATGTCGAACCAGTGGTTGACGCGGTCGGGGACGGCGATCAGGTCGTCCTTGACGCATTCCACCTCGTAGACCTTGTCGTCCACATGCAGGGTGAACAGGCCCGAGCCGGCGACGAAGAAACGCACTTCGTCTTCCTTGTGGTAATGCTCGTCGAGGAACTTCTTGCGGATCTCGGCGCGCGCCGGGTTGTCCGGGGCGATCGAGGCCACGTCAACGCTCTTGAAGCCATGCTCGGCCACCAGGCGGTCGATGTCCTCGCGGTAGGCGGTGAACACTTCTTCCTGGCTGGCCCCCGGAGCTACCGGGTGCTTGGCCTGCCAGCGTTCAAAGGTGACGCCTATCTTCTTCAGTTCGGCGGCGATGACGGTGCCGTCGCGGCTGTCCAGCAGCGGTGCGTCCGGGGCGTTGTCGTTGAAAATGCGCAGTCGGCTCATGGGGGGACTCGACGTAGTAAGGGAGAAGATCAGGCGTGGCCGCGCAGGCGGCGCAGTTCCAGCTCACAATGCAGCAGGAACTCGAAGGCTTCCAGGTGGCGGCGGGCTTCGGCCATGTCGCGGCCCCAGGCGTAGAGGCCATGGCCGTCGATCAGGTAGCCCCACATCGGTCCCTTGTCGAGCTCGGCCTCGACCTGGGCGGCCAACACGTCCATGTCCTGGGTGTTCGGGAACACCTTCAGGTCGACCGCGGTTTCGTGGGTGGCGTTGCCGTGCAGGGCCTTGAGCAGTTCATAGCCTTCCAGGCGGATATGGCCGTCGCTGCCATACAGGCGCGAGGCGATGGTCTGCACCGGCGAATGCGTATGCAGCACGCAGCCCACTTCCGGGAAGCGAGCGTAGAGCTGGGTGTGCAGCAGGGTCTCGGCGGACGGGCGCAGCGGGCGGCCCACGGCCTTGCCGTCGAAGTCCACCACCATGATGTCGCTTTCGATCAGGCGGCCCTTGTCCTTGCCGGACACGGTGATGGCCGCATGGTTGTCGTCCAGCCGGTGCGAGAAGTTGCTGCTGGTGGCAGGCGTCCAGCCGGCCTGGGCCAGTTCACGGATGTTGTCGATCAGCAGCTGGGCCAGTTCGCTCAGTCGCTGGGCGTCGTAGGGGACAGTAGGCGCGTTCATGCCGCCATTCTACTAAGAACGCCCCAAGGTTCATGCATGTATCCGGATGGAACTGATATTGGCCTGGAATAAGCAGGAAACCGCCAGCCACGGCCCGCAGCCGCGTAGCCCGGGTAAGCGAAGCGCACCCGGGGGCCTTTGAAGCAGGCCAGTCTTGCAAGCGTCGTAGCCCGGCCAAGCGCAGTCCGTAGCCCGGGTAAGCGAAAGCGCACCCGGGGGCCCTTCGAGCAGGTCCGTCTTGCAAGTGTCGCAGCCCGGCCAAGCGCAGCCCCGTAGCCCGGGTAAGCGAAGCGCACCCGGGGCCCTTCGAGCAGGTCCGTCTTGCAAGTGTCGCAGCCCGGCCAGGCGCAGCCCTGTAGCCCGGGTAAGCGAAGCGCACCCGGGGCCGTCCGCGGATGCCTGGAACCAAACTCCCGGGTGCGCTTCGCTTACCCGGGCTGCCGGGGGTGCGAATTGCCCGATAACGAAAAAGCCCGGGATCGCTCCCGGGCTTTTGTTTCGTTCACCGCAGACAACTCAGCCGTGCTTGGCCTTGTTCTCTGCGTTCAGCTTGCTGTGGCGCATGCCGTACAGGAAGTAGATGACGAAGCCGGTCACCGTCCAGATGCCCATCAGCATCCAGTTGTGCAGGGTCATCGCGGTCAGCAGGCCGATGCAGCTCAGCACGCCCAGGCTGCAGATCAGCCAGGCCATCGGGATGCGGAACGGGCGCGGCAGGTCCGGCTGGGTGCGGCGCAGGACCAGCACGCCGGCGCAGACCGCGGCAAAGGCGATCAGCGTGCCCATCGAGGTCAGCTCGCCCAGGATGTCCAGCGGGAACAGCGCCGCCAGCAGGGCGATGCCGATGCCGGTGATGACCGTGTTGACGTGCGGGGTCCGGTACTTGGGGTGGATCTTGGTGAATACCGGCGGCAGCAGACCGTCGCGGCCCATGATCATGAAGATGCGCGGCTGGCCGATCACCATCACCAGCACCACCGAAGCCAGGCCGATCAGGGCGCCGACCTCGACGATGATCCGCAACCAGTCCAACTGCGGGTGGGCGGCAACCGCGGTGACCACCGGCTCGGCGGTGCCCAGCAGACGGTAAGGCACCAGGCCGGTCATCACTGCCGCCATGGCGATGTACAGCACGGTGCAGATGACCAGCGACAACAGCATGCCGATCGGCAGGTCACGCTGCGGGCGGTGCGACTCCTGCGCCGCCACCGACACCGCCTCAAAGCCGATGTAGGCGAAGAACACCATGGCCGCGCCGCGCAGCACGCCCTCGAAGCCGTACTTGCCAGGGCCTTCGTTGGCGGGGATGAACGGGGTCCAGTTGCTGGTGTCCACGTACTTCCAGCCCGCAACGATCACCAGGATGATCAGGCCGGTCTTCAGCACCACCATCGCCATGTTCATTGCCGAGGACTTGCTGATGCCCACGTAGCACAGCCAGGTCAGCAACAGCACCAGGATCGCCGCCGGGATGTTGGCAATGGCACCGGTGGGCTTGAGCTGCGCATCCAGCGGTGCATTGACCAGTGCCGCCGGCAGGTGGATGTCGAAGTGATTGAGGAAACTGAGGAAGTAGCCGGTCCAGCTGACCGCCACCGCCGAGGCCGATACGCCGTATTCCAGCACCAGCATCCAGCCGATGAACCAGGCCGACAGCTCGCCGAAGGTGGCGTAGGTATAGGTGTAAGCGCTGCCGGAGACCGGCACCATCGAGGCGAACTCGGCATAGGCCAGGGCGCAGAAGGCGCAGCACACGGCCGCCAGCACGAAGGACAGCATGATGGCCGGGCCGGCATGGTTGGCCGCGGCCTGGCCGGTGATGACGAAGATGCCGCCGCCGATCACCGCGCCGATACCCAGTGCGGTCAGCCCCCAGGGGCCCAAGGTGCGGCGCAGGCTCAGCCCGTTGGCCTCCTGGTGTGCGGCGTGCGGGTGTTTTGTGGCCCAGAGTTGCTTGAACATGTTTCGGGTCTTCGCTCGTCGATGCGCGTTGGTGCTGCGCGAAAACCGGCGCACAAGGCGCCGGTCGGGGTGATTGGTCAGCGGCGCTGGTTGAGCTTGCTGTGACGGATGCCGTAACCGAAGTAGATACACAGGCCGAGCAGGGTCCACAGCACGAACACCAGCCAGTGTGCGGCGAAGGCCATCGCAAACAGGCCAAGGCAGATCAGCGCGCCCAGCGGTGCGACCAGCCATACCGCCGGTACGCGGAACGGCCGCTTGATATCCGGCTTGGTCCGGCGCAGCACCAGGATGCCGATGCAGACGGTGGCAAAGGCCAGCAAGGTGCCCATGGCGACCAGTTCACCGAGCACGTTCAGCGGTACCAGGCCGGCCAGGGTGGCCGCCAGGACGCCGACGATGATGGTGCTGATATAGGGTGTGCGGTACTTGGCGTGGACCTTGCCGAACAACGGCGGCAACAGGCCATCACGGGAGATGGTGTAAGCGATGCGGGTCTGGCCCATCATCATCACCAGCACCACCGAGGACAGGCCGGCGATGGCGCCGATTTCCACCCAGGTCTTGAGCCAGGCCAGGTTGGCGTAGGGGCTCAGTGCGGTGGCCACTGGCTTGTCGGTGCCCAGCAGGTGGTAGGGCAGCAGGCCGGTGAGCACGGCGCACACGATGATGTAGATCAGGGTGCAGACCGCCAGCGAGCCCAGCAGCCCGATCGGCATGTTGCGCTGCGGGTCCTTGGTTTCGCCGGCAGCGGTGGAGACCGCGTCGAAGCCGATATAGGCGAAGAACACGATGGATGCCGCGCGCAGCACGCCACTCCAGCCGAACTCACCGAAGGTGCCGGTATTGGCCGGAATGAACGGGGTCCAGTTGGCCGGGTCGATGTACATGGCGCCAAAGCCGACGAACAGGCAGATCACCGCCACCTTGATGGCGACGATGACGGCATTGACGAAGGTGGATTGGGTGACGCCGACGTATAGCAGGCCGGTGATGGCGGCCACGATCAGTACCGCAGGCAGGTTGAACAGCTTGCCTGAAGAAATGAAATGCCCGTCCTGCCAGGCAATGGGCGCGGCCGTAAGCGCGTCGGGGAAGGGCAGGTTCAAGGTGGTGGTGAGGAAGCTGATCAGGTAGGCCGACCAGCCCACTGCGACCGATGCAGAAGCAAACAGGTATTCCAGCACCAGGCACCAGCCGATGAACCAGGCCACGCCTTCGCCCATGGTGGCGTAGGAATAGGAATAGGCACTGCCGGACACCGGCATCATCGCCGCGAACTCGGCATAGCACAGGCCGGCGAAGGCGCAGGCCAGGCCGGCCAGTACGAAGGACAGCATGATGGCCGGCCCGGCGTGGTTGGCCGCTGCCTGGCCGGTCACCACGAAGATGCCGGCGCCGATGACTGCGCCCATGCCGAGCAGGATCAGATGCTTGGCTGTGAGGGTCCGCTTGAGCGTGGCTTCGCCTTGCAGGCTGCCTTCGATCGGTTCACCGGCATCGACATGTGCGGCCGGTTCGACCGGTTTGACCCTCAACAGAGTTTTAAGCATTGCGCTGGTTCCCAAACTGTTTGATGGCCCGCGCGCCGAAGCGGCGGGACCGTTGTTGTTGCGCCGCTAGCTGAACGGTCGGCAACCACCCTACCTTGCCAAAGGTGGCCAAACTCGACAAGCGCAACTGCAACATCGACAGCGATAATGGCGGCCGGATCGAAATGATGGGATGTGCTTACAGTCATGCTTGCGGCGGATCGTCAGTTGCGACAGGCGCTTACGGACTATTCCCGGGTACATAGGGAACACGACGCGGTTGCGCGGGAGTTCCTGACCCTGCTTGAGGAGGGCGGGGTGGACCCCTTCACCCGGGAACGGCTGGCCGGCCACTTCACCGGCAGTGCCTGGTTGGTCAGTGCCGATGGCGAACGGGCCTTGCTCACCCACCATCGCAAGCTGCAGCGCTGGTTGCAGCTGGGCGGCCACGCCGACGGTGACCATGATCTGGCAGCGGTGGCCCTGCGCGAGGCCGAGGAGGAGTCTGGCCTGCCGGGGCTGGTACTGGCGTCAACAGCGATCTTCGATCTGGACAAGCATTGGATCCCTGAGCGCAAGGACGTGCCGGGGCATTGGCATTACGACGTGCGCTACGTGGTGGTGGCCGCTGCCGATGAGCGGTTCGTGATCAGTGAGGAGTCGTTGGAGCTGGCGTGGCGGCCGGTGGCCGAGATTGCCGGGGACAGTGATGAATCCCTGCGCCGCATGGCCATGCGCTGGATGCAGCGCGGAGCGTAGGCGCGGCGGAAGACCGCCAGGCTCGGTGTGATTTTTACGCGTCTGTTGGTGTTGCGGGAACGCCCTGCCGAGCATGGCTCGGCACTACAGGCGGGTGCTGGTCGAGATCATCTGTCGCGCATGGCTCGGCATTCCGGCTCCCTCCCTTTCGCGCAGCGAAGGGGAGGGTTGGGGAGGGGTGATTTTGCGGTTGTGAGCCCGGATAGCCTCTGCCGAGCATGGCTCGGCACTACCTTCAGTACAGGATGCGGGTGCGCAGGGTGCCCTGGATCGCTGCCAGCTCTTCACGGATGGCCGCGGCCTGTTCCTCGGTGGCGCTGATGTCTATCACCACGTAGCCGACCTTGGGGTCGGTGCGCAGGAACTGGCCGTCGATGTTCAGGTTGTGACGCGAGAAGATCTCGTTGATCTTGGACAGCACGCCCGGCACGTTGCGGTGGATATGCAGCAGGCGCAGGCTCTGTTCGTGTTCGGGCAGGGTCACTTCCGGGAAGTTGACCGCCGACAGGGTGGAGCCGTTGTCGCTGTAGCGCACCAGCTTGGCGGCCACTTCCACGCCGATGTTTTCCTGCGCCTCCAGGGTGGAGCCACCCACATGCGGGGTCAGGATCACGTTGTCATGCGCGGCCAGCGGCGATTCGAACAGGTCGCCATTGCCCTTGGGTTCGACCGGGAACACGTCCACGGCGGCACCGCCCAGGTGACCCGAACGCAGCGATGCATCCAGGGCGTCGATATCGACAACGGTGCCACGCGCGGCATTGATCAGGTGCGCGCCCTTCTTCATCTTGCCCAGCTGTTCGGCGCCGATCATCCACTGCGTGGAGCCGTTTTCAGGCACGTGCAGGGTGACCACGTCCGAGCGCGCCAGCAGGTCGTCCAGGCTGATGGCCGGGTGCGCATTGCCCAGCGACAGCTTGGTTTCGATGTCGTGGAAGATCACGTGCATGCCCAGCGCCTCGGCCAGGACGCCGACCTGGGTGCCGATGTGGCCGTAGCCAATGATGCCCAGGGTCTTGCCGCGGACTTCATGGCTGCCTGCGGCCGACTTGGACCAGCCGCCGCGGTGGCATTCGGCATTCTTCTGCGGGATGCCACGGGTCAGCATGATCGCCTCGGCAATCACCAGCTCGGCCACCGAACGGGTGTTGGAGTATGGCGCGTTGAAGACCGGGATGCCGGCCAGTTCGGCGGCTTCCAGATCGACCTGATTGGTGCCGATGCAGAAGCAGCCCACCGCGATCAGGCGCTTGGCATGGGCCAGCACCTCGGCGCTGAGGTGGGTGCGCGAACGGATGCCGACGATATGGGCCTCGGCGATGCGCGCCTTCAGTTCATCTTCCGGCAGCGACTTGCTGTACAGCTCGATCTGCGAGTAACCGGCCGCCTTGAAGACGTCCACGGCGGTCTGGCTGACCCCCTCAAGCAACAAAACGCGGATGTCCTGCTTCGGGAATGAGGTCTTCTTGGGCGACATGTCGTGGACGGCGGCGAAGGTGGGTAGGTCGCCAACTATGCCAGAACGGGGCGCCGATTTGTGCGCTGCGCAATGCGGCAAGGCATTGATGGCAAAAGGTTTCATATGAAATCCAGCGTTTGCGCGAGGGCACAGTGCGGAGACTGGACGGCGCGCGGCCGGGCTGTCACGCTTGACGGCTTTCACGCCGCCGAAACACCGCCATGACCGACCCGCGCCTGGAAACCCTGTTGCAGTCCTGCCCCGAGCTGCGTCTGAAGACCGACGCTGGCGACCTGGAGCACTACGGCCGCGATTGGACCCGGCGCTGGACGCCGGCACCGCTGGCCATTGCCTTGCCGGGGAATGTGGAGGAAGTGCAGGCGGTGATGCGCTGGGCCAACGAACACAAGGTGGCCGTGGTGCCCTCCGGTGGCCGCACCGGCCTGTCTGGTGGCGCGGTGGCTGCCAATGGCGAGCTGGTGCTCAGCCTGGAACGGATGAACAAGGCGCTGGCGTTCGATGCGGTGGACCGCACCCTGGTGGTGCAGGCCGGCATGCCGCTGGAAGCACTGCACAATGCCGCCAAGGAACATGGGCTGATCTATCCGGTGGATTTCGCCGCGCGCGGTTCCTGCTCGATCGGCGGCAATATCGCCACCAACGCCGGCGGCATCCGGGTGATCCGGTATGGCAATACCCGTGAATGGATCGCCGGGCTCAAGGTGGTTACCGGCAATGGCGAGCTGCTCGAGCTCAACAAGGGCTTGATCAAGAATTCCAGCGGTTACGACTTCCGCCAGCTGATGATCGGCTCGGAAGGCACGCTGGGTATCGTGGTCGAGGCCACCGTGCGCCTGACCGACCCGCCGCCGGCTACCAATGTCATGGTGTTGGCGCTGCCGTCCTTCGAAGTGCTGATGCAGGTGTTTGCCGCCTTCCGTGAGCGGCTGCAGTTGGAGGCGTTCGAGTTTTTCACCGATCTGGCGGTCAAGCACGTCACCGCGCACGGTGCGCAGTATCCGTTCGAGGACATCCATCCCTACTACGTGGTGACCGAATACGCCTCTGCCGACGAGGCCGGCGAAGCCGCCGCGCTGGCGGCGTTCGAGTACTGCATGGAACAGGGCTGGGTGCTGGACGGGGTGATCAGCACCAGCGAGGCGCAGGCGCAACAGCTGTGGCGCCTGCGCGAAGGCATCACCGAGTCGGTGGCGCGCTACAAGCCGTACAAGAATGACGTGTCGGTGCGGATATCGGCGATGCCGGCGTTCCTGGCTGAAACCCAGGCGCTGATCAATGGCGCCTACCCGCATTTCGAGGTGGTCTGGTTCGGCCATATCGGCGACGGCAACCTGCATATCAATGTGCTCAAGCCCGATGACACCAGCGATGCCGAGTTCCTCAGTCAGTGCGAGCACGTGACCAAGCTGCTGGCGCAGGTGCTGCACCGCTTTGACGGCAGCATTTCGGCCGAGCACGGTATCGGCCTGGTCAAGAAGGCCTACCTGGCCAGCACCCGCAGTGATGCCGAGGTGGCCTTGATGCGCGGGGTCAAGCGTGTCTTCGACCACAACGGTCTGCTGAATCCGGGCAAGGTATTCGACCTGTAAGCGCAGGCCCGCTACTCTTTGCCTCCTTCTTTATCCGATGTTGACCTGACGATGATTCGCCCGATCCTGTTCTGCGCGTTGCTTGCCCTGCCGATGTCGGTGTTCGCCTCCAGTTTTGCCGGTAGTTCGGCAGGCTCGGCCAGCGGGGCGTCCTCCAATTCCTCGGGCAGCTCGTCCGGTGATGACAAGGTGCTGCTGGACGCACGTGATGATGCGGCCAATTTTGTCGCCAGCGATGGCGTCATTCGCGGTGCGTGGCTGGAAGCGGCGTTCATCCAGTTGCGTGAGCGCGATGCCGCTGCGCGCGATGCCAGCGACCTGGTCCTGGCACGGAAGATCCTGGCCCTGTGATGGCCGGCGGCCGGCCGCCGCGCTGGCGGTGGCTGGCGTCATGCGTGTTTGCCGTGGCTGCGGCCACCGCCTCGGCGCAGGTGCCGCTGCAGGTTGAACTGACAGCCCCGGAGCTGAGTGCCGCCGAACGGCAGGCAACGCAGCAGTTGATCGACGATGTGCTTGCGCGCCTGCCGGCGCGGATGCAACAGGCGGCGCAGGCCCCCCTGCAGCTGCGCTGGCGCCAGGACCTGCCTGCGCATGTGCAGGGCCGCGCCACCGGGCGCAGGCTTGGGCTGGACCGGCGTCTGCTGGCACCGTTGCTGCAGCAGGACGACGCTGCCTGGCAGCACGCGCGGGCGGCCCTGATTCATGAAATCGCCCACGCGCTGGATCGTTCGGCGCAGGGCCGATGGTCACGGCAGGCGCGCTTCCTGGACCTGGCCGGCTGGCAGCAACGGCCACTGCTGCCGGGGCGCAGCCGTAACCGCAACAGTCTGCGCAGCCCCGATCTTTACGAGCTGCACAGCCCCGCGGAGTTCTTCGCGGTGAATCTTGAACACTACCTGCTGGACCCGGACTATCGCTGCCGGCGGCCCGCGTTGCATGCGTGGATGCAGACGCAGCTGGGCAGTGTGCCGGGGGCAGCGCCGGCGGCTTGCACGCAGACCCTGCCGCTGATGCAGGCCGACGAGCAGGCTGGCAGCATCGCCCTGGTTGGCGTGGACCCGGGTCGTGTCTATCAAGTGGACTATCTGCTGGCCGAGGGTAACAACCAGCTGATGAGCCGATGGGGCCACAGCATGCTGCGGCTGGTGATCTGCGCGCCCGGACGAGTGCCGGGGCCGGCTTGCAGGATGGACCTGCAGTACCACCTGGTGCTGTCTTTCCGCGCCTTTGTCGGCGATGTGCAGATATCGAGCCTGCGCGGACTCACCGGCTCCTACCCCTCGCGGCTGTATGTGCTGCCGCTCAACCGGGTGATCGACGAATACACCAAGGTCGAGCTGCGCCCGGTTTCATCCACCCCACTGGCGCTGCGACCCGAAGAGATACAGGCCTTGTTGCAGCAGGCAGCACAGCTGCATTGGGCTTACGACGGTCGCTATTACTTCATCAGCAACAACTGCGCGGTGGAGACATGGAAGCTGCTGCATGACGGGGTGCCGCGTTTTGGCGAGCAGCCCCTGGCATCGATCACCCCCACCGGCCTGCTGGCGCGCCTGCGCAGGCAGGAGCTGAGCAGCGCCTCGCCGTCGGATCGGGCACAGGCCATCCGCGAGGGCTATTACTTCGAATCGGCGGCCGCCCACCATGCAGCGGTGTTCGGTGTTGCGCGCAGGGCGCTGGCGCTGCCGGTGCAGACCTCCGATCAATGGTTGGCGCTGCCTGCGGCACAGCGGCGGCGCTGGTTCGCGGCCGCTGATGGCAAGGCGCTGGCCGCGCTGCTGGTATTGGAGCAGGCTGCCTGGCGGCGGCAGGAACTGCTGGCCCGTGATGCCCTCAAGCGGCAGCTGTTGTCACCGAAGGCTGGCGCCACACAGCGGCAGCAGTTCGACGCGCTGATGGCCCGGGCCGGTGCACTGCTGGCGCCCGGAAGCCTGCCGCTGCCCGGCTATGGTTTGCCGTCTTTGGCCGAACGCGGTGCGCTGCAGGCGCAGGTGGCCGACGGTGCCCAGGCCGCTGTCGGCCAGTGGCAGGCCTTGCGCCAGGCGGCGGTCGCGCTGTTGTCGCCGGCCCAGCAGGCCGAATTGGCGGACCTGGAGGCAAACCTGGAAAGCCTGCGCCAAGCCCTGCGTTTGCGGTACGGTACGCAACCAGGGGAGTCGGCCGCTGGTTCTGCAGCGGGTCGGGACGGTTTCAAGGAGAAAACGGTTGATCACGATGGCAGACCCGCAGCTGGCGGTGACTGAGGGGGCGTTGGCGCAGGGGGTGATGCAGTTGCGCTCCTGCGCGATCCTTGGATTGGATGGGGATGGGCAGATAAACGCCTGCAATGCCGGGGTGGAGGCCATTTTTGGCTACAGCCGCGATGAACTGTGCGGCAAGGGTTTTGCTTGTCTGTTCAGTGCCGCCGATGCCGGCCGTGGTGCCGACCGACAGGTGCTTGAACGCGCGCTGGAACAGAATTTCGAAGAAATGGGCTTGCCGATGGTGCGCAAGGACGGCACCCGTTTCCGCGCTACGCTGATGCTGGAACAGGTAGGTACCGCGCAGCAGCCGCAGGTGCTGGTGGTGGTGCGTGACATCAGTGAGTACTTCCAGACCCAGAAGCGGGTGCGCGAGGCGCAGGAGATCGCCCTGCGTGCGCAGCGCCTGGATGCGGTCGGCAAGTTGACCCTGGGGCTGTCGCACGACTTCAACAACCTGCTATCGGTGATCGGTAACAGCCTGGACATGCTGGCCGCGCGGCGTACCGGCGACGAAAGCGCACGCCGCATCATGGATATCGCCCACCGTGCGGTGGAGCGGGGCACCCAGCTGACCCGGCAGATGCTGGCATTTGGCCGTGGGCAGACGCTGGTGCCGCAGCGCAGTCACGTGCATGACCTGGTGTACGGGTCGCTGGAACTGTACCGGCGCGTCTGCGGGCAGACCATCCAGCTCGGTGTCGAGTTGGAGAAGGACCTGCCGCCGATCTCGGTGGACGTGGGCCAGTTGGAGGCGGCGCTGCTCAACCTGCTCAGCAACAGCCGTGATGCCATGCACGGGGTGGGCAAGGTGGTGCTGGAGGCGCGCAAGCAGACCATGCTGGTGCCCAATGGCCATGGCGAGGAGGCACCGTTCGTCTGCATCACCGTGGGTGACAGCGGGCCGGGCATCCAGGCCGAGATCCAGGACAGCGTGTTCGAGCCGTTCTTCACCACCAAGGGTGTGGGCGACGGCAGCGGCCTGGGCCTGAGCCAGGTCTACGGCTTTGCCGCGCAGTCCGGCGGCACCGCCATCATTGGTACGTCGGCACTGGGTGGCGCGGCCATCTCGCTGTGCTTCCCGGTGGCACACGCAACGGCATGAACAAGAAAGGGCGCCGTTGGCGCCCTTCCACTGTTGCATCAGTCAGCGCGGCCGCCGAATTCACCGGTGGTGGTATTCACCAGGATGCGTTCGCCGTTGACGATGTACTCGGGCACCATGATTTCGATGCCGGTGTTGAGCTTGGCCGGCTTGGGACGCTTGGTAGCCGTGCCACCCTTCAGTTCCGGCGGGGTCTCCACCACTTCCAGGGTCACGTGCTGCGGCATCTGGATCGCTACCGGCTGGTCGTCGATGACCTGCACGTAGATGCCGGTCAGGCCTTCGGTGATGTAGCCGGCGTCATCGCCGATCACGTCCGCATCCAGCGTGTACGGGGTGTAGTCCTCGTCGTCGAGGAACACGAAGGCATCGCCATCCATGTACGAAAAGCTGGACTGGCGGCGCAGCAGCTCGACTTCGTTCAGATTGTCATCGGCATCGAAGCTGGCATCGAGCTTGTTGCCGCCCGGCACGCTGTACATGATGAAGCGGAAGCGGACGTTGCCGCCGCGGCCCTGCGGCGAGCTGCGCTCGATGTCGCGGACCTGGTAGACGCCGTTGTTGTACTCGACGACGTTGCCTTTCTTGATGTCGTTGGCTTTCATGCTTGGAAAGTCTATTGGGGTAAACGGAGGCGGGCGCCACTGGGCGCCCGCGATTGGGTCACTTCGGTGCCAGACGCACGGCACCGTCAAGGCGAATAGTCTCACCGTTGAGGTAGGTATTGCCAATGATATGGCCGACCAGGCTGGCGAAATCGGCCGGCAGGCCCAGCCGCGACGGGAACGGAATGGAGGCGGCCAGCGATTCCTGCACGTTCTGCGGCATGCCGTCGACCATCGGGGTCCAGAACACGCCCGGGGCGATGGTCAGCACGCGGATGCCGAAACGGGCCAGCTCGCGTGCCATTGGCAGGGTCATGCCGACCACGCCGCCCTTGGACGCCGAATACGCGGCCTGGCCGATCTGGCCTTCGTAGGCGGCCACCGAGGCGGTGTTGATGATCACGCCGCGCTCGCCGTCGCCGTTGGCCTCGTTGTGCTGCATCAGCTCGGCGGCGGCCTTGGCGACGTTGAAGCTGCCGACCAGGTTGACCATCACCGTGGTCTGGAAGTTGGCCAGCGGCATGGCCGCCTCGCGGCCGAGCACGCGGCCGGCGCCGAGGATGCCGGCGCAGTTCATCACCACGTTCAGGCCCCCAAGGAACGCGCGTGCGGCGGCCAGGTTGGCGGCCACGCCGGCTTCGTCGGTGACGTTGGTGCTGAAGTAGCGCGCATTGTCGGCGCCCAGCTCGGCGACCGCGGCGGCGCCTTTTTCGTCGTTGAGGTCGAACAGGGCGACCTTGCCGCCATTGGCGACCAGGTACTGGGCCACGCCCAGGCCAAGGCCGGAAACGCCACCGGTGATGACGGCACGAACGGAGGACAGCTGCATTGGAACAATCCTGCGGGAAAGAACCGAAGATTCTAGCCGATGGCCAGCCTGCGCCAAGTGCGCGACCGGACCTAGCCCAGCCGTCGTGCGAAGGCGTCAGGTGCCAGCCCGGGCGCGAACAGGAAGCCTTGCCCCACCGGTACTCCCAGCCCCAGCAGGAAACTGCGCTGGGCCTCCGACTCGATGCCTTCGGCCACCAGGCCCAGCCCCAGGCTGCGGGCGATGCCACAGACCGCCTCGCAGACCGCCACATCGGACGGGTTGTCCGGGACGCCACTGATGAACAGCTGGCTCAGTTTGAGCCCATGGATGGGCAGGGTACGCAGGTAGTTGAGTGCGCTGTAGCCCTCACCGAAATCGTCGATGGTCAGCACCACGCCCATCTCGCGCAGTTCGGCGAAGGTGCGCAGGGTGGCGGGGGCGTCTTCGATCAGCACACGCTCGGTGAATTCCAGCTCCAATGCCTGGCCGGGCAGCTGATATTGGCCCAGCACGTCGCGCACCTGGCGGGCCAGGCGGTCACCACTGAACTGGCGGTAGGAGACATTGATCGCCACCCGCACCAGGCCGTGGCCCTGGTCCTGCCACTCGCGCACCTGGCTGCAGGCTTGGTGCAGCACCCACTCGCCGATGCGCACGATGTCACCGGTGTTCTCCGCATGGCTGATGAAGATGTCCGGGCGCAGTTCGCCGAGCTGGCGGTCGCGCCAGCGGATCAATGCTTCGCAGGCCACCGTGGTGCCGCTGCGCAGCTCCACCTGCGGCTGGTAGACCAGCCGGAACTCGTCGCGTTCCAGCGCCTTGCGCAGGCGCCGTTCGATCTGCAGGCGGTCCCGCTGGCGCCGTGCCAGTTCCGGTGAGAACAACTGCCAGCCGTTGCGGTCACGGCGTTTGCATTCGTACATCGCCAGGTCGGCGTTCTGGATCAGTTGTTGCGGGCGCTGGCCGTCGCGCGGCGCGCGGGCGATGCCGATGCTGGTGGTCACCGCGAACTCATCCTTGCCGAACTGGAACGGCGGCACGAAAGCCTGGGTGATGGCCTGGGCCAGCCGTTCGGGGCGCTCTGGCAGGTCGCGGGCATCGCAGGTGACCACGAACTCATCGCCGCCGAAGCGGGCCAGCAGGCCTTCGGTGCCAATCGCGTCGCGGATGCGCCGGGTGGCTTCGATCAGCAACTGGTCGCCGGCATTGTGGCCCAGCACGTCGTTGACCATCTTGAAGCGGTCCAGGTCGATGTACAGCACCGCCACCTCGGCATGCGAGGGGTTGCCCAGGCGCGCTTCCAGGTCGGTCAGCGCGGCATCGCGGTTCATGATGCCGGTCAACGGGTCGGTGCGGGCCTGGTTCTTGAGCGTTTCCTCGGCGTGCTTGGGCTCGGTGATGTCCTGCAGGGTGCCGGCGATCCGGCTGGAGGCCAGGTCGCCAGCCTCGACTTCGCCGATCATGCGGATCCAGAAACTGTGGCCGTCGCTGCGTTGGCCCTGTAGCTCCAGCTCAAAGCCGTTGCGCAGCTCCACCACGGTATCCATTGCTGCCAGCAGCTGCAGGCGCGCAGGCGGGCTCAGGCAGGCCACCAGGCCATCCAGATCTGTCGGGGCGACCTGCTGGCCGAGGATGCGTTGTGCTTCGCCGGTCAGGTACAGGCGCTGCTGGCTGCGGTCCCACTCCCAACCGCCAATGTGCGCCAGCGACTGGGCGCGATCGAACAGGGCGTGGTCGCGCTTGAGTTCGGTGATGTCACTGAACAGGGAAAATACATGGTCGGGCAGGTCGCAGCCGGAGGAAAACACCGGCACGGTGGTGATCGATATCCAGATCATGCGCCCGTGCGGACGGTGGTATAGGCCGATGATGGTGCTGGGGATGATGCGGCCTTCGCGGAAGGCCTTGGACACCGGCCATTGCTCGCTGCGCAGGCGGCGGCCACGCTCGTCGACAGTGATCCAGTCCTCGTTGTCCAGCGGCACCCGTGAGGGCGTTTGCACGCCGGTGTTGAAGATCCGGTGCGCGGCCGGATTGGCGGCAAGGATGCTGAGGTTGCGGTCGAACAGCATGACGCCCTTGTCGATCGATTCCAGCAGCAGCCGGTAGCGCGTTTCGGCCTGCCAGCGCCGGCTCAGGTCGCGGGCCACGGCAACGATGCAGTGCTCGCCGTCATGCTCGAACGCGGCCGAATGCACCTCCACGGGGAAACGGCTGCCATCACCGCGCATGTTGGTGACTTCCACCACGTAGGTTTCGCCGCGGTTGAGGGTCTCCCAGACCGGCTCCAGGTGGTCGGCGGGCAGGTCGGGGTTGAGCAGCTCGATGGGTTGGCCGACGATTTCCTCGCGGGTGCGGCCGTAGGCGCGCACGCCCGCGCTGTTGACGTCCAGCACCGTGCCGGTGGCGCTGAGGATGCTGACCGGGTCGGGCACTGCATCGAACAGCGCGGCATAGCGGCGCTGCGCCGACTGGCGTTCGCTCATGGCTTCACGCAGGGCGTCCCGCGCGGCCAGCAGCACGGGTTGAAGCTGCAGCGGCAGGGGCTGGTGCAGGGCCTGTTCCAGACCGGCGAGCGCATCCACGTGGGCGGTCGGGTGACCACCATCGTCGGGAACTATGCGCTGGCCGGAACCGGTCATGACACTGTCATTGCCCTGGCTGTCTTGCTGCCTGTCTGCCGGCCCAGCCGTTCGGCGAGCCAGTTCCCCGTTGCGGCCAGCGCGGCAAGATCAATGCCGGTGACCATCCCCATGCCGTGCAACATATACACCACATCTTCGCTGGCGACATTACCGCTGGCGCCACGGGCATAGGGGCACCCCCCGGTGCCTGCCACCGCCGAATCTACCACGCGTACACCCGCCTCAAGGCAGCTGGCGATGTTGGCCAGGGCCTGGCCGTAGGTGTCGTGGAAGTGTACGGCAAGGTCGGCCATGGGCACTTCACCGGCAACGGCCAGCAGCATGGCGCGGGCCTTGGCCGGGGTGCCGACGCCGATGGTGTCGCCCAGTGAAATCTCGTAGCAGCCCATAGCATGCAGACGCGCTGCCACCTTGACCACGTCGGCCAGCGGCACCTCGCCCTGGTAGGGGCAGCCCAGCACGGTGGAGACATAACCTCGCACCTTCACGCCATCGGCCTTGGCGCGCGCCAGGATGGGTTCAAAGCGCAGCAACGACTCGTCGATGCCGGCATTGGTATTGGTGCGGTTGAACTGCTCGGAGGCCGCGGTGAATACCGCAACTTCCGCCACGCCCACCGCGCGGGCGCGGTCATAGCCCTGTTCGTTGGGCACCAGCACCGGGTAGCTGATGCCGGGGCGGCGCTGGATGCCGCTGAACACCTGCGCGGCATCGGCCAGCTGCGGTACCCATTTGGGGCTGACGAAACTGGTGGCTTCGATGCTTTTCAGGCCGGTGGCCGAAAGACGATCGATCAGGGCGATCTTGTCGGCGGTGGCGACCTGCTGCTTTTCGTTCTGCAGGCCGTCGCGCGGGCCTACTTCAACAATACGGACGAAATCGTTCATGGTGCTTTCCTGCTGGACGTTGGCGGACTTACCTGCTGGCCCAGCTGGGGGCGCGTTTTTCAAGGAAGGCGCTCAATCCTTCCTTGCCTTCATCGAAGGCCCGCAAGGCGGCGATCAGGCCCGCGTTGGCGCGGTCAAGGCCGTCGCGATCGCCGACCGCAGCACAGACCTCGCGTACCAGTATCTTGGCGGAGGCGGCGGCCATCGGGCCGGCCTTGGCCAACAATGCCAGTTGCGCCTGTACGGCGGCGTCAAGCGCGTCGGCCGCGACCACCTGGTGGACCAGGCCGATCTGCAGGGCGGTGGCGGCGTCGAAATGTTCGCCGGTGGCGAACCAGCGGCGCGCCTGGCGGGGGCCGATGGCGGCGATCACATAGGGTGAAATCACCGCCGGCAGCAGGCCCAGGCGGCTTTCGGTGAGGCCGAAGCGCGCGCCTTCGGCAGCGATGGCGATGTCACAGCAGGCCACCAGGCCGACACCGCCACCAAAGCTGGCGCCTTGCACGCGGGCGATGGTTGGCTTGGGCAACTCGTCCAGGGTGCGCATCAGCCGTGCCAGTGCCAGAGAGTCAATGCGGTTTTCTTCCTGGCTGGCGCTGGCCATGGCGCGCATCCATTGCAGGTCGGCACCGGCCGAGAACGAGGCACCATTGCCGGCCAGCACCACGGCGCGCACGCCGGGGTCGTTGCCTACCGCTTCCAGCGCCTGGGTGAGGGCCTGGATCAGGCCGGCGTCAAAGGCGTTGTGCAGCTCGGGGCGGTTCAGGGACAGGGTGGCTACCGCGCCCTGGTGGTGTACGTGCAACGCATCGCTCATCGGGAAAGCCTGTCTGACGTGATCGCGCGCATGATTGTTGGCGCCGGCCGGCTTTGACAAGGCCGGGGGGCGCCGTTGTTCCAGAGGGTTGGCCGGGAAGGCTTGCGGGGCAAAGGTTTCAGGCGTTACTACGACATTGGCGGCGCGCGCTGGACGGGCGCGGCGCAGGGCATGTTCGCGGTGCATTGCGCGTGGTGGCCGCTACCATGGGCCTCTTCCATGGGAGTAATGCGCATGTCTGTCGTGCTGTACGGATCGCAAAGTACCGCTTCGCTGGTGGTGCACTGGTTGTTGATCGAGCTGGGCATCGCCCATGAGCTGCACCAGCTTGATTTCGAGCGCCGCGAGCAGAAGTCGCCGGATTACCTTGCATTGAACCCGGCCGGTCGGGTTCCAACCCTGCTGATCGATGGACAGGTGCTGACCGAATCGGCAGCCATCGCCATGCACCTGGCCGATCTGCACCCGCAGGCCGGGTTGGCACCGGCACCGGGCAGCCCGGCGCGGGGCGACTATTACCGCTGGATGTGTTTCTGCGTGTACACCCTGATGCCAGCCTACCGCGCATGGTTCTACCCGCAGGAGCCCGCGGGGCCGGCGTATGCCGATGCCGCCCGCGAACAGGCCCGCCAGCAGCTGGAAGCCGCCTGGCAGCAGTTGGATGCCCATCTGGCGGGCAAGGGGCCCTACGTGCTGGGTGCGCAACCATGTACGGTGGACTTCATGTTGACCATGCTGATGCGCTGGAGCCGCAACATGCCGCGGCCCACCGACAGCTGGCCGGCGCTGGCCGCGCATGCCGCGCGCATGAAGGCACGACCTGCCTTTGCCGAGGTTTACCGCCGCGAGGGCATCAGCGACTGGCGTTGAGGGTGGCGCTCAGTCGACGTAGTCGTCGTACTTGCGGCCACCCTGGAACGGCATCAGGTGCTGTTTGACGATGCCATTGGGCACGGTCTCCAACTTCATCACCCCATATTCCTGCGGCCATTGGGCCTGGTCTGGTGGCAGCTTGAAGGTGCCCATCAGCATGTCCACCAAGGGCAGGTGGATGGCGTAATTGACGTCGATGTATTCCTTCTGCCGCGCATGGTGCCAGTGGTGGTAGCGCGGCAGCACCAGCAGGTACTCCAGCCAGCCGAAGCGGATGCCCAGGTTGGCGTGCGCCAGCACCGCCTGCAGGCCCACCAGGATGACGTAGGCGTTCACCGCCGGGGTCGAGAAGCCCAGTACCAGCAATGGCAGCAGCACCGCGCTGCGGGTCATCACGATCTCCACCACATGGATGCGCGAGCCGGCCAGCCAGTCCATGTGGCGGCTGGAGTGGTGCACGGCATGGAAGCGCCAGAGCCAGGGGATGTTGTGGTAAGCGCGGTGCAGCAGGGCCTGGGCCATGTCGGCTACGAACACGGCGATCAGGAACTGCGCCCACACCGGCAGGGACTGGATGGCGGCCTTGAGCGCCGGGAACGCCGCCAGCCCGGCGATGGTGGAGGTGGAGGCAGTGACCAGGATCAGGATGAACTGCACCAGCACATGGCTCATGAAGAAGTACGCCACGTCGGTGCGCCAGCCCGGCCGCAGCGGGGACAGCGCGCGTTTGCCCAGGTAGTGCTCCAGCGGCACGAACACCAATGCGGAAAAGAACAGCGACAGCACGAACCAGTCCAGCCCCAGCGAATAGGGGGTGTGGCCGATGGCGTCGAACTGCACGTTGGTGCCGCCCAGCAGCACGGCAAGTGTGGCACTGGCCACGCCCAGTGTGGCGATGCGCTTGTTGCGATCACGCAGGATCGCCACGGTGCCCATGAAGAAGGCCGCGGCCAGCCCGACCAGCAACAGGTGGCGGGCGAACTGCTCGTTGTAGACCGCGCGGAACTCGCGGCTGGTCAGCAGCTCGGGAAAATGGAAGCAGGCCACGGCGAGCAGGCTCAGCAGGCCGAGCAGGGCGGAACTGTAGGCAAAGAACGAACGGCGTTGGCGTTGCATGCGACGACTTCCTGTCGGGACGCGGCCGATTCTGCCTGTGCCGGGTCGCCGGTGGAAGACTGTCCCGGTACGGTCACCCATGCTTCACGTCGGCTGCGCGTCGCAGCGGTTAGCGTTGTACCGGGCCGGTTTTGCCCGGCCATGCCCGATTGGAGACTTCGCGATGAACATGCTGAGCGTTCCGGTAAGCGCTGACGATCACATGCAGGGCGATGCGGCGGCGCCGGTGGTGCTGGTGGAATACGCCGACTACCAGTGCCCGTATTGCGGCGAGGCGTTCTCGCTGGTGCAGCGGCTGCAGCAGCGCTTCGGCGACAGCCTGTGCGTGGTGTTCCGCAATTTCCCGTTGGTGCAGTCACACCCGCAGGCATTGCCGGCGGCGATCACCGCCGAGTACGCCGCCGACCACGGCAAGTTCTGGCAGGCCCATGACGCCTTGTTCCGCAACCAGCAGCAGCTGGGCGAGCTGGTGTACCGGGAGCTGATGCGCGAGCTGGGCCTGCCCGAAGACGGGCTGGCTGCCGCCATGGACAACACCGGCTACCTGCAGCGCATCCAGCGTGATGTGGATAGTGGAATGCGCAGCGGCGTCAGCGGTACCCCGGCGTTCTTCATCAACGGCCGCATGTTCCAGCCCCAGCGCAGCTTCGAGGAGCTCTACGACGCCATCGTCGAAGCCGGTGGCAATCCGCCCAGGTGATGTTGTGGCAGGGGTGGTGCAGGCCGCGAGGCCGGCAAGCTCCGCAATACAAAGGGGACGGAAGCCTTGGTATGTGCGGGCTTCGGAGATGCGAGCCCCGGCCGCCGCGTTGCGTCGCAGGCGCAGAAGAGTGGCTGCGGGATGGGCTTTGCGCAGATGGTGCCAACTTGCCCGGGTGCAGTCGGCCCTGCTTGCCTCAGTCGATCAACGCCATCACTTTCTCCGGCGGGCGGCACAGGGCGGTGCCCTTGCGGGTGCGCACGATCGGGCGATTGATCAGGCTGGGGTGCGCGGCCATCGCTGCAACCAGGGCTGCCTCGTCCTCCAGCTGACTGGACAGGCCCAGCTCGGCGTAGGCCGGCTCCTTGGTCCGCAGCAGTTCGCGCGCATGCAGGCCCATTTCATCGAGCAGTGCCCGCAGCTGCGTGGTTGATGGCGGGGTGTCCAGGTAATTGATCACCTCTACCTCCACCCCGGCGTCCTGCAGCAGTGCAAGCGCGCCACGCGAATTGGAGCAGCGGTTGTTGTGCCAGATGGTTGCCTTCATTGCCTTAGAACCACTCCAACAGAGAAACACCTACGCCGATATAGGTGGCGCGGTGGTTGTAATCAATCATGCTTTCGCCATAGCCATCGAACACCTGTACGTGGCCACGCAGCAGGTTGTTGATCGGGAAGCCGTAATCCACCTGCAGCGAGCCGTGCGAGCGGTCGCCGCTGCGCAGCGAGTGGCGGCCGGTCAGGGCCAGCTCATGGCCATTGCGGTTGTAGACCAGGGTGGCGTCGCCGCGGCCCATGTAGTCCTCGATATCGGGATTGTTGTCATCCCGGCGGCCTTCGGGGATGCGGTACCAGGGGCGCAGCATGATGGCCCAGTTCTCGCGGTCCAGGCCGATGTTGGCCACAACCCGGTTCCAGCTGCGCGACAGGGGGTCGCTGCGGCCGTTGGACTGGTGGTTGAGGCTGATGCCGGTCATGCGCCCGTTCCAGCCAAACAGCGAATAGCCGTTGCGGAAGGTCAGCATCACCTCGGGCTCGTAGTTGGTTTCGCGGAACGGTCGTGACAGTTCGCTGTTGTAGGCCTGCCAGCGCGAGCTCTGGGTATAGCCGACCCAGATGTCGCCGTTGTCGCCGAACAGGTTCTCGGTGACCTTGGTCTTGAAGCTGAGCTGGAACTTCAGCTCGGTGCTTTCCAGCTCTTCTGCCTGGGTGACCGTATTGTTGGGGTTGGGCGAGTGCGGCATCTCGTTGGGCTTGCTGCTCCAGAACGCGGGCAGCAGGTACACCGGCTTGTAGGCGCGCAGCTGGAACAGGCCCAGCTTGGAGTCCTTGGCCAGCTCCCAGCGGCTGTCCAGCAGCGAGCCGCGGCCGGCGTTGGCGGCAGCAGCGGCCAGGTCATCGTGGGCGAACAGTTCATTGCGGCGCGGATCTTCCGCATCAAGCTGCTTGGCGCTGGCCTTGGCTTCCTTGCGTGCCTGCTGCGCGGCAAGGGCGGCGGCATCGGCTTCGCGGGTGGCCACCGGGGTGTGGCCCAGCGCCTTGTCGTAGCAGGCCAGGCGGGCCGCGTCCGAGTCCAGGGCGAAGCAGGCCTGGGGCGAGGCCGGGTCGCTGATCGACTCCTGGGCGAGGGCAAGGCCGCTGGTGCCGCCAAGGGCGATGAGCAGAGCGTGGGAAAGCGTGCGGGTCAGCATGATGGGGTCCGGTCGCTGCGGGGGTGGCCGGGCCCAACCCATGGCAGGGGCCGTGGGCGGGCAACAATGGCGTTCAGGGGGATTGTCGGTGATTGCCGTGTCGAGAGGGAGTCATGGCCCTGGTCAGAAGAACCAGGCGGCAGCGAACACGCCCAGCATCGTCATGGCCAGGCCCAGCTTCAGCGCCACCCCCAGGATGATGCCCAGCCAGGTACCCAGGCCCACCTTGGTGGCCTGGCCCAGCTGCCGGCCGTGCAGGTATTCGCCCAGCAGGGCGCCGGCAAACGGCCCCACGAACAGACCGATGGGCATGAAGAACAGACCCACCACGGTGCCGATGGCCGAGCCGAGCAGGGCCAGTTTGCTGGCCCCCACCTTCTGTGCGCCGATCACCGTGGCGATCACGTCCACGATCACCGAGATGACGGTCAGCACCCCCAGCACCACCAGCGGCAGCCAGCCCACGCGCTCGAAGCCGTCCCCCCAGGCCGCTACCAGCAGGCCGACGAAAACCAGCGGTACCCCCGGCAGGGCAGGCAGGATGATGCCGGCAATGCCGACGATGACCAGCAGGGCGGCCACCAGATAGAAGATGAATGAATAGTCCATGTTGGCTCTGAAGGGGGTCCAATAGGGGTTGACTTTACCGTGCGTTGCAGTATTGCAATTTGATTTTGCCCGGGTTAAGTTGCAGCCGCTGAGCTTGGCAAGGTCACCGTGAATCGTGGCCTGATGGGTAGATCGCATGATTTGCTGCATCGTTACACCTCGCTTCCTCCTTGCAGTCAGCCGCCTTCCGGGGCGTATCCATCAAACGTGAGAGCAACAGGGAGTCAGTCGAGATGTCCGATCGCGAAACCGGCATTGTCAAGTGGTTCAATGACGCCAAGGGCTTCGGCTTCATCAGCCGCGAGAATGGCGAAGACGTGTTTGTGCACTTCCGCGCCATCCAGACCCAGGGCTTCAAGAGCCTGAAGGAAGGCCAGAAGGTCACCTTCACCGTCGTCCAGGGCCAGAAGGGCCTGCAGGCCGACGCCGTGCAGCCGGTCTGACCCACCGGCCGCCAGGCAAAAGAAAGGCCCGCGCAAGCGGGCCTTTCTGTTTATCTGCGGCGACAG
Source organism: Stenotrophomonas sp. (assembly GCA_032112995.1). Taxonomy (GTDB): domain Bacteria; phylum Pseudomonadota; class Gammaproteobacteria; order Xanthomonadales; family Xanthomonadaceae; genus Stenotrophomonas. The sequence continues at coordinate 27,051 of DAMCTY010000010.1, read as the reverse complement.
TGATCAGCGCAGCACCACGCGGCCGTTGACCACGCGCACATAGGTGTTCTCGCGGATGCCGCCCAGGTCCTTCTGGTTGACCACGATCACGCGGCCATCGTCCATGCGCACCTGGATGTCATAGGAGTTGCCGGTGACGTTCTGCTGCACCTTGTTGCCGGCCAGCGCGCCGGCAGCGGCACCGGCGACGGCGGCGATGTTCTGGTTGCCCTTGCTGCCACCGGTCTTGTCGGAGATCTCATGGCCGGCCACGGCACCGACGATGCCGCCCAGGATCGCGCCGGTTGCCGCCGGTGCGGTACGCCCCGAGGCCACGGTGTCGATGCGGGTGACAATGCCGCAGTCGGTGCAGCGGTTCTGGTTGTAGCCGTTGTTGTAGCCGCCGTTGCCGTAGTTGTTGCCACCGTTGTAGCCGCCGCCGTAACCCGGCGAGGTGGCGCAACCGGCCAGTGCGAGGCTGGCAATGGCGCCTGCGGCGATCAGTTGAATCTTCATGGTGTGTCTCCTTGCCAGATCGGGATGAGGGGCACGCTGTGCCCGGCGAGACAGATCCTGTCGTTTCTCATGTGAATGGCGGGCCAACCAGCCGTGAAGCCGTTGTCGATTACTTGAAATCCTGGTGGCAGGCCTTGCAGTCGCTGCCCACCTTCTGGGCAACCGCGGCCAGGCTGGCGCAGTCCGCCGGCGGCTTGGCCAGGGCGTCGTTCAAGGTGGCACGGAAGCGGCTGGCGTGGGACTGGAAGCGTTCATCGTCACGCAGCCCGGGGAAGGCGACTTCAAGGTCATTGGCCAGCGCGCGCAGGGTCTGCAGGCGCGGCGCGGTGTCGCTGATGCTGCAGCGGTTCTGCTTCTGGCTGTCGCCCAGCAGCTGTGCCTGCTTGGCCATCACCGTCATCAGGCTGTCGGGGAAGTGGTCCTGGCGGGCCTGGATGGCGCGCATGGCCATCACGGTAGCGATCACGCCGATCACCAGGCCGGCAACAAGGACGAACAGGTAGCGCGATGCCTTGGACGGGGTGCGGGTGGTGGTGGGTGCGGGATCGGACATTGCGTTGGCTCCAGGCTACGTGGCAAAGGGTCGTGACTGGGCGCCATTATGCAGGGGCAGGCGCGGATGCGGTGTCATTGCCCTGGCCGGGCGGGCGAAGGCTCGCGGGCAGTCCCCGTCCGGCCGTAAAATGCGCCGATGAAACAGGAATTGCGTGAGCGCTTTGCCGGCATTGACCGGCTGTACGGGGCCGGGGCCATCGAGCATCTGACGGCCTGCCGGGTTGCCGTGGTGGGCATGGGCGGGGTTGGCTCGTGGGTGGTGGAGGCACTGGTGCGTTCGGCCGTGGGCCAGCTGACCCTGATCGATGCCGATGACATCTGCGTGTCCAACACCAACCGCCAGTTGCCGGCACTGGCCGGCCAGTACGGCCGCAACAAGGCGGTGGCGATGGCCGAGCGTTGCCGGGCGATCAATCCCGATGTCGAGGTGGAGGCCGTGGAGGCTTTCCTCACTGGCAGCAACATGCAGCAACTGCTGGACCGTGGCTTCGACCTGGTGATCGATGCCTGCGACAGTTTCCGGGTGAAGGTGGAAACCATTGCCTGGTGCCGCCGCCGCAAGCTGCCGCTGATCACCGTGGGGGCGGCGGGTGGCCGTACCGATCCGACCCTGGTGCGGGTCCGCGACGTGTCGCGCACCGAGCACGACGCCATGATGGCGCTGATCCGCAAGAAGCTGCGCGGCGAGTTCAATTTCCCCAAGAATCCGCAGCGCTATTTCGGTGTGCCGGCGGTGTATTCGCTGGAGAACGTGAAATACCCGCAGGCCGATGGCAGCGTCTGTGGCATCCGCCCCAACCTCGGCCCGGATGAGGCGCTGAAGCTCGATTGCGGTGGCGGCCTGGGCGCGGCAACCCATATCACCGGCGCGTTCGCGTTTGCGGCCGTGGGCAAGGCGCTGGAGATGCTGCTGAAGAAGCGCGCAGCGGCACCAGCGGCAGGCGCGGCCTGAGGCGCGACCCGGGAAGAACTTCCGTCAGCGGCTCCCGCATTCCACGCGCAAGGAGCGGGCTGCCGTTGATGACGATCGGTGTATGCCGCGCCTAACGGTTGAACAACCGGCGCGCGTTGGCCGTGGTCTGTGCAGCGATTTCCTCGGCCGGTTGCTGCCGCAGCTCGGCGACGGTGGCAAGGATGCGTGTCAGCCGGGCCGGCTCATTGCGCTGGCCGCGGATGTCGGCGTCGGGTTGATCGGGGGCATCGGTTTCCAGCAGCAGATATTCCAGTGGCATCTGTGTCACCAGGCTGCGCAGGCGGTTGGCACGGGTGTAGGTGAGGGGGCCGCCCAGGCCGATCATGAAGCCGAGCTCCCACAATTGCCGGGCCTGCTCGGCGCTGCCGGAAAAACTGTGCACCACACCGCGCAGACCGCCGACCCGGCGGATGCGCAGGATCACCTCGTCCACCGCCCGCCGTGCATGCACGATCAGTGGCAGGTCGAAGGTGCGTGCCAGCTGCAGCTGCCCTTGGAAGTAGTAGCGCTGGCTGTCCGGGTCCAGGCCCTCGACGTAGAAGTCCAGTCCACACTCGCCGATGGCGCAGGGCGATTCACGCTGCAGCCAATCGCCCAGTTGCTGCAGGTGTTCAGGGCGGTGCTCGGCCAGGAACATCGGGTGCAGCCCGTAGGCGGCGTGCAGCCCAGGGGCGAGGGTGCAGACGTCGCGCAGTTTGGGCCAGCTGGCTGCGGTGACGGCGGGCACCACTTGACTGCTGACGCCGGCGGTGCGTGCGCGCTCGATCACCGCCGCGCGATCGGGGTCGAATTCGCTGGCGTCCAGATGGCAATGGCTGTCGAACAGCACCACGTTCAGCGTTTGCGCGGCAGGGCCGGCGGCTCCGTGCCGGGGTCGTTGCGGCGCTTCCAGTTGGCCAGCAGCAAGGTGCCGAGGCCGAACAGGATCTCATCCACGAACGGGATGGGGTCCGGCACCACGAAAGAGATCAGGAACAGCCCCGCCGTCACTTTGAACAGCGTGGGATAACGCAGCTTGCGGGCCCATTCCAGCACGGGGGTGGAGAGCAGGCTCATGGCAAATCCTGAAGGTGAAGGGGAGTCATCACTGCGGATATTGCGACGGCTGGATCGTTTTCGATAGGGTGGCGACGGAAATGGGGGCCTCTGTTCAGCTAAATCGTGCTGGAATCGCCCCACGATACAACGCGGACAAGCCGCAGGAGCCAGTCATGAAGAGCACTACTACTACCGTTCTGGTTGCCGCCGGCGCATTGCTGGTGGGTGGCATTGCCACCGCCGCTTTCATGCAGGGCCGCAACAACGCCACCACCTTGCCGGCGGCCGAAGCGCCGCGACCGGTGCTGGACAGCAGCCTGCCGGCCGATGACGCCAGCGTTGCCGACAGTGTCAACGCGGCAGGCGAGCCGCAGCTGCAGTACGCCGATGTGTTGAAGGTCAGCCCGGTAACCCAGAAGGAACGCGTCTACGGCACCGTGACCGGCAGTGAGCCGATCCGCGAAACCTCTACCACCAGCACCCCGCACGAAGTGTGCGAAGACGTGGTGGTGCAGGAGCGCCTGCCCGAGCGCGATGGCAATGTGGGCGGTACGGTGGCTGGCGCAGTCATTGGCGGCCTGCTGGGCAACCAGATCGGCGGCGGCAACGGCAAGAAGGCCGCCACCGCAGCCGGTGCCGTGGCAGGTGGCGTGATCGGCAACCAGGTCGACAAGCGCCATGTGGGTGGTCGCGTGGTCAACCGGACCGAGCGCCAATGCCATACCGAGCAGCGCACGGCCGAGTCCAGTCGCATCACCGGCTATACCGTGACCTATCGCAAGCCCGATGGCAGCACCGGCACGATGCGCATGGACAGTCGTCCGGGTGAGCGCGTGTCGCTGGGCAATGCCAACGAAACCGTTGGCTATGACGTCACCTACCGCTACGAAGGCGTCGAGAAGACCGTGCGCATGAATGACAAGCCGGCCAGCGATCGCCTGCCGGTCATCGACGGCCAACTGGTCACGCAGACCGCTGCCATGGCCCCGGCGGGCAACCGCCAGTAAGCCGGGCGTGGTTTGACGGTAAAAGGGGGCCGGCGCAAGCTGGCCCTCTTTCGTTATGGGCGTGGCGATTGGCGAGCGTCCCAGGCATTCATCGGCAACACGGGATCACCATGAGCATCTTTGACCTTCAACTGGAAACCGAGCGCTTGTTGCTGCGCCCGCCCGGTGCCGATGATTTTCCGGCCTTTGCCGCGTTCTGTGCCGACCCGGTGGCGATGCAGCACCTGGGTGGCGTGCAGGAAGCGTCGGTCGCGTGGCGCAGCCTGGCCGCGCTGGTGGGCAGCTGGCAGCTGCTGGGGTATTCGATGTTCTCGGTGATCGAGAAAGATAGCGGGCGCTGGGTTGGCCGCGTAGGGCCGTGGCAACCGCATGGCTGGCCAGGGACCGAGGTGGGCTGGAGCATCGCCCCCGCGTTCTGGGGGCGTGGCTATGCGCCGGAGGCCGCACGCGCCAGCATCGACTGGGCGTTCAACAGCCTGGGCTGGGACGAGGTCATCCATACCATCGAGCCGGCCAATACCAACTCGGTGGCGGTGGCGCGCAAGCTGGGTTCCCACATCCTGCGGCAGGCGCGCTTGCCGGCACCGGCCAACGTGACGGTGGATGTCTGGGGGCAGTCGCGGCAGGCCTGGGCGGCGCGGCGCTGAGCGACGGCTTTTGCTGCGGTTGCAGCTTTACCTGGCTGCCTGCAATCCGGTCAGATACACCTCGTCGTCTGCCAGCGCGCAGCGGGGAGAGCAGGACCAGTGAGTCGTACGCAAGCTGCTTTGACGGTGTATGGCATGTCCAGCTCGGGCAACTGCCACAAGGTGAGGTTGTTGCTGCAGCAGCTGGGCGCACGCTACCAGTGGCACGAGGTGGACAGCGCCGATGGCCAGACCCGTACCGCCGAGTTCCTCGCACTCAATCCCAACGGCAAAGTGCCGGTCGTGCAACGCGATGATGGTCGCGTGCTTGCCGAGTCCAATGCCATCCTGTTCTGGTTGGCCGAAGGCACGCCGTTCCTGCCGGCCGACGGCTGGCAGCGCGCGCAGGCGCTGTCATGGATGTTCTTCGAACAGTACAGCCACGAGCCTTATGTAGCCGTGGCCCGTTTCATCAGTGGCTGGACGCCTGAGGACTCCCCCCGCCGTGCCGAGCTGCCGCGCCTGCGTGAGCGCGCGCAGGATGCGCTGGCAGTGATGGAGCAGCACCTGCAGGCCAATGCCTGGTTCACCGGTCCCGACTATGGGGTGGCCGATATCGCCTTGTTCGCCTATACCGCGGTCGCCGGGGATGGCGGTATCCGCCTGTCGCTGTACCCGGCGGTCGAACGCTGGCTGCAGGCCGTGCGCGCGCAGCCGGGTTTTGTGGCCATGCCCGCGCCCGATGCGCAGGTGCAGGCCCGCTTCAGCGCATCGTTGTGAGCTGCACCGTTGTAGGACACCTCGTTCCCTAACCCTGTTGTTGCCGTGGAGCCTGTCTGCATGTTCGCCCGTGTACCAAATCCCATTCCGGCCCGTATGAAGGGGCTGAACCGCGCCGAGATCTGCGATACCAATTTCATCGAATTCGTCAACGCACTGGGGCAGGGGCCGGCGAGCGGCCCACAAGACAGCGCCCCGGTGTTGCCGGGCAGCGCGCTGGATGCGCAGGGCTTCCGCGAGTTGTTCGAATCGCAGTTGATCAGTCGCCACCTGGACCTGATGGCGCGGGTGCTGCGCGTGCAGAACAAGGTTTTCTACACCATCGGCTCGTCCGGCCACGAAGGCAATGCGATGGTCGCGCGGGCCACGCGGCACACTGATCCGGCGTTCCTGCATTACCGCTCCGGCGGCTTCATGGCCGAGCGTTTCCGCAAGCTGCCGGGCATGGACCCGGTGATGGACTCGGCGCTGTCCTTTGCCGCCAGCAAGGATGACCCGGCCAGCGGCGGCCGCCACAAGGTCTGGGGCAGCAAGCCGTTGTGGGTACTGCCGCAGACCTCGACCATCGCTTCGCACCTGCCCAAGGCACTGGGCACGGCGATGGCCATCGAGGCTGGCAAGCGCCTGGGCCATGGCTTGCCCATTCCCGATGACAGCATTGCCATCTGCTCCTTCGGTGACGCCTCGGCCAACCATGCCACCGCGCAGACCGCATTCAACGCCGCGGCGTGGAGCAGTTTCCAGAAGTTGCCGGCACCGGTGCTTTTCGTCTGCGAGGACAACGGTATCGGCATCTCGGTCAAAACCCCGGAGGGCTGGATCGGCGAGAGCTTCCGCCATCGTCCGGGGCTGGATTACTTCCAGGCCGATGGCCTGGACCTGGGCACCGGTTATGCCGATGTGCAGCGCGCGGTGGAGCATTGCCGACGCACCCGCCGCCCGACCTTCCTGCACCTGCGCACCACCCGCCTGATGGGCCACGCCGGTACCGATTTCGAGATTGAATGGCGCGCGCTGGAAGAACTGTGTGCGGTCGAGGCCGGTGACCCGTTGCTGCGCTCGGCGCAGATCGCGGTGACGTCCGGCCTGATGGACAAGGCCGAGGTGCTGGCGTTGTACGAGCACACCCGCAAGCGCTGTTTTGCGGCCGCCGAGGATGCCGATCAACGGCCGCGCCTGACCGCGCTGGCTGACGTGGTCGCGCCGTTGGCACCCTACACGCCGGACAAGGTGCAGGCCGAGGCCCAACGTGACGACTATGGGGATCGTCGCCTGCAGGTGTTTGGCGCCGCGTCCAGCCTGCCGGAGAACCAGCCGCCCAAGCACCTGGCCATCCAGATCAACCAGGCCCTGCACGACCTGTTCGCCAAATACCCCGAAACCCTGCTGTTCGGTGAGGATGTAGCCCAGAAGGGCGGCGTCTACACGGTGACCAAGGGCCTGCAGAAGGCATTCGGGCCGCGCCGGGTGTTCAACACGCTGCTGGACGAGACCATGATCCTGGGCATGGCCCAGGGCTTTGCAAACATGGGCATGTTGCCGGTGCCGGAGATCCAGTACCTGGCCTATCTGCACAACGCCGCAGACCAGGTGCGCGGCGAGGCCTGCTCGCTGCAGTTCTTCTCCAATGACCAGTACCGCAACCCGATGCTGATCCGCATTGCTGGCCTGGGCTACCAGAAGGGCTTTGGCGGGCACTTCCACAATGACAACTCGATCACCGCCATCCGCGATATTCCCGGGCTGGTGGTGGGCTGCCCGACCCGTGGTGACGATGCCGCCGGCATGCTGCGCACCCTGGCGGCGCTGGCACGGGTGGATGGGCGCGTGTGCGTGTTCCTGGAGCCGATCGCGCTGTACATGACCAAGGACCTGTACGAGCCAGGCGATGGCCAGTGGTTGTTCCCGTACCCGGCGCCGGGGCAGGCGGTGGCGCTGGGCGAGGGCAGGGTCTACGGCGAGGGGCATCGCGACCTGGTGATCGTCACCTATGGCAATGGCGTCCCTATGGCGCTGCGTGCGGCGCGGACCATCGGGCAGGCGCATGGTTGGAAGGTGAAGGTAGTGGACCTGCGCTGGCTGGTGCCGTTGAACGCGGCGTACATTGCCGAGCAGGCGCGCGGAGCCAAGCGGGTAATCGTGCTGGACGAAGGCCGGCACAGCGCCGGGGTGGGCGAAGGCGTTGTCACCGCGCTGGTTGAGGCCGGGTTGGGCGATGTGCCGATGCGGCGCGTCACCGGTGCCGACACCTATACGCCGCTGGCCGGTGCCGCGCTGCTGGTGCTGCCCGGCGATGCCGACGTGGTGGCCGCGGCGGCGCAGTTGGCCTGAGCGCATCCGTCGGGGGAGTGGGGCAAGTCGCGAAGCCGGCAGCCCCCCTCCGCAACCCTCCCTTTCGCTGCGTGAAAGGGAGGGTTGCGGTTCCTGTTGCTGCGCAAAAAAGAGAGGGCAACAGCCGCTTCTTCACCCCCAGCAACGCCCGTGCTGTCTAGCCTGTGTCCATCCCAAGGAGCGAGGTCCTCATGAGCCAGTACAAGATCGCGGTTTTCGTTGGCAGCCTGCGCAAGGAGTCGATCAACCGGCAGTTGGCCAAGGCGCTGGAAAAGCTTGCCGGTGACCGTGCCAGCTTCGAGTGCATCCAGATCGGCGACATTCCGCTGTACAACCAGGACCATGACGCCCAGTTCCCGGCCCAGGGCACGCGCATGAAGAACCAGGTGCGGGCAGCCGATGCGGTGCTGTTTGTCACCCCGGAATACAACCGCTCCATCCCCGGCGTGCTCAAGAACGCCATCGACACCGCCTCGCGCCCGTATGGCGACAATGCCTTCGACGGCAAGCCAGCGGCCGTAGTCGGCGCGTCCATCGGTGCCATCGGCAGCGCCCTGGCCCAGCAGCACCTGCGCAACGTGCTGGTGTTCGTCAACCTGGCGGTGATGGCGCAGCCGGAGGCCTTCCTGCAGTTCAAGGAGGGCTTGATCGACGCCGACGGCAACATCAGCAACGAGGGCACGGCCAAGTTCCTGCAGGGCTTCGTGGATCATTTCCTGGCCTGGGTGGCCGCCCACCACAAGGGCTGAACCACGCCTGCGGCAGGCCGCCGCCAGCTTTGCGATAATCCGCACCCGGCTACCGCAATGGAGCCGGGTGCGTTTGTGTACGGCCTTGCAACGTCCAGCCCCACCGGGCTTGGGTTCTGTACAGCTTATCCACAGACTTGTACGTATCCCGGTGGGCAATGCCCACCTACCATGGCCGCACGGCCTTATTGCAGGAATAACGCTTTTCATGTCTGCCCGTACTGGTTTCCGCTCCGACCGCGACCGCAACGACCGTTCTGATCGTAGCGAGCAGCGCATTGATGCCTTGCGCGTCCCCCCGCATTCGGTGGAAGCCGAACAGGCGGTGCTGGGTGGCCTGATGCTGGCACCGGAGGCGTATGACCGGGTCAACGAGGCATTGACCGAAAAAGACTTCTATCGCCGCGACCACCAGTTGATCTACCGCGCGATCCGCGAGCTGTCCGAGCGCGACCGCCCGTTCGATGCGGTGACCCTGGGCGAGTGGTTCGAGTCGCAGGGCAAGCTGGACCAGGTCGGCGATGGCGCCTATCTGATCGAACTGGCCAGCACCACGCCGTCGGCGGCCAACATCAGCGCCTATGCCGAGATCGTGCGTGACAAGGCGGTGTTGCGGCAGCTGATCCAGGTGGGCACGGATATCGTCAACGACGGCTTCCAGCCCGAGGGCCGCGACAGCTCCGAGCTGCTGTCCGCGGCGGAAAAGCAGGTGTTTGCCATTGCCGAGCAGGGCGCGCGCGGGCGTACCGACTTCGTCGCCATGCCTGGCGCGTTGAAGGATGCCTTCGAGGAGTTGCGCAACCGCTTCGAGAATGGCGGCAACATCACCGGCCTGCCCACCGGTTACAACGATTTCGATGCGATGACGGCCGGCCTGCAGCCTACCGACCTGATCATCCTGGCCGCGCGTCCGGCCATGGGCAAGACTACCTTCGCCTTGAACATCGCCGAGTATGCGGCGATCAAGTCGAAGAAGGGCGTGGCGGTGTTCTCGATGGAAATGTCCGCATCGCAGCTGGCGATGCGTCTGATTTCCTCCAACGGCCGCATCAATGCCCAGCGCCTGCGTACCGGCCAGCTGGAAGACGAGGACTGGAGCCGCGTCACCGGCGCCATCCGCATGCTGAAGGAAACCAAGATCTTCATTGACGACACGCCGGGCGTGTCGCCGGAAGTGCTGCGTTCCAAGTGCCGCCGCCTCAAGCGCGAGCATGACCTGGGCCTGATCGTCATCGACTACCTGCAGCTGATGAGCGTGCCGGGCAACAGCGAGAACCGCGCCACCGAAATCTCCGAGATCTCGCGTTCGCTCAAGGGCCTGGCCAAGGAGCTCAACGTGCCGGTGATCGCGCTGTCACAGCTCAACCGCTCGTTGGAAACCCGTACCGACAAGCGTCCGGTGATGGCTGATCTTCGCGAATCCGGCGCTATTGAGCAGGATGCGGACATGATCGTCTTCATCTACCGCGACGATTACTACAACAAGGAAAATTCGCCGGACAAGGGCCTGGCCGAGATCATCATCGGCAAGCACCGTGGTGGACCCACCGGTTCGTGCAAGCTGAAGTTCTTCGGCGAGTACACGCGGTTTGACAACCTCAGCCACGATTCGGTGGGTTCGTTCGAATAAGCGGAGCTGCGTATGTCCACCGCCATCGTCTGGTTCCGGCGTGACCTGAGGCTGCGCGACAATCCGGCCCTGCAGGCGGCCATCGAGGCAGGGCACCAGATCGTGCCGTTGTATATCCATGCGCCGGCGGAAGAGGGCGCATGGGCCGCCGGTGCGGCGTCCAATGCCTGGTTGCAGCGTTCGCTGCAGGGCCTGGATGCGCAACTGCGCGGCCTCGGCTCGGCGCTGGTACTGCGCGCCGGTGACAGCATGGGCCAGCTGCAGGCGGTGATCGCCGAGAGCGGTGCCGAGGCGGTGTACTGGAACCGCAAGTACGAGCCGGCCACCCAGCCGCGCGATGCGGCGATCAAGCGTGGCCTGCGCGAGCAGGGCCTGCTGGCCGAAAGCCATAACGGTTACCTGCTGTTCGAGCCCTGGGAACTGGCGACCCAGCAGGGCGGGCCGTACAAGGTATTCACGCCGTTCTGGCGCAACGCGCTGACCCGCTGGCGCCTGCCTGCGTTGTGCGATGTCCCGTCTGCGCTGCCTTCGCCCACGGTCGCCAGCCTGCCGCTGGAAGCCCTGCAGCTGCAACCAGCGCTGGACTGGGACAGCGGTTTCTGGGCGCATTGGCAGCCCGGTGAGGCCGGCGCACTGGAAGCGCTGGAGGTGTTCTGCGACGGCGCGCTCAACGGCTACCGCGAGCAGCGTGACCTGCCGGACCGCACCGGCACCTCGCTGTTGTCGCCGCACCTGCATTTCGGCGAGATCGCGCCCTGGCGCATTGCCCATGTGCTGGAAGGCCTGCGCAGTGCCGGGCGCGATGCGGACATCGATGGCTACCTGCGCCAGCTGGGCTGGCGCGAGTTCTCCTGGCATCTGCTGCATCACTTCCCGCAGACCAGCGACCACAACCTCAATCCACGCTTCGAGCACTTTGCCTGGGCCCAGCCGCAGGCGGCGCTGTTGCAGGCCTGGCAGCAGGGGCGCACCGGCATCCCCATCATCGACGCCGGCATGCGCGAGTTGTGGGCCACCGGCTATATGCATAACCGCGTGCGGATGCTGGTGGGCAGCTTCCTGTGCAAGCACCTGCGCATGCATTGGCTGCACGGCGCACGCTGGTTCTGGGACACGCTGGTGGACGCCGACCTGGCCAACAACAGCATGGGCTGGCAATGGATCGCCGGCACCGGCGCCGATGCTGCGCCGTATTTCCGCGTGTTCAACCCGGTAACCCAGGCGCAGAAGTTCGATCCGCAGGCGCGCTATATCAGCCGTTGGGTACCGGAGCTGGCGGCGCTGCCGCTGAAAGCGCGGTTCGCGCCCTGGCAATGGCCGCAGCTGTTGGCCGCGCACGCGCCGGGTTATCCGTCGCAGCCGCTGGTGGATCTGGGCGAAGGTCGCGAAGCGGCGCTGGCGGCCTATCACCGTTGCCGTTGACGCCCACTTTAACGGCGCGGACAGCTAGATGAACGAATCCCCCTGAATAGGGAGTTTCATCATGCTTACATTGCGCTTGGGTGTTTATCCTTGCCCGGCAAATCCACGCTGGCCAGCCCGGCCGATCAAGGAGATTCAGATGACCACGCTCACCGTTGTGCGCAACCTTTCCATTGGCTTGGTGGCAGCGGCCGTTCTCTCGGCCTGTGCCACGGGCGGTTCGTATGTGCAGCAGGACCAGTACGGCAACCAGACCCAGCAGCAGAACCGCACCGGCAAGGGCGCCCTGATCGGTACCGCCATTGGTGTGGCCGCCGGCCTGTTGAGCGGCGACAGCGCCACCGAGCGCCGTCAGCGCGCCATGGTGGGCGCCGGTATCGGTGCCCTGGGCGGTGCCGCAGTAGGCAACTACCAGGACCGCCAGGAGCGCGCACTGCGTGAGCGCACCGCCAACACCGGCATCGACGTGCAGCGCCAGGGTGACAACATCACCTTGAACCTGCCCGACGGCATTACCTTTGATTTCAACAAGACCACGCTCAAGCCGCAGTTCTACAGCGCCCTCAATGGCGTGGCCAGCACGCTGAGCGAGTACAACCAGACCATGATCGAAGTGGTTGGCCATACCGACAGCATCGGCACCGACGCGGTCAACAACCGCATCTCCAAGGAGCGTGCCGACGCGGTGGCCGCTTACCTGAGCGCCCAGGGCGTGCAGCGTGAGCGCATTGAAACCCTGGGTGCAGGCAAGGCCTACCCGATCGCTGACAACAGCACCGACGCTGGCCGTGCCCAGAACCGCCGCGTCGAGATCCGCGTGATCCCGCTGCGTTCGTGATCGTAGCTGTCATCTGCTGATGTACAGGAAAGGCCGCGCAAGCGGCCTTTCTTTTTGCTGTTGTAGCCGCCTCTCCCGCTGGCGGGAGAGGATGCCCGCAGGGCAGGTGAGGGTGCTCTTCGCGATCAAGCGGGGAGCCCCGCTGATCCGGCGTTCTGCTGTTGCAGTCGCCTCTCCCGCTGGCGGGAGAGGATGCCCGCAGGGCAGGTGAGGAGGCTCTTCGCGATCAGGCGGAAAAGCCCCCCTCATCCGGTGCTGCGCACCACCTTCTCCCGCAGGCGGGAGAAGGGAATAGCCAAAGCCAAAGCCAAAGAAGCGCTGCAGCCACAGCCAGCGCTACTCGGCCACTACCTCGCTGTTTCTGCCCAGGCCCTTGGCGGCATACAAGGCTGCGTCGGCGCGCGCGAACCAGTCCTGCCAGCGTTGCTCGCCGGCATACATCGCCGCGCCCAGGGAAATGGTGATGCGCCCCCCAGGGCCTCGCAGGGCCTGGTAAACCGCTTTGCGCAGGCGTTCGGTGAAGCAGGCCAGGGCTTCGCGGCTGCCGACATCGGCCAGTACCACGAACTCCTCGCCGCCAAAGCGGAATACTTGGTCGTTCTCGCGCAGTTCAAAGCGCAGGATGGCGGCCAGATCGGACAGCGCGGTATCTCCGGCGGCATGTCCATAGCGGTCGTTGACATCCTTGAAGTGGTCGATGTCCAGTACCACCAGCCCCTGCCGGAAACGGGCCTCGCGTAGACCGTTGGTCTGTTGCTGCAAGGCCTTTTCCAGTGCGCGCCGGTTGGGCAGGCCGGTCAATGCGTCCAGGGTGGCCAGTTGTTCCAGGCGGGTGCGGTCGCCCTGCAGGCGGCGCGAAAAGTGGTAGCCAAAGCCGAACACCAGGGTGATCACCACCAGCGCCTGCAGGCGCGCTGGCCCCAGCAGCAGCGACGGCATCAGCAGCAGGCCGGCGGCCAGCAGCAGATTGAGCGGGGTGGCAATGCCGTTGCGCACGATGAAGAAATTGGACATCAAGGCCAGGTAGGTCCATGGCAGCGCATCGCGCCCGAACAACCAGGCGGCCAACAGGCAGCCACCGATGTTGGCCAGGCACAGCAGCACGCCACCGGTCTGCAGATGCGGGCGACGGCGATGGATCAGCACGGTGGCCAACAATGCCAGCACGGTAAGTGCCGCACTCAGCGCGGCGGCGGCAAGGCGGTCGTCCAGCAGCAGCCAGGCGGTGAAGAACAGCAACGCCAGCATCGCCACCGGGGCGATCGTGCGCAGCGGCACGCTGCGCAGTTCCTGCGGCAGGGAAGGGAGGGGAGGGCGTTTGCCGGCGCGCGTCATAGCGCGGGCAAGATAGCAGTGCGCCGGTGTGGCCGGTGTGTAGCTGAATACAGGTGCTTAGCGTCTGGCGGGCTTTGCGTAGATGGAGTACAAATGTACTCCATGAGCGCCCTCAGCCCCCGCCGTGCCGCCATCCTTTCCTTCATCCGTGACCGGGTTGCCGGGCACGGGCAGCCGCCGTCGTTGGCCGAGATCGCCTCGGCCTGTGGGCTGGCCTCGCGCGGGGCGGCGCGCAAGCATGTGCTGGCGCTGACCGAGGCCGGCCTGATCGAGGTCGCGCCGGGGCAGGCCCGGGGCATTCGCCCGGTGGGCATGGCCGCGGCGGCCGAACTGCTGCAGGTGCCGATCCTGGGCCGGGTTGCGGCTGGCAGCCCGATCGGGGCCGATGCCGGCCTGCAGGACATCCTGGCGCTGGATGAGCGCCTGTTCGCGGTTGCGCCGGATTACCTGCTGCGGGTGCAGGGAGACTCGATGATCGAGGACGGCATCCTGGACGGTGACCTGGTAGGCGTCCGCCGCCGCAGTGATGCCCGCGACGGACAGACCGTGGTGGCGCGGCTGGACGGGGAACTGACCATCAAGCGGCTGTCACTGGCGGGCGGGCAGCTGCGGTTGTTGCCGCGCAACCCGGCCTATGCCCCGATCGTGGTGCAGGCCGACCAGGAGTTCGCGGTCGAAGGCGTGTTCTGCGGCCTGGTGCGGCGCGGCTGATGGGGGCGGTTGTTGCCATCGACAGCCTGCTGCACGAGCGCCGGATCTGGCGTGGGCAGCCTGCGCCCCTGCCACCCAGCCGGCAGTCGACCGGCCATGCCCTGCTGGACGAGGTCCTGCCGACCGGTGGTTGGCCGGAATCGGCATTGAGCGAAATCCTGTTGCCGGCCGATGGTGTGGGCGAGCTGCGACTGTTGTGGCCATCGCTGGCGCGGCTGACCCAGGCCGGTGAGCGGGTGGTATTGGTTGCGCCGCCGCATCTGCCTTATGCGCCGGCCTGGCAGGCAGCGGGTGTGGACCTGCGCCAGATCCAGGTGGTGGAGGCGCCGGAGTTGCGCGACGCCTTGTGGGCCAGCGAACAGTGCCTGCGCTCGGGCAGTTGCGGGGCGGTGCTGTGCTGGCCGCAGCTGGCCGAGGACAAGGCCTTGCGACGGCTGCAGGTTGCGGCCGAGTCCGGGCAGACCCTGGGTTTTGCCTGCCGGCCGCTGCAGGCGGTGCGCAACCCCTCGCCAGCGGCACTGCGTATCGCCATCGATGCACAGCCGGCGCAGCTGCGGGTATTGAAATGCCGGGGCGGCATGCCGCCTTCGCGCCCCTTGCCGTTTGCACGGGCGCAGTGAACGGCCATGCGCTGGGCCTGCATCCTGCTGCCACATATGGCCATGGACGGCGTGCTGCGCGGTTGCGCGGAGCCGGCATCGCCACGTGTGCTGATCAGCGGGCCCAGCCAGCGGCGGGTGCTGCATGCGGTCAATCCCGCCGCCGCCGCGCTGGGGCTGAAGGCGGGGCAATCGCTGGTCACCGCACAGGCATTGGCGACGGGATTTGAGACGCATCCCTTCGAGGCCGATGCGCAAGCGCACTGGCATCAGTTGCTGGCGGCCTGGGCCTATCGCTTCAGTTCACAGGTCAGCCTGCAGTACGCGCAGGCGCTGATCATCGAGATCGAACACAGCCTGGCCCTGTTCGGGCCGTGGCCACGTTTCGAGGCCCGGCTGCGGCAGGAGCTGCAGGCGTTGGGTTTCCGCCACCGTATCGCGCTGGCCCCCAATCCGGTGGCGGCGCGGGCCCTGGCCAATGCCCGTGATGGGTGGGCCGTGGACGAGGCCGGGCTGGCAGCGGCATTGGCACAACTGCCGGTGGCCCGTGCCGGTTTTGGGGCAGCTACGGCGGCGTTCGCAGGCATGGGTATCCGCACCGTCAAGCAATTGCAGGCCTTGCCCCGCGACAGCATCAACCGGCGTTTTGCACCTGCCGTGCTGCAGCAGCTGGATGCACTGCTGGGCGTGCGCCCGTTCGTGCTGCAGCCCTACCAGCCGCCGGATGTGTTCGAGTTGCGCATCGAGCTGGGCTATGAGGTGGAAACCTCGCAGGCGCTGCTGTTCCCGCTGCGCCGGCTGACCTCCGACCTTGCCGCCTTCCTGGCCGGGCGCGACGGCAGCGTGCAGCGTTTTGCCTTGCTGCTGGAACATGAGGACCACCCGCAGACCAATATCGAGATCGGCCTGCTGGCCGCCGAGCGCGATGCGGCGCTGCTGTTCGACATTGCCCGCAGCCGCCTTGAGCAGGCGAAGATCCCCGCGCCGGTACGGCAGTTCGGCCTGCGTGCGGACCAGTTGCCGGCCTTCGTGCCCGAATACCGCGAGCTGTTTGACACCCGCCCGCAGCAGAACCTGCCCTGGGAGCAGTTGCGTGAACGCCTGCGCGCACGTCTGGGCGAGCAGGCGGTGCAGGGGCTGCGCAGCCATGCCGATCATCGTCCCGAGTATGCCTGGCGCCCTGAAACCAGCGCTGGCGGCGGGGCCGAGCTGGCCAATGCCGCGCGCCCGGGCTGGTTGTTGCGGCGTCCGCAGCCTTGGCCTGGCGCAAGCCCAGCGTTGTTGTCCGGTCCGGAGCGGATCGAAAGTGGCTGGTGGGACGGCGACGATGTGCGCCGCGATTATTACCGCGTGGCCAGCCGTTTCGGCCAGCACGGCTGGGCCTGGCGCGAGGTGGGCGGCGATGGCAGCTTCATGCTGCAGGGCTGGTTCGCATGAGCTATGCCGAACTGCATTGCCTGTCGGCCTTCAGCTTCCAGCGCGGCGCCTCCACTGCCGACGAATTGTTCGCCCGTGCCCAGCATCACGGCTACAAGGCACTGGCGATCACCGACGAGTGCTCGCTGGCTGGCATCGTGCGTGCCTTGAAGGCGTCGGAGGCATGTGGCCTGCCGCTGATCGTGGGCAGCGAGATGCAGCTGGCCGATGGCCCGCGGCTGGTGCTGCTGGTGGAGGACGCGGCCGGTTACCAGAGCCTGTGCTGGCTGATCACGCGGGCACGCCGGCGCGCCGAGAAAGGCGAGTACCAGTTACTGGCTGAGGACCTGGAGCAGGTCGACCGCAGCGGTCTGCTGGCCTTGTGGCTGCCGCCGCCGCAACCGGAAGTGGCGCAGGGCCAACGCGTGCGCGGGTGGTTTCCAGACCGCTGCTGGATAGCCGTGGAACTGCACCATGGCGACGATGACGCTGGGCGCCTGCAGCAGTTGCGCGCGCTTGGCGATAGTCTGCAGTTGCCGCTGGTGGCGGCCGGTGATGTACACATGCATGCCCGCGGCCGGCGAGCGCTGCAGGACGTGATGACGGCCATCCGTCACCGCGTCACCGTGGCCGAAGCAGGGCACCTGCTGTTTGCCAATGGTGAGCGCCACCTGCGCCCGCTGGCAGCATTGCAGGCGATCTATCCGCCCGATCTGTTGCAGGAAACCCTGCAGGTGGCCACACGCTGCAGTGGTTTCAACCTGAAGCAGGCGGTGAACTACCAGTACCCCAGCGAGCTGGTGCCGGCCGGGCATACACCGCAGAGCTGGCTGGCCGAGCTGGTCGTGCAGGGCGCGCGCCGCCGCTGGCCCGAAGGCACGCGGGCGCAGGCACAGGCGCTGATCGACAAGGAGCTGGTGCTGATTGCAAAGAAGCAATACGCCTCCTATTTCCTCACTGTGCATGACCTGGTCAGGCATGCGCGCGAGTTGGGCATTCTCTGCCAGGGGCGCGGCTCGGCGGCCAACTCGGTGGTGTGCTTCGTGCTGGGCATCACCGAGCTGGACCCCTCGCACAGCCACCTGTTGTTCGAACGTTTCATTTCTGAGGACCGCGACGAGCCACCGGACATCGACGTGGACTTCGAACACGAGCGGCGCGAGGAGGTCATCCAGTACGTGTTCTCGCGCTATGGCCGCGAGCGTGCGGCGCTGGCGGCGGTAGCCACCCAGTACGGCGGGCGCGGCGCGATCCGCGATGTGGCGCGGGTACTGGGCATGCCGGGCGATGCCATCACCCAGCTGACCAGTTGCATTGGCCAGTGGTCGGACAGCATTCCCGGTGATGTGCTCCTGCGCGAACACGGCTTCGACCCGGAGAGCCCCTTGCTGCGCAGGATCCTGGTGCTGGCCGGGGAGCTGATCGATTTCCCGCATTACCTGTCCCAGCACCCGGGCGGCTTTGTCATTTCCGAGCGTGCATTGCACAGCATGGTGCCGGTGGAAAACGCGGCGATGGACGCGCGCACCGTGATCCAGTGGGACAAGGATGACCTGGAATACCTGGGCCTGATGAAGGTCGATGTGCTGGCGCTGGGCATGCTCACCGCGGTGCGTCGCTGCTTCGACCTGATCCAGCGGCACGGTGGACTGCACTACACGCTGGCAACGATTCCGCAGGAGGACAGGGACACCTACGCCATGATCAGCCGCGCTGACACGGTGGGCGTGTTCCAGATCGAGTCGCGGGCGCAGATGGCCATGTTGCCCAGGCTGCAACCGCGCACGTTCTACGATCTGGTGATCGAGGTCGCCATCGTCCGCCCGGGGCCCATCCAGGGCGACATGGTGCATCCCTACCTGCGCCGGCGCAGGAAGGAAGAACCCATCAGCTATCCATCGGCAGCGCTGGAAGCGGTACTGAAGCGCACGCTGGGCGTGCCGCTGTTCCAGGAGCAGGTAATGCAGATCGCCATGGTGGCCGCCGATTACAGTGCCAGCGAGGCCGATGCGCTGCGCCGCTCGATGGCCGCATGGAAGCGCCACGGCGGCCTGGAACATCATCGCGAGCGTTTGACCGCGGGCATGTTGAAGAACGGCTATGACCAGAGTTTTGCCGACCGCATCTTCGAGCAGATCAAGGGGTTCGGCAGCTATGGGTTTCCCGAAAGCCACGCCGCCAGCTTCGCGCTGATCGCCTATGCCAGCAGCTGGTTGAAGTGCCATCACCCGGCGGCATTCGCCTGCGCCCTGCTCAACAGCCAGCCGATGGGCTTTTACAGCCCTGATCAGTTGCTGCAGGACGTGCGCAGGCATGGGGTGGCGACGCGGCCATTGGATGTGCGCTACAGCGGGTGGGAGTGCTCGCTGGAACCGGAGCAGGATGGACGCCTGGCGATCCGCCTTGGCTTCTGCCTGGTACGGGGGTTCAGTGCCGAAGACGCGCAGCGCATCGAGCAGGCGAGGGCACGCACGGCCTTTGTCGATATCGCCGACCTGTGCCGCCGCGCAGGGCTGGATACCCGCGCCCGTGCCTTGTTGGCTGACTCGGGTGCATTGCGAGGCATGGCCGGGCATCGTCATCGCGCGCGCTGGGCCATTGCCGGGGTCGAAGACGAGCGCCCCTTGTTCGATGACCAGCCAGCGATCGCCGAAGGCAGCGTGGCCCTGCCCATGCCCAGCGCGGGTGAGGACCTTGCAGCGGATTACGCGCTGCTGGGCACTACCTTGTCCCGCCATCCGCTTGCCCGTTTGCGCCCACAGCTCAAGGCGCGCCATTGCCGCAGCTCGCGCGACCTGGAACAGATGTCCAGCCATGGCAATGTGCTGGTGGCGGGCCTGGTGCGCGGGCGCCAGCGGCCACAGACCGCCAGCGGCGTCACCTTCATCACCCTTGAGGACGAGTTTGGCCAGATCAATGTGGTGGTCTGGCGGCAACTGGCCGAGCGCCAGCGGCAGGTATTCCTGGAATCACGGCTGATGCAGGTGCGGGGCAGGCTGGAAGCCGAAAACGGCGTGCGCCACCTCATCGCCAAGCGCATGGACGACCTGACCGCACTGCTGGGCAGCCTGGATGTCCGCAGCCGGGATTTTCATTGAGAGTGGTGGAGGATTGGTGCTCTGGCTTTGGCTCTTCTTTGGTCTTGCGCCCGGCGCTGGCCCCGCGCTCGTCATTCCCGCGCAGGCGGGAATGGCTTGGACTTTGCCTCTGCCTTCAGCCCAGTGAAAAGACCTGCGGCAAGCGCCTCAGTACTGGATATAGCTGTACTGCCGCGTGCTCTTCTCACGGATGTTCTCGCACTGCTCGGCGGCACTCACCGCACTGCTGGCACGGTAGATCAAGCCCTCCATCCGGCACACCGCCTGGTACTCGTCGTGGCGGTTCAACAGCAGCTGCTCGAGCTTGGCCCCAGTGATATGCAGCGCCAGCAGTTTCTCCTTGCGCTCCTCCTCGCGCAGGGAAAACGAGCAGAGGATCAGTTCCTGTGCCAGATCGTTGAAGCAAGTCCATAGGGACTCTTCGTTCATAAAGCCCCCAAGCAAGATGGTTGCCTTTCAGAAGTTGGAGATAGTCCTATCAGGCACGTCCCTACTCAATGCGGGTTCTTCCTGACGTTGTGTAGGTAATTTCCTACAGCTTGGCTTGGGGGGCGTTACGCCGCCAGCGGCTTGGCGCACGGCTCGCACTTTGCTTTGTAGTTGGCATGTGAGCTGGAGGAGGGCGTTCTGGACCAATCGCTAACACTTCGACCGCCAACCTGCACAACGGGATGCCGCGGGTGACCGGAAGTGCAGGCTGGGCGGCACGACAGACGATTGCGTCATGAACAGGGGGGCAGGTTTGGACACGCCCATGCGCAGACTGCAGACAATGGCCGAAGCTGATAGCGTTCTGTACATCGGTGACAACCATCACGCCCGGCACCAGGGCAGGGCGATCTACGTGGGAGCAAGCTGATGAGGGTCAAACGCATTGTCGCCAACGTCGCTACCGCCGATCCTGCGGCTGCAGATCTGTTCTATCGGCAGATATTGGGCCTGGAGCTGGCCATGGACCGTGGTTGGATACGGACGTTTGCCGGTGCCTGCCAGATGACGGTGCAGATTGGTTTTGCCAGCGAAGGCGGCTCGGGTACGCCGGTGCCGGACCTGTCGGTGGAAGTAGATGACCTGGACGAAGCGCTGCGGCGCGTGCAGCAGCACGGCATCGCGCTGGAGTATGGCCCCGTTCTCGAGCCCTGGGGCGTGCGCCGGTTCTTCGTGCGCGACCCATTGGGCAAGCTGGTCAATATCCTGCAGCACGCCTGAGCCAACAAGGCTGACCGTTATCCGGCGGAGGTTGGCCAGTCGGTCATATCAGAGATAGTGGGGGTCTTTCACCGCGCCCAACCACACCGCCGCCTGCAGCAACTCGTTGGCGACCTGCTTGGGGCAACCCGTGCGGAACGAAGCGGCCTCCATGATGGCCTGGTAGGTGTCCCAGAAGCCGGCGCTGGTGCCGTACTGCACGTAGGCAGCATGTAATTCAGTCCATTCCTTGGCGGTGATGTGACGCCCGAGATAAGCCATGACCACCAACGTGTCCGAGTTGCAGACCACGTTATCGGGGCATTGGTCACGGTGGCGTAAAGATCTTCGTCACATTTTCGGCGCTGTGGCGCAGCCAGATCATGACGCCGGGTCGGCCTTGCCGGCCCCCAGGCAAGCCAGTTCTTCACCGAGCGCGCGGATCTGATCGTTGAAATAGTCGCTGTCGCGGGCTGCCACCGAGGCGCCCATCTGGTCCACTTCCTGGCTGATGGCAGCCATGATGTCCCCCGGCCTGGCATTGGCTACCTGCGGCTGCAGCCGACGGCTGAGATCCTGGATCCACCGATCCAGTTGTTCGCGGGTCAGTGCGTTGTGCATGCCACGATGCTAGGTGCGGTGGAGTTATCCGGGGATCAAAGGAACGTTCTGCATACGCTTGCCTGTCGCTGTTCAGGCCGGATGATCGGTGTCCGCGCGTGGCATGCATTGGTCCTTCTTTGCCAACGCTGCGGCGGCGGTTTCTGCCAGTGCTTCGTAGCGACTGCGAATTTGCTCAAGGCGATCATCGTCCAGCTCTTCCAGGTTGAGCAGCTCGTTATTGGCCTCCTGTGTGGCGCGGATAAGTTCGTCGAGCTTGATCTGCAGCGCTGCGGAGTCAACGTTCTGGGTATGTTGAATCAGGAACACCATCAGGAAGGTGACGATGGTGGTGCCGGTATTGATGACCAACTGCCAAGTATCATTGAAGTGGAAGATTGGTCCACTGGCCGCCCAGACAATGATGACACCGAGTGCCGCCAGAAAGGCCGTCAGCGATCCAGCTGAACGTGCGACCTTGCTGGCCATCTTGTTGAAAGCGTGGCTGCTGCGCATTGTTGTACCTCCAGACAGAGGGCGAAGTGTCCGCCGCTGCGGTTGCGTGGCGTGTGAGCAGGCGTGAACAGCGGACACACGGCACGCAACTGTCACGTGCGCATCTGCACGACAGCGGGAGGATTACGCTTTCTTAATCGCGTTTGGCTTACCGTGAATCACCAGCCACGCGCGCCCTCTTGATCTGCCTCGACGCAGGCGAAGAGGGGCGCTGGTTGGACCAGAGATTTTCTTCAGCGGTGCTTGGGCAGCGCAGTACTTGTGATGAAGTGACTGGGTCCGACGGTGCTCATTCGGCAGCCAGCGATCTGCGCATGCGTTCGAAGTCCTTGCGATATTGTGCAGCCAGTCGGTGTTTGCGGGTGGCAGAGAGGATCTTGCCGGAGATCTGGAAGAACTTCCTTTCCTCCTCGCGCAGATGATGATGGACTTTTTCCGAGAGTTTGCGCGCCTTGGCCATCCAGCCTGCTCCCAGTTTTTCGGCCACGCGCATGTCCGCGATGATCTCGTCGATTTCGTGGTGCTCATGCAATGCATGTCTTGACGCATCCAGGCCCGCGTCATGCATCAGGATGGGGGCATACAGAAAGCGTTCCTCTGCGGCAGCGTGTGCTGCCAGCTCCACCCGCAGTTCGGTGAACAGCTCCAGCCGCCGCTGCGTATGCGGAGGGGAGCGCAGCAATTTGCGACACAACGAGCGCTGCCTCTCATGGCTCTCGCGCAAGGCATCGTAGAGGGTCTCGGTCATGTGGCCTCCGATGGAAGACGTTCAGGCGGAGTGTGTGACCTGCGGTGCCGAGAAGTCGTGAAGCTGAAGGTGGCTATGCGTTTGGATCAGTGACGGGTCGACGCGAGCCAAGCTGGTTTGAACAGGTAGTTTCTTGTTTCCGGGGTTGGGCAGCCAAGGCTTCGTTGTATTGACCCACGAAATACCTGGTGCGGTGTTGGTTTTCACCAAGGAGGCACCGATGAGCGAAATGAGGAGAGAAGAGGTCAAACGCTGGACCGCGTGGCGCAAACCTGCGTTGGCCCTTGGCATCACCCAGGACGAAAGACGGTGACCGTTACGAGCAATCAATACGATCTGTCCCGACCGGGATAGAGGGGTCAAATGGCCGCATAGCTACACTTTTGGTAGCCGCTAAAAGCGGGGGATTACCCAGATACGCCATGTTGCACCCCTACCGCCGCATGGACTGAAACGCACAACGGCGCACGGACGCGGACACAAAAAAGGCCGAAAACCCTTGCTGCTGTTGGGTTTCCGGCCTGATCGGGACCGTTACGGTCCATCTAATGGTGGAGGTGGGCTCTACACCAAACCCGGTGTAAGTTACTGAGGGCGAAGGGGTTAAGCGGGCTGGGGCCGAGCTGATGCCCCCATTGATGCCCCCGCATTACGCCGCGCTCGCCATACCGTCCTCCCGAGTCGCCATCTTGGCCTCCAGCCACGCGTCGATTTCCGACTCGACCCAGACCACGATGTTGCCGCCCAGGTGCAAGGATTTCGGGAACCGGCCTTCCTTCATCCAATCGTAGATAGTGGTCTTGCCAAGGCCGGTGCGGCGGCGAACCTCGGGCAAGCGGATGAAAGTTGGAGCAATGTCGGATGCAGTCATAGGGCTTCTCCTTCCAGCGCCACCCGGGCGCTCTCCATTCGTTGGTTCAGGTGCTCGTTCTCGGCGCGGAGCCGGATGATCTCGTCCGCCGCGGTGGCCAGCTGCTCGCGCAGGAAGTCCTTGGGCGGCTGCTTCATGCGCTTGGCCGGCTTGGGGAATAGCTGCGGGGCGGTCATCGGCGCTTCCTCTTGAACGGCGCCATGATCTTGGTTGCCTCTTCCAAATCGCCGCGGGCGAGCGCGATCACGGCCAGGCCGCGCGCCTCCCACATGCGGCGGGTTTTGGGCCGGGCCTTGTCCAGGTTCACGCCGGTCTTGCGCGCGAGGTCGTGGCCGACGGCGATGTGGTCGATCGCTTCGGTGGCGCTCATGCTGCAGCCCTCAGCGCTTGGATGACCCTGCAGGCCTTCGGCGGACAAACAGCGTTGCCCATCATCTGCATGCCGTCTTTCTTGCTCTTGGGCAGCAGGTAGTGCTTTGGAAAGCCCATGGCGATCTTGGCTTCATCCACAGACACCATGCGCATACGATCACCGTCGATGATTGCCCAGCGGTCGCGGGTGGTGATCGTGCCGATGGGACGCTCCAGCGATCGACCGGTCAAACCAGAGCCCGTCCCGAAGTAGGGCGCCACGAAGCGATCCCCGAATGCCGCTCGGCCGGCGCGCACGCGGGCAATCGTTGCTGCAGCGCGGCCGGGGCGCTCCACTGGTGACCAGGTTCCTGCGTCGAAGTCGATAAAGCTGCTAGCCGGCACGTGGGGCATCTTTGGCAGGCGGAGCTCCAGTGGATGCTTGCTCTTCGTCAGCACGATAAAGATGCGGACGCGGTGCTGCGGCACGCCGAAGTCGGCAGCGTCCAACAGGTGCGGACTGATGGCGTAACCGAGGGCATGCACGGCTGCACACCAGGCAGGGAACAGCTTCCACTTCATGAAAGCGGGAACGTTCTCGATCACAGCGGCCATCGGCGATTTAGCCTCCAGCGCGGAGACTACCGCCCAAGCAGTGGAGCGCGTGGCGTCATGGTGCGGCCGTTCCTTGCCTCGGGCTGGCGTGTGACCCTGGCATGCCGGCGAGGCCAGCAACAGGTCAAAGTCCGGCAGCAAGGTCCAGTCCGCCTGCTGGAGATCTTGGCAGACATGCTGTGTGCCAGGGTGGTTCGCAGCGTGTGTTGCCACAGCAGCTGGCCAATGGTTCGCCGCCCAAACGACTTTGCAGCCGGCCTGCTCGGCGCCTTCTGTGAACCCACCGCCGCCAGAGAACAGATCGATGGTGTTCATACCGCATACCTCGGCATCGGCCGCACAGGCCCGAACCACAGGGCGGCAGCGTTGTTGATCCGGACCTGCTCGCAGTCGCGCACCAGATCGGGCAGGGGAGCGCGCAGGCGCCGCCGGTCGTTGACGCAGACGGTGCACGTTCCTTCGCGGCCACGGCTGCCGGCCTTCGGGAATGCCTCGGGCGGCAGCGGGCGCTGGCACGCGTTGCAGGCCTTCATGCTGCTTCTTCCAATGCGATCAGGTCGATCTCATCCACGCGGTCGCGCAGCTGGCGCTTGACCAGGCGCAGGATCTCGGCGATGTACTTCGGATCGGTGTCCGTGAAGAACGTCCGGGCCTCCATGTGCAGCTTTCCGCTCAGCTCGCGGCGGAAGATGCGGTAGACGACGGCCGAGCCCTCATCGGTCGGAAACCGGCCCCAGCTCAGGCCCTGATTGCGCTTCGGTGCGCGCCGGGTGAATCGGTTGCGGTCAGCCATTGCTCTGCTCCATCAGAAATTTCGGTTCGATCACCCAGCCGGCTTCGCGTGCAGCGCGCAGCCGCAGCTCGTTGGCGTCGAACTCGTCCAGGGAGAGGGCGGTAATGGCGCCCTCGACGTGATGCGGCTGCAGCGGCCGCTCGGTGCGCTGGAAGATGCGCCACACGCTGAAGCGCCTGCAGTTCCATGCAGTGGCCAGGGAGTCCAGATTGCGGCCTGCGTCGTGCAGGTGCCGGCGCAGCATGTCCCGAGCGGTGATATGCGCGGGTTGCGGTCGGCGCAGCTTGGCGCGCATGCCGGCGGTGCGGTAGGTGGCGCGTTCCATGGTCAGGCGGCCAGCGGGTACTGCTCGGCGGCATCGCGCAGAGCGCCGATCAGCGCCTCGCACATCGCCGGGAACTGAGCCTGGTCGTACAGCTTCGCGGAACCCGTGGTGTTCACCGGCTTGAACCCAAGCTCAGCGAGGCCATCGGCACTGATCGACAAGGGAGCGATGCGCGCGTTGATGTCGCCCAGCTTGATCTTGATCACCTCGCGCGGCGCGGCGGCTGCAGGTGCTGCGGTCTGCGGTGCCGGTGCCGGTGCCGGTGCCAGATTCGACACGCGGTGATGCTGCTCAAACCGAGCGGCACCTTCCTGCTCATGTAGCGCCTGAGCCGCCGGAGACAGCTCTGCACCAGTGGACGCCTTAGCAGCAGCCAACTGAGCCTTTGCCGCCTCTGCCTTCGCGGCTTCCTCGGCCTGAGCCTTCGCGCGAGCCTCGTCCTCTGCGATCTTACGGGCGCGGGCCTCTTCTTCCTCGCGGATCTTCGCGCGCTCATCGTCCAGACGCTTCTGCTCGGCCTGCTGGTGCTGGGCGATCCGCGCCGCCACCAGGTTGCGCAGGTCTTCCGGCGCCTTGCTGGCGCACAGTTGCACGCGGTCGGCGAACAGGGTGGCGTGCTCGGCATGGCCATCCAGAATGGCGATGTTGGCGCGGATGCGGTCGGCGGCCTGGCTCGACTCGATCTTTGCATTGGCGGCCACAGCGTCGACTGCCTCCTGCATGCTGGCGAACGAGCGTTTGCCCTTCATGGCTTCGCCGATGTCGGCGATCAGCGTGGGCGGCACCGGAATGGCGTGCTGACCCAGGGTCTCGTTGATGCCCCGCACGTGGTCCTGCACCGAGCGGCGAGCGGTGTTGCCGATCTCAGTGCGGCGCTCGTCCTTGCGTGCCTTCACCGTGCCTTCTTTGGACAGTCGAACGCGACGTGCTTCGGCTGCAACGTCGTCAATAGCGCGAAGGATCGCATCAAGGTCGGCCGTTCCGCTGAGAATGCTGGCTTTGCTGGCCTTCGCATTGTCCTCAACGCTCTTGCAGAACTTGATGTCGTTCTCGGCGTCAGCGAAGTCCTGGTCTGTGACCAGCTCGTAGTTCATGGCCTCGAACTGCGCCATGGAGGCGGCCCGGAACTCTTCGAGGTTGGACATGGTGACCATGCCGGTAGCCTGCACACGGAGCGCCGGCAGCTGCGGGCGCGTGCGCCCAATGAGCTGCGCCTCCCGAATCTCCGGCTCATAGGCAGCCACGTCGGCCTCGAACTGCTCCCAGCCGGCGACGATCTTCGCGCGCAGCTCGGCGTTGCTGACGTACCAGCAGTGGCGTTCTTCGACCAGCTCTTCGCCGTTCCACTTCGACGCCATGAAAAGCACGCGCTTCGCGTCGCTTACTGCCAGCTGCTGCTCCATCTGCACCTGGTACAACAGCGGCAGATCAGCACCGGTGC
>DAMCTY010000009.1:63212-88801 GCA_032112995.1 Stenotrophomonas sp. | reverse complement strand
GGTGGCAAGCAGTGCTGCACGCGTAGGGATACCCGCGGCTTTGGTGCTTTGCACGCTTCGCCATCTACGCACGTGTCAGCTTCCCCGGGTGCGCTGCGCTTACCCGGGCTACGAGTGCGTGGGCTATCGACCTCTAGCTGGCGCTCAATCCGCCGGTACGGTGCGCTCGCGTGCCCAGTCGCGCAGTGACTGCACCTGCTCGGCCATCAATACCGACAGCGGCCTCGTGTTGCGGATCTCGGCCATCAGCAGGTCGGTGTCCAGTGGCTTGCCTTCTGCATGTGCGGCATACAGACCGGCCACCACCGCCTGCTCGATCTCGGCGCCGGAAAAACCCTCACTGGCTGCGGCCAGGGCGGGTAGGGTGAAAAGTTCCGGTTGCAGGTGGCGGCGGGTGAGGTGCAGCTGCAGCAGTTCGACGCGGGCATCCGGCGCGGGCAGGTCGACGAAGAAGATTTCATCGAAACGGCCCTTGCGCAGCAATTCGGCCGGCAGCTCCTGCACCTGGTTGGCGGTGGCGACGATGAATACCGGCGCTTTGCGCTCGGCCATCCAGGTCAGCAGATAGCCCAGGATCCGCCGCGACACACCGCCGTCCTCGCCGCTGCTGGCCAGGCCCTTTTCGATCTCGTCGATCCACAGCACGCAGGGCGCCAGCTGCTCGGCCGAGGCCAGCGCCTCGCGCAGGTTCTTCTCGGTTTCGCCGTGGTACTTGTTGTACAGGCTGCCGAAATCCAGCCGCAGCAACGGTACCCCGAAGCCGGCAGCGGTGGCCTTGGCCAGCATCGACTTGCCGCAGCCCTGCACGCCCAGCAGCAGCATGCCCTTGGGCGGGTCCAGCCCGGGGGGCGCGTTGCCGGACACGAACACCGCCCGCCGCTGTTCGATCCAGCGCTTGAGCCGGCGGGCCCCGGCCACGTCGGCAAAGCGGGCCGAGTCGTATTCGTAATGCAGGTTGCCGCTGCGGTTGAGCAGCTCGAACTTGAGCTTGGCCAGCTGCGGCAGGTCGTCGGCCTTCAGCGCGCCATCGGCATGGATCAGCTGGCGGGCAATGCGGCGGGCATCGGTCAGGCTGAGCCCGCGAAGGTTGCGCAGGATCTGCTGCACGGCCTCCTGGTCCACCTCCACCCGCCGGCCGCCATTCTCGCTGGCATAGGCGCTGGCTTCCTCGCGCAGCATCTTCAGCAGGGCATTGGCGTCGGGCAGGCGGGGGTTGAAGCGGGTGGCCAGGGCTTCCAGCTCGGCCGGCAGCTCCACCTTGGTGCCGATCAGCACCAGCACGTGTGGCTGGCTGTGGCGGCGCTGGATGATGTCGCGCAGCAGCCGCTGGTGGC
Source organism: Stenotrophomonas sp. (assembly GCA_032112995.1). Taxonomy (GTDB): domain Bacteria; phylum Pseudomonadota; class Gammaproteobacteria; order Xanthomonadales; family Xanthomonadaceae; genus Stenotrophomonas. The sequence continues at coordinate 87,467 of DAMCTY010000009.1, read as the reverse complement.
TGGCGTAGCCCAGGTAGGGGTGGAAATCCAGCAGCAGGTAGATGCCGCGCAGCTCGGCGTCCTGGATCATGCGCAGGGCAGAGCTGGCATCGGGCGGGCCGAAGGCCTCGTCCTCGCGGTCCATGTCGATGCGGCGCAGGCCCTCGGTGATGCTCCACCGGTACAGGGCCCGCCAGACGTGCATCAGCGCCTGCCGGAACAGCTCGACGATACGGCCCTCATCCGGCGTTTCGATGACGATCAGCGGGGTATTGGCGCGGATCAGCGCGGTGAGGTCCTGCAGTTCGCTCATGGTCGTTCCATCGCCGGGGCGCACACGATAGCAAAGCTGGGCTGCCGGTCACGCCCTCACCTGATGACTACCTTTGGCAACACGTCGCGGTGTACGCTGCGGGCAAGACCCGCGTAAACGAGGCGTGCATGAAGACGATCCTGGTAGCCGGCTCCAAAGGTGGTGTCGGCAAGACCACCATCGCCACCCATCTGGCCGCGCATTCGGCCTTGTCCGGCAAGGCAACGGTGATTGCCGATGCCGACCCGCAGGGCTCCAGCACGCGCTGGGCCCAGCGCCGCTCCAGCCTGGAGAGCGCGGTGCTGCCGGTGGATGTGCACCGCAAGAAGAACTGGGAAAAGCTCATCCCCGACGGTGCCGAACAGGTCATCGTCGATGCCCCGGCCGGTGCCTATGGCGAGGACCTGGAGCGTTTCATCGACATCGCCGACGCGCTGGTGGTACCGGTGTTGCCCTCGGCGCTGGACATCGAGGCCATCGTCGGCTTCCTCAACAGCCTGGCCAGGATCAAGCGCATCCACTCGCGGGCGGTGCCGGTGGGGCTGGTGCTCAACCGCACCAAGCCGTGGACGCAGACTTCGCAGCAGGCCCGGCAGATGCTGGCGGAATGGCCGTATGAGGTGGTCGCGCAGCTGCGCGACAGCCAGAGTTATGTGGTGATGGTCGGGCTTGGGCGCAGCCTGTTCGACTATCACTCAGCACAGGTACGCGAGCACCAGCAGGACTGGGAGCCGCTGCTCAAGTGGTTGAACAAGGTCTGACAGGAGTACTACCCGACCATGCGTGAACTGATCCTGCTGCGACATGCCCATGCCGAACCGGCGGCCAATGGCCAAGCCGATATCGACCGGCCCCTCTCACCGCATGGCCTGGCCGAGGCCGAGGCCGCCGGCCGTTGGTTACAGGAGAACAATCTGGTGCCGGACCGGGTGCTGTGCTCGCCGTCGCGGCGCACCCGCGAGACGCTGGAGGCGGTGCTGGAACGCACCGGCTATGTGGAACAGCGCCTGGAAGAACGCATCTACGAGGCCGCCCCGGGCACCCTGGCGGCCCTGCTGGACGAGCACCGCGAGGTGGAGCGCTTGCTGGTGGTGGGCCACAACCCCGGCTTGGAGCAACTGGTGGCGCTGATGCATAGCGGCCAGTCCGGCGACTACCGCGGCATGCCGCCGGCGTCGGTGGCGGTGCTGTCGCTGCCGATGGAGGCCAGTATCGAACCGGGCATTGCCCGCCTGACGGCGTTCTGGTGGCCCTGAACCCATGCGGTCAGTGCGGTACGGGCTGCTGCTGGCAGGTCTGATAGGTTGCGGCTCGGCCCAGGCGGCCGAGCCGTTGCCGTTCGATCCGGCGCATTCACGTTTTGGCTTCGAGATCCGCACCCGCTTCGGGCAACGGGTGGAGGGGGAGTTCCCGCGTTTCGAGGGCTGGATCACCGAGTTGCCCGATGGCCGCCACCAGGTGCGGCTGCGGATGTTTGCCGAATACGTCGAGATCCCTGGCAAGCCGCGCTATACCGGCTGGATGCGTGGGGAGGATTTCTTCGACGCCGCGCGCTATCCGGTGGTGGAGTTCGATTCGGACCCCTACCTGCCGGGCATCACTGCAACCGGCGGACCGGTGCCGGGGCGCTTGTCCATCCGCGGTATCAGCCGCCGCGAGACCATGTTTCTGGGCAAACCTGAATGCGACAGGCCCGGCTATGATTGCGACCTCGTCAGCCGCGGCACCGTTTCCCGGAGCCTGTACGGCATGGACGCCTGGCAGATGGCCCTGAGTGATCGAGTGATATTCGTACTGCGTACGCGCCTGAAAAGCGCCCCAAAACCGTGAGTTTTTTCGTCCGCCTGTCGTTGGTGCTGGCCCTGTTGCTGGCCGGTGGTTGTGCCTCGTTGTCGCAGCAGCAGCGCGACCAGGCGCAAGGCATTGCCGTGGCGGCCCGTTCCACCGAGGTCAACTGCGACCGCGCCGACCGCTGTGCGCTGGATTCCCCGTTGCGCGCGCTGGGCGGGCAGGCCATGGCCGAATCCACCGCGCAGGCCCCGCGCCACTACGCCACCATCCTGGACGAGGGTGAGCTGTCATTGGTGGCACGCTTGAACCTGATCCGCAGCGCCACCCGCAGCGTCGACCTGCAGACCTATATTTTCGATACCGATGACAGTGCGCGCATGGTCATCGACGAGCTGCTGGCCGCCGCCGCGCGCGGGGTCAAGGTGCGTGTGCTGATCGACCAGTTATCGGCGATCTCGGACGTGCACATGCTCAGCGCCCTGTCCGGCGCCCATGCCAACTTCGAGCTGCGCGTCTACAACCCCACCTTCGGCAAGGCCAAGCTCAACTACCTGGACTATGCCGGCAGCGTGCTGTGCTGCTTCCGGCGCTTCAACCAGCGCATGCACAACAAGTTGCTGGTGATCGACGACGTGCTCGGCGTGGTGGGCGGCCGCAACTACCAGGACGACTATTACGACTGGGATCGGGAATACAACTTCCGCGATCGTGACGTGATCGTGGCTGGCCCGGAAGTGAGGGAGATGGCTGCCAATTTCCAGGCCTTCTGGGTGGCGCGGCGCAGTGTGCCGGCCGAACGCCTGAACGATGTGGGCAAGGCGTTGCTGCGCGGCGGGGTGCCGGCGCTGCCGGAGGCGTCCTTCCTGCACCCGGAGCGCATCGAGTGGGTGGACGAGGAGGCGGCCGATCCGGACTTCATCAACCAGGCCTTTGTCGCCACTGCCTTGCCGGTGCAATCGGTGAGCTATGTCGCCGACCTGCCACGCAAGCACCGTCGTGAGCGCGCCGAAGAACCGCTCGCTGGCCAGCACCTGACCGAGCCGCGCCTGGATGCGCTGATCGCCTCGGCGCAGAGCGAAGTGCTGTTGCAGACGCCGTACCTGGTGTTGTCCAAGCCCGCGCAGAAGCTGTTCAAGAATCTGCGCAAGCGTGACCAGCCACCGCGGGTGGTGGTGTCGACCAACAGCCTGGCGGCTACCGACAACCCCATCGTCTACGCGCTGTCCTACAAGTACAAACGCCGCAACCTGCGCGAGCTGGGCTTCAACATCTACGAGTACAAGCCCTTTCCGCTGGATGCGCCGATCGACTACCGGCAGCTGCTGCCGCCGGCACTGGATGGCCTGCCGCCCGTACCTGAGCGCAACCGGATGATCGGTGGCAGCGCGGCGGGCAGCAACGTGCGTGGCAGTGGTTCCGGCCGCAAGCCCTCGGTCAACGGCAGCGAGGTGGAGCGCGATGTGCTGCGTACCGAAACCCGTCCCTCCTTCCTGGGGACGCGTGCGGTCAACCGACCATTGCCGGTGACCCGCAAGGGTGCGCGCATGGGCCTGCACGCCAAATCGATGGTCGTGGACCGCCGCATCGCGGTGATCGGCACCCACAACTTTGATCCGCGCAGTGAGAACTACAACACCGAAGGTGCGGTGATCATCGATGACCCGCGGTTTGCCGAAGCCCTGGCGCAGAGCATCCTGCGCGATGTGCACCCGGACAACTCCTGGGTGGTGGCCCCGCGGCAGAAGCCGCCGGTGTTGTCGGGGCTCAATTACAGCATCGGCAAGGCCTCCGAGGCGCTGCCGGTGCTGGACTTCTGGCCGTGGCGTTATGCCACCGACTACGAATTCAAGCCGGGCCCAGACTGCCCGCAGCCGCTGCGCCGGCAGGACCCGGGCTTTCATGCCTGTTACAGCGCGGTAGGCGACTTCCCGGAAGTGGACGTCGGCCCCAAGTGGCTGCTGGTGCGCATGCTCACCGCCTTTGGTGCAGGCCTGGTACCGATTCTGTAATCCCCCCGTCCAACGCAGGTGCACGCATGTCACGAGTATTCCGCCAGCCGGTTGATCTGCAGCAGGTCAACGCCCTCAGCCGCGATACATTGATCGACCACCTCGGCATCGTGTTCACCGCGGCCGGCGAGGACTGGCTGCAGGCAACCATGCCGGTGGACGCGCGTACCAAACAGCCGTATGGATTGCTGCACGGTGGCGCCTCGGTGGTACTGGCTGAAACCCTGGGCAGCAGCGCCGGCAACCTGTGTGTGGACCCGGCGCAACAGGTGTGCGTGGGACTGGAAATCAATGCCAACCACCTGCGCGCGGCGCGCAGCGGCGTGGTGACCGGCACCGCGCGCGCGCTGCATGTAGGCCGCACCACCCAGGTGTGGGAGATCCGCATCGAGGACGAGGCGGGCAAGCCGGTGTGCATTTCGCGGCTGACGTTGGCGGTTGTGGCCAGGGGCTAGACGCTGGCGATATCAACGGGCGGCGGTGGCCGCGTGTGGTAGTGCCGACCGATGGTCGGCAATGGGCATTCCCGGTGAAGCCTCATGCCGAGCATGGCTCGGCACTACGGTAGTGCGTCAGCGTTCGGCTATCGCCCAACGCGTGGCGATTGCCGGGTGGTAGTGCCGACGCATGGTCGGCAAAGGGCATTGCCGGTCTAGCTTCTGCCGAGCATGGCTCGGCACTACGGTAGTGCCTCAGCGTTCGGCTATTGCCCAACGTGTGGCGGTTGCCGTGTGGTAGTGCCGACCGATGGTCGGCAATGGGCATTACCGGTGAGGCCCCATGCCGAGCATGGCTCGGCACTACGGTAGTGCGTCAGCGTTCGGCTATCGCCCAACGCGTGGCGATTGCCGGGTGGTAGTGCCGACCCATGGTCGGCAAAGGGCATTACCGGTGAAGCTTCTGCCGAGCATGGCTCGGCACTACGGTAGTGCGTCAGCGCTTGGCTATCGCCCAACGCGCGGCGATTGCCGTGTGGTAGTGCCGACCCATGGTCGGCAAAGGGCATTACCGGTGAAGCCTCATGCCGAGCATGGCTCGGCACTACGGTGCTTGCTTAAACCACTGCCGCTGTGGGCAGATGCTCGCGCACCCAGTCCGCCAGTGCCGGTGCTGGCAAGGCCGGGGTGAAGTGGAAGCCCTGTGCGATCTGGTAGCCCTGCGCGCCCAGCAGGCGTAGCTGCTCGGCGCTTTCCACGCCTTCGGCGACCACCTTCAGCTGCAGGCTCTGGCCGATATGGGCGATGGCCTGGGTGAGTGCGCTGGCAACCTCGTCGGCCTCGATGCCATGCACGAAGCTGCGGTCCAGTTTCAATTCGCTGACCGGCAACTGGCGCAGATAGCTCAGGCTGGAATAACCGGTGCCGAAGTCATCCATCGACAGCCGTACACCCAGTGCATGCACCTGCCGCAGTACCTGCAGGGTAGTGGGGTCGCCATCGAGCAAGACGTCCTCGGTGATCTCCAGGGTCAGGTCCGACGCCTGCAGCGCCTGTTGGCGAAGGATCTGGGCGATGGTGTCGGGCAGCCCGGGGTTGTGGAAGTTGGTCGGCGACAGATTGACCGAGACCGACGGCACCTCCAGCCCGTCCAGGCGCCAGCGGTGCAGCTGCTGGCAGGCCTCCTGCAGCGCCCACCGGCCCAGGTCGCCGATCAATCCGGCTTCTTCAGCCAATGGAATGAAGCGGATCGGCGGCACGCTGCCCAGCCGCGGGTGATGCCAGCGCGCCAGTGCCTCCACGCTGTGCAGGCGACCATTCTGGATGTCGATCTGGGGTTGGTAGTGCAGCTGCAGCTGGCCCTGTTCCAGTGCCTCGCGCAGTGCGGCCTCCAGCGCCATGCGTTCCTGCGCGCACTCGTCCATCTCGCTGCTGTAGAAACGCACCCGGTTGCGGCCGTTGTGCTTGGCCTGGTACATCGCCACATCGGCGTGGTGGAGTAGGGCATCCATGTTGTTGCCGTCGTGCGGGAACACGCTGATGCCGATGCTGGCCGAAGGCCGTATCTCCACCTCGCCCAGCTGCAGGGGCTGGCCCAGCATGCGCAGCAGGTGTTCGCTGCGTTCGCTGGCGGTGGCCATGTCGCAGGGGTTGAGCAGCACCACGAACTCGTCGCCGGACAGCCGGCCAACGATGTCCATTGGTCCGGTTTCTTCCTGCAGGCGGCGTGCCACGGTGCGCAGCAGCTCATCGCCACCGGGGTGGCCGAAAGAGTCGTTGACCTGTTTGAAGCGGTCCAGGTCGATGAACAACACCGCCAGCCGTTGCCCGTTGTGGCCGGCGGCGGTGATCGCCTGGTCGGCCTGTGCGTGCAACAGGCTGCGGTTGGGCAGGCCGGTGAGATCGTCGTAGAAAGCCAGTCGGCGAATGCGGTTGCGTGCCTCCTCGCGCTCCAAAGCCAGTGCACACAGGTGCACGATCACCTCGACCAGGCGCCGGTGAAAGCTGTCCGGCTCGTGCGGTTGCCGGTAATAGAACGCAAAGGTGCCCAGCACGCGGCCATCGTTGGACTTGATCGGGGTCGACCAGCACGCTGCCAGGCCGTGCTGCAGCGCCAGTGCGCTGATGCCCTCCCAGTTGGGATCGGTGGCGATGTCGCGTGCCACCACCGTTTCCCCCGTATAGGCGGCGGTGCCACAACTGCCGGTGCGCGGGCCGACCGGCACACCATCGACCAGGCGGTTGTAGCTGTCCGGCAGGCTGGGGGCGGCCAGCGTGCGCAGCTTTCCATCGTCCACCCGCAACACCGAGCACAGCACCTGCGGGGCGATCTTCTCGACCTCGGTGCACATCATCTGCATTACTTCGACGGTAGGTACTTCGCGCACCATTGCGTCGAGCATCTTGTGCTGCAGCACCTCGTGCACCTTGGTACGGGTGATGTCCATCAACACGATGACCAGGTTCACCAGCTTGCCGTAGTCATCGAAAATGGGGTTGGTGCTGACCGAGCACCACAGTGGCTGCCCGTTCTTGCGGAACAGGCGCTCGTCGGCACGAATGGGCTGGCCGGCCTGCAGGCGCGCACGGTAGGCCTTGATCTGCTCCGGCTCATAGCGCCCGGGCGCCAGCAGGTTGGGCACGAACTGGCCGGCGGCTTCGCTGTCGAGGAAGCCGAACAGGCGGCGGAATCCCTTGTTGGCGTGCTCGATGCAGCCCGCCGGGTCGGTGATCAACACTGCACTCTGGGTCTCGTCGAAACCCAGCGAAAGCAGGCGCTCGCGGGCCTGCGCTTCGCGCCGGGCAGTGACATCGGTGATCAACACCATGCGCAGGTCGCTGCCCTCGCTGGTTACCTGCGACAGGGTGGTGCTGATCCAGCAGGTGCTGCCGTCCCTGCGCACCAGTTGTATGTCGTGCGGGGTGGCTGCCAGTTCCTGCACGCGGTTGCTGGCGCCCGGGTAGTTGCGGGTGTCGTAGCGCGCGCGCATGGCCTCGGGGGCCAGCATGCCCAGGTTGCGTCCCAAGGCCTGCTCGCGCGGCCAGCCGGAGATCAGCTCCATGGCCCGGTTGAAGTACAGGATGGTGTTCTGGTCGTCGAACAGGATCACCCCGCTGCTGACCTGCTCCAGCGCAGCCGGGAAGAACCGCAGCACGTCCTCGGCTGGCAACAGCGGCTGCCGATCCATTTCTCCGCTCCCCTGAACGTTGGATACCTGTTTTACACATTTCGCGGGCACTAAAGGTGTAAGAGCCAGAACATGTGGGTAGGAAACCCCCGCTCCTACCCAAGACTGTGGACCAGTACACCTTTTGCCGGAGTATGCCCCCAAACTGGACCCGGGTGTGGCGCGCTGGCGGAAGCCTGACCGCATCCGGTATCGTGAGCGGATGACTTCCCCCCGACCCGCCCGCCAGGGCGGTGTGGCTCGCGTGTTCCGCTACCTGTACCGCGTCCCGCTGCTGCTGGTTCACATCGTCCTGTTTCTGCCCCTGACCCTGCTGCTGATGACGCCGCCGATGGGGCGCATGGGGGGTGCCGCCGATCCGCTGGAGCACCGTGTCGTGCGCTGGTGGTCGGGCTGGCTGATGTGGATCTTCGGCTTCCGCCTGCAGCGCTATGGCCAACCCTTGCCGGGGGCGGTGCTGTTTGTCGCCAACCACGTGGGCTGGGTCGATATCTGCATGATCCACAGCCAGAAAATGGTGGGGTTCGTGGCCAAGCGCGAGATTGCCGGCTGGCCGCTGGTGGGCTGGCTGGCGACCCGCGGCCATACCATCTACCACCAGCGCGGCAACACCGAGTCGCTGGGCGGGGTGATGGACGAGATGGTCAAGCGCCTGCTCGAGCAGCGGCCGGTGGCGGTGTTCCCGGAAGGACGCACCCGTGGCGGCCACGAAGTGGGGCCGTTCCACGCGCGCATTTTCCAGGCCGCGGTCGAGGCCAACGTGCCGGTGCAGCCGGTCGCACTGCGCTATGGCGTGCGTGGCGATGCACAGACCATGGTGGCGTTCGGGGCAGGCGAAAGCTTCTTCGGCAACTTCCTGCGGCTGCTGGGTGAGCCGGCGCGTCGGGCCGAGGTGCACTTCCTCGAGCCGATCGGCAGCCACGACCTGGAAGGACGCCGGCGCATCGCCGAGACCTCGCGTGCGCGCATTGTGGCGGTGATGGAAGGGCCGTGAGGCGATGCCGTCGCTGCATTCCACCGTTGTTTGGATTCCGTCGACGGCATGGCCATGCTGATTGCCGCCGAATACCAGCCCCCGCGCTGGCTGCGCAGCCCCCACCTGCAATCGATGCTGGCCTCCAGCCGGGTACGCCTGCGCCGCGGTGAACAGCTGCTGGCGCGCAGCGGCGCGCTGACCCGCGAACTGATCCTGGACGGCGGCGACGGTGTGCGTCTGCAAGCCTGGCACAGCCAGGTGCCGGGCAGCACGCCACAGGGGTTGGCGCTGTTGTTGCATGGCTGGGAAGGCAGCGCCGAGTCCAGCTACATGCGCATGACCGCCGCGCGCATGCTGGAGCGCGGGTTCGTGGTGGTGCGGCTGAACTTCCGCGACCATGGCAACACCCACCATCTCAACCCCGGCATCTTCCACTCCTGCCGCATCGGGGAAGTGGTCAACGCCGCCGCTGACGTTGCCCGCCGTTTCCCCGGCCTGCCGATGGTTGCCGCCGGTTACTCGCTGGGGGGCAACTTCGTGCTGCGGCTGGCATTGCACGCACCGGCGGCCGGAGTGCCGCTGCAGCACGTGGCCTCGGTCTGCCCGGTGCTGGACCCGGCCATCACCATGGACAGCATCGAGCGCGGGCCGGTGATGTACGACTGGTATTTCCGCCGCAAATGGACCGGCTCGCTGCGCCGCAAGCGTGCACTGTTCCCGGAGCTGGCCGACTGCGACGACAGCGTGCTGAAGCTGGATATCCGCGCGCTCACCGATTGGCTGGTACAGCGGCATACCGATTTCAACACCCTGCAGGATTACTTCGACGGCTATTCAATCGCCGGCAGCAAGCTGGCCGCATTGCAGGTGCCGGCCGACATCCTGATGGCAGCCGACGACCCGGTGATCCCGTTCACCACCTTCCACGATTGGCAGCTGCCGGCCCATGCCAGCCTGCAGATCGCGCGCTGGGGTGGCCACTGCGGCTTCATTGAAAACCTGCGCGGTGATGGCTTCTCCGAGCGCTGGGTGGCGCAGCAGCTGGCGGCGGCCGTCGCCGGCTGAACCGTGCCGGGCGGCCGCGCCCGCTACAATGCGTTTTTTGCGCTGACGCTGGACCGCCATGCAAGACACCATCATTGAAGCCCTGCGCCGCAACGCGGCCGATGAGGCCGTGACCCTGGCCCGTGATTGGGTCGCCGCCGAGCCGCAACAGGCCCAGGCCCATCGCTGGCTGGCATTGGCGCTGCAGCAGCAGGGCCAGCTGGAAGCGGCGCAGGCGGCGCTGGCCCAGGCCCTGTCGCTGGCGCCGGACGATGCCGCCCTGCACCTGCAGCACGCCGGCCTGCTGCTGGCCCAGCGCCAGATCGGCGAGGCCGGGCAGGCGCTGGAACGTTCCACCGCGTTGAACCCCAACGAATTCTCCGCCTACGTCATGCAGTCGCACCTGGCACTTGGCCGCGACGACGTGGATGAAGCCGAGCGCCTGCTGCGTCTTGCCGAGCGCGTGGATCCGGACAGCCCCGAGCTGGGCGCGCTGCAGGGCATGGTGGCATTGCGGCGGGGTGATGCAGATCGCGCCCTGGCCGTTCTGTCGGCTACCGCCGCGCAGCTGCCCAACGACCCGCGCGTGCTGTATGCGCTGGGCTTTGCCTACCTGGGCAAGGAGATGGTGGCCTTCGCCGAGCAGGCATTCCGCCGTGTACTGGAGCTGAGCCCGGACAATCATTCCCTGCGCGGCCTGCTGGTGCAGCTGGCCCTGCGCCAGGGCCACCTGGACCGCGCCGCGGAGGTGATGCGCGAAGTCCTGGCGACGCCGCAGGGCAACACCGCCGGCATGCGCCGGCTGGCCGCCGAACTGGAGTTGGCCTCGGGCCAGCCGCAGCAGGCGCTTGACTACCTGCACCCGCTGCTGGCCGAACTGCCCGGCGAGCGCGCGGTGCTGCAGATGATGCTGGTGGCCTGGCAGCGGTTGGGCCGTGACGAGGAAGCGCGGACCACGCTGGAAGCGGTGCTGCAGGAACACACCCAGCTGCATGACCTGTGGCTGGCCCGCCTGGCCATTGCCCAGGTGGGCAGCGAGGAAGCGGTGGAAGTGGTGGAGCGCTGGCTGGCGGCAATGCCGGAGCACGTTCCGGCACTGGAAGCACGCATGAGCCTGCACGACATGAACCAGCAGCACGATGACGCCGAAGCACTGGCGCGGCGCATCGTGGCGTTGGAGCCGGGTCGGCTCAGCGGCGAGCAGCGCATTGTCGAGGCGCTGCTGGTGCGTGAGCCGGCGGCGGCAGTGGCGCACATCCAGGCGCTGCTGGAGCAGGCCCCGGAACCGGCACGCATCTCCCTGCGCACCTGGTTGGGTGCCACCCAGGACCGTGCCGATGATCCGGCAGGCGCAGTGGACACCTGGCTGCGCGTGCACAGTGAGCTGGCCCCCACCCGTCTGCCGCTGCCGCAGCAGGCCAAGGCGCCGGCGGAGTGGCCGGCCCTGGGCGAGGTGGCTGAAGACACCCGCATGCGTCCGATTTTCCTTTGGGGTACACCGGGCTCGGGCGTTGAGCGCGTTGCCACGGTGATGGGAGCCGGCAGCCGCGTGCTGCGAGGCGACCGTTTCGGGCCGACCCCGCCCACCGATGCATTCCAGAATTTCCTGACCCTGCAGCGCCTTGCAACCGACGTGCTCACCCCCGAGCAGTTGGTGCAGCAGTGGCGCGAGCAGTTGCCCAGCCGCGGTATCGAGGATGGCAACATCATCGATTGGCTGCTGTGGTGGGACAACGCGCTGCTGTGGGCGCTGCGCCCGCAGCTGCCGGAAGGGCGCATCGTGGTGGCTGTGCGCGATCCGCGCGACATGCTGGTCGAATGGCTGGCGCTGGGTTCGCCCGCACCGCTGGCACTGGCCTCGTCGATGGATGCGGCGCAGTGGCTGGCACGGTCGATGGAGCAGGTGATCGACCTGCATGAAAAGGACCTGTACCCGCACCTGATTCTGCGCACCGATGAGGTGGCCAACGACCCGGCAGCGATGGCGGCATTGTTGGAGCAGGCGTTCGGCCTGCGCTTCCCGCTGGTGCGCAGCCTTGGCCCGCGCACGATCGAGGCGGGACATTGGCGCAAGTACGCCAAGGTGTTGTCGGCCGAGTTCCTGTACCTCACCCCGGTCGCAGTGCGGCTGGGCTACCCCGAAGTCTGATCCCAGGAGACCCGATGAAACTGGACAGCCAGAGTTTCAGCAACGCCCAGCCCATTCCGGCCGAGTTTGCCGCGGGCCAGGCCGACGGCTTTGCCGGCAACCGCAATCCGCAGCTGGCATGGACCGATGTGCCAGCGGGTACGCAGTCGTTCGCACTGATCTGCGTGGACCCGGATGTGCCGACGGTGGCCGAGCTGGTGGGCCGCGACGACGTCAGCATCCCGCTGGACCAGCCGCGCACCGACTTCGTGCATTGGGTGATGGTGGATATTCCTGCCGAGTTGCGTGAGATTGCTGCCGGCAGCTGCAGCGATGGCTTCACCGCGCATGGCAAGGCGCAGCCGGCCGGCCCGGCCGGTGCACGCCAGGGCATCAACGATTACACCGGCTGGTTTGCCGGCAATGCGCAGATGAGCGGCACCTATTACGGCTATGACGGCCCGTACCCGCCGTTCAACGACGAGCGTGTGCACCGTTATTTCTTCCGCCTGTTCGCGCTGGATGTGGAGCGGCTGCCGGTCGAGGGTGCGTTCACGGCTGCCGACGTGCACCGTGCGATGCACGGCCATGTGCTGGCCGAAGCGGCGGTGCATGGCACGTACACGTTGAACAAAGCGCTGGCCTAGCCCTGTAGTGCCGAGCCGTGCTCGGCAGAGGCCTTACCAGTAATGCCAAGGTAGTGCCGAGCCGTGCTCGGCAAGGGGCAGGAGCAACCCCTCCCCAACCCTCCCCTCCGCCTTCGGCGCAAGGGAGGGGGTGTAGTGCCGAGCCGTGCTCGGCAGAGGCTTTCCCGGTAATGCCCCAGCCGAGCATGGTTCGGCTCTACAGATGAAGCTTTCCCAGCCGAGCATGGCTCGGCTCTACAAAACAGAAAGGGCGCCGCAAGGCGCCCTTTCTGTCTGCGTAAGCCCTGCGGGCTTACTTCACCATTTCCGAACCTACCACCATGTCCAGCACATAGGCCTGCGACGGAGCGTCGGCCGGCGGGTTCTTGATCTGGTAGCGCTTCAGGCGCAGCACATTGCGCACGCCCGGCTCGTGCTTGTAGCCCTCGATGTTGCCGTAGAAGTTTTCATAGGCACCACGCTTGCCCTGTTCCAGGCCCTGCTCGTTGTACTTCACCTCACGCACCTGCAGGCAGGTGGCGTCCTTCATCAGCGGGTGCGGGCAGGGCTTGGTCTGGGCGTCCACTTCCATGAACACCGTCTCGCCTTCGCCGCCATAACGGGTTTCGGCGGTCGGCTCGGCGCGGAAGCTCAGCACGTCGCCATTGGCAGCGACCAGGGTCATCGCCGAGGCATCCAGCGCGCGCACCGTCAGCTTGTTCTGCAGGCGCTCGCCGATCAGGCGTTCCACCTCCATCAGGTTGCCCACGCAGGCCATGTTGGTCGACATCATGCCGCCCAGGCTCAGGCTGTCGCCTTCCAGGGTGTAGCTGCCGCCCATGCGGTTGCAGGCATTGCTGACCGACAGGCGGCCGTCCTTGAAGTCCAGGGTGACCGGCTTGTCCGGGTTCACCAGCAGGCCGTCGATGCGCTTGCCGGCGGCGTCCACGGCGTTCTCCAGCAGCCAGTGGTTGGCGGTCAGCTGGGCAGCATCAAGGCTGCTGGCCGCAGTGGCGGGGGCAGCGGCCGGGGCCGGAGCGGCAGTGTTGTCCTTGGCGGCCGGCGGGTTGCTGCAGGCGGTCATCAGGGCAAACGGCAGGGCCAGGAGGAGGATGCGCTTCATGTGGAACTCCTTGCGAGAGTGAAAAGGTTCGGGGCGATAAACGGTCCGCAGATGGAACCGGGGTCAATACCGTCGTGTCGCATTCAGTTTCCAGCAGGCAAGAACAACAGCAGGCCTATACCCAAGGCAATGCGGTATAGCGCAAAGCCGGTGAAGGGGCGGCGCTTGATGTAGCCGAGCAGCCACTTCACCACGACAAAACCTGTGACGGCGGCGGCGACAAAGGCCACGCTGACGTCGGTCCAGTTCTCGTTGCCGAGCTGGCCCTTCTTGAACATTTCCAGCAAGGCATAGCCGCTGGCCGCGAACATGGTGGGAATGCCGACCAGGAACACGAACTCGGCCGCGGCCGCACGTCGGGTCAGGCCCAGCAGCATGGCCAGGAAGATCGCTGCGGCCGAGCGTGAGGTACCCGGGAAGACGCCGGCAACCACCTGTGCCAGGCCAACGGCGACGGCGACTTTCCAGGTGACGGTGGCGCTGTCTGGCAGGCGGCTGGCAAAGCGCTCGGCCACCAGCATCCAGACGCCGCCGATCACCAGCGCCCAGGCCACCGGGGTGACGGTTTCGGGCAGCTCCCAGCCGGCCAGACGTACCGGCAGGCCGACGACGGCGGTGACCAGGAAGGCCACGCCCAGCTTCATCACATAGTCGCGGTTCTCGGCCTGGTTCAGGCCGGTGGCCAGCGACCACAGGCGCTGCCGGAAGGCCAGCAGCACGGCCAGGATGGCGCCGGCCTGGATGACGATGTTGAAGAAATCCGAGCGCGCGCCCAGCCAGTGCTGGGCGATCAGCAGATGGCCGGTGCTGGAGATGGGCAGGAATTCGGTGAGGCCTTCGAGAATGCCCAAGAGCAGGGCGGAGAGCAGGTCGGACATGGGAACGGCGTGTTGGGAGGCGGGCACAGCATAGAGCATTGCGGGCGACGCACCCGAACGGTGCGATTGTTTGAAATGCGCACCATCATGGTGCATTCATTCTGCGCGACTTGGTGGGTTCACCCAATTAAAACAATGCGTTACGTCGTCGTGAAAGTTGGCACGGGGTTTGCTGTATTACAGGCACATCACCACCCATCCGAGGTTTCACCCGATGTCCCTGGAAAACGTTGAGAAGCTGATCAAGGACAACCAGATCGAGTTCATCGACCTGCGTTTCGTCGACATGCGTGGCATCGAGCAGCACGTGACCTTCCCGGTCTCGATCATCGAGCCGTCGCTGTTCGAGGAAGGCAAGATGTTCGATGGCAGCTCCATCGCCGGTTGGAAGGGCATCGCCGAGTCGGACATGGTGCTGATGCCGGACGCCGACAGCGCCTACCTGGATCCGTTCTACGCCGACCCGACCCTGGTGCTGACCTGTGACGTGCTGGACCCGGCCACCATGCAGGGCTACGGCCGCTGCCCGCGCGGCATCGCCAAGCGCGCCGAGTCGTACCTGAAGTCCTCGGGTATCGCCGACCTGGCCTTCTTCGGCCCGGAGCCGGAATTCTTCATCTTCGATTCGGTCCAGTTCGCCAACGACATGGGCCACACCTTCTTCAAGATCAACTCCGAGGAAGGCGCCTGGAACACCGGCAAGCACTATGACGGCGCCAACAGCGGCTACCGTCCCACCGTGAAGGGCGGCTACTTCCCGGTGCCGCCGACCGATTCGCTGCACGACATCCGCGCCGAGATGTGCAAGGTGCTGACCCAGGTCGGCATCGAAGTCGAGGTGCACCACCACGAGGTGGCCAACGCCGGCCAGTGCGAGATCGGCGCCAAGTTCAACACGCTGGTGACCAAGGCCGACGAACTGCAACGCATGAAGCACGTCATCAAGAACGTGGCGCACCGCAACGGCAAGACCGTGACCTTCATGCCCAAGCCGCTGGTCGGCGACAACGGCAGCGGCATGCACGTGCACCAGTCGCTGGCCAAGGGCGGCGCCAACCTGTTCTCCGGTGACGGCTACGGCGGCCTGAGCCAGATGGCGCTGTGGTACATCGGCGGCATCTTCAAGCACGCTCGTGCCATCAACGCCTTCACCAACTCCGGCACCAACAGCTACAAACGCCTGGTGCCGGGCTTCGAGGCACCGGTGATGCTGGCCTACTCGGCCCGCAACCGCTCGGCCTCGTGCCGCATTCCGTGGGTGTCCAACCCGAAGGCACGTCGCATCGAAATGCGCTTCCCGGATCCGATCCAGTCCGGCTACCTGACCTTCACCGCGCTGATGATGGCCGGCCTGGACGGCATCAAGAACCAGATCGACCCGGGCGCACCGAGCGACAAGGATCTGTACGACCTGCCGCCGGAAGAAGAGAAGCTGATCCCGCAGGTCTGCTCCTCGCTGGACCAGGCACTGGAAGCACTGGACAAGGACCGCGAGTTCCTCAAGGCCGGTGGCGTGATGAGCGACGACTTCATCGATGCCTACATCGCGTTGAAGATGAAGGAAGTCACCGCGTTCCGCGCGGCGACCCATCCGCTGGAATACCAGCTGTACTACGCAAGCTGATGTAACGGCGGCCAGTACAGCGTGCTGGCCGCCGGCAACACCAGGTGTAGTTGCTAGCTGTTGTTAGGCGGCGGTGGCGTGGACCCTCCCCCTCCCATCTGCGTCATCGCCGCCGCCTTTGTTGCTGGGGAGCACAAGGGCGATGCAGCCGCCAACAACACACCTGCAGGGGCAAGAGAATCCGAGCGCGCGGCATGGGCCAGTCCTCCCTCCCGCGTGGTTGTAGCGGCCGGCAGCACTGCCGGTGGCAACAGCCAGGCCCATGATGCGTTCGGCGCAACAGCCAGCGGTCGCACAGCGGCCGGTGGAAGACACGATGCCGGCCCGCAGCCGCAGGCCGGTCTCCTCCACATCGGGACATGCGCATGAAATTAATCTCCGCGATCATCCGTCCATTCAAGCTCGACGAAGTGCGTGAAGCCTTGGGCGCCGCAGGCGTTTCCGGCATCACCGTCACCGAGGTCAAGGGCTTTGGGCGGCAGAAAGGCCACACCGAGCTGTACCGTGGCGCTGAATATGTCGTCGATTTCCTTCCCAAGATCCGCATCGAGACCGCCGTCACCGACGACAACGTCGAGGCGGTGATCGAAGCGCTGCAGGGCGCCGCCGGCACCGGCAAGATCGGTGACGGCAAGATCTTCGTTACCGCGCTTGAGCAGGTGGTGCGTATCCGCACCGGCGAAACAGGCGCAGACGCGCTGTAAGAACCGCACCGCCCCGTCCTCCGGCGGCAGCGACCGCCAGGTGACAACGGGTCGCTGGCAGGTTCCACCCCCACAACCGGAGTCGACAATGCGAACGGAATTTTTCACCGGGTTGAACACCCGGTTCGGAGGCCTGTGCCTGTCTTTCATGCTCAGCGTGCTGCTGCTGGGTATGTTTTCCAGCACGGCATGGGCACAGGAAACGCAGGCCCAGCCTGCAAGCACCACGGAAGCGGCGGCCGAACCGGCAGCGGCCGTACCCGCAGCCGCTGCAGAAGCAACACCCAGTTTCGACAAGGGCGACGTGGCGTGGATGCTCACCGCCACCTTGCTGGTCTTGATGATGGTCGTACCCGGCCTGGCCCTGTTCTATGGCGGCCTGGTGCGGGCCAAGAACGTGCTATCCGTGCTAAGCCAAGTGCTGGTGGTGTTCTCGCTGGTGCTGATGCTGTGGGTGGCCTATGGCTATAGCGCGGTGTTCAGTGCCGGCAACCAGTTCTTTGGTTCGTTCACCGAGTTTGCCTTCCTCAAGGGCTTCACCCCGGACTCGGTGGGCAATACGCCGATCGCTGGCCTGCCGGACTTCCTGTTCGTCGCCTTCCAGTCGACCTTCGCCGGCATCACCACAGCACTGATCGTCGGTGCCTTCGCCGAACGCATCAAGTTCCGTGCGGTGCTGCTGTTCTCCGCGCTGTGGTTCACCCTGAGCTATATCCCGATGGCGCACATCGTCTGGGGTGGCGGCTATCTCGGTGAGATGGGCGCGATCGACTTTGCAGGTGGCACCGTGGTGCACATCAACGCCGGTGTTGCCGGCCTGGTGGCCGCATGGTTCGTTGGCAAGCGCCTGGGCTATGGCCAGACCGCGTTGAAGCCGCACAACCTGCCGCTGACCTGGATCGGCGCGATGCTGCTGTGGGTGGGCTGGTTCGGTTTCAACGCCGGCTCGGCCGCTGCTGCCGACACCGTGGCCTCGCTGGCCTTCATCAACACCGTGCTGGCGACGGCCGCCGCGGTGTTGGGCTGGACGCTGGTGGAAGCGATCACCAAGGGCCATCCCTCGGCACTGGGCGCGGCTTCGGGTGCGGTTGCTGGGCTGGTTGGTGTAACCCCGGCCTGCGGCACGGTGGGGCCGTTGGGCGCCATCGTGATTGGCTTCGTCACCGGCATGGTTTGCGTCTGGGGCGTGACCGGCTTGAAGCGGCTGTTGAAGGCCGACGACACCGCCGACGTGTTCGGCGTGCATGGGGTGGGCGGCATTGTTGGCGCCATCCTCACCGGCGTTTTCAGCGCGCAGTCGCTGGGTGGTACCAAGGTTGATCTGGATATCGGCCACCAGCTGTGGGTGCAGGTGGTCAGCGTGGGCTTCACCGTGTTGTGGTCGGCCGTCGTCACCGCCGTCATCCTGCTGGTGGTCCGCGCGCTGGTTGGCCTGCGTGTCAGCGAAGAGGCCGAACGCACCGGCCTGGACGTGACCACCCATGGCGAATCGGCCTACGAGGCATAAGCTGTTGCTCAAAGCCCCTCTCCCGTTTAACGGGAGAGGGGTTGGGGTGAGGGCAGCTTTTGAGGCGTTAACGGGAAAGCTCCTGCCGAGCATGGCTCGGCACTACCGCTCTGAAGCCCCTCTCCCGCCGGGAGAGGGGTTGGGGAGAGGGTAAGCCGAAGCAGCATCACCGTACGACCGGAACCAAACCGAAGAAACCCACGCTGCGTTAGCCCTCAGCCAGCACCAGCGCCTTCACCTTCTCAGCCTTCTCGAAATGATCCAGGCGATGGATCGAGATCCACCACGTAGCCGCTTCCATCAACAACTCAGGGTCGTCATTGCGGTTGGCGAAGAACGCATAGAACGACACCCCGACCGTCGGCCCTTTCGCCGCGATCTTCGCATCGCAGACCGCAACGATCTTCTGTTTCAGTGAATCACGCATGGTTGCTCCGGCAGACATCACAGCACTTCGTCCGCATAGCCTAGCCACAACGGCCAGTCATCCGCAGCCGAACGCGGTCGCCGTACCCACTTCCTGAGCAGGCCCTCCAATGCATGCAGTCCACATCGACGCATCCGCCTTGCCATGCCTGGATGCACTTGCAAAGCAACGCCCGGCAACGTGCAATGGCCCATATGAAGACCAGACTGCTGTTGCCGCTCGCCCTGTTGGCCACGCTGACCGCCTGTACCTCCACACCGGAGCGCAATCCGCTCGCGCACTGGGTGCCGTCGCCGAACTACAACGACCGCCAGCCGGTGTTGATCGTGCTGCACCACACCGAGCAGAACTCGGTGCAGCAGAGCCTGGACACGCTGCGCAGTGCCAACAGCGGCGGCAAGGTCAGCTCGCACTACCTGGTCGGCAGCGATGGTGAGCTCTACCAGCTGGTGGCCGATGGCGAACGCGCCTGGCATGCCGGTGGTGGCCGCTGGGGCGGCTTCACCGATCTCAACTCCACCTCGATCGGCATCGAGATCGACAACGACGGCAGCAGCCCCTTCACCGAACCGCAGATCGCCAGCCTGCTGCGCCTGCTCGAGGACCTGTGCACGCGCTTCAACATCCCGCGCAGCCAGATCATCGGCCACGCCGATCTGGCGCCCACCCGCAAGGCCGACCCCAGCCGCTATTTCCCGTGGCAGCAGCTGGCCGCTGCCGGTTTCGGCCTGTGGCCAGACCCCAAGCACGGCCCGGCGCCGGCCGGTTTTGACAGCTGGATGGCGATGCAGGCCTTCGGCTACGCGCTGGACGACCGGGCTGCCGCCGCGCGCGCCTTCCACCGCCGCTTCCGCGGCAGCGACACGCTGCCGGCCGAACTCGATGCCGAGGACGCCCGCATCCTGCATTCCCTGCTGTTGCAGAAGCAGTGATGCGGCCGCTTTGCACTATATTGGTGCAATGACCGACGCCGACTTCTCGCCGACCCCGGAATTGCTGGCCACCCCACTGGTCTGGTGTGGCGCGGATGGCCGTATCCAGGGGGCGAACCCGGCCTTCTGCCGCTGGCTGGGGGTCAGTGTGCGGCGCCTGCTTGGCCAGCCGCTGGTGTCGCTGGAAGCGCAGGGTGAGGTGCTGGCACAGCGCCTGGCCAACCCGGCCACCGACATGAGCCGCCTGCCACGGTTGACCCTGGCCCTGCCAGGCGAGACACCGCGCTTCGCCGATGGCTGGGTGAGCGCGCTGGAGCAGGGCGGCTGGCTGCTGGAAGCGCACCCGGTGGACGAGTTCCAGGGCGCCGATCCGGCGCAGGTGCTGCCTGGTGCCTTTAGCGCGGCGCTGAAAGGCCTGGCCCATGAACTGCGCAATCCGCTGGCCGGCCTCAAGGGCGCCGCCCAGCTGCTGGCGCGCCGCGCCAGCGGCCGCGATGCCGACGAGCGCGAGTTGATCGAACTGATCGGCGCCGAGATCGAACGCCTCAATACCTTGCTGGAACAGCTGCTGTCGCCGGCACCGCAGCGCCCGCATGCGCCGCTGAACATCCATGCCGCACTGGAGCGGGTGCTGCGCCTGGTCGAGAACGAAGCCGGCTGGTCGGTGCGCCTGCTGCGCGATTACGACCCCAGCATTCCCGAGTTCCCCGGCGACGCCGACCGTCTCACCCAAGCCTTGTTGAACCTGGTGCGCAACGCCATCCAGGCCGGCGCCACCAGCGTCACGCTGCGCACCCGTGTCGAGCACGGCCTGCGCATTGCCGAGCAGCCCTATGCGCTGGCCCTGCGCCTGGAGGTGGCCGACGACGGTCGTGGCGTGCCGGAAGAGCTGGCCGAGCACCTGTTCCTGCCGCTGGTCAGCGGCCGCGCCGAAGGCACCGGTTTGGGCCTGGCGCTGGCGCAGCAGGTCGCACGCGAGCATCGCGGCACCTTGAGCTACCGCTCGCGCCCCGGCCACACCGTGTTCACCGTGCTGCTACCGCTGCCTGCCGCCGAGGAAGCGCCGGAGGTGAGCGATGCATAAGTCCACACAGGCTGCGACCGTCTGGGTGGTCGATGACGACCGCTCGGTGCGCTTCGTGTTGACCACCGCCCTGCGCGATGCCGGCTATACGGTCGAGGGTTTCGACAGTGCGGCTGCGGCGCTGGATGCCCTGGCGCGGCAACCGGTGCCGGACCTGCTGTTCACCGACGTGCGCATGCCCGGTGATGACGGCCTGGTATTGCTGGACAAGCTCAAGGCCGCGCACCCGCAGCTGCCGGTGATCGTGATGTCGGCGTATACCGATGTCGCCAGCACCGCCGGCGCCTTCCGTGGCGGCGCGCATGAGTTCCTGTCCAAACCCTTCGATCTGGATGATGCGGTGGAGCTGGCGCGGCGCGCGCTGCCCGAGGCCGAGGAGTTGCCGGCGCCGGTGGTGCCGCCAACACCGGCGGCGAGGGACGAAGGCCCGCCGCAGCTGATCGGCGACACCCCGGCCATGCGCGCGCTGTTCCGCGCCATCGGCCGTCTGGCGCAGGCGCCGCTGTCGGTGCTGATCAACGGCGAGACCGGCACCGGCAAGGAGCTGGTGGCCAATGCGCTGCACCGCGAATCCCCGCGCGCCAAGGGGCCGTTCGTCGCCCTCAACACCGCAGCGATCCCGGCCGAACTGCTGGAAAGCGAGTTGTTCGGCCACGAGGCCGGTGCCTTCACCGGCGCCAGCAAGCGCCACATCGGCCGCTTCGAGCAGGCCGATGGCGGCACCTTGTTCCTGGACGAAATCGGCGACATGCCGCTGGCCCTGCAAACCCGGTTGCTGCGCGTGCTGGCCGAGGGCGAGTTCTTCCGCGTCGGTGGCCGCGAGCTGATCCGCGTTGACGTGCGGGTGGTCGCGGCCACCCACCAGGATCTGGAAACCCTGGTCGAACAAGGCCGTTTCCGCGCCGACCTGCTGCATCGCCTGGACATGGTGCGCCTGCTGCTGCCGCCCCTGCGCGAGCGCCTGGGCGATGTGCCGCAGCTGGCCGAGAACTTTCTGGCCAATGCCGCGCGCCGCCTCGACATGCCACCCAAGCGGCTGTCCGCTGCTGCCGTCAAAGCTCTGCGCGAGCACCAATGGCCGGGCAACGTCCGTGAGCTGGAAAACGTCTGCTGGCGGCTGGCAGCGCTGGCCGTGGCCGACACCGTATCGGCCGAGGACGTGCAGGCCGCGCTGAACCGCGGCGGTCGCGCGGCAGCCAGCATGGCGGCAGTTGCGCCCCAGCACTGGGACCGCGCGCTGGCCGCCTGGGCGCGGCAACGGTTGGCCGAAGGCGCCAGCGGCCTGCATGCCGAGGCGCGCGAGCGCCTGGATACCGTGCTGCTGGAAGTGGCACTGGATTTCACCGATGGCCACCGTGCCGATGCCGCCACCCGGCTCGGACTTGGCCGTAACACGCTTACCCGCAAACTCGGGCCCGGGCGTCGCCGCGGTAGTTGAGCGTGGCACCGGCCTGTTCGTTCTGTTGCAAGGAGATATCAATGCGCATCCAGCTTCCTCTTACCGCCCTGGCTGCAACCGTGCTGCTTGCCGCCTGCGGCTCCGGCCCGGCCACCAAGGCCACGCCGCCCCCGCCGCCGGTGGCCACGGTCAGTACCGCCAAGATGGCCGAAGCCAATCTGGCGCCGGCTTCGGCCAGCTTGGTCAGTGGTCGCCTGACGTTGGTGCCGGAAGCCGGTGGCGTGCATATCACCGGCGTGATCGGCGGCTTGCCGCGTGGCCAGCAGGCGGCGTTCCACGTGCATGAAAAGGGCGATTGCAGCGCCATGGACGCGAGCAGCGCTGGCGGCCATTTCAATCCGGCGCAGCAGCCGCACGGGCGTGCCGGTGCCGGTGCGCACCATGCCGGCGACATGGACAACCTGCAGGCCGATGCCGAAGGCGTGGTGCACGTGGATGTTCATCTTAGCGGCGTTACCCTCGGCGGTGGTGCTGCAAACGATGTCGCTGGGCGTGCCTTGGTAGTACATGCCGCGGCTGACGACTACCGCAGTCAACCAGCCGGCAATGCCGGTGCGCGGGTGGCCTGTGCGGTGATCCGCGTGGTGCGCTGAGCGCGCCCATCCTGTTTGAACCAGACCAGCAAGGGAGTTTTCCAATGCGACTGATCCATACCAGCTTGTTCCTCGCCAGCGCGCTGGCCCTGAGCGCCTGCAACAAGGGCGCCGAGCCCGATGCGGCACCGGCCGATACGGCGGCCGCCCCGGTGGCAACCACCCCGGCCGCCGACCCTGCCGCGCCGCCGGAAATGGCCAAGCCCATCGCTACCGCCCAGCTGCAGCCGACCAAGAACAGCACGGTTGCCGGCACCATCAACTTCAGCCTGGTCGACGGCCAGCTGCGCGCCAGTGGCGATATCACCGGTTTGAAGCCGGACAGCGAGCACGGCTTCCACATCCATGAGAAGGGCGATTGCAGCGCGCCGGACGGGAGCAGCGCCGGTGGCCACTTCAACCCGGGTAGCAGCGAGCACGGCAGCATCAGCGCCGCGGTACATCACGGCGGTGACATGCCCAACATCAAGGCCGATGCGCAGGGCAACGCGCATATCGATGGCCCGGTGGCGAACAACGTCAACGTGGGCGTGGGCGATGGATTCGACATCGTCGGCCGTGGCCTGATCGTCCATGCCGATCCGGACGACTACAAGACCCAGCCGACCGGCAATGCCGGCGCACGTCTGGCCTGTGCGGTGATCACCAAGGTGGAGTGACGGTCTTCCTGACCGAGCCGCCAAGGCTTGTCCCCCTCCCTTGCGCAGCGCGCAGGGGAGGGTCGGGGAGGGGTGCTTTGGCTTTGGCCTTTGAACGTGCTCCTGCTCCCAGCATGAAGCTCTCGTCGTGATTCACCACTGACTTTTGAGGTCAGACGCTCATTTCAAGAGCGAGAGGCCAAGGCAACAGCAACCCTCCCCTTGCCTTCGGCAAAGGGAGGGGGCAGTTCGCGGCGAGCATCAATGTGCTGCATGCACCGCTCCCTCCCTTTCGCGCAGCGAAGTGG
Source organism: Stenotrophomonas sp. (assembly GCA_032112995.1). Taxonomy (GTDB): domain Bacteria; phylum Pseudomonadota; class Gammaproteobacteria; order Xanthomonadales; family Xanthomonadaceae; genus Stenotrophomonas. The sequence goes on along the minus strand of DAMCTY010000009.1, from coordinate 63,699 downwards.
AGGGTTGGGGAGGGGTGCTTTGGCTTTGGCCTTTGAACATGCACCTGCTCCCAGCATCAAGTTCTCGTCGTGATTCATCACTGACTTTTGAGGTCAGACGCTCATTTCATGAGCGAGAGGCCAAGGCAACCGCACCCCTCCCCAACCCTCCCCTTGCCTTCGGCAAAGGGAGGGGCAGTTCGCGGCGAGCATCAACGTGCTGCATGCACCGCTCCCTCCCTTTCGCGCAGCGAAGGGGAGGGCTGGGGAGGGGTGCTTTGGCTTTGGCTTTGGCCTTTGAACGTGCAGTTGCTCCCAGCACGAAGCTCTCGTCGTGATTCATTACTGACCTTTGAGGCAAGACGCTCATTTCATGAGCGAGAGGCCAAGGCAACAGCACCCCTCCCCAACCCTCCCCTTGCCTTCGGCAAAGGGAGGGGGCAGTTCGCGGCGAGCATCAACGTGCTGCATGCACCGCTCCCTCCCTTTCGCGCAGCGAAGGGGAGGG
>DAMCTY010000009.1:23181-63112 GCA_032112995.1 Stenotrophomonas sp. | reverse complement strand
CCAAGGCAACCGCACCCCTCCCCAACCCTCCCCTTGCCTTCGGCAAAGGGAGGGGGCCGTTCGCGGCGAGCATCAACGTGCTGCATGCACCGCTCCCTCCCTTTGCCGAAGGCAAGGGGAGGGTTGGGGAGGGGTGCTTTCATCCCGCACCAAAACAGAAAGGCCGCTTGCGCGGCCTTTCTGCACTCACCCGCGCGCGCTCAATGCGCCAGCAGGGCCCTTGCATCCTGACCGGCATGCACGTGCACATACAGCACGTCGATACCATGCGCTTCCAGCACCGCGGCCATCTGCCGCTGGCGCATCAGGTACTGCTCGTAGATGCGCTGCAGGCGATCACAGGCATTGGGCTCGTGGCCGTAATGGGCGCACCAGCCGGCCGGGTCGAACAAGGCCATGCGTACTTCGCCGCCCACATAGCGCAGCAGCGGTTCCGGCGAGGCTTCCAGCCATTGTTCTTCGTCCGGCGCGAACATCGCCGTCTCCAGCAGTGGCCACAGGTCGGCCAGGCCCTGGTTGTCATACTGCATGGCCATCATCGCGGCCAGGTCGTTGACGGTGAAATAGCGTGCGTGCTCGATCTGCGCGCCAAAGCTGTTCTGGGCCAGCAATGCGGTATCCGGCTGTGCCATGCCGTTGGCCAGCAGCACGTCTTCCAGCGCATCGCGCACCAGTTGGCGGGTCTGGGCATCGCCGCCGGCCAGGACGAACGGCAGTACCCGCAACGCGCCGCCGGCCAAGCTGGGGTCGGCCTGCAGCGGCAGCGGTATCTCGCCATTGGCATCGGCGCCGAAGGCCAGCAGGCGTGGGCCCTGGTTGCGGCCTGGCGCACGCATCTGCAGCTCTTCCAGGCGCCGATGAATGGGCAGCCCGGTGCGCAGCACTTCCGCCGGATCGAAATGCGCGGCAGCAAATACCAGGTCCAGTTCGCTGACCTGCGGTACCAGTTTGGCCAGATCGCGGCCGATCAGGGCCGCCAGTTCGCCGGCCTGCCCGGAGTCCAGTGCCGCCTGCCGCGGCTGCTCGCCGCCGGCCAGTTCCAGTGCTACTACGCCCAATGCGTTCATGTCGGGGTTGGAATTGCTCATGGTTCGCGGTTGGCCCATCACGGCCTCAAAGCTACACTCAACACCATTATGCCTGCTATCGCATGCAGGCCACGTCGCAGACCCTTTCCCATGTCAGGTACCCGCATGCCCAGCGCTCGTCCCGTCGCCATCCTCGGTGGTGTCCGCATCCCGTTCTGCCGCCAGAACACTGCTTATTCGGACGTCGGTAATCTCGGCATGTCGGTCCGTACGCTTGGCGCCCTTGTTGAACGGTACGGCCTGCACGGCCAGCAACTGGGCGAAGTGGCGATGGGCGCGGTGATCAAGCACCCCAGCGACTGGAACCTGGGCCGCGAGGCCGCACTGTCGTCGGGCTTGTCGCCGCTGACCCCGGGCATCACCCTGCAGCGCGCCTGTGGTACCTCGCTGGACAGCATCATCACCGTTGCCAACAAGATTTCCCTGGGCCAGATCGAGTCCGGTATCGGTGGCGGTTCGGACACCACCTCCGATGTGCCCATCGTCTACGGCAAGAAGCTGCGCGCGCGCCTGCTGGCCGCCAACCGTGCCAAGAGCACCGGCGACAAGATCCGCACCCTGCTCAAGGGCTTCAAGTTCTCCGAACTCAAACCCGAGTTCCCCGGCGTGGCCGAGCCGCGCACCGGCAAGAGCATGGGTGACCACTGCGAGGACATGGCCAAGGAATGGAACATCTCACGTGATTCGCAGGACGAGTGGGCGGTGTCCTCGCACAAGAAGCTGGCCGCCGCCTATGAGCGCGGTTTCTTCAACGACCTGATCGCGCCGTTCCGTGGCGTGGAGCGCGACAACATCCTGCGCCCGGACACCTCGCTGGAAAAGCTGGCTACGCTGAAGCCGGCCTTTGACAAGAGTTCCGGCCGCGGCACCCTGACCGCTGCCAACTCCACCCCGCTGACCGACGGTGCCGCTGCGGTGCTGCTGGCCAGCGAAGAATGGGCGCGTGCACACGGCCATGAGCCACTGGCCTATCTGCGCGATGCGCAGGTGGCTGCGGTGGATTTCGTGCATGGCGAAGGCCTGCTGATGGCGCCGACCGTGGCGGTGCCGGAAATGCTCAAGCGCAACGGCCTGACCCTGCAGGATTTCGACATCTACGAGATCCACGAAGCCTTTGCCGCGCAGGTGCTGTGCACGCTGCGCGCCTGGGAGAGTGAGGACTATTGTCGCAACCGCCTCGGCCTGGATGCGGCGCTGGGCCGTATCGACCCGGACAAGATCAATCCGCTCGGTTCGTCGCTGGCCACCGGCCATCCGTTCGCGGCGACCGGTGCGCGCATCATCGGCACCGTTGCCAAGCAGCTGGCCGAACGCGGTGGTGGCCGTGCGCTGGTGTCGATCTGCACCGCCGGCGGCATGGGCGTGGTGGCCATCGTCGAGCGTTGATGTAGTTCTGTAGTGCCGAGCCATGCTCGGCAGAGGCGTTTCCGTTAATCCCCCTTGCCGAGCATGGCTCGGCACTACAGCAGGTAGCGAAGGGGTCTTTCGTCGGTAAGGCCCTTGCCGAGCATGGCTCGGCACTACTATGTCTGCCTACCAACGGAGGGGGCAGGGCATGGGGCGCATTGCGATCGGTTTGGCTGTGCTGTTGGCAGGCTGGGCGGCTCCGGCCGCGGCCATGACCTTCATGAAGGTGGACCACGTCTGCCCGGTGGGTGGGGAGCGCTTCAGCGCGCAGGAAATGGGCTCGGGCACAGCCTTCGGCCACTTCCTCGACGGGCGCCTGCATGGCGCCATCCAGTCGCCGTGGCCACTGGTGTCCTGCCCGGGCAATGGCTTTGTCATCTACAAGCGCGATTACAGCGCCGACGAGATCAAGCGCCTCACCGCCGTGGTCGAGAGCGACGACTACCAGCGCATGCGCGGCCGTGAAACCAGCTACTGGCTGCTGGCGCGCCTGCTCGAAGCAGCCGATGCACCGCCCCAGGAGCGCGCGGGCGCGCTGCAGCGTGCTACCTGGCAGGCCTCGCCCGCGCAGTACCCGGCCTACGTGCAGGCAGCGGCCACCGCATTTGCACGGCAATGCCCGGACGCCGCCGACACTGCCGCACGGGACGAAGCCTGGTTGTACTGCCAGATGCTGCTGGGGGAATGGGAACGCCGGTTGTCGCGCTTCGATTCGGCCCGCACGCGCTTCCAGCGCCTGCAAACGCTGCCGCAGCAGTTGGTCGTTGGCGAGGATCGTGCGCGCGCCCAGCGCCAGTACGTTGCAGAGATCGAGCAACAGTTGCAGCTGATCGCCGATGGCAACGCATTGAATGTGATGGCGGTGGATGCCAATGCACCGGTGGGCAGGGAGGGCGCCGATGGTGTTTCGCGCACCGGGCAACACGGTGACGCCGCCGCAGCTGCAGCGGCAGCACAGGCTGCCGCGGACACCGCCGCTTCGGCCGCCGATGCCGCTGCCAGTGCCGCCGCAGCGGCCGCCGATGCGACCATTGATGCGGCGGCGCAAGCGGCCGATGCCAGCGAGCAGGCGCTCCGCGAGCAGGGACGCTGAGCATGGCTGCCGACACCTAAACGTCAGCCTTCGTTGTGCCGTCCCTTTTGACCTGCAGCGGCCAGATGCTGCTGCAGGTCTATGCGTGTTCGCCAGGCTGCGAATGGTCCAGCAGGAACTGGCTGATGGCCTTGCGTAGTGGCAGGTCGTCGGTGCGTTGTGCCAGGGCATCGGCCAGCAAGGCGTAGTCCTGTGCTGTGGCCAGGTCGCCCAGGTTGGAATGGCGTTCGGCCAGCGCCAGGCAGATGGAGGCCTCGTAGGTGGTCGCCTTGGCCGCCGTGGCGAGCATCAATGCGCGGGTGTAGTGGTCGATGGCGGCATGGTCATCACTGGTGAAATCGGCCAGGGTTTCCCAAAGGAAAGGGTGGTCGCGACCGGCCAGGGCGACTGCGTCGCAGTAGGCATGCAGTTCCGCGTACAGCGCGGCGCTGGCATCGTCGTCACCTTCTTCGCAGGCGTTGAGGATGGCGTCGGTCAGCGCAACCACGCGCTCGTGGATGTCCAGGGGGATCTGCATGTTGGTTCTTCCGGGAAAACAATAATTGCGCTGCGCGGCATCAGTCCGTCGAACCCGGTAAACGGGGGAACCCATGCGCGTCGCGCTCTTCGGCCACGGCCTGGTCCTGGATCTGCTGGTGCAGGTTGCGGCGCTGGATCGGCAGCGGGGTCTGCCCGCGCCGCTGGCGCAACGCATTGAGCAGGCACTGGCTGGCCAGGGCGGCCTCATCCTGGGCGGCAAACGTCTCGCCCAAGGCCTCCCAGGCTTCGGCACCGGCGCCCTGGGCGATGGCACGGTGCAGGAATTCCTCGGCCTGCGACCACTGCCCCTGGCCACCGGCCAGGCGCGCAAGCGCCAGCAACAGGGCCGGGCTGGACGGGTGCGACTGCAGCCAGCGCTGGGCGCTGGCGCGGCGTGAATCCAGCTTTTCCACTGGCAGCTGCGCGTACAGGCTGACCAGGTCTTCGTCCCACTGGCTGTCCAGGGTCTGTTCGATGCTGCGCAGGGCCACATCGTTCCAGTTCAACGCGACCGCACGGCTGGCATAGCGGGCCACGGCCTGCGGCGACACGCGCAATGTCTTGGGCAGTACCTCCCAACGCGCGGCCAGGGTGTTCACGTCCTGCGCCTCGTCCAGCATCTGCAGTGCCAGCCGGGTCTCCAATGTCGCCAGTGCTGCAGGTGGCATGGCCTGCTGCTGGCGCAGTGCACCGAGCTGGCCGTAGGCCTCTTCGGCGCGACCGGCACGTTCCAGTGCCTGGCTGCGCAGCCACAGGCCGCGCGGCGGCAGGGGTTGTGCGGCGGGCACATCCAGCGCAGCGATGGCCTCCAGCGGTTTGTCCTGCTGCAGCCAACGTTCGGCGCTGTGCAGTGCGTGCAAGACCGGATCGACCGCGGCCAACTGCTGCAGATGGGTGCCGGCACTGGCATTGTCCTCGCGCGCCTCGGCAGCACGCATCGCTGCCACCAGGGCGATGGGGCGGACTTCCTTTTCGTTGGCAGCGCTTTCCAGCATTTTCTCCGCGCGTTGCCATTGGCCACCGTCGAGTGCACGCAGGCCGTCGATCAGGCGGGCACGGCCCTGCTTGCGGCGGTGCCGGGCCCAGGCCCGGAATGGCGTGCTGAGCAGGGTCCAAATCAACCACAGCAACAACAGTGCGATCACCACCGCCAGCAGGGCCTGCGGCACGGTGGCGATGTAGTCGTGGCTGCCAGCACGCACGGTGACTTCACCCAGCGCACGTGCCGAATCCTGGCTCAGCCACTGCGCGCCGAAGATGCCGAGCGCGGCAACCAGCAGAACCAGCAGCAGGGATCGGAATGCCTTCATTGCGCCTCCTTGGCAGCGCGCATGCTGCGCAGTTGTTGCAGGGTGCTGCCCAGTTCGGGCAGGGCAGGGCGCAGTTCCACCGTGCGCAGGGCCTGCAGCTGCTGGCGCTGTTGCTGGCGTTGCCGCGAATCCGGCCACAGCCGCTGCACCCAGCCATCGACGCGGTCCAACGCCTGTTGCCAGCCCTGGGTGTCGCCGCGCTCCAATGCAGCGCGGGCCAGGCTCAATTCGATCTCCAGTGAATCATTGGCGGCAATGCGCTCGGAGCGGGCGACCAGCACGTTGCCATCGGCCGGGCGTATCTGCACCAGCGGCGAGAGCAGTTGCTGCCACCACGGCTGTTGGTGTTCCGGGGCGCTGGGGATCTGCTCGGGCAGCAGCGCCAACTGCGTGTTCCATTGCGCCAGCTGCGCGGCGGTCTGCGCACGCACGCCCTGGCCCAGCGCGTCCAGCGCGTTGCGCTCCTGGATCAAGGCCTGGCGCAGGTTGAGGTAGTCAGGGCTGTCGATGCTTTCCAGCACCCCTGCAGCCAAGGCATACAGGCGCCGCGCGCCGTCCAGGTCGCCGGCAAAGCTCAGCCGTTGCGCGGCCTGGCTGAGCAGCAGTTCGGCCTCTTCGCGGCGGACGGCCTGTGCGCCCTGGCGCGAGCTGTCAGCCAGGCGTGCCAGGTTTTCTTCCAGCAGCGCATTGCGTTGGCCCAGGCCCAGCACTTCATCGCGCAGCACGCGGTTGGTGGCGGCGGCGTCCTGGATGCTGCGTGCATTGGCGCGCTGGTCGCGGCGCAACGCCTCCAGGCTCTGCTGCAGGGCGGCGAGCTGTTGGGTTTCAGCGTCGCGTGCCTGTGCCACCTGTTGCTGCCGGGCCTGCCAGCGGTCCCAGCCAAACCAGGCGGCCGCGCCGACGGCGACAAGCACGATCAGCGGCAGTACCCAGCGCAGCGGGCGAGGCGAAGCAACGGGGGAAACATCATTCATGGGGCACAACATCCTTGGCAGACGTTGCACTACCGGTTACACGGCAGTGCGGTTGATGCCTGCAAAGCATCGCCCGCGCGGTGAATGCCTGCAAGCCGCAGCCGCTCAGCCAGCGCTGGCCGGCAAGGCGGAGACGGCTGCCGCCGCTGCACTGGCCAGTTGCGCGGGCATCGGCCCGGCAGCGATATGGCGATTGGCAAACCCCAAGCTGCCTGCCAGATCGGCCAGCCGCGCGCTGGCGGTGACGATGGGGTCCTGCTGCCAGCGCGCCAGCAGCTCGGCTGGCAGCTGCGGCAGCACGCTGTGCAGGGCTTCGCCGCTGCTGACGACAAGCACGGCAGGGCCTTGCAATGCCTGCAGGCGGCTCACCGTGGCCGCGCCCAAGGCCAGCGGTACGCGGTCATACACATCCACCCGCAGCAACTGGGCGCCGCGCTCAACGACCTGGCCGGCAATCATTCCACGGCCGCCCGGCGCGGTGACCAGCGCGACCCGCAGGCCCTGCAGCTGCTGCATGGCCGGCAGCGCCAGCAGGCCCTCACTGTCCATCCGTGACGGTGCCTGCACCTGGCGCGCGCCGTGCTGGCGCAGCACCCGTGCGGTTCCTTCCCCCACCGCCACCACGTTGCCGGGCAGCAGTTGCGACAGCGGCAGCAGGCGTGCAGCGGCCTGCGCCGCGCTGGGGCTGGTGAACACCAGCCGGTCGCAGCCAGCGGCCTCGGCCAGCTGGGCACGGGTGGTTTCATCGGCGCGCAGCACCAGTCGCCATGGCGACAGGGCCACGGTACGCGCGCCCAGGCGGGTGGCGGCGCTGCGCAGGGTGTCGTGCTGTCCCTGTGGGCGCAATGAGATCAGGTGCCAGGGCATGTCAGTCGGCACATAGGCGTGGCGGTTCATTCCATGCATTATGCGGGCGCTCTCCGTTTCCTGTTTGCTTCCATGCCCGATACCCCCGATCACACCGCGCTGCTGGCGCAGCTGCAGACCACCTTGAACGCGATGCCGCCGGTACAGGCGATGGATATCCGCATCACCGGCTACGACAACGGCGTGCTGAGCATGCAGGCGCCGCTGGCGGCCAACGTCAATGACAAGGGCAATGCTTTCGGCGGCAGCCTGGCCTCGGTGATGACCCTGGCGGGCTGGGCGTTGGTCAGCCTGCGCCTGTCGCTGGCCGGCAAGCAGGCCGAGGTGTATGTGGCCGACAGCAGCATCCGCTACCGCGCGCCGGTCTATGGTGACCTGCAGGCCGCCGCCAGGGCGGCACCGGACCAGGACTGGGACGACTTTCTTAATTTGTTCAGCAAGCGTGGGCGTGCACGCATGACCGTGCGTGCCGAGATCGCCGGTGGTGCCGCTGAACTGGAAGGGCGCTTCGTTGCCCTCAGCAAGGGCTAGGATTGGCAACCACCAAGGGGGATACCCATGTTCCGACGCCTGTTTCCGTCCGCTGCGTTCTGCCTGTTGCTGCTGGCCAGCACCGCCGCGCTGGCTGACGGCCCCAACCGTAGTCAACGCAACAAGCTGGTGCCGACCCAGGAAGCCTATGTAGCGGCCGTGCGCTGGAACGATTTCGATGCTGCCGAGGGCTTCATCGACCCGGAGTACCTCAGGCAGCAGCCGATCACCGACCTGCAGCGCGAACGCTACCGACAGGTGCAGGTGTCTTCCTACCGCGAGCGCTCCAACAGCGTGGCGGCCAACGGCGACATCGAGCGCCGGATGGAAGTGAGCGTCATCAACCGCAATACCCAGGCCGAGCGCATGGTGGTGGTCAAGGAGCGTTGGCGCTGGGACCCGGAGGCCAAACGCTGGTGGCAGGCCGGTGGGCTGCCCGATTTATGGCAGGGCCAGTGAGCCATTGGCTGGGCTTTCCTTGCCTGTGCGACAATCCCTGCCCGCTTATCGACCCGTGACCTGAGTGAATTACGAAGAGTTGCTGGCCTTCGCCGGCCGAAATCCGATGCTGTCGCTGGCCCTGGTCGGCCTTACCGTGGCCATCATCGCCACCGAAGTGGCGCGCCTGTTCCGTGGCTACAAGGGCCTGAAGCCGTCCGAACTGACCCATATGATCAATGCGGGCGGGGTGACGGTGATCGACCTGTCGAGCAGCAGCGACTTCGAAAAGGGCCATATCGCGGGCAGCCGCAATGTGCAGCCGGCCCAGCTGAACCCGTCGCACAAGCTGCTGGCCAATGCCAAACAGACCCCGGTGGTGCTGCTGTGCCGTACCGGCAATGCCTCGGCAACGGCGGCAAAAATGTTGAAGAAGGCTGGCTACGAGCAGGTTTACGTGCTCGAAGGCGGCCTGCCGGCCTGGCAGGCGGCAGACCTGCTGCTGGTCAAAGGCCGCGGCTGAGCAAACTATTTGTGTTCAGGCCTTGTATAGGCGGGCGGCAGCCCCCATCGCTGGTCTGGTAACAATCCCAATCATTGAACAATCTGTTCTGGAGTCCTGAGAAATGTCCGAAGAGAACACCAACGGCGTAGCCCCGGCCGAAAACGCCAACGGCCCGGCTTTCACCATCGAGAAGATCTACGTCAAGGACGTTTCTTTCGAATCCCCGAACTCGCCGACCATCTTCAATGAGAACGTGCAGCCGGACCTGCAGCTGAACCTGAACCAGAAGGTGCAGCGCCTGTCCGAGAACGCCTTCGAGGTGGTGCTGGGCGTGACCCTGACCTGCAAGGCCGGCGACAAGACCGCCTACGTGGCCGAAGTGGAGCAGGCCGGCGTGTTCGGCCTGATCGGCCTGGAGCCGCAGGCGATCGACGTGCTGCTCGGCACCCAGTGCCCGAACATCCTGTTCCCGTACGTGCGCTCGATGGTGTCGGACCTGATCCAGGCCGGCGGCTTCCCGCCGTTCTACCTGCAGCCGATCAACTTCGAAGGCCTGTACGCCGAAACCCTGCGTCAGCGTCAGGCCCAGGGCGAGAACGCTTCGCTGGCCGACTCCGAGCCGGCTGGCAACGCCTGATCGGCGTCTGCGTTTCAGCATGAGTACGAACGACGCGGAAAAGGTCGCCGTTCTCGGCGCGGGCTCCTGGGGCACCGCGCTGGCCACCTTGTTGGCCAGGCACGGTTCGCGGACCGTGCTGTGGGGACGTGATGCCGCAGTAATCGAGGCGATTGACCAGCGTCATGAGAATCCCCGGTATCTGCCGGGGATTCCCTTGCCAGAATCCCTGCGCGCCAGCACCGACCTGGCTGCCACCGTTGAAGGTGCGGCCTGGATCCTGGTGGTGGTGCCTTCGCATGCCTTTGCCGAAACCGTGCGCGCGCTGGCGCCGCTGCGGCCGGCCGGGGCAGGCGTGGCCTGGGCAACCAAGGGCTTCGAGCCCGGCTCAGGCCGTTTCCTGCATGAAGTAGCACGTGAAGTGCTGGGCCCGGACGTGCCGCTGGCCGTCGTTACCGGCCCGTCCTTCGCCAAGGAAGTCACCCTGGGTCTGCCCACCGCCATTACCGTGCACGGTGATGACGAGGCCTTCGCCCAGCAGGTAGCCGATGCCATGCACGGCCCGGCATTCCGCGCCTACACCGGCGACGACATGGTCGGTGCCGAGCTGGGCGGGGCGATGAAGAACGTTCTGGCGGTGGCCACCGGCGTGGCTGATGGCATGCAGCTGGGCCTGAACGCCCGTGCCGGCCTGATCACCCGCGGCCTCAACGAGATGCTGCGCCTGGCCGCCGCCATTGGTGGCAAGCCGGAAACCCTGATGGGCCTGGCTGGGCTGGGCGATCTGGTGCTGACCAGCACCGGCGACCTGTCGCGCAACCGGCGTCTGGGCCTGGCCTTGGGCCGGGGCCAGAGCCTGCCGGATGCGGTGAAGGAAATCGGCCAGGTGGTGGAATCGGTGCAGACCGCCGATGAAGTCATGCGCCAGGCCAACCGTCACGGCATCGACCTGCCGATCTCCAAGGCGGTGCAGTCGGTACTGCACGGCGAGCTGAGCCCACGCGATGGCTTGCAGCAGCTGCTGGCCCGCGAACAGAAGCCGGAATACCCGGATACGCTGTTCAAGTAAGGGTGCGCGAAGATCAAAGAAGAAGCCCGGCAATGCCGGGCTTTTTTGTTTTGTAGTGCCGAGCCATGCTCGGCACCACGCCCCCTCCCTTTGGCGCAGCCAAGGGGAGGGCTGGGGAGGGGTAGCTTTGGGCTTTGGCCGGTAAAGCCTCTGCCGAGCATGGCTCGGCACTACAAAGCCCGGACGCCGCCCAAAAAAAAGAAGCCCGGTCGGGGAGGACCGGGCTTCCAGCGGCGCGGGGGAGAGAGAGCACGCGCCTTGCAACACCACTATCTGTCGTTTGTCGCTTACCAGGTGAAGCGCGGGCCGACGAACCATTCCTTGTCGCCGGCCTTGGCCAGCTTCACTTCGCCGGTCAGGCCCCAGTTGGCGTTGAACTTGCCGGTGGCACCGACGCGGCCGTAGAACTCGCCGTCCGGGTTGTAGCCACGCTTCTTGCTGAAATCCTCGTAGCCCGCCAGGGCATAGCCTTCGAAGTTCGGGGTGAAGGCGGTACGCACGCCGACTTCAGCGCTGTAGCCGTTGAACTTCGGGCCGTACTCCAGATCCAGCCTCTGGTAGGCGGCACGGGCCAGCAGGTCGGTGTTCGGGGCGACGGTGTAGTTGTAGCCAACACCCAGACGCCACTGGTCGACATCAGCCTTGAACGTGTCGGTTTCCTGTGCGTTGTATTCACCGAAGACATGGAAGTTCGGGTGCACCGCAACCGAGCCCTTCACGGCCCAACCGTCGGCGTCGCCACCCTTGGCGTCGGTGTTCACGTAACCGCCTTCCACGTAGTTGTAGGACAGGCCATCAGCAGCCGAGGCAGCGAACGGCAGAGCGGCCAGCAGGCCCAGGGCGATCAGGGAAGTCTTCATTTCGGCTATTACCTTTTTTATTGGTTTGATCGTTGCGGGGGTGAAAACGTTTCCCGCTTCGACAGTTGTGAATTATCCGTTAGCCGATGGAATCCACCCTGAATATCAAACTGACCAGTACATAAATTAGGTATGCCTGCTGGGAACTTTTGTAGCTGTATCCATGGCCGGGTCGCCAACAGGCGTGGTGGCCGGTGGCCGTGCTGTTCCGACCCATCTGATAGCGCAAAGCGCTACCGCGGCGCGCCCCGAAGGCGGAAAGCGGCACTGGGCGTTTGCGCCGATGACGCATAGCCCCAGTCCCGCCCCGGCTGCCTTTCCAGCCCATCGCTGCCGGGTCTGCACCGCGATTTCATGGCCGTTGCGGGCGCTATCCGCTCAGCTGGCAGTGGCGTGCAGTTGCCGTACCCAGCGCTGCAAAGCCTCCAGCACGGCACGCAGGCGCTTCTGGGTTGCGGCGTCGTAATGGCCGCTGTCGGCGTCGTAGACATGTGCCGCGTCACGTACGAACAGCATGGGCGCCGGCAGTACCAGCGATCCGGTGGCGGTCAGGGCATGGCGCAGCTGTGCCTGTGCCAGCCGCGTGCCCCAGGCGCCGGGGGTGGCACCGACGATGGCTACCGGCTTGCCGGCGAGCACGTCCTTGCCCTCCGCGGCCGGGCGGGAGAGCCAGTCGATGGTGTTCTTGAGCACGCCGGGCAGGGACTGGTTGTACTCGGGGGTGGCGATCAACAGGGCGTCGGCGGTGGCAACCGCCGCCCGCAGGCGATGCACGCCGGGGGTGCCGCCGCCGCTTTCGGCCTCCAGGTCTTCGTTGAACAGCGGAACGTCGGCGATGCTGTCGTAGACGGTCAACTGCATGCCCTCCGGTGCCGCCAGCGCGGCGGTCTGCAGCAGGCGGTGGTTGTAGCTGTTGCGGCGCAGGCTGCCGGCGAAGGCGAGGATCTGCAGGGGGCGACTATCGTTGGACATCGGGTTTCCTGTGGTGGTTGTTCAAAGCAGGAGCAGGCCGGCACTGGCCAGCAGGGCCAGCCCCATGATGCGGTCGATACGGCGACGCAGGCCAGGCTTGTGCAGGTACGCGCTCAATTGTTGGCCGAGCACCGCCCACAGCAGCAGGCTGGCGGTGGGAATCAACACGAACAGCGGTGCCAGCCAGGCCAGTGTCCGCACCATGCCCAGCGGTGGAAAGGCGGCCACCAGCGACAGCGCCATCACCCAGCTTTTGGGGTTGAGGAACTGGAAGCAGAACAGGCCGGCTATCCCGGCTGGCAGCGCTGCGTCGGCGCTTGCCCCCGGGCGCGCCTGCAGCAGGCACAGGCCCAGCCATCCCAGGTAGGCGGCACCGGCTATTGCAATGGCACTACGTGCCTGCGGCCAGGCCGATACACGGGTGCCGAAGGCGGCCGCCACCACCAGCAGGCCGATACCACCACAGACGATACCGAGGATGGCCGGCCAGGCTGCGACGATGCCGCCATGGGCAGCGGTGCGCAGCACCACCAGATTGTTGGGTCCGGGGCTGAGGGTGGCGACCAGCAGCAATGTGCTGGCGGCGGCGAGTGAACTGAGCAACAGGGTGTCCGCGTCGGTGTGAGCTATGCACGGATTGTCACGGCGCCAGTTGGTGCGTGAGTGATCCAGTCCGGTCTACCATTGAGACCATGAAGTCGCTGCCATTGAATGCCTTGCGGGCCTTTGCGCTGGTCCATGCGCACGCTGGCGTGCGTGCTGCCGCGCGTGAACTCGGCATTTCCCATTCCTCGGTCAGCCGCCACCTCGCCGAGCTGGAGATCTGGGTGGGGGTGCCGCTGTTCGAACGCGGCACGCGCACATGGACGCCTACACCGCAGGGGGCGGCGCTGGCCGAGCGGCTGATTCTGCAGTTGCAGGACATGGCCGATGCCACCGCGGCAGTGCGTGAGGCGCCGTCGGTGTTTTCGGTCACGCTGAGCGTGGCGCCGTCCTTTGCCGCGCGCTGGTTGCTGCCGCGGCTGCCGGCACTGGAGCGCGCGCATCCGCGCATTGCACTGTCGGTGCTGGTCAACCAGCGCCTGGACGTGCTGTCCGATGGTGTCGACCTGGCGGTGCGGATGGGAGCGGGGCCATGGCCAGGCCTGGAGTGTGAGCCGTTGATGGACGAGGTGCTGTATCCGGTTGCCAGTCCCGGCTTCTGGCAGGGCAGGGAGATGGATGCAGACCCTGCCGGCCTGTCGTCATTGCGCCTGCTGCACGATCGCGACCCGGCGGCCAGCTGGCGACGCTGGTCGCAGGTGCACGGACCGGCAGCATTGCCGGTAGCGGACGAACCACGCCTGGCGTCGTCCGATCTGGTGCTGCGCGGTGCCGAGCTGGGGCAGGGTGTGGCATTGGCACGCGGGCGATTGGCGGAAGAGGCGATTGCGAGCGGGGCCTTGATCCGCCCGTTCGGCGAACGCGAGGTAAGGCTGGCCGATGCGTATTGGATCGTGCGCCCGCCGCGCAGTGCCGCCAACGCATCGCGCCGGCATGCGGTGGCCACCGTGGTTGCGTGGCTGAAGGCGCAGGCTGGTTGAGCAGCGGCAGCAGTGCACCGTGCTGCAACACGGTGATGACAGGGATAGATCCGGGTTTGATCCATCGGTGCTGAATCGTGCGCGGTCGCCACGTTATGATGTACGCGTTAGCCAGCCTTCCGTGCCAGCCAACGGTTGATTACACGGAGAACGTGTCTGGTCATGCACGGACGTAGTCTTTTCATTGCGATGCGCGCGTGTCGCGTTGCGCCTGTTCCGCTCAAGCGGAGGCGCAGGTGAACCGCCAGGCCTCGCGTCTGGTCGAGCGCTTCCTTGCCCTCTATGACGAACTTGCGCGCCATCTGCAGCGCCGCACGGGCAGTCGCGAGCGGGCCGAGGATGTCATGCAGGACACCTATATGCGCCTGCTCGACGCCGATGCCCGCAACGAAGATGCACGCATCCAGGACGGCCGTGCTTTCATCTATCGCGTTGCCAGCAATCTGGCCATCGACGCGGTGCGGCGTGAGCAGCGGACCCAGGGCTACGGCGAGCCGGAGGCTTCGGTGCCGGACCCGGGGCCGGGGCCGCAGCAGCACGCGCTGGGCACCGAACAGCTACGTCGGCTGGATCACGCGCTGCGGCAGTTGCCGCCCAATAGCCGCCTGGCACTGCTGATGTTCCGCGTGGATGGTCTGTCGCACGCGCAGATCGCACGCAGGCTGGGGGTTTCCGAAAGCATGGTGGCCAAGTACATCGGTCAGGCCCTGCGCCATTGCCGGAGCCAGTTGCAGAAAGAATGACCCATACCGCGCCGGCCGCTGCAATTCCGGCGTTGTCCATTCGTCTACAGGATGTGGGGTGTTATTCCCACTTCAAACACCCTCGCGCAGCCCTTGATGCCACGCCTTCATGCCTGACAGATTCCGTTCCCGAAACAGCGCCATCGACGACGAGGCCATCGATTGGCTGGTGCGTCTGGGTGGCAGGCCCAGTGCCGACGAGCGCCAGGCATTCAGCCAGTGGTGCGCGCGCTCGCCCGCCCACCGCCAGGCGTGGCAGCAGGCGCAGGGGCTGTTGCAGGCGGTCGCTGATACCCGGCTTGCCCGCGAGCACAGGCAGATGGTGCAGGTGCTGGCCACATCGCCAGCGCGTGGCATCAGCCGCCGTGGCCTGCTGCTGGGGGGCGCGTCGGCCGCTGCGTTGGCGGGGGTGGGTGTACTGGGGCTCGGCGGCAGCGCGCTTGCGGACCAGCGCACGGCGCCTGGGCAACGCCTGCAACTGGCCTTGCCCGATGGTTCCCGGGCCTGGCTCAACACCGCCAGTGCGGTGTCCATGCAGTTCGGCGCACAGCAGCGGCAAATGGCGCTGGATGCCGGTGAGCTGTTCGTGGAGGTGGCGGCGGGCGGTGTGTTGCCGTTCACCCTCAACGCACGCGATGGGCAGCTGCGCAGCCGCGATGCGCGCTTTTCATTGCATCAACGCGGCGGGCACAGCGTGTTGACGGTAGTGGCCGGTGTGGTCGAACTCAGTGCGATCGCCGGCACGATGACCTTGGCCGCCAATCAGCGGCTGCTGTTCAACAACGGCGTGCTTGGTCTGCGGGAAAACCTGGACGCGGATGCAGCCACGGCGTGGACGCGCGGCAAGCTGATCTTCAACCAGCAGCCGCTGCAGGACATCGCGTTGGAACTGGAGCGCTACCTGCGCGGTCGGGTGGTGATTGTCGGGGACCGCCTGCAGCGGTTGCAGTTGAGCGGAGTATTCGCACTGGACGATCTGCCTGCACTGCTGCGCGCCGTGGCGGCGTTGGCCGGTGCCGAGCTGGTGAACCTGCCATTGCTGCATGTGATCCGCTGAGCATGTTGCCGGCCCATGCGGTCGGCGAGCTGTAACCGGCGATAGTCCTTAAAAAATTTGGTTTGCCGCTGCAAGTTCTGCTGCGCCGGTTCGTCTATAGGAATGAGAGTCGTTCTCATCAACACCACGGTCCATGACCGTGGAACTCCTTCCAGACCGACAGGAACCATGCGCTCCCTTCCCCTCCCTGGCCGCGGGCCCCTTCTGCTGTCCTCCCTGGCCGCCAGCATCCTGCTGGCCGTTACCACGCCGGTACTGGCGCAATCTTCCAGCGCATCCGCGCCGGCGGCGGTGAACCTGCAGCTGCCCGCGCAGCCAATGGATGTTGCCCTGACCCGGCTTGCCGACCAGGCAGGCATCCGCATCCTGTTTGCCTCCGATGATGTGGGTGGCCTGCAGGCCGCTGCCTTGTCCGGCCGTTACAGCGTGGACCAGGCACTGGCTACCGTGCTGGCCCGCAGCGGCTTGAGCTGGCAGTGGCGTGAGCCGGGCACGGTGGTGGTCAGTCGCGCAGCCCCGGCAGTGTCCACAGGCGATGGCGTTGTCACAGGCACCTTGAATGTCGCCGGCCAGCGCACCGGCGTATCGCAGGGCGCAGAGCGCGACCGTCAGGGCGGTGATGCGGTGTATGACCTGGATCTTTCCTCGGTCTATGCCGGCAAACAGCAGATAGAGCGCTACAAGGGGGCCGCGCCTGCGGACGTGTTCAAGGGCATGGTCAATGTCTATAGCGGCGATGCCCGCAACAGCGGTGCGCTGGACCCCAACATCCGTGGCATCCAGGGCCCGGGGCGCATCCCGGTGCGCATCGACGGCACCGAGCAGGCATTGACGGTGTGGCGCGGCTACATGGGGGCCAACAACCGCAACTACATCGATCCCAATCTGATCGCCGGTATCCAGGTCATCAAGGGGCCCCAGCTGCAGCGCAACGTCAGCACCTCGGTCGGTGGTGCGGTGGTGATCAACACCCTCGACGTCGGCGACATCCTTGGCGAGGGCGAAGGGTTTGGCGGCGAGGTCAAGCTGGAAGGCAGCAACAACGCGATATCACCGCGCACCCCCACGCTGCTGACCGGGCAGAACTGGCGCCAGATAGAAGGCTGGCCAAGCGCGACCTGGAACTACTACGACCCCAGCCTCTACGTGAAGCCACGTGGCGATGGCAGCAACCACCTGTTGTCCGGTGACGACCAGGCCTACCGGGTTGCGCTGGGCTGGCGCAGCGAGCACCTGGACGTGCTGGCTGCATATGCCTATCGGGAAAAGGGTAACCACTTTGCCGGCAAGAAAGACGCGGGCTACTACTCCAAACCGGCGACCGATGGCTGGGACTACATTCCTTTCCTGGCCAACATCTACCGACCCGGTGATGAAGTGCCCAATACCTCCAGCCAGATGGAATCCTGGCTGGGCAAACTCACCTACCGCATCAGCGACGACCAGGTCCTGCAGCTGGGCCTGCGCGATACCTTGTCGCACTACGGTGAAATCATGCCCTCGCGTATCGCCTGGGTGGATACCTCCACCAATGGTGTGCCGCAGTGGCCGCTGAGTCGGGTCGATGCCAAGGCCTACAACCTCGAATACCGTTGGCAGCCGCAGGGCAGCCGCTGGATCGATCTGTACGCCAACCTGTGGCAGACCGACACCGTCAGCGATACCTACAGCAGTGGCGGGCGGCCCAATGACCCCAGTGGCTACATCGAGCCCAACGCCAGTGGAACCGGCGGTCGCAACGTCAACAGTGACTACCTGCGCAACACCGCCGTTGCCAATGCCGACAACACCCGCAAGGGCATCACCGTCAGCAATGCCATCGCCCTGGCGGACGATATCCAACTGACCTTGGCCGGCAGCTACCAGCATGAATCGCTGCGCTCGGACGACAGCTACTGGGACACGGCCATCAATGCCACCTCGCGCATGCTGCCGCGCGCCGGACGCCGGGCGGAAAAAGAGTTCAGCATGAAGCTGGAATGGCAGCCCACCGAGCGCCTCAACGTCGCTGCTGGCCTGCGCTATCAATCGTTCTGGGCGGTGGATGATTTCGTGCGTGGGATGGATGCGGCGGGCTACACCAATTTCAGCCAGCGCAGCGAATACACCTACTACGGCATGAGCTACTACACCGCCGATCCGGCGCTAAGTGCCACCCAGATCCAGGCGTTGCGCGACCAGTTCATCGCCGATGGCTACAGCGGCGACGCGCTCGAGCACGCGATGGACTTCACCGTGTTCAACCAGCGCCATGACAGTCTCTGGCTGGCGGACGAGAACGGCCGCTATTCGCGCGCGGACAACATCTTCCTCAACGGGACGCTGGATGGTGTCACCTACAAGATGGCCAGCGCGTCGCGGGGTTCCACCCAACTGCAGAACGCGCCGCCGATGCGGCAGTTGAATGCGGCCCAGCACAGCAAGGGCGGCCACTGGGCGCCCTCGCTGTCGGCGGCGTTCCACCTCAGCGACGACGCGCGCATCTACCTGCTGCACAACCAGACGCGCCGCTACCCGAGCATGTTCGAGGCCACGCTCGGGTTCTCGGCAGCCATCCCCTCATCGCAGCTCAAGCCGGAGCACGTCTACAGCTACGAGCTGGGCTATGTGCATGACCTGTCGGGCCTGCTGCGCACGGGTGAGGACGGACATGCCGACGTCAAGCTGGCGTACTACCACCACCGCACCCGCGACGTGATCGAGCGCAGCCCCAACCTGATGTTCAGCAACATCGACAAGCAGACCATCCGCGGCATCGAGATGCAGAGCCGTTACGACAATGGCCGCTTCTTTGTCGACCTCAGCGCGGCGCACACGTTCGAGAACAGCGTCTGTGATGAAAGCACGGCCGTGCAGCTCTCACCGCTGCTTGGCGCGGTCAGGAACTGCGTCGATGGCGGCTTTGTCGGCGGCTACCTGGTCACCCAGGCCATTCCGGATTGGACGGTGAACACCGCCCTGGGCATACGCCTGCTGGACAAGCGCCTGGAGCTGGGCGCGCGCGGCGTCTACTACAGCGCCTTCGACAACCCCTACAAGGACAACTACGGCACCCAGACCATGGTGCCTTACTACGCCAATACGCCGATGCAATGGGGCCGCATTCTCACCTATGACGCCTATGTGTCGTACCGGCCCACTGCGGCGATGAGCATCGAGCTGATCGGCACCAACCTGAGCAACCTCTACTACATCGACCCATTGACGCGGTCGGCCCTGGCCGCACCGGGCCGCACCTTGAAGCTGAGCCTGGGTTACAGGTTCTGAGCACCGCACAACGGAGCAGAAACAGCGGGGAAGGGATTCCCCAACCCTTGCAGCACCAACCCAACTGTGGAGTTTGATGATGAAAATTATCGGTTTGTCGATGCTTGTATTGTCGCTGGGCGCTGTCGCCGGTGCAGCCCACGCCGACGTGCGCTCTGGCAGCACCAATGAGAGCTATATCGTGCTGGGTGGCAGCGGTGGTCCTTCGGACGATCACGGTGGTCAGAAGGGCGACCCGGCCATTGGTGTGAAGGCGTTCTACGGCGGCACCCTGGTGAGCTTTGCCGGGTTGCAGGGCATGGGTGCAACCAGTGGTGCCGGTACGGCAGCCGACCCGAAGATCACCCGTATCACCACCGCGATGATGCCCCCCAGCCACGCCAGCCTGGGCTACTTCAACTTCGCCCAGGTCGGTTCCCAGGCGGTGTACTTCGGTGAGTGGTCCAACACCGGCAGCACCTCGAGCCCGCAGCACACCGCGTATTACGCCGGTGAAGCGGGCAATGTCGCCACCACCTTGCCCACCGGTACGGCCACCTACAGCGTCAAGTCGATCAATAACGCCTACGCCGGCACCGGCGCCAGCCTGCCGGGCAGCACCTTGACTGCCAACTTCGGCGCGTACACGGCCAGTTCCAGCGGTGACATCAACTTCACCGGCGGCACCATCTCGGTCAATGGCGCGCGCGTGCAGCTTGCTGCCAGCAATGTCGGCGTGGCCAGTGTTGCTGGCAGCAATGGCAGTCTGAATGGTGACTTCTTCGGCACCGGTGCCTCGGCCGTGGCCGGCACGGTGAAGTTTGCCGACACCAGCAAGAACACCGCGTTCGGCGGCAGCAAGAACTGACCCCGGTTCTCCCCAGGCAAGGGCAGCTGCAGCTGCGTGTACCCCAAGGAGATCGGATGCGCTTGCATGACCGGCAGGGGCTGGCGGACGCCACCCCTGCCTTTGGCCTTGAATGACGGCAGACCCGGCAGGAACGATGTACAGGATCCACTTACCACTGATGGCTGGCACGGTTGCGGACAAGGCTGCCGGTCACCTTGCTGCCCGGGCGTTCGTCGGGTTGCACGTGCTGCTGTTGCTGGTCGCGGGCAGGGCGCATGGCCAGGACGACACGCGCCGTTTGTTGGAACAGGGCGCACGCCAGCAGTCATTGCAACGCGAACAACAGCTGCTGGAGCAGGCCACGGCCGGTGATCGGCCCACGTTGACGGTCGACGGCAAGACTTACCGCGTGGAGAACACGCCCAATGATGTCGGCCAGGCCCTGTACCTGATGCTGGCGCAACGGCAGTGGACGTTGGCTCGTGGCTTCCTGCAGGAGTACCGGCAGCTTGCCGATCATGATCCCCTACTGCTGCATTACGCACAGGGATTGCTGCACCGTGCCGATGGTGAACATGCTCGGGCCATTGCCGAGTTCACCGCGCTGCTGGCCTTGCAGCCGGACTTCATGCTGGCGCGGCTTGAGCTGGCCCGCACCTTGTTCGAGGACCAGCAGGACAGGGAAGCGGCTGCGCTGTTCGACAGCATCCAGGCATCGCTGGCGGTGGAGGATGCGCGCAACGCCGGTGTACGCGGGACCGTGGCACTGTTCCAGCAGGCGTTGCGCAACCGCAGCCGCTGGGAGGGCTCCCTGGCGTTGGGGCCGCAATGGAATGACAACCTCAACCGCAGTTCGGCCAGCCGCATCTGTCTTTACCAGCTGGGCAACGAGTGCCTGTTGGACCGGCAGACACCGGCTGCGCTCAGCGGCAGTGGCGTCGAATACGACGCCACATTGGCAAGGCGCGTGGCCGTGGCCGGGCATCATGGCGTATACCTGCGCTCGCTGCTGTACGGGCAGCTCTACCGCGACGCTGGCACCTACAACGAGGCCAGCTTCGCCGCACAGGCCGGCTACAGCTACCGCAGCGCCAGCCACCGGCTGTCGTTGGCTCCCACCTTCGACTATTACCGATGGGGCAGGCAGACCCTGTACGGCGGTTGGGGCGCACATGCGGAATGGAGCTGGACGCCGCGGCCCCGCCACCTGCTGCGCATCGAAGCCGACAGCAAAGCGCTGCGGTACCGCAATGCCGGTCTTGCCGACAACTACGACGGCAGCCAGAACACGCTGTCGCTTACCTATTTCAATGCCTTGAACGAGCAGTGGACGTTGTTCGCTGGCGGTGATCTTGCCGACAGCGGCGCAAGGCAAGGCGTCAATGCCTATCTGCAACGGGGCCTGCGTGCCGGCGCGGTACTGCAATGGCCCGAGGGCTTTGCCACCACAGTGATGGCCTCGCTGCGGGAACGTCGCCATGACGCCTTCAACGGCCTGCTGGACAAACGGCGCGAAGACACCGAGCAGAACTACACGCTGGTGATCAAGGCCAGCCGCTGGGCCATGGCCGGTTTCGTGCCGGTACTTACCCTGCGCCGCACCGTTGCCCGCAGCACGGTGGGCTGGTTGTACAGCTACGACAAGAACGTTGCCAGCCTGAAGCTGGAACGTGGCTTTTGACCCTTACCGGAGACCCCCATGAACGCGCCCATCGTCAGCCTCAAGGCACCCCGCAGCCAGCGCCTGAAAACCGCGACACACCAGACACATGATGCGCTGGACAAGCGCATCATGGCGGCCGACATCTTTGCCAGCAGGGAGCACTTTGCCGGCTTCCTGCGGGTGCAGTACCGTTTTCACCGCGACATCGAGCACCTGTATGCCGACGCCGCGCTGGCGGCGCTGCTGCCGGCGCTGGCCGAGCGCGCAAGACTGCTGAAGATCGCCAATGACCTGTCCGACCTCGGCCACGGGGTGCCGGAACCCGTCGCGCCGCCAGCGACGCTCGGTCAAGGCATCTGGCACTCGCTGGGCTGGTTGTACGTGGCCGAGGGCTCCAACCTCGGCGGGACGGTGCTGTTCAAGATGGCGCGCGACCAGCTGGGCCTGCACCGGGGCTTTGGCGCCGGTCACCTGGCGGGTCATCCGGAAGGTGCAGCGCGGCATTGGCGGCAGTTCACCCAGACCTTGGACAGCATCGCCATGGATGATCTGCAGGAGCAGCAGGTCATCGACGGCGCATGTCAGGCGTTTGTCACCGTGCGCGGCTACGTCGAACAGGAACTGCCACGGGTTGCCGATGCGCAGGCATCGTCGGCGTGAGCGGCATTGTGGCTTGCAGCACCGGCGGCCGCTGCATCACGCGATGCGGCCGCTGACCATGTGCGCCGGCACGCCACGGCGCGGCAGGTGGCAGCGTGCCTTGTTGCAGCTGCTTGCAGTGCTGAGCCTGGGCATTGCCTTCGTCGGCGTGGTGACACCGGGGCTGCCTACCACCGAGTTCGTACTGCTGGCAGCGTGGGCAGCCGCGCGCAGCTCGCCACGCCTGCACGCCTGGATCCTGCGCAACCGGTTGCTGGGGCCACTGCTGCTGCAGTGGCAAAGCGGCAAGCTGCCACGGCGGGCGAAATGGGCGGCCACGGCATCGATGAGCGCCGCCGGCACCTTCGCTGCCCTGACCATCCCCCATCGGCCCAGTGTGTACTTCATCGTCCTGTGCATGGCCTGTGTCCTGCTCTGGCTATGGCGCAAGCCCGAACCTTGAGCGTGACGGCAACCATCGCTTGCTGTCACTCCCTTTCTCCCTTTTCAATGGATCCGCCCATGTCGTCCGTGACAAATCAGCTCCCTCCCGATCTCAGCCCTTGGCAGATGTTCGTGCATGCCGACCCGGTGGTGCAGACCATCATGGTGGTGCTGGCGTTGGCCTCGTTGTTGACCTGGACCGTGCTGCTGGCCAAGGGCATGGAGCTGCGTGCGGCGCAGCGTGAGCTGCGGCATGCCTGCAACGGTGTACTGCAGGCCGAGCAACTGGCGGACGCCAACGTGCTGGATGCCGGCATTGGCCGCTGCCTGCTGGATCACGCCCAGGACGAGCTGCAGCGATCGAGCGGCTTGAGCGACAAGGTGGCAATGAAGGAACGCCTTGCCTCGCGGCTTGAGCGCGCAGAGCTGGCCCATGCCAGACAGCTGCGGCGCGGCACCGGTGTGTTGGCCACCATCGGTGCAACCGCGCCTTTCGTGGGATTGCTGGGAACGGTCTGGGGCATCATGAACAGCTTCGTGGGTATTGCGCATGCCAACACAACCAACCTGGCCGTGGTTGCGCCGGGCATCGCCGAGGCATTGCTGGCAACCGCATTGGGCCTGGTTGCAGCGATTCCCGCGGTAGTCATCTACAACTACTTCGGGCGCCGTTTGACTGCCGCACGTGCCGAGCTGGGCGACCTGTCCGCAGGCGTGGAGCGCCTTTTTTCGCGTGATCTGGACCGTCGGGGCATGCCCGGTTCGGGCGCCGGCGATGCGCCGGTCCGCTGAGGGGCAACACGATGGCGCGCAGAAACCACGAAGAACACGACGAGCTGGAAGAAAATCACGAGATCAACGTCACGCCCTTCATCGACGTGATGCTGGTCCTGCTGATCATCTTCATGGTGGCGGCACCGCTGGCGACGGTGTCCTTGCCGGTGGAACTGCCGGTAAGCAGCCAGCAGGCGCTGCCGGACCCGGACACCCCCCTCCAGATCACGTTGGCAGCGGACCACACGCTCAGTCTCAATGACGCATCCATCGCCCGCGACCAGCTGGCCCAGCAGCTTGATGTCCTGTCAGGCGGCAACCGGGAGCAACGGGTGTTTGTTCGCGCGGATCAGCGCGTTGCCTATGGCGAGCTGATGCAGCTGATGGATCAGCTGCGCCAGGCCGGCTACCTGAAGGTGGCGCTGGTCGCGCAGGAGCAAGGCAGGCAATGACGGCCCGGTCGCCGATGCTACCTGCAGTGCGTTGGGCCGCCAGTCTGTTGGTGGTGCTGCTGGTACATGCGTTGCTGATTGCGCTGCACCTGCTCTGGCCCAGCAATCAGCTGGTGGTGATACCCGCCGCAGCACCACAGGCGGTGATGCTTGAGCTGGCACCGCTGCCAACCGCGGTGGCGGCCGCGCGCAGTGAGCTGGCACCAGGTCCGCTGCAGCAGGACTCCGCGGCCGCGCAGCAGAGCGAAAGAGCACGGGTTTCACCTGCCATCCCACCGCTGCCCTCTACCCCCGTGCCTGCAGCCATCGCCCGTCAGGACACTGCGCAGACCGATGCGCAGGACCCCCAGGCCGAGCCCGCGCAGTCCTCATCGCAGGTAGCGCAGGCAAGTGCGCCGGCACACAGCGAGGCGAGCCTGGCGGCGACCACGGCGGCGCCGGCTTCCAGCGTAGGTAGCAACCCACCTGCGTTCGCCGATTGGCAGTCGCGCCTGTTGGGTCATCTGCAGGCTTTCAAGCGTTACCCACGCGCCGCACAACGCAGACGGTATGAGGGTGTTGCACAGGTGCGCTACACGGTGGACCGACGCGGTACGGTGCTGTCCGCGCAGCTGGCCGGTGGCAGCGGACACACGGCGCTGGACGAGGAAGCGGTGGCCGCTGTGCTGCGTGCAAGCCCGCTGCCACCGCCACCGGCTGAGGTGCCGGGTCAGGAGATAGAGGTGACCACGCCGGTGCAGTTCCGGCTTCGTTAGGGTGGGGTTGAGATTGCTTGCCTGCGATGGTGTGATTGACAGCAAGCCCAGCCGTGGATGAACGGATCCTCCAGTTCGGGCAGTCACATCGGGTGGCAAACAGATTTCCAACGGCGCGCTAACGCCTGCAGAGTGAATCTTCGCTCGCAGCAGTACCCGCTGCGTCCCCAAGGCAACCGCGATGTCCAGTCAGCAGAACGTTCCGCGACATGGCGCCCAGGATCCGCGTGATCCGCAGCAGCGCCAGACCCAGCAGAATCCGGACCAGCAGCAACCCAGGAAGAATCCCCAGCACGACGACGAGGAAGAGTGAAACTCGCGGGCAGGCTGCAAAAACGCGGCGCGCCAATTCATCGGGGCGCCGCCGTGCCACCGCAGCCGGGTCCTGATGACCCGGCCAGACCAATGCCGGTCAAGGAGCCACCGCCGCACCAGCCCGATACACGCAGGCCGCCACCCGCAAAAGAAGCGCCTGACGACGGACCTGATAGAAAAAGAGCGGCCCCTGAGGGGCCGCTCTTTGGTAACTGCGTTGGATGCGCTGCTGGTGTCAGCGTGCAGCGGCCGTCAACGCCGAGCTGTCGACACGCGTGACGCCTTCCACGCTCTTGGCAGCGGCGATCGCGCGATCCACCTCGGCCTGGCTGGCAACGGTGCCAGTCAGCGCCACGACGCCATTCACCGTTTCCACCTTGATCTCCAGACCGGAGACATCCTTGGTGGTCAGCAACTCGGCCTTTACCTTGGTGGTGATCCAGGTGTCGGTGCCGGGCTGTTCGGATTCATGGCCCTGCATGGCCTGGCCTGCTGCCTGCGCGGTAATGGCCGCACCACTGCATGCCAGGGCGAGAACGCCTGCGAACAGCAGCTGCTGCGTCTTGCGGATGGTCATGACACGTCTCCAAACCGAGCAACGGTGCTCACCGTCGATACTGCAGAGGGTGCGATTAACGCGCTGCCTGCAAACGGTGATGGGCAGGTGCAGGGTTTGGCAAGATTCCGTGGCCCGGGCTCAGGCAATCACCAGATCCCACGGCAGGTTGGAGCCCTGGAACTTGAAACGATAGCCGTCGAAGTCGACCTGGCGCGCGATGTTGCCGTCTTCGTCGATCATCGTATGGAAACTGATCCTGTTCATGCCGGGCGTGGCAACGCGTCGTCCATCCGAACTGCCGTTGGTGACCTGCCGGGATTCGGTGGCCAACAGCGTTACCAGCCTGCGCTGGCGGCCAGGGCCTTCCAGGAACAGCTTTACCTTTTCCATTGCTTCCATTGCGCATTCTCCGGTGTGTGATCCCCCCGAATCAGGCCATTCATCTATAGCGGTGCGCGCAACAGGGGGCAAGGACTGAATGCGCAGAAATGTACTTGTCATCAGCTGCGGTGCAGGCATCGCATGCGTTGCATCGTGTCATCCAACACAGACAATCACCACGGCGCGATGGAGACGATGACCACCAGCACGATGATCACCACACCGATCAGGATGATGTTGCGCTTGCTCAGCCTTCTGGGCTTCATCCGGGCTGCTCCCTGTTGCAGGCAATGGTGCCTGCAACAGGCTATAGCACAGCGCCTGCAAAGCATGTGGCAAGAGCGGACAGCGCAGGTGACATCCGCGTGTTCGCCGAATCGCCTAGTGCAGGCGAATCAGTCGACCACCGGCAAGTTGATGAAACTCGGATGCTCACCGGTGTTCCAGATGCGCTGCGTGGCCTTGCGGTAGTCGCCGGGCTGGGCAAAGAAAATATTGTCCACGTATTGCTGTGGATTGCGGTCGTAGAGCGGGAACAGGCTGGATTGCACCTGCACCATCAAACGGTGCCCGGGTTGCAGGGTCTGGTTCACGTTGGGCAGGTCGAACGTATAGGTCTGCGGTGTGTCGGGGGTGATGGCCTTGGGCTGGCTGAAGCTCTCGCGGTAGCGGCCGCGGAAGATGGTGATCGCCAGCGGCAGCTGGTAGCCGGCCATCTTCGGGTTGTCCGGGTATTGGTCGGGATAGACATCGATCAGCTTGACCACCCAGTCGCTGTCGGTGCCGGAGGTGGATGCGCTGAGCTGCACCTGCGGGATGCCGGCCAGCTTCATCGGCTTGTCCAGCACCGGGCCGGTATAGGTGAGCACGTCGGTACGGCCATCGACGAAGCGCTGGTCGCGTACCAGCCAGGTGGTCCAGACATCGCGATCACCCATGTTGACCGGGCGCGGCACGAACGGCACCGGCTTGGCCGGATCGGCGATGTACTCGGCGTATTGCGCGCCGCTTGCGGCGCTGCTGGCACCCAGCTGTGCATCGGCATTGAGATACACGCGACGCGGGGTGGCAGCGCAGCCCTGGCTGCAACTCTGCGGCCAGCGGGCGTAGCTGTCCCAGCGATTGCTGCCGGCGTTGTAGACCCACACCGGCGGCGTGTCCGCTACCGGTGCGCCGTCCTTCAGATACTGATCGAAGAACGGCTTGAGTACGTCACGCCGCCATTGCAGCGCGGTATCGCCATTGAAATCCAGCGCGCCCAGCGCGCTGCCGTTGTAGTTGGCACCGCTGTGCCGCCACGGCCCGATCACCAGGAAATTGCGGGTGTTGTCGTGGTCCTTGGGTTCCAGCGCCGCCCAGGCGGTATGCGCGCCGTACATGTCTTCCTGGTCCCACAGGCCTTGTTCCCACATCGTGGGCACGCTGATTTCAGGCAGCTTGGCCAGTAGTTTGTCCAGCGCCTGCTGCTGCCAGAACGCGTCATAGGCAGGGTGCTGGCTGATCTTGTGCCAGGCCGGGATCTGCTCCAGCCCCTGCGCCTTGGCAAAGGCACCGACCGAACCGGCCTGCAGGAAACTGCTGTAGTCATCGCCGCCGGGCATGCTGATTCTTGCACCGGCACCGCGCGCGGTCATCTGGCCGGTGAAGTAGCCCAGGTTGATCTGCCGATAGGCACCGTGCTGGAACCAGTCATCACCCATCCAGCCATCGATCATCGGGCTCTCCGGGGCGGCTACCTTCAGCGCGGGGTGGGGATCGAGCAGGGCCATCACCACGGTGAAGCCTTCGTAGGAGGAACCGAGCATGCCGACCTTGCCGTTGGATTCGGGCAGGTGCTTCACCAGCCAGTCGATGCTGTCCCAGGCGTCGGTGCTGTGGTCGATCTTGGTCGGGTTGAGCGGGCCGCGCGGTGGCCGCGTCATCACGTAGTCACCTTCGGAGCCGTACTTACCGCGCACGTCCTGGAACACGCGGATATAGCCGTCCTCGGCGAACACGGTGTCGCCCTGCGCCAGCGCATCGACCAGCCGCGTCGCGCCCGGCGTGCGGTCGACGCGGCCGGCGGCGTTGTACGGCGTGCGGGTGAACAGGATCGGTGCGTTGTGCGCGCCCTTGGGGATCATGATCACCGTATACAGCTTGATCCCATCGCGCATCGGAATCATCACCTCGCGCTTTTCGAAATCGCGGGCGGGCTGCGGGGCGACGAACTTCTTGCCGGTGATGTCCGGCGTCATCGGCGAGACCTGCGCCGCGGCGGGCGTTGCCATGCTCAAGCAGGTGATCGTGGCGATGGCTGCAGCCAGGGTCAGGGTCCGCATTGCTCTACCTCACGCGCTTGGGTAAGCGCTGACGCTATGCCTGTGTAGTGGCAGTTACACATGGCAAAGGTCATGGGGGGCTGAAGTAACAGCGGGGGCAGAGCAGGAGCTACCCCTCCCCAACCCTCCCCTTGCCTGCGGCAAAGGGAGGGGGCTGTTTGCTGCGCTCTGTCAGTGCATCGCGGTGCCGCGTTTGCCCCCTCCCTTGCGCACAGCGCAGGGGAGGGTTGGGGAGGGGTGCTTCTACGCTGTTGTTGTTGCTTCTACCTGCAGGCAGCAACAAGCCAGCACCCGTTACCCAGCCAGCAACTCCACATGCTCTCCGGCAGGTCCACGCAGACTGCGCCGCTCAGCCGTTACCGTCACGGCCCAACCGGCTTCATGCAGCACGGTGTCATCCACGGCCGGCAGGCGCAGCGCCAGGCTGTACTGCCCGGCATGCCTGAGGTTGGCCGCTGCTGGCAATTCCACCTGATCAATCTCGACCATGCACTGCCCCGGCATCGGCACCACCGCGACCGGGTAGCGGCCTTCCAGCGGCTTGCCATAGGCGCGGTTGAGCACGGTGATCTTGGTGTCGAACGCCCAACCCTTGGCGCCGAGCAGGGCTGACCAGGCACGCTGCGAGGCCTCGCGATTCGGCGTGGTCATCACCCCGATGAAGGTGTTCGCTACCGTCGCGTCGGTCATCGGCAGGTCGAACGGTGGCACCTGCGCCTTGATCTGGGTGAGATAGAGCAGTTCACCGCAGGGGCCCAGCACCTGCGCGGCGCGGATGGCATCGCTCAACTCAAGGTTGGCGGCAGGACCCAGCACCTTGAAGGGGGCATGCAGGCCGGCGGCGAGGGCGTCGATATCGCCCACCAATACCTCCAGCGACAACCAGCCGTGGCGGAACATGGGTTCGGCAACAACCGCCGAGGCGTCCTCGATCACCCGCAACACCGGCTCGCCAGCGCTGTTGGCCAGCCACGCCAGTGGCGCGCCGACAAGATCAGCCAGCCCCAGCGCGGCGGCATCACCCGCATCCAGCGTGGTGCGCTGATGCACCTGCATCGCCAGTTGGCCGACATAGGCATCGCAGACCTGCTGCAGGTCCGGGGCAATCAGGGTGGCGTGGAGGATGCCCTGTTTCATGTGCGGCGCTCCGCGGCCAGTTTGCGTTCCAGCCAGGGCATCAGGCCGCCACCGGCGACGATCTCCATCAGCTCGGGCGGGATTTTTTCACAGTCGAATTCGCGCCCGTTGCTGTGGTTGATGATGCGGCCCTCGACCGGCCGGACTTCCAGCGTATCGCCACGCGCGGCCTGCAGGTCGGCGCAGACCAGCGCCGGCAC
Organism: Stenotrophomonas sp.; assembly: GCA_032112995.1. Lineage (GTDB taxonomy): Bacteria > Pseudomonadota > Gammaproteobacteria > Xanthomonadales > Xanthomonadaceae > Stenotrophomonas. The sequence goes on along the minus strand of DAMCTY010000009.1, from coordinate 33,744 downwards.
GCCGAGGTTGAGTGCGTTGCGGTAGAAGATGCGCGCGAACGACTTGGCGACGATGGCGCCCACGCCCAGTTCGGCCAGGGCCTGCACCGCCTGTTCGCGCGAGGAGCCGATGCCGAAGGATTCACCGCCCACCACGATGTCGCCAGGGCGCACTTCGCTGGCGAACGCTGGGTCCACCGCTTCCAGGCAGTGGCTGGCGAGCACGTGCATCGGTTCGCGCATATACGGGCCGGGTGCCAGCACATCGGTGTCGATGCGGTCGCCGAAGACGAAGGCCTTGCCACGGACATTCATGCGCCTACTCCCAGCAGTTCGCGCGGATCACAGATTTCGCCCTTCACCGCGGCGGCGGCCACACTGTACGGCGAGCCCAGGTAGACCTGTGCATCGGCCGAGCCCATGCGGCCCTTGAAATTGCGTGCGGTGGTGGACATGCAGACTTCGCCACTGCTAAGCATGCCGGCACCCATGCCGGCGCAGGCGCCGCAGCCGGACGGCAGCAGGATGGCACCGGCTTCGGTCAGGGTGGCCAGGGTGCCTTCGGCCGCGGCCTGGGCGGTCATCGCCACCGAGGCCGGGGCGATAAGCAGGCGCGTGCCCTTGGCGATCCTGCGGCCCTTCAATACCTCGGCGGCCATGCGCAGGTCGGTGAGTTTGGCACCGGTGCAGGCACCGATATAGGCCTGGTCGATGCGGACCTTGCCGTGCTCGCCCACCGGCCGGCTATTGGCCGGGCTGTGCGGGGCGGCCACGTGTGGTGCGATCTGCGCGGCGTCGTAACGGTAGTGATGCAGGTAGTTGGCGCCGGCGTCGCTGCGCCACTGCGCAAGATCGCCGAGGAAGGGCTTGCCGGCCTGTTCCAGTGCGGCCAGCGTGGTTGCGTCAGGCTCGACGATGCCGGTTTCCGCGCCCAGTTCGGCGGCCATGTTGCACAGGGTCAGGCGCTCATGCATCGGCATGGCCTGCACGGCGCTGCCGCCGTATTCGAAGACCTGGCCTTCGTTGCCCATGCCGTACTGGCCGCACAGCATCAGCATCACGTCCTTGGCGCTGACGCCGGCGGCGAGCCTGCCATCAAGCTGCACGCGGGTGGTCTGCGGCACACGCAGCCAGACTTCGCCGGTGACCAGGGCACCGGTGATGTCGGTGGCACCCATGCCAACCATGAAGGCGCCAAACGCGCCACCGCTGGGCGAGTGCGAATCACCGCCCACGCAGAACATGCCGGGCTGCACATGGCCGTGCTCCTGCAGCACCACGTGGCAGATGCCGAGCATGTCGTAGTGGGTAACACCCTGCGCCTGCGCCCACTTGCGGGTGAGGGCGAGGATGTCGGCACTTTCCATGTCCACGGCGGGTACGAAATGGTCCGAGACCACCACCACCTTGTCCGGGTCCCACACTTTGGCGCCAAGCTTCTCCAGCCGCGAGGCCACCCGTCGTGGGCCGCCGGAGTCGTGCATCATCAGCAGGTCGAGCCTGGCGGTGAGGATTTCACCCGCGCGCACGGCCTCACGCCCGCAGGCACGGGCGAGGATCTTTTCGGCAAGCGTTGCACTTACAGTCGCACTCAAACGGGCGTCTCCGGGTTGTTGGCTTCGTAATCCAGGCGCATCTGGTAGCGCAGCTGGTCAGGGCGGTATTGGATTTCCAGCAGGTCCTGCAATTGCTGGTTGGCATCGAAGGAGCGCCGCTCCAGGGTCATCACCGCCTGGCCGGTGGACATCTGCAGGTGCATGGCCGACAGTGCGCCCACGCGTAGGGCCGATACGGTCTGCTGCACCCTGGCCACATCGATGCCGCAACGGCGGAACAGGTCGATGCGCGAGCCGTAGGCCAGGTTCTCGGCGTTGAAGTCCGGGTGCACGGTGCGGGTCCAGCTGGCGTAGTAGCCGAACGGATGGCCGTGACGGCTGCGCACGCGCACGCAGCGCACCAGGGTTTCGCCGGGCGCGCTGCCGAACAGCTCGCGGATAGGCTCGGGCGGTACCACCCGTTCCCAGCCCAGCAGGCGCACCTGGGTGTTGCCGGCCAGGGTGTCCAGGCTGTGCATCAGCTCGCCCAGCGGGGTCTTCAGCGGCATCGGGATGGTGGAGGTGCGTACCTTGCCGCCAACCACCCGCGTGCCGCGGCCGCGCTGGCGCACCAGCAGGCCGTCGTCGGCCAGCAGCTGCAGGGCCTGGCGCACGGTGACCCGCGAGATGCGCAGGCGCCTGGCCAGTTCCTCCTCGCGAGGCAACTGCTCGCCGTCGCCGATCTCGCCGCGCTCGATCAGCCCGCGCAGGAAGCCCTGCAGCTGGTGGTAGAGCGGCGCATGCACGTCGCGGCGGAGGATGCCCTCCAGGGATTGGGTGGTGAACGGGTCCAAGGCGAGGGTTCTGGCAGGGTCAGAATAATCTTAATGATATAACTATATAACTATATTTGACCGGCGCCGCAATCATCGCTGCGGGCTACATCCGGCGCCCGCTCTGTGCCATTCTTTGTCCGGACATTGTTGTAGTGGCATGCGTTCCCCGTTCACCCTTTCGCAACAGGTGTGCCGATGAAACGTTTCTACCCGTGGCTGATCTGCATCGTGGCCATGCTGATGCTGGCGATCTCCAATGGCATGACCATGACCGGGATCACCGCCTTCGACCCGTCACTGCTGGACGAGTTCGGCTGGAGCCGAGGCCAGCTCAAGTTCCGCGACATGTTCAATCTGCTGCTGGCGGCGCTGCTGTCGCCGTTCGTCGGTGCGCTGATCGATCGCATCGGCGTGCGCAGCCTGGCCCTGTTCGGCAGTGTGCTGCTGGCGGTCCTGTACGCGGCCTACTCGCAGGTGCATTCCATCGCCCATGTCTACCTGATCCACGTCGGCTTTGCCGCGGTGGTGGTGAGCAGTGGCCTGAGCGTGGCGGTGATCATGGTCTCGCAGTGGTTCCAGACCCGCCGGGGTACCGCGCTGGGCATCGCGCTGGTGGGCAGCAGCCTGGGGGGCATGCTGGTGCCCAAGATCATCGTCGCCTTGTTGCCGGCGCATGGCTGGCGCGGCAGTTTCCTGCTGATGGCGGTTATCCCGCTGGCCCTGTTCGTGTTGTGCCTGGCACTGGTGCGTTCACCCGATGGCAAGGGCCTGCGGCGCTGGGGCGAGGGCCAGGCCGTGGCCACCAGCAGCCCGGGGCGCTGCAGCCTGCTGCCGGACCTGAGTTATCGCCAGGCCCTGCGCACGCGCACCTTCTGGGCGTTGGCACTGGTGGCGGTGACCACGTTCTGGGGAATCATGTCGCTGTCCTCGCACCTGATCCTCAACATGAAGGACCTGGGTTTCAACGGCAAGCAGGCGGCTGACGGCATGTTCCTGCTGTTTGGACTGGGCATGGTCGGCAAGTTCCTGTTCGGCTTCCTGGCCGATGTGACCACCTCCAAGAAGGTATTTGTCTGCAACGTGGCGCTGATGGCGGTGGGCGCGGTGATCATCGCCCTGCAGCAGGCCAATCTGTTGTGGACCGGCTTGATCGTGATGGGTCTGGGTTGGGGCGGGCTGTACGCGATCCTGCAGCTGCAGATCGTCGAAGCCTTCGGGCTCAGTGCGGCCGGCAAGATCCTTGGCACCATCTCGCTGATGGACGCCACCTCGGCGGGTTTGGGCATCTGGCTGACGGCGGTGATGTTCGATCACTTCGGCAACTACCACGTCGCATTCACGGTGATCGCGGTGCTGGTGGTGATTGGTCTGCTGGCTTCGTTCTTCGTCCGTGACGAGCGGCGCTTGGCATTTGCTGGTGCGGCAGGCGAGGGCGCGCAGGCATCAGGGCAGGATTCGGCCGTGGTGCGCGGACTGGTTTGACACCGCGCCCACCAGACCAGATGGCGTAGGCGCGCTATAACCATCGCGTCGGCTCGCTTTCACCGTAGCCCGGGTAAGCGTAGCGCACCCGGGGAATGGGACGCAGCTGCAGGATCTGCGTAAGCCGCGAAGCTGACATTGCTGAAATTGCGGAGTGTTGCGCCACCTGACGGTCTGCCTGCTTGACGGCTTACGCCGGTCCTACAGCCGCAATCAGGCTTCGCGCTTTCGGTGTTTCCCCGGGTGCGCTGCGCTTACCGGGCTACGTTGGTCGTGGGTTGGGTTGTACAACGACAAAGGCCCGCTTGAAGCAGGCTTCGCGCTTTCGATGCTTCCCCGGGTGCGCTGCGCTTACCCGGGCTACGTTGGCCATGGGTTGGGCTGTACAGCGACAAAGGCCCGCTTGAATCAGGCTTTGCGCTTTCGATTTTTCCCCGGGTGCGCTGCGCTTACCCGGGCTACGTTGGCCATGGGTTGGGCTGTACAGCGACAAAGGCCCGCTTGAATCAGGCTTTGCGCTTTCGATTTTTTCCCGGGTGCGCTGCGCTTACCCGGGCTACGTTGGTCATGGTTAGGGCTGTACAACGACAAAGGCCCGCTTGCGCGGGCCTTTGTCGTACACGTCACCTGACGGGATTCAGAACGGCTTGAGCTTGCCCAGCACCATGATGGTCAGGATGATCAACCAGATGCACAGCACCGGGATCTTCACCCGCGCCACCAGCTGCTTGAGCGACTGCTGATCGGCATCACTCGCCGTGCCGGTCACCACCTTGCCGAACAAGGGGCCGAACGGACGCAATTGAATGCGCACCAGCAAGCCCATGCTGATGATGCCGGCAAACAGGATCAGCTTGGCACCCAGCCAGCGGCTCTGCGCGATGAAGCCACCCTCACTCAACGCGTCGATGCCCGCGGCCACGCAGCCGACCAGCACCAGCAGGCGCAGGTAGAAATCCACGCGCGCGATGCGCAGGCCGGCGGCCGAGTGTTCCTTGAGGAAGGCTGCCCAGGCCAGGCCCAGCCACGCCAGCGTGCCCAGCCATACCAGCCACAGCCAGCCCTGCAGCGGCAGCAGCCCGGCCTGCGTGGCCACGGTCAGCCCGGTGCCCAGCGCCATGATCAGGCAGGTGCGCGGGATCATGTCCAGCAGCATCATCGCCTTGGCCGAGAACAGGCGCACCGGCAGCGGCTGCGCCGGGTCGGCTATCTTGCCGGCGATGTAGAACACACCCAGGTCGCCGCCCAGCCAGTAGCCGCCGATCAACAGGTGCAACAACAACAGCAGTTGGTAATCCATCGTGGTCTCCAAAAGACATCGCTCCCGTGTGGGAGCGATGTGTGGGGCAATGTGGCGGTGCTTACCAGAAGCGGTACTTGAACTCGAGGCCGTAGGTGCGCGGCACGTTGGGGTAGATCACACCGATGCCCAGGCCGGCGATATCAAAGCCACCGGTGGAGGAGGTCTCGTTGCTCAGGTTCTTGCCCCATGCAGCCACCGACCAGTTGGCATCACGTGGCTCGTAGGAGATGCGTGCGTTGTACTCGGTGTTGGCGCGGGTCATGATCAGCCGCGAGGTGTCCTGGTTCTGGTAGTACTCATCGGTGTGGCGGGCCTGGCCACTGAACACCAGGTCGGCGTTGCCGACCGGCTGCACATAGGTAGCTGCCAGGGTCCACTGCATGTCCGGTGAGCTCTTCATCGACCGGCCCTTGAAGTAGGCCGCATTGACCGCTGCATAGTCCTTGTATTCACCGTCAATGGTGCCGATGCTGGCATCCACGCGCAGCTTGCTGGTCAGCTGTGCCTGGGCGTCCACCTCAAAGCCCTGGATCAGCGCACCGGTGGCGTTGGTCATCACGAACACGCCATCGGAGTTCACCGCGGTCAGCTGGATGCCGTCGTAATCCAGGCGGTAGTAGTCGGCGTTCAGGCGCAGGCGGTTGTCCCACAGCGTCGATTTCACGCCTACTTCGTAGGCGCGCAGGGTCTCGGCATCCACCGGGGTGACAGTGTCATAGGTGGTGCCGCGGCCGTTGAAGCCGCCGCTCTTGAAGCCGGTGGTGACGCTGGCATAGCCCATCACGTTGTCGTTGAAGTCATAGGACAACAACACCTTCCAGTCGGGGCGGTTCCAGCTCTTCTCCAGTTCCTTGTTGTAGTTCGGGTCACCGTTGGCCTTCACCGAACGCACCGAGAAATCCTTGTTCTCGTAGCTGTAGCGGCCGCCCAGGGTGAAGGTCAGCTTGTCGGTGAGCTTGTAGTCGCCCTGCGCGTACAGCGCGTAGGCGGTGGTGTCCTGCTTGACGTAGTTGGTGCCGCCGCGGGTGAAGATGTCATTGCGGGTGGGCTGGTCGTTGTGCTCCTTGAAGGCGAACACGCCGGCCACCCAGCTGAACGGGCCTTCGGTCTGCGAGGTGAACTGGGCCTCGTAACCGCGCTGGTTCTGCTTCTGGTCCTGTTCCAGGTGGTAGCGCATCTGCTCGGTGCCATCCACGTCCATGTAGAAGTGATGCTGCAGCTCGCGGTAGTGCAGGATGCTGCGCCAGGAGAACGCGCCGAAGTCGGTTTCGCTGGTCAGGGCGACGCCGAACTGATCCAGGTCGTTGATGCCCAGCGTGTCGGTGCGGGTCTTGTAGAAGCTGCCCAGCTTGGGCGTGACCTTGTCCGTGCTCGGGTCACGCGCCACCGGGGTGCCCCAGGCCGGGGTGGAGCGCTCGCGCAGGCGGTCGATGCTCAGGGTGGCGTAGGAGGCTTCACCCCAGGTGCTGGCCAGCGACACGCGCCCGGCCACGACCTTCTGGTCGTTGACCATGCGGTCATGGGTCAGGTCCTTCATGATGCCGTCGCGGTTGCGGCTGAGCACCGCGGCCGACACATCCAGGCTTTCGCCGATGCGGGTGGCGAACATGGCGCGGCCATCCAGCCGGCCGAGGTTGCCGACGCTGGCGTCGAAGGCCAGCTTGTCTTCACCGGTCGGCTTCTTGGAAATGTAGCGAATCGCGCCGCCGGTGGCATTGCGGCCGTACAGGGTGCCTTGCGGGCCGCGCAGTACCTCGATGCGATCGACGTCGTAGAGGTCGAGCATGGCGCCGTTCTGGCGCGCGATGTAGACGTCGTCGATGTACAGCGCCACGGCCGGGTCATTGGTGAACATCGACTCGTCGGCGCCGACGCCGCGCATGATGATCTTGGCGCCCGAGCTGGTGCCGGTGTTCTGTTCGATGATGATGTTGGGCGTGGTGAACTTGATGTCGTCCACGCGCTGGATCTGCATGCGGTCCAGGGCCGGCCCGCTGATCACGCTCATGCTGAGCGGTGTTTTTTGGATCTGTTCTTCGCGCCGCTGGGCGGTCACGCTGACCTGGTCCAGCTGCACGGCTTCCTTGTCAGACGACTGGGCGTAGGCATCGCCGCTGCCAATGGCCGTCATGATCGCAACAGTCAAAGCACTCCGGTACAGAACATCTTTCATGACTCGCCTCGTAGCGTGATGAAGGAAAAGCTCGTTCGGGTGGGGGAAAGCATCGACATATAGATATATCAATGCTTCCTAACGAGTATTCCGCCATTTGTCCGGACAATCAACCGGACTATTGCACGTTTTTTACACGCGGCAAGAACGTCTTGAATCTACTGTAACCACATGAATCAAAAGAATTTCTACAAAGTGAATGGGCTTTATTGTTTGTCTTATAGGTTTGGTTGTTAGGTCAATTGAAGATTGATTGCTGCGGGTGCAGCACATAATCCGGGCAGGGCAATCGGCGAGTGCAGGCGCGCATCGCCGCGATTAGATTATTGATATAACAATAATCATTTCAGCCAATGGGTCCGACCATGCACAGTGCCCGCAGCCGCCGTCAGTTCATCCGCATCGGTGACCGCACCGTGCACTACCGTTATGCAGGGCAGGGGCCGGTGTTGATGCTGCTGCATCAATCGCCGCAGAACTCGCGCATGTGGCTGCAGATGATCGCGCGCTTCGCTGATCGCTATACCGTGATCGCACCGGACACGCCGGGTTTTGGTTACTCCGATCCACTGGCTGATGCGGCGCCGGGCATTGATCGCTTCGCCGAAGCCACCCTGGAGTTGGCCGATGCGCTGGGCATCGAACGCTTCGCATTGTTCGGCATGCATACCGGTGGCCTGATCGGCATGCACCTGGCGTGGATGGCACCGCAGCGCCTGCACTGCCTGATCATCGATGGCTATGCCTTGTTCAACGATGCCGAGCGCGCACGCTATACCGATCGTTACCTGCCGCCCTTCGTACCCAGCTGGGATGGCGCTCACCTGCGTTGGCTGTGGTCGCGCATGCGCGAGCAGCTGTACTTCTTCCCCTGGTGCGATCCATCGGCCGAGTGTGCGATCGCGTTGCCACCGTATGACACGCAGGGCACGCACGACGCTGCAATGGACATCCTCGATGTGGGCGACAACTACCGTAGCGGCTACGGTGCGGCGTTCCGTTATACCCAACGCCAGCGCGTGGCCGAGCTGCAGTGTCCGGCCTGGTTGATCTACCGCCATGACGACGTGCTGCTGAGCCATCGCGCGCGCCTGCCGGCGCTGCCGGCCAATGTCCGCAGCGAGGAAGAGCCCGAGGGTGTTGAAGGTCTGCATCGGCGCATGGATAGCCTGCTGCAGCAGTCCACCCAGCCGCTGCTGACGCCTGTCCCGCTGGCTGCGCGCGAGAAGGACGGTTGGACGCGCCGCATCATCGACACGCCGGTAGGCGAAGTGGCGGTGAGGTTGCGCCGCGGCAGCAATGGTGCGGTGCTGCATATCCATTCGCCCGGGCAGGCACCGTTGCCGGTAGCTGCATTGCAGGTCGATGCGCGCACGCAGATAGCGGTGGAGTTGCCCGGCCATGCAGGCTCGGCGGAAATCACCGCGCCGCTGACAGTGGAGACCATGCAGACCGCCCTGTGTGCGGTGCTTGAGGACTTGGTGCCCGGACAGGCCGTGGCGGTGCAGGCATACGAGGCGGCGGCGGCCTACGTAGCGGACTTGGCGGCCTATCTGGGCGCACGTCTTGCGGAAGTCACCTTGCACCGACCGTGGCTGTTGCAGGCGGACGAATGCGTCTGCCTGCTCGCGCGCTTGCCGGACCCTGCGCTGCATGCCGCAGGCGGGCATATGGCCGAGGCCTGGCAATGGGAGCGGGAACGTCACCTGCTGTGGCCGTGGCTGCCAGCCAGTGCGGCAGCGCGCCGTCTGGTAGCCGCGCCGGATGCCGCGCGGGTGCATGCCAACGTGGTTGAGCTGCTGCGTCTGGGGGCGCAGCTGCCGCTGGTATTTGCCGGGGTAGCGGTGGCCGACACCGGCCTGCGCTTGTCAGCCTTGCGCGTACCGGTGACGGTGCATGCGGATGCGCAGGAGGATTACCAGGGCCGCAGCGCGGCCCTCGTGGCAGGCTTGGCGGCGCGCTGATGGCCAACCGCGCAGCCGCCTTGCAGCGGCTGCGCCGGTGACTCACACCGGTTGCAGCAACTCCAGCTGTTCCCCGTCCGGGCCCAGCAGGGTGGCGATGGCGCAGGGGCCAAAACCGGGGACATCCAATGCTGCACGCACGATCAGTTCAGCACCCAGCTGCTGCAGCTGGGCCACATCCGCGTCCAGCGCATCGCTGAGCAGGGTGGCCGAGAGGATGCCGATATTGGGTGGCACCGCTAGGTCGCGCAGCGGTGCATCCGGCAGGTGCTCCATGTCCAGGTAGGCGAACATTTCCACCCGTCCCGGCACGATGTGCCCGTCCTTGATCAGGTTGACGTTGTGGATGCGCACCGGCCGGTCGGTGCCGAGCAGGGTCTGCAGTTCGGGGAAATCGAGCACGCGGTCGAACAGCACCTCGAAGCCCAGAGCGCGATAGAACGCAACTGAACGCGCTACATCGCGGGTTGCCAGGGCAATGGTCTGCACCACGCTGACGTCGGTGTTCAAAGGTCCGCGCAGTTCGCCGCCTTTTTCGTAGGAGAACACGTCAAGACGGATACCGTCCGGATCGTCGTTGATCGAGTCGCGCACCGCGACCTGCTCGCTGACCTCCCAGTAGCTGGGTTCGTGCGCACTGCTGCCGCCGGCAGCGGTGATGGCCTGCATGGTGGCCAAAGCATCCCGACAACGGAAGTTGAGCGCGTAGTAACCACTGCCGTTGTAGAGATTGCCTGCGTTCCACAGACGTTGGCCCGGCGCGTCGAACGCAACCAGGCGGATTCTTCCCAGGCCCGAATCATCGGGCGCAAGCATGGCGTACTCACCCCGCAGGCTGGAATCAAAACGCCATAGCGGTGCCAGATCCGGGGCAAGCGCGGCGCGCGTCTGCACGCGATAGCCCAGTGCGTTTTCGTAAAAGGCGCAGGCTTGCTGCAGGTTGCTTACGCCAAGGGTAACTGCCTTCACTTCGGACAACATGCCGGACTCCTGCAACAGGAACGTGGAAAGGTCATACCTGTCCCGATCCTGCAATATGTCCGGACAAATTGTCCAGTGATGCTGGTCGTATCGCGCACCACGGTAGCGTCGGTGCCACCCATGTAGTGCCGAGCCATGCTCGGCAAGGGGCTTTACCGGGGAGTGCGTCTGCCGAGCATGGCTCGGCACTACACCGGGGAAGCGTGTCTGCCGAGTATGGCTCGGCACTACCGGAGGGGCTTGTGGGAGCGCAGGCAGTAGCCCCTCTCCCGCCTGCGGGAGAGGGGGTGGGGTGAGGGCGCTTTTGATT
>DAMCTY010000009.1:0-23171 GCA_032112995.1 Stenotrophomonas sp. | reverse complement strand
GGGGGGGGGGGGGGGGGGGGGGGGGGGGGTGCTTCTGATTGCGCCGTTGCGGCGGCCTGCCACCCTCAGGCGGCAGCGCAGGTCTCAGTCATGCCCGCCGGCATCCACATCCAGCGTCATCTGGTAGGTGAACTGGTCCGGGCGGTACTGCACGCTCAGCAGGTCGACCAGGTTGCCGTCGCCGTCATAGGAGCGGCGTTCCAGCGACAGCAGCGCGGTGCCGGGCTCCACCTTCAGGTGCATGGCGGCAATGGCGTCGGCATTGACCGCCGACAGCACCTGTTCCACCTGCTTGATGTGGATGCCGACGGCCTGGAACAGCTTCAGGCGCGAGCTGTTGGCCAGCTTGGACTCATTGAAGTCCGGGTGGTCGGTGCGGGTCCAGCTGTTGTAGTAGCCAAACGGAGTGTCGCCGCGCAGGCGCAGGCGGATGGCGTGTACCAGTACATCGCGCGGGCCGGTGTCGAACAGCGCCCGGATCGGCTCCGGCGGCACCGCACGGCGGAACTGCAGCAGCTGCACCTTGGTGTGCTCGGCCAGCACCTCCAGGCTTTCCAGCAGCCCGGTCAAGGGGCTGTGCATGGGCTTGGGCCGCGAGCGGTGGATGACATGCGTGCCCTTGCCACGGCGGCGCTCGACCAGGCCCTCGGCGGCCAGCTCATCCAGCGCCCGCTTGGCGGTGATGCGCGACACGCCGAAACCTTCGGCCAGGTCGAACTCGGTGGGGATACGTGCACCGCGCGGGATCTCACCATTGAGGATGCGATCACGCAGCAGGCTGAACATCTGGTGGTAAAGCGGCGTCGGCAGGTCGTTGCGCAGCAGCTTGTGCGCGTTGGAACTCAGCAATGTGGCCAGCGTCTCCTGGGACATCGTCGCTTCACCCTCCTTTGGCTTAATGCTATAACGATATGACAAATAGGGTAGATCATGATCACTGAAGACACTGTGATTTGCTGGAGCCGTGACGGAGCGCTCGCTCGCATCGGTATCCACCGACCGGACAAGCGCAACGCCCTGGCCACCCGCCACTGGGCCGCTATCGAGGCCGCACTGGACGAAATTGCCGCCAGTGACGCCCAGATTGTGGTCATCTCCGGCGTACCGGGTGCCTTCAGCGCCGGTGCCGATATCGACGAACTGGGCCAGTTGCTGGCAGCGCCGGCGGCCTTTGCCGCCAACAATGCCCAGGTCCAGCGCACTCAGCTCAAGCTGCAACGCCTGCCGCAGACCACCCTGGCCGTCATCGACGGTGCCTGCGTCGGTGGCGGCCTGGGCCTGGCGCTGGCCTGTGACCTGCGCCTTGCCAGTGCCCGCAGCCGGTTTGCCATCACCCCAGCCAAGCTCGGATTAGTTTACAGCGCCGACGACAGCCGCCGGTTGGTCAATACGGTCGGCATGGCGCGCGCGCGCGAAATGCTGCTGACCGGGCGCCTGCTCGATGCCCAGACCGCACAGGCCTGGGGGCTGGTCAGCCAGTTGGCCGGTGAGGAGGGTATCCAGGCGCTGGAACAGGCACATGTCCAGCAACTGCTGGCCACCTCGGGGCAGGCGCGGCGGGCCATCAAGACCGTGCTCGGCCACCTGGGGGGGGACGCCAGCATCGATCTGGCCCAGGCCGATGCGGCCTTCAACGATGCCTTCAGCAGTACCGATTTCGTCGAAGGCGCCGCCGCCTTCCTGGAAAAGCGCGCCCCGCGCTTCAGCTGAGTACGCCATGTCCGCCTACCTGATCATCGAAGCCCACATCACCGACCCGCAGCGGTTTGCCGCCTACGCCCGCGCAACCCCCGAGGTGGTGGCGCGCTACGGCGGCCACTACCTGGTGATGGGCGGCGAGCAACAGAGCCTGGAGGGCGAGCACGCCCCGGCCCGCACCGTGGTATCGCATTGGCCGGACCGCGCGGCCGCGCTGGCGTTCTGGCACAGCCCCGAATACACCGCGATCAAGCCGCTGCGCGCAGGCACCGGGACCTTCCGGGTGCTGCTGGCCGACGGCGCGCGCATCCAGATACTCAACGACACCGCTACCGAAGGTAACGCCGCATGATCGACGCCTATCGCGCGCTGGCGCTGCAGACCACCTGCCGTGCCATCAATGCCTGCACCACGCCGGAGGACGCCGCGGCCACCGTGGCCGACAACATCGCCCGCGTCGGTCGCCAGATCCGTGCCTCCAAGGCCTTCATCGGCGCCGACCTGAAGCTGGTGGTGCTGCCGGAATACTTCGCCACCAGCTATCCGCTGGGCGACACCATCCCCGGCTGGGCGGCCAAGGGCTGCTTCGCGATGGATGGCAGCGAGTACGAGCAGCTGGGCCGCATCGCCCAGGACAACGGCGTCTACCTGTGTTCCAACGCCTACGAACGCGACCCCAACTTCCCCGAGCTGTACTTCCAGTCCTCGGTGATCCTGGATGACAGCGGCAACCAGATCCTGCGCTACCGCCGGCTGATCTCGTTGTACGCGCCCAGCCCGCATGATGTCTGGGACAAGTACCTGGACGTATACGGCATCGACGGTGTGTTTCCGGTGGCACGTACGCCGCTCGGCCGCCTGTCCTGCATCGCCTCGGAGGAAATCCTGTATCCGGAAATCGCGCGTGCGATGGGCCTGCGCGGTGCCGAAGTGTTCCTGCATTCCACCAGCGAAGTCGGCAGCCCCGAGCTGACCCCCAAGGACATCGCCAAGCGCGCCCGCGCGCTGGAAAACATGGCCTACGTGGTCTCGGCCAATACCGCCGGCATCAGTGGCGTGGACATCCCGCTGGGCAGTGCCGATGGCATGAGCAAGATCGTCGATGACCAGGGCCGGGTGCTGTCCGCCGCCGGCACCGGCGAGTCGATGGCCGCCTATGCGGACCTGGATATCGCCGGCCTGCGCCGCCGCCGGCTGCGCCCGGGCATGGGCAATTTCCTCTCGCGGCTGCCGCAGGCGGCAATCAACGCCGGCCTGGGCAGCACCGCCTTGAAGCCCAACGCCCTGCTGCAGGGCGACAGCTTGAAGATCCCGCAGCGGGCCGACTTTGCCGCCCGCCAGAAAGCCACCCTTGATGCACTGTTGAGCGCCGGAGTACTGGGCAATGACTGACGCAACCACGCTGCCACTGCGCAATCCGCGCACCGGGCTGTCCGACGGCGAGTTGCCGATCACCGCCGCCAGCGAAGTCGCCGCGCTGGGCGCGCAGCTGCGCCAGGCGCAGCTGGCCTGGGCCGAGCGCAGCATCGAGGAACGCTGCGCGCGCCTGGACGCCCTGGCCGACGCGCTGGTGGCGCGTCGCGATGGCTTCCTCGATGCGTTGCTGGCCGATACCGGCCGCTGGCATGAATCGCAGATTGAAGTGGACGGCACCGTCGGCGCGATCCGCCGCTGGGCGCAGCAGGCCGCAGGCTGTCTTGCGGAAAAGCCGGCCCAGCAGGAAGCCATCCCCTTCATCCACAGCCAGCAGACCTGGGTGCCGTATGCGGTGGTGGGCGTGATCAGCCCGTGGAACTTCCCGCTGATGCTGACCTTGATCGATGCCGTGCCGGCGCTGGCTGCCGGCTGCAGCATCCTGGCCAAGCCCAGCGAGGTCACCTCGCGCTTCGTGCCGCTGTTGCGTGAAGCCTTGGACGAAGCAGATCTGGGCGAGGTGTTCAAGCTGGTCACCGGTGCCGGCGCTACCGGCCAGGCGGTGATCGAGGCCAGTGACCAGATCTGTTTCACCGGTTCGGTCGCCACCGGCCGCAAGGTGGGCGAAGCCTGTGCGCGCCGCTTCATTCCGGCCTCGCTGGAGCTGGGCGGCAAGGACCCGGCGCTGGTGCTGTCCGATGCCAACATCGCACATGCTGCTCGTGCGCTGGCCTGGGGCAGCTTCGTCAACGGCGGCCAGAGCTGCATGTCGATCGAACGTGTTTACGTGGAAGCGCCGGTGGCCGATGCCTTCATCGCCGCGTTGGTGAAGGAAGCTTCTGCACTGGAGCTGGCCTGGCCAGACCCCAAGCAGGGCCAGATCGGTCCGGTGATCGCGGCCTCGCAGGTCGAACTGGTGCGCGGCCAACTGGCCGACGCCAAGGCCAAGGGCGCACGCGCGCTGACCGGCGGCGAGCTGATCGAGCATGGTGGCGTCTGGTGTCCGCCGACGGTGCTGGTGGATGTCACCGACGAGATGGCCGTGGTTGCCGATGAGAGCTTTGCCAGCGTATTGCCGGTGATGGTGGTGGCCGATGAAGCCGAAGCCATTGCGCGTGCCAACGCCACCGAGTTCGGCTTGTCGGCGGCGGTATTCACGCAGAGCCCGGAGCGCGCACAACGCGTGGCGCGGCAGCTGCAGGCCGGTGGCATCTCGATCAATGACGCCTGCCTGACCGGCATGGTGCAGACCGCCGAAAAGCAGAGTTTCAAGCTGTCCGGGATGGGCGGTTCGCGCATGGGCACGGCCTCGATCCGCCGTTTCGTACGCGCGCGCGCCTTGCTGATCAACAACGGTACGGCATCGCCGTGGTGGTTCCCCGCCGCGTGAGGCTCAGCAGGCCAGCACGAACTGGCCGAGGAAAATACCGGCGCCCAGCAACCACATCGCCAGCATCGCCGGGATGCTGACGATGCGCAGCGCCCAGCGTGGCCCACGCGCGGCCACGCGGGTGATGCGGAACATCAGGAACGACAGCACCAGGCCGCCGAGGAAAAAAGCGGCAAACACGCCCCAACCCAGGGCCCAGAAGGCCATGGATTTCGGCTCGAACTCTTCCGGACACTGGGCCATGGCCAGCGCTGACGGTGACAGTAGGTAGAGCCCGATGGCAAGCAGGCCCAAGCCCAATCTGGTTGAACGACACAGCATCAAGACGGTTCTTCCCCAAGAGACGTCGTAAGAGATCCTGCCACAACTTCCGGGTCAAAGCTCCAATACGCCCGGGTTCATCTTTGTGTGCGGATCCAGTTGCTGCTTGATGCCGCGCAGCAGCGCTGCGGGCGCATCGTCCATCACGGAAAGAAAAGGATAGGTGCGCCCAATCTGGTTGGACGCGCCGCCGAGTTGGGCGAACAGGTCGCAGGTCTGTTGCCGCAGATCCGCCACCAGCGCACGCGCGGTGGGATTGTCCGGGCCGCAGGCCAGCGTGGCCGCGACGTCCGGCGCCAACTTGGCGGCATGCAATGGCTGCCAGTTGTCCTGCCAATGAAACACCGCTTCAAAGCTGAAGCTGTAATTGCAGAGTGCCGAACACAGGTAGGTGACGCGCACGCCGCAGGCGTCCATCGCGGCGCGTTGCGCTGCGATCAGCTGCTGGTGCGCGCGGATCAGCGCACTGGCACGTGAGTGCGCCACTTTCACATTCAATGCCGCCCAGCGGCTGCCGCTGGCACCCAGTACCGCATTGAGCCCCGGGAAAGGATCGGCACGCGCGATGCGTGGCACGGTGGCGGCTATGGCGATGCCACCGTGCTCATGGGCAAGGCGCTGTGCGCTGGCCAGGTCATGCGCTACCGCCGCCTGGCTGTTGCCTGCGGCCACAAGATGCAGGGTAAACGCATCGGTGGGCACCACCTGGCGTCCGGCCCGCACCATCCCCAGCAGGGCCCCGCACTTGCCAGCGATGCCGGTGGCCGTGTGCAGCACCTGGCACACCGCACGCAGCGCGGCGCCCAGGCTGCGGTCGCGTTCGGCATTGGCGGCCACGGCACCGGCATCCAGCACATAGGCTTCCTCGGCGATGCCGGCCCGTGCAATTGCCGACAAGGCCAGCCCGGCGCGCTCGAAATCGGCGAAGGCAAACGAGGCATAGCCGGTGTGTGCCGGCAGCGGAATCAGGCGGAACGCGGCACGGGTCTTGATGCCGAAGGCACCGCCGTCATGCATGAACAAGCCGGTGGTATCCGGCCCGAAGTTGCGGAATACCGGCTCGGCCTCCACCTTCAAGGCCCATTGCCCGGTGCGCAGCAGCCCGCCATCGGCGGTGACGAGCTCAACCCCCAGCACGTTGTCGGCGGCAGCGCCGTAACGCGCGCTGCCGAAGAACAATGCGCCATGGCTGAGGCCGCCACCGATGCTGGCACCGGCGCCGGAGAACGTGCCGAAGTAGGGCAGGCGCAGGCCCAGCGGTGTGAGGGCGTCGTGCAGCTGTTTCCAGGTCACCCCGGCCTGGGCTACCACGTACATGTCCTCGGCGCTGATGTGCTCGATGCGGTTCAGCGCGGACAGGTCAACCAGCACACTGCCACTGTCCTGGCAGCGGTAGCCGCCGGTATAGCTCAGGCCGCCACCGCGTGGCACCACCGACAGGCCGGCCGCGCTGATCCGTGCGACCGCCTGTGCCAGCGCCGCGCCATCGGTGGGGCGGATGACCGCTACCGGCGCCGGCCCACTGCTGTAAAGATCGCCGGCCATCAGTTCCAGGGTGGCGGCATCGCGCAGCACGGCGGCTTCGCCCAGTACTGCGCCAAGCTCGGCCAGCAGCGCGGCGTGATCGGTCATGGTCATGTCGGCTTGAACACGCTGACGACGACGATCGCCGCGATGAACAGCCACAGCACCCCCAACACCGAGGTCGCCTTCACGTAGGTGCGGCGGATGATGGCGTTGGTGACCGCGTTGGGCCCTTCCTGCGCCATCACCTTCCAGGTACGGAAGTGGCTGATCAGCGCCAGGCGGATACCGACACCCGAGGCCATCACCCCGGCGTACAGCGCCAGCTTCAGGCGCAGCCACAGCGGCATTTCCCAACTGCCGCCAAGCAGGCCGGTAGCCAGCGCGACCAGCAGCGCCATGAAGACATAGCGCGAGCCGCGATCAATCGCCCCCAGGGTGGCGCCGATGCGGCTGTGGCGCAGCCGGTGCACGGCTTCGACAAAGCCAAGCCACAGCACGCACAGCACGCCGGCGAGCTTCGCCGTGGTTTCCGCCCCGGGGATCAGCCCGTACAGCGCGGCCAGCGAGAAACCCAGCCCGGCCTGCAGCACCAGCGCGTAGCGCACATGCTGGTCCACGTGCATGACGTGTTCCATCAAGCGGTTGCGCTCGGCAAAGGGGATATGGCTGCCGTAGGAGACGTAGCGGTAGGTGCTGTTGATCACCAGCTCCGAGCCCAGCCAGTAGCCCAGCACGGCGATGTGTGCCACCAGCAGGATCTGCAGCAGCATCTCAGTGCTCCACCACGGTATAGCTGCTCAACTCGTAGGCGGTCTGCATGTAGCCGGTGACCGCGGCCCGCAGCAGGATGTAGTGCTCGTCGGCGGTCACCCACAGATCGTAGTCCGGGTGTTCCTCTGGCATGCCGACATCGAGGATGCGGAAATGGCGCGCCCTGAAGCGCCCGGCAATGACCTCGATGTCCTCCTCGCCCACGTACTCGATGGCCAGCTGCACCGGGAAGATCATCGGCCCGGTGGCACCGCGGTGGTCGGGAGAGGACAGCAGCATGAAGAACGTCTGCTTGCCGGGCCCCTGGGCCAGGTCATACAGCGACATCGCATAGGCATCGTTGATGATGGCGTGGTTGCCGAAGGCCAGCAGCGGCGCCTGCAGCGGGAAGCGCTGCGACACGCGGCCTTCCACCGTGGTGGTGGATTCGCACTGGGCTTCGTTGGCGTTGAAGGCAAACCAACCCGAGCCGCGGAACTGCCCGCCCACGGCGATGCGCACGAAGCACTCCTGCGGTCGGTTGCCCGCGTCCAGACGCAGGTTGACGTCGCGGACCACGGCCGGCGCGTCATCGATTTCGCAGTGCGCGGCGAGTACCCGCGAGCCGTCGCGGTGCACATCCAGCCGGAAGCTCTCGCGGCCACGTTCCGCATCCAGGCGGTGGCTCTGCTTGCTGGTGTACTGGATGCTGCCGGTGATGGAACGGGTGATGCCGGTCATGCCGTGGTCTCCTCGGGAAGCGGGTCGATCTGCAGGATGCTCACCGGCACGTTGTCCGGGTCGTAGACGATCATTTCGCGGTACAGGCCAGCCGGTGAGCGCGCGCTGGCGGTGCGCTTCGGGTAGGCCAACGGCGGGGTCAGGAAACGATGGCCGGCGGCCTGCAAGGCGCTGTGCAGCGCATCGAAGCGCCGGCAGGACAGGACCAGCGCGCTTTGCCCGTAGGCAGGCTTGCCCAGCGGTGGCGTGAGCGTCTCCAGCGCGGTCTGGCTGATCTCGAACAGGCCCAGGATGACCGGCGCATCCGCGCCGGCGGCCAGCAACGCGATACGCATGCGGCAGGCCGGCAACTGCAGCAGGCCACCGGCCATCGGGCCTTCCAGGGTTTTTTCTTCCACTACCACAAGGCCCAGCGCATCGCGATAGAACCGCAGCGATGCCTCAAGGTCACGACAGAACAGGGTGAACCGCTCGAACTGAAGTTCCATGCCACTCCTCGTTGCCGCAAGGGGCAGCGACGGCTGCGGTATCCGCAGCCGCACTGCCACGGAAGGAAAGATCAGGGGGCTGACAGGTATTCGATCAACGCCTGCCGCCGTGCCGGGTCGGGTACCGCAATCACCATGCGGGTGCCGGGCACATGCTTGGCGGGTGCGGCCAGGTAGGCGTCCAGCTGTGCCGCATCCCAGGTGATGTTGCTGGCCTTCAAGGCCGGGGAGTAATCAAAGCCGGGATTGCTACCAGCCTTGCGCCCGACAACCCCACGCAGGTTGGGCCCCATGCGCTGAGGTGCACCGGCATCGCGGCTGTGGCAAGCCGTGCACATGGCAAAGGCCTGTTCGCCGCTGATTTCTGGTGCGGGTGCGGGTGTGGATGCCGGTGCCGTAGCGACAGGCGCTGCCGGGGGCGAGCCGGCGGCAGCCGCGGCGGGGACGGGGACGGGCTGCTGGCTGCAGGCTGCGGCCAGCAGTGAAACCGCGATGATCGACAAAGAGCGCATGGCAGGTCCTGGCGGAGTATCAGAAGGGCTTGACCACGCCAAGGAAGGCCGTGGCCAGCAACATCAGGTAGACAAGCCACACCCAGAGGCGGGTGCGGTTCATGGTGCGCAGCAACGGCAGCTCGGTGGCATCGCTGCTGCCATGCTTGAGCAGCGCGCCCAGTTGCGCGCCGACCGGCTTGAAGGTGACGTCGATCATGATGGCGGCGGCAAAGATCACGCCGAACATCAGCGCCTTGCTGGCCAACCACAACGGGGCCAGGGGCGCGCCCTGCAGCAGCGAGGCCAGCCCCAGCCACAGATAGAACAGGGCCAGCAGCCAGCGCAGTACCGATTCGATGCGGCGGTTGCGCGCGGCCCGTGGGGTCTGGTCGTGGCGATGGGCGTCCCACACCAACCACAGCCAGAACGCGCCCACCAGCCACGCCAGCAGCAGTGCCCAGCCAGGCAGCGTCCAGTAGCCGCCCACATGCACCACGCTCAGGCTCACCGGCACCATCAGCGCCCAGGCGCTGCGCGGCACCATGTCCACCTCCACCAGCAGTTTCAGCAGCGCGATGCGCTGCTCCAGCGAGTAGGACTGGCGGCGCCGGAAGTGCTGGCCAAGCAGGAATACGCCGACATCGGCGCCCAGCCACAGCACGAACAGCAGCAGGTGCCCGAACACCAGGATTGGATACTGCAATGCAGCCACGTCCCGTCCCTTGCCCGCATGGCGGGTGCTTATATTTGTCCGGACAAACAAATATCAGAATGGGCGGCACAAGAAAAGCTGCTAGGTTGCATTACGTGCGCCAGGTGTTTCCGCAAGGCGGAAAGCGGCAGGATCTGTCCGAGCGCCTTGTTCATCGCGGCGTAGCCTGTGCAGGTGCAACATCGGGTGCATACCGACATCTTCCTTTCAGCAGGAGCCCTGTGATGAACGTGCAAGCGCATTTCGACCTGAGCGGAAAGGTGGCCATCGTCACCGGCGGCGGCAACGGCATTGGCCGCGCCAGCGCGCTGATGCTGGCGGCCTACGGTGCGGCGGTGGCCATCGCCGACCTGAAGCTGGCCGCCGCTGAGAAAGTGGCGGCGGAGATCGTCGCTGCTGGCGGCAAGGCCTTGGCGCTGGAGTGCAATGTGCTCAAGGACGAGGACCTGGTGCGGGTGGTGGAGCGCACCGCCAATGAACTGGGCGGCATCCATATCCTGGTCAACAACGCCGGTGGTGGCGGGGCTGGCCGCGAGAGCCCGTACACGATCAGCCTGGAGCAGTTCGAGCGGCCGTTCCAGATCAATGTCTTCAGTGCCTGGCGGCTGTCACAGCTATGCGCACCGCATATGCAGAAGGGCGGCTACGGCTCGATCATCAACATGTCGTCGATGAGCTCGATCAACAAGAGCCCGGCGATCAGTGCCTACGCTGCGTCCAAGGCGGCGATCAACCATATGACGGCGAATCTTGCGCATGACTACGGTCCTGCCGGCATCCGCGTCAATGCGGTGGGGCCGGGCGCGGTGCGCACCGATGCGCTGGCTACCGTGCTCACCCCGGAGATCGAGGAACGGATGCTGTCGCATACGCCGATCAAGCGCCTGGGAGAGGCCGAGGATATTGCCGGCGCGGTGCTGTATTTCGCCGCGCCGATATCCAACTGGGTCAGCGGCCAGACCTTGTTCGTCAATGGCGGTGGTGTGCAGACGCTGGATTGACGCCGGGCCTATTCGGGCAGGGTGGACAGGAACTCGATCACGGCCTGGCGGCGCGCCGGGTCGGAGGTGGCATTGACCATCTTGCTGCCCGGCACCTGCCTGGTCGGTGACTTGATGAAGGCGTCCAGGGTCTGCGCATCCCAGGTGATGCCGCTGGCCTTCATCGCTTCGGAGTAGTTGTAGCCGGGGGCGGTGCCGGCCTTGCGACCGATCACGCCATGCAGGTTGGGGCCGACGCGGTGGCCGAGGTCGGCGCGGGTGTCATGGCAGCCGGCGCAGATGGCGAAGGCGCGTTCGAGTTCGCGCTGGTGCGGGTCGGCGTTGGCGTTGTGGTTGAAGGCATCGCGCTGGCCGCAGGCGCTGAGCGTCAGGCAGGCGAGGGCGATCAGGGGCAGACGGGGCATTGCGTTCTCATTGCGCTGGCGGCCGTGGTTGTGCGGCGCTGGCAATGATGGCCGGTGATGGGAGGGTAAAGCAAAGGGCTTGGGTTTTTGGCAGGTTGGGGAGCTTTGAAGGAATGGCTGAAGAAAAGGCCGAAGCCGAAGCTCCCCTCATCCGCCCGTTGGGCACCTTCTCCCGCAAGCGGGAGAAGGGAGACTTCACGCTTTTTTGAGCCGTTGGAAAAAGCAAAAGCAAAGGCAAAGGCAACAGCAACAGCAACAGCAGGGGCAAAGGCAAGAAGCCAAAGCCAAAAAGCAAAGAGCAAAGAGTAAAGAGTAAAGAGTAAAGCCCTTCACCTGACGTTGAGCTTCTAGAGCTTAGACGCGGGCCGCTTAAAAACGTTGATCGAGGCTGCGGCTCTTCGCCTCCGGCTGTGGTTCGTAGAGCGGCCGAAGCCAGCAATGCCGTCCTCAGCAAAATTTTGCCGAAGTAGTCCCCTCTCCCGTTCACGGGAGAGGGGTAGGGGTGAGGGCAGCTCTTAGGCCTTTGTCCTTTAGGGTTTTCAGCTTTCAAGCTTTCAAGCCTTCAGCTTCAACGCACCGGCCCCCCAACACTCACTTCTTCGCAGCAAACGTCTTGTCCAGGCTCTGCTCGAAAGTGTGATACCCGATGCGCTCATACAGCTCCTCGCGGGTCTGCATGGTCTCCACCACATTGCGCTGGTGGCCATCACGGCGGATCGCGGTGTACACGTTCTCCGCGGCCTTGTTCATCGCGCGGAACGCCGACAGCGGGTAGATGCACATCGCCACGCCCACCGAACCCAGCTCCTCGGTCGAGAACAACGGGGTCTGGCCGAATTCGGTGAGGTTGGCCAACACCGGCACCTTCACTGCATCGACAAAACGCTTGTAGGTCTCAAGGTCGTACGAGGCCTCGGCAAAGATGCCGTCGGCCCCGGCTTCCACGCAGGCCAGCGAGCGCTCGATCGCCGCATCCACGCCTTCCATCTGGATGGCGTCGGTGCGTGCGATCAGGAAGAAATCCGGATCGGTCTTGGCATCGGCCGCCGCCTTGACCCGGTCCACCATCTCGCCCAGCGACACGATTTCCTTGTTCGGGCGGTGGCCGCAACGCTTGGCGCCGACCTGGTCCTCGATATGGCAGGCCGCCGCACCGGCCTTGATCAGCGACTTCACCGTGCGCGCGATGTTGAACGCGCTCGGGCCAAAGCCGGTGTCGATGTCCGACAGCAGCGGCAGGTCGCAGACGTCGGTGATGCGGCGGATGTCGGTGAGCACGTCGTCCATGGTGTTGATGCCGAGGTCCGGCAGGCCCAGCGAGCCGGCAGCGACGCCGCCACCGGACAGGTAGACCGCACGGAAGCCCGCCCGCTTGGCCAGCAACGCATGGTTGGCGTTGATGGCGCCCGGGATCTGCAGCGGGCTTTCTTCCTTCAGCGCCGCGCGGAAGCGGGCGCCTGGACTGACAATGCTCATCGAAACTCCTGTGGTTGGTTGGCGATGCTTACATCGCCGGGTAGTTCGGTCCGCCGCCACCCTGCGGGGTTACCCACACGATGTTCTGGGTCGGGTCCTTGATGTCGCAGGTCTTGCAGTGCACGCAGTTCTGCGCGTTGATCTGCAGGCGGGTATCGCTGCCTTCGCCGACGAATTCGTACACGCCGGCCGGGCAGTAACGCGCTTCCGGGCCGCCATAGGTGGCCAGGTTGACCTTGACCGGAATGCTGGGGTCCTTCAGCGTCAGATGGCTGGGCTGGTCTTCCTCGTGGTTGGTCGAGGACAGGAACACCGAGCTCAGGCGATCAAACGTCAGCACATTGTCCGGCTTGGGATAGCTGATCTTCGGCTGGCTGGCGGCGGGCTCCAGGCATTCGTGGTCGGCCTTGGTACGGTGGATGGTCCACGGCGCGTTGCGGATGCCCAGCTTGGGCAGCAGCCACTGCTCGATGCCGGTCATCAGCGTGGCCAGGGTGCGGCCCTTCTTGAACCACTGCTTGAAGTTCTTGGACTGCAGCAGCTCGGTCTTGAGCCAGCTGTTCTCGAACGCCTCCGGGTAGGCGGCCAGTTCGTCGCGCGAGCGGCCGGCCACCAGCGCCTCGAACGCCGCCTCGGCGGCCAGCATGCCGGTCTTGATCGCGGCGTGGCTGCCCTTGATGCGGCTGACGTTGAGGTAGCCGGCTTCGCAGCCGACCAGCGCGCCACCCGGGAACACGGTCTTGGGCAGCGACAGGATGCCGCCGGCGGTGATCGCACGCGCGCCGTAGGCGATGCGCTTGCCGCCTTCCAGGTGCTTGCGGATGGCCGGGTGGGTCTTGAAGCGCTGGAACTCCTCGAACGGGCTCAGCCACGGGTTCTTGTAGTCCAGGCCGACCACATAGCCGATCGACACCTTGCCGCCCTCGGCGTGGTACAGGAAGGCACCGCCGTAGGTGTCGTTGTCCAGCGGCCAGCCCGCGGCATGCACCACCAGGCCCGGCTCGTGCTTGGCCGGATCGATCTGCCACAGCTCCTTGATGCCGATGCCGTAGGACTGCGGGTCCTTGCCGGCGTCGAGCTTGAATCTGCTGATCAGCTGGCGGCCGAGGTGGCCGCGCGAGCCTTCGGCGAAGATCGTGTACTTGGCATGCAGTTCCATGCCGCGCTCGTAGTTCGGGCCCGGCGTGCCGTCCTTGTGGATGCCCATGTCGCCGGTGGCCACGCCCATCACCGCGCCGTTGTCGTCGTACAGCACCTCGGCGGCGGCAAAGCCCGGGAAGATCGACACTTCCAGCGCCTCGGCCTGCTGCGCCAGCCAGCGGCTGACTTCGCCCAGGCTGATGATGTAGTTGCCGTCGTTGTGGAAGCACTCCGGCAGCAGCGCGTGCGGGGTGGCCTTGGCCTTGGTTTCGTCCAGGAACAGGAACTCGTCGCGGGTGACGGCCTGCTTCAGCGGCGCACCGCGTTCCTTCCAGTCCGGGAACAGCTCGTTGAGCGCGCGCGGGTCCATGATCGCGCCGGACAGGATGTGTGCGCCCGGCTCGGAGCCTTTTTCCAGTACGCACACCGACAGCTCCTGGCCCTTTTCCACGGCCAGCTGGCGCAGGCGGATGGCGGTGGCCAGGCCGGCAGGGCCGGCGCCGACGATGACGACGTCAAATTCCATCGCTTCGCGCGGCGGCAGGGCGGTGTTGGCTTCAGTGTTCATGCAAGGGCTCTTGGGTAAAGGCCGGCGCGTTGAGGGCGACGACGGTTGCCTGGAACCGCCGCCTCAACGTGAGGCGGCGATGATCTGCGAAGGCGCAGCGTTCCAGATCAGCCCTGCGTTGTCTGCCAGATGGGCGAACACGCGTTCCAGGTGCTTGATGCGGTGCGGCTGGCCCATCACCCACGGATGGATGTTGAGCGCGAGCAGGCGACCCTGTCCGCTGCGCTGCGCTTCCTCCAGCAGGAAATCGCAGGCATCGACCATCTGGTCCGCATACTCGGCCTCGGCATGCAGATTTTCGCCGACGATGAAGCGATCTTCCAATTCCAGTGACAACGGCAGGGCGGTGAGCGGGCCATTGGCGGTCTGGAAGGGGTAGGGCAGCTCGTCGTTGATCCAGTCGCCAAACCACTGCAAACCGGCCTGTTGCAGGAGTTCCGGGGTGTTCTCGGACTGCGAGCGGGCCGGTGACAGCCAGCCCTGGATGGGGCCGTCGGCATACGGGGTCAGCGCGGCCAAACTGCGCTGGATGTATTCAGCTTCGCGCGCCGGGTCCAGCCCGCCGTAGTGCACGCTGTCCATGTTCCAGCCGTGCGCCACCAGCTCGGCGCTGCGCGCCTTGAGCCGGCGCAGCAGGGCCGGGTAGCGCTCGGCCAGTTCGCCGTTGACCGCGGTGCTGGCGCGTAGACCGTACTTTTCCAGCGCATCCAGTACGCGGAACACGCCCACCCGGTTGCCGTAGTCGCGCAAGGTGTAGTGGCGCAGGTCCGGGTAGGGCATGACCATGGAACCGTGCGGCTTGAAGCCCTCACCCTTGGGGTTGAGCGGGAAGTGTTCCAGGCTCAGGTTGATCCACAGTGCCAGCGGTTTGTCGTCGGGCCAGCGCACGGCCGGGCGTTCGGCCAACATCGACCAGCTATAGCGCGCGTGGTCCATGCCGTGGCGCAGGCGCGGGTATTCCAGGAAGCTGCGATCCAGGCTCATGCCGCGTCCTCCGCGTTGATCGCCGCCATCGAGGCCAGCGCGTCGTCGTAGTGATTGGCCAGGTAATGCTGGGCGATCTCGCGGCCGGTGGCCTTCCACACCTTGTCGTGGCTGCAGATGTAGTCCATGGCGTCGTGGAAGGCCGCCAGCCGGTGCGGGTGGCTGACCTGGTAGGCATGCAGCGGCACGCACATCACCGTGCCGGAGTGTTCGCCTTCGGCGTACAGGCGGTCGAAGGCGTCCTTGATCATCTGCCCGTAGCGGCGCGGCTCGATCTTGTTGGTGACGTAGACGATGGTGTCGTTGAGCTCCAGCGAGTACGGCACCGACACGAAGCGCTTGCCGGAGCGGGTCTTCACCGGCGTCGGCTGGTCGTCGTGGAACAGGTCGCAGGTATACAGGCCGCCGGCCTCGGCAAACAGGTCGATGGTGGCGTCCGAATGCGACAGCGCCGGCGCCAGGTAGCCATCGCAGTGCTGGCCGGTGTGCTCGGCGATCAGCGCCATCGAGTGCGCGATCATCTCCCGCTCCTGTGCCTCGTCCAGGCCATAGGTGTAGCGGGTGTTGTAGATGCCGTGGCTGAAGAATTCCCAGTTGCGCTCGGCCGCCATCTGGATCACTTCCGGATGGTGCTTGAGCATGGCCGTGGACAGCGACACCGAGCCGCGTAGGCCGTACTGGTCCATCACCCGCATCATCCGCTGGTGGCCAACGCGGTTGCCGTAGTCGCGCGTGCCATAGCCCTGGATGTCGGGCAGCGGGCGCGGCCACGGCTTGCGTGCCGGGTTGGCCGGCGGCGCGTACTCGTAGAACTCGATGTTGGGCGCGATCCACAAGGCCACGCGGGCGCCGCCCGGCCATTCTATCTTCGGCCGGCTGTCGTAGGGCCAGTAGTCGAACAGGCCCGGGTCGGATTTGCTCGCGGTGCTCATACGCGCAGCGCCTGCAGCTGCGCGGCCACGTGATCCACCGATTCCACGTCACCGTACTTGAGCATGATGTCGCTGAGGTTGGCGAAGTGCGGGATCTCGTGCTTGTCGGCCACGCATTCTTCCGGAACGATGCTGCGGTAGCCGCGCGACAGGCTGTCGATCACGCAGGCGCGCACGCAGCCGGAGGTGGAGCCGCCGGTGATGATCAGCGTGTCGATCTTGTGGAAGGTCAGCAGCGACCACAGGTTGGTTTCGAAGAACGGGCTGGCCATGCGCTTGTGCATGACGATGTCGCCAGCCTGCACATCGGCGCGGGGGTCGAACTGGGCGCGCTCGGAGCCGTGCTTGATGTTCTGCAGCGAGTCCGGGGTATTGGTGCGGGTGCCCCAGGTGCCGGCATCCTCGCCCGATTCCAGGTAGGCCACATAGGTCCACACCACCGGCAGGCCGAGCGCGCGCACCTGCGCCGACAGCGCATTGATGTGCTCGATCTGGCGCGGGTCGGTCTCATAGGCGGTCTTGAACGCGGCCAGGTCGGTATAGGCGCGCTGCACATCGATGTTGACGATGGCCGGGCGCGCGCCGAAGCCGAACCTGGCACGGTTGGGGTTGGCCTTGACCTGCTCCCAGTACTGGCGGGCAGTGAGGTTGGACGTTTCCATCACGGGCATGGGGTCTCTCCGTTGCAGCAGTGGGGGTCAGGCCTTGGCGGCGCGGGCACGTTCGTCGCGCACCAGGGTGGCGGCCAGCAGGGCCAGCACGATCAGCCCGCAGATCAGGCTGAAGGCGACGTGGTAGCTCTTGGTGAGGTCGAAGATCTTGGCCGTCACCCAGATGCCCAGGCCGGCGGTGGTGGCATCGAGCAGGGTGATGGTGCCGAGGATCTTGCCGGCCGCGCTGAGCCCGAAGGCGTTGACCGCCAGCAGCTGGATCATCGTGTACAGGCCGCCCCAACCCAGCCCGAACAGGGCCAGCGAATACCAGATCAGGTCGGCGCGCAGGGTCGCCAGGATGACCGCGCCGGCGGCCATGATCGCCAGGTTGACCAGGAACACGCGCTTGGGCGGCAGCACGTCGGCCAGGAAGCCGAATACGAATTTGCCCACCATCGCCAGGCCGAACATCAGGCCCAGGCCGTTGCCGGCGGTGGCCGGCTCAAAGCCCAGGTCGCGCATGTGCAGGAACAGGTTGGAGGCCACCGCCATGATCGAGAAGAAGGTGGTCATGGCGACGAAGGCCAGCACCCAGAAGGTGCGGGTGCGCATGGCCTGCTGGTAGCTCAGGTCCGGCAGCGAGGCGGCGGCCGGCTTGCCCGCGGCCGCCTTGGCGGCCAGCGTGTCGGCGCCCCAGGGCTGGATGCCACCCGGGCGCGGGCTGCGCACGAACAGGAAGGCCAGGACCAGGAAGACCAGCGGGATGGCAGTTTCCCACAGCAGCGCGGCGCGCCAGTCCATGCTCTGCATCAGCTGCACGCCGAGCTTGGGGAACACCATGCCGCCCAGGCTGGTGCCGACCAGGGCAATACCGATCGCGGTACCGCGGTGGGTGGCAAACCATTGCGAGACGAAGATCACCGCCACATTCAGGCCGGCGGCAACCAGCACGGCGGCAAAACCGACGTGGATCCAGTACAGGTGGGCCAGCGAATGGATGTGGGCATAGGCGGCGTACAGCGCGGCCAGCAGGGCGATGCCGGCCAGAATCAGCTTGCGCGGGCCGACCTTGTCGATCAGCGCACCCAGGAAGGGCGCCATCCAGCCGGCCAGCACCAGGGTGATCAGGTCGCGCAGCTTGAGCTCGCTGCGGGTCCAGCCGAAGTCCTTGAGCAGGGATTCGTCAAAGGCGGTCAGGCCGGTCACGGTGAGGCCATTGGAGACCAGCAGCACCAACATCCCCATTACCGCCATCAACCACGGGTAATAACGCTTCATCAAGCACCTCAATCGTTTGGGTTACGGCAGGTAGATACGCCGGTGGGGGATTTCCGCCTCCGGCGTTGACCGGGGACGAATGGCATGCCTACACTTTGTCCGGACAAAGTGTGCCACAGTCTTTTACCCGGGAGGAAGCCATGCAAACCGTCATCGTCCTGTTCAACCTCAAGCCCGGCGTCAGCCGCGAGGAATACGAGGCCTGGGCCCGTGCCAGCGACCTGCCGGTGGTCAATGCGTTGCCGTCGGTGGAAAAGTTCGAGGTGCTCAAGGCCAGTGGTCTGTTGATTGGTGAAGGCAGCTCCCCGTATGAGTACATCGAGCTGATGCGCATCCCGGACATGGCGGCGTTTGGCGCTGACCTGGCCGACCCGGCCGTGCAGGCCGGTGCGGCGCAGTTCCAGCAATACGCTGACAATCCGTTGTTCATCCTCACCAGCGCTCTGTAAGCGCACAAGGAACATAGGTCATGGCTCGATTCCCCGAATTGCAGGGCAAGGTCGCCCTCATCACCGGCGCCGGCCGCCGCGCCGGCCTGGGCGAAGGCATTGCCCGCCGCCTGCTGCAGGAAGGCTGCAAGGTGGTGTTGACCGATATCGGCAAGGTGCGTGGCGCCGAAATGCCGGTCACCGCGGTCGGCACCGACGAGGAAATGGCGCAGGTGGCCGCCGAGCTGGCTGCCAGCACCGGCGGCGAATGCGTGGCGATGGCCCTGGACGTGCTGGAAGAGGCGCAGGTCGAGGCGGTGGTCAAGGCCACGGTCGAACGCTTCGGCCGCCTGGACATCCTGGTCAACAACGCCGGCATCGGCTATCTGATGAAGTCGCTGGTCGACATCGAGGCCAAGGAATGGGACGCGGTGCTGGGCGTGAACCTGCGCGGCGCCTTCCTGACCATCAAGCACGCTGGCCGGCAGATGATCGCCCAGGGCGGCGGCCGCATCGTCAACATTGCCTCGCAGGCCGCCAAGTCGGCGTTCCCGCATGCGGCGGCCTATTGCTCGTCCAAGCATGGCCTGGTCGGCCTGACCCGGGTGGCATCGCTGGAACTGGCCGGACACGGCATCAACGTCAATGCGGTCTGCCCCAACCACGTCACCACCGGCCTGGGCGCGTGGCAGAACGAATACTTCGCTGAGAAGCAGGGCAAGAGCGTGGAGCAGTACCTGGCCGACATGCGTGCGCGCATCCCGGCAGGTCGCCCCGGCCTGGCCTCGGACACCGCGGCGGCAACGGCCTTCCTGTGTTCGGACGATGCGGTCTACATCACCGGTGAGGCGATCAACGTCTCCGGTGGTGAGGAGAACCACTGAGATAGGCGCTCTTCGCGATCCCCCAACAGATCGTCATTCCCGCGCAGGCGGGAATCGCTCTGGCCTTTGACTTCCACGGCAAAGGTGAAGCGCAAAGGCGAAGAGCGAAGGCGAAGAGCGAAGGCGAAGAGCGAAGGCGAAGAGCGAAGAGCGATGACCCGACATTCGTCGGTTGAAAACCCCGCCTCCGCGGGAATGGCGGCACAAGAACAGAAGCAGCAAAGCAACACCACCACAGCCCCCCATAAACGTACCGAGATTGCCATGTCCAAACCCGTCTACCAGTGGCCCAACAACGCACGCCTGGCCTTGTCGGTGGTCGTCAACGTCGAAGAGCTGTCCGAGTACAACGTCGGCCAGGGTGACAAGATCACCGAGCCGGTGGACGAGCTGCATGTGACCCTGTCCAAGCCGGTGCGCAATTACGGCAACGAGTCCAATTACCGCTACGGCGTCAACGAAGGCCATGCGCGCGTGGCCGCGCTGCTGGACAGGTACAACGTCACCAGCACCTATACCGCTGCCGCGGTATCGCTGGAGCGCGCCCCGGAAATCGCCGACTACCTGCGTGGCAGCCGCCATGAGGTGTGCTCGCACGGCCACCGCTGGATCCACCAGTTCCGCTTCAACGAGGAACAGGAACGCCAGTTCATCCGCGATGCCGCTGACAGCATCGAGAAGACCACCGGCGTGCGTCCGGTCGGCTGGCTGTCGCGCTACCTGCATACCGCCTCCACCCGCCGCCTGCTGCAGGAAGAAGGCTTCCTGTACCACATGGACGACTACTCGGCCGATGCGCCGTTCTGGGGCGATGTCGATGGCACTGACAAGCCGATGATCGTGGTGCCGTACCAGCTCGATACCAACGACATGAAGATGTGGGTGGCCCCGTCCTACCTGCCCAAGGACTGGCTGGACTACGCCATCGACAGCTTCGACACGCTGTATGCCGAAGGCGAGCACAGCCCCAAGGTGATGTCGCTGGGCCTGCACCTGCGCATCATCGGCCGCCCGGGTCGCATCGGTGCGTTCGAGAAGTTCCTGCAATACGTCGCGCAGAAGCCGGGCACCTGGTATGCCACCCGCCGGCAGATCGCCGAGCACTTCGCCAGCCAGGTGGGTGCGGCATGAGCGCAGCACTGAGCACGCCGCGCCGCTGCCTGTTGTTCGTGCCGGGCTCGCGCCCGGAGCGTTACGCCAAGGCCGTGGCCACCGGCGCCGACCAGGTCTGCATCGATCTGGAAGATGCGGTTGCGCCGGGTGACAAGGAAAGCGCACGCGCCTCGCTGTTCGCCTTCCTTGCCGAGCTGCCGCAGACCCGCAGCGAGATCGGCCTGCGCATCAATCCGCTGTCCAGCGCGCTGGGCCAGGCGGATCTGCAGGCACTGGCTGCCTCCGGCCTGAAGCCGGCTTTCGTGATGCTGCCCAAGGTTGAATCCGTGGCCGAACTGCAGCAGGCCGATGCCGCGCTGGCAGCCATCGATACCGTCTTCATCGCCCAGATCGAAACCCCGAAGGGGCTGCTGGATGCACGCGCGCTGGCCACCGCCATCCCGCGCCTGCAGGCACTGATGTTTGGTGGCTTCGATTACATCGTTGCATTGCGTGGCCGCGCCAGCTGGGAGAGCTTCTTCCATCCGCGCGTGCAGCTGGCAACGATTGCCGCCGAAGCCGGCGTCGGCTGCATGGACGTGCCCTACCTCGATATCAAGGACGAAGCCGGCCTGGTCCAGGAAACCGAGCGCGTGATCGACCTCGGCTTCACCGCCAAGGCCGCCATCCACCCGGCCCAGGTCGACCCCATCCAGAACGCCTATCTACCCACCGCCGCCGAGTACGACCGCGCCCAGCGCGTGGTTGCCGCGCTGGCGGCCAGCGGCGGCGAGGCCATCCAGCTCGACGGCAAGCTGGTGGACCGCCCCATCGAAATCGCAGCCGAGCGTGCCATCGCGCTCGGTGCGCTCGGCGTCCGCGCCGGCTGAGCACACCGCTTCATTGAACGCCTGATCACACCCCTCTTTGACCAAGCTGCGCCCAGCGCCAGCCCAACCCGCACCAAAAGGACATTGTCATGGTTCAGAACGTCAAGCAGATCTCCGAAAACCGCTTCCGCGAAACCTTCGGCCGTTACTACGAAGAGTTCAATGTTGGCGACATCTACGAGCACCGCCCCGGCCGCTCCATCACCGAGACCGACAACACCTGGTTCACCCTGCTGACGATGAACACCCATCCGATGCACTTCGACAAGGAGTACGCCAAGGCTTCGGAGTTCGGCAAGGTGATCGTCTGCTCGCCGTTCACGGTGGCGCTGATGGTCGGCATGAGCGTCACCGACGTCAGCCAGAAGGCCGTGGCCAACCTGGGCTGGAGCGACATCAAGATGACCCACCCGCTGTTTGTCGGCGACACCCTGGTGGCCGAGTCCAAGGTGCTGGACAAGCGCGAATCCAAGTCGCGCCCGGGCGCCGGCATCGTCACCGTGCAGACCGACGGCTTCAACCAGGACGGCAAGCTGATCTGCAGCTTCAGCCGCACCATGCTGATCGCCAAGCGCGGCCACTCGGTGGAAGACAAGGTCAACTACTGAGGAGCCGATGATGAGCACCGAACTGGAACAACTGTGGGGCCCGGACGAAGAGCAGGCATTGCTCGACTCGATTGACAACTGGGTGGAGAAATCCGTCGCGCCCATCGCACAGGAGTACGACCAGGAAGACAAGTACCCGCATCACCTCGTTGAGGAGATGAAGGACCTGGGCCTGTTCGGTGCCACCATTTCGCCCGAATACGGCGGCCTGGGCCTGCCGGCGCGCATCTACGCCAAGATCGTGATCAAGGTATCGGCGGTGTGGATGGCGCCGACCGGCATCTTCAACTCGCACCTGATCATGGCCGCGGCCATCGAGCGTTGCGGTACCGAAGAGCAGAAGCGCAAGTACCTGCCGCGCATGGCCACCGGCGAGCTGCGTGGCTCGCTGGGCCTGACCGAGCCCAACGCCGGCACCGACCTGCAGGCGATCCGCAGCGTTGCCAAGCGCGAGGGTGACCATTACGTCATCAATGGCGCCAAGACCTGGATCACCAATTCCATGTATGGCGACATGGTGTTGCTGCTGGTCAAGACCGACCCGGAGGCGCAGCCGCGCCACAAGGGCATGACCATGTTCATCGCCGAGAAGGGCGAGGGCTTCATCGTCGCCAAGAAGCTGAAGAAGTCCGGCTACCGCGCCATCGACACCTGCGAGCTGGTGTTCCAGGACTACAAGGTGTCGGCCGACTGCATGTTGGGTGGCGTTGAAGGGCAGGGCTTCCAGCACGCCGTGGGCGGCCTGGAACTGGGTCGCATCAACGTGGCCGCACGTGGCTGTGGCATCGCCGAAGGCGCGCTGCGCCTGTCGGTGCGTTATGCGCAGGAGCGCATGACCTTTGGCAAGCCGATCGCCGAGCATCAGGCCATCCAGCTCAAGCTGGGCGAGATGGCGGCCAAGGTGGAGGCGTCCAAGCTGCTGATCGAGAGCGCCGCCAACGCCTACGACAAGGGTCTTCGCTGCGACATGGAAGCCGGCATGGCCAAGTACTTCGCCACCGAGACCGGTGCCTACTGTGCGCAGGAAGGCATGCGCATCTTTGGCGGCTACAGCTATTCGGTGGAGTACGACATCGAGCGTTTCTACCGCGATGCCATGTTGATGTGCATTGGTGAAGGCACCAATGAGATGCAGCGCATCATCATCGCCAAGCAGCTGGTGGCAAGAAACAAGATCTAACGCTCAAAGCCCCTCTCCCTCCGGGAGAGGGGTTGGGGTGAGGCAAGCTCTACAAGCAGAGCAAGAAGTCTCAAAGCCCCTCTCCCGCCTGCGGGAGAGGGGTTGGGGTGAGGGGAAGC
>DAMCTY010000008.1:37236-109742 GCA_032112995.1 Stenotrophomonas sp. | reverse complement strand
GCGCGCTGGCGCGCTGCGTTCGGCCGAGCCGGAGCGGGCCATTGCCTCGGCCCCGGTGTTGCCGGCGTTGCGCCAACAGGATCCGTTTGCCTCCGGTAACGGCGTGCTGCCGGCCCGGCCGTGGCCGCGCTCGTCGGTGGCACCGTCCCTGTCGCAGGGGGCGCTCAATGCCAGCTACCCGGCACAGGAGTCCGGCGGCGCAACCTTCTATCCGTTCGAACCGCGGTTGCCGGCGCAGGGCGCCGACGAATCAGGCTTGCCCCGGCTGGCCCCGCATCCCTGACCCATACGGCTGGCTGGCCATGCGCGCCAGCCGGCTTCCCCACGTCCCCTTCCTGCGTGCCCCTGATGGCGGCACGGGCGAGGGTGCTCCTTCCCGCTTTGAATGAATTGGAGGCTCGAAGCTGATGACCCACCGTATCCAGAACAAGGTGTTTGGCCTGCTGGCAATGACGCTGCCGCTGGTGGCCTGCGCGCAGACCGCTGCCCCCACGGCCGCGAACGAGCAGGCGGTCCCCGCACGTAGCGCGGCGCCGGCGCCGCAGCTGGTGCAGGGCCTGCCGGATTTCACCCAGCTGGTCGACCAGGTGGGGCCGGGTGTAGTGAACATCGAATCGGTCATTGGTGCCCGCCGTCCGGCGCGCGCGGCGGCCGGTGGCCCGGACATGGATGAGATGCCGGAGTTCTTCCGCCGCTTCTTCGGCCCGGATTTCCAGATGCCCGGCGGCCCTGGCCAGCAAGGGCAGGACAATGCGCCGCGTGGGCGTAGTGCCGGCTCGGGCTTCATCATTTCCAATGACGGTTATGTGCTGACCAACCACCACGTCATCGATGGCGCCGAGTCGGTCAAGGTCAAGCTCAGCGACCGCCGTGAGTTCACGGCCAAGGTGGTTGGCAGCGACGCCCAGTACGATGTCGCGCTGCTGAAAATCGACGGCAAGAACCTGCCGACGGTGCGTGTGGGCGATTCCAATACCCTCAAGCCCGGACAGTGGGTGGTGGCCATCGGCTCGCCGTTCGGCCTGGACCATTCCGTCACCGCTGGCATCGTCAGTGCGACCGGGCGCAGCAATCCCTATGCGGACCAGCGCTACGTGCCGTTCATCCAGACCGACGTGGCGATCAACCAGGGCAACTCCGGTGGTCCTTTGCTGAATACGCGCGGCGAGGTGGTCGGCATCAACTCGCAGATCTTCTCGGCCTCGGGCGGGTACATGGGCATCAGCTTTGCGATCCCGATCGACCTGGCCATGGGCGCGGTGGAACAGATCAAGAAGAACGGCAAGGTCAGCCGCGGCCAGCTGGGCGTGATGGTGGGCGCGGTCACCGCCGATGCCGCCGAAGGCCTGAAGCTACCCGACAGCCGCGGTGCCCTGGTCAACCAGATGGTGGCCGACAGTTCGGCGGCCAAGGCCGGTATCGAGGTGGGTGATGTGATCCGCTCGGTCAACGGCACCGCGATCAACGACGCCAGCGAACTGCCGCCGATGATCGGGGCGATGCCGCCGGGCAGCCGCGTTCGCATGGGCATCCTGCGTGACGGCAAGCCGCGCGATATCACCGTTACCTTGACCGAACTGGCCGAGGACGCCGCCAGGCAGGGCGCCAGCGCAGCGGGTGCGGACACCGGCAAGCCGCAGGTCGGGGCCAATGCTCTGCTGGGCCTGGACGTGGCGGACCTGACCGCCGCCGAGCGCAGCCAGCTCGGCTTGGAGGCCGGTGAGGGTGTGCGCATTACCGGGGTGAAAAGCCAGGCCGCCCGCGAGGCCCGTCTGTCGCCGGGCATGGTGGTGCTGCAGGTCGGGCGCACCCCGGTCGGCAGCGTGGCTGCGCTGAACCGTGAGCTGGCCGCCTACAAGAAGGGCGACGTGGTGATGCTGCTGGTCCGGGCCGGCGGCAACAGTGCCTTCGTGGCCGTACGCGCTGGCGAATAAGCCCGTCCTGCTTGGCTTTTCAGGCCCTGGAGCCGCCTTCGGGCGGCTCCTTTCGTTCAGCTGCCGGCCTGCCCCTGTGCGGGGGCTGGGCCCGGCATGCGATAATGGCCCGTTATCCTGACGACGCAGCGCCGCCGCCGCCACCTATGTCACATGATTCGATGCGGATGATCCGCAACTTCTCCATCATTGCCCACGTCGACCACGGCAAGTCCACCCTGGCCGACCGCATCATCCAGTTGTGTGGCGGCTTGACCGCGCGCGAAATGGAAGCGCAGGTCCTGGACAACAACCCGATCGAGCGCGAGCGTGGCATCACGATCAAGTCGCAGTCGGTGTCGGTGCCGTATACGGCCCGCAACGGCCAGACCTACTTCCTGAACTTCATCGATACCCCCGGCCACGTCGACTTCTCCTATGAAGTCAGCCGCTCGCTGGCCGCCTGCGAAGGCGCGCTGCTGGTGGTGGACGCGGCCCAGGGCGTGGAAGCGCAGTCGGTGGCCAACTGCTACACGGCCATCGAGCAGGGCCTGGAAGTGGTGCCGGTGCTGAACAAGATCGATCTGCCCACCGCCGATACCGATCGCGCCAAGGCCGAGATCGAGGCGGTGATCGGCATCGATGCCTCCGACGCGGTGGCGGTCAGTGCCAAGACCGGCCTGAACATGGAGGAGGTGCTGGAAGCCATCGTGCACCGCATCCCGCCGCCGGCCGACCGTGGCAGCGACAAGCTGCAGGCGCTGATCATCGACTCCTGGTTCGACAACTACCTGGGCGTGGTCTCGCTGGTGCGGGTGATGCAGGGCGAGGTCAAGACCGGCGACAAGCTGCTGGTCATGTCCACCGGCCGCAACCACCAGGTCGACGCGGTGGGTGTGTTCACCCCCAAGCGCAAGGTCACCGGCAAGCTGTCGGCCGGCGAGGTGGGCTGGATCACCGCGTCGATCAAGGACGTGCACGGCGCGCCGGTCGGCGACACCCTGACCCTGGCCGCCGACCCGGCGCCGGCGCCGCTGCCCGGTTTCCAGGAAATGCAGCCGCGCGTGTTCGCCGGTCTGTTCCCGGTCGACGCCGAGGACTACCCGGACCTGCGCGAGGCGCTGGACAAGCTGCGCCTGAACGACGCGGCGCTGCGTTTCGAGCCGGAAAGCTCCGAGGCGATGGGCTTCGGCTTCCGTTGCGGCTTCCTCGGCATGCTGCACATGGAGATCGTGCAGGAGCGCCTGGAGCGCGAGTACGACCTGGACCTGATCAGCACCGCGCCGACCGTGGTCTACGAGGTGCTCAAGAGCGACGGCTCCATCGTGATGATGGACAACCCCGCCAAGCTGCCGCCGGTCAACCAGGTCGAGGAGATCCGCGAGCCGATCATCCGCGCCAACGTGCTCACGCCCGAGGAGTACATCGGCAACATCATCAAGCTGTGCGAGGAAAAGCGCGGCAGCCAGATCGGCATCAACTACCTGGGCAGCCAGGTGCAGATCAGCTACGAGCTGCCGATGGCCGAAGTGGTGCTGGATTTCTTCGACAAGCTCAAGTCGGTCAGCCGTGGCTACGCCTCGCTGGAATATCACTTCGTGCGTTTCGAGGCAGGTCCGTTCGTGCGCCTGGACGTGCTGATCAACGGTGACAAGGTCGATGCGCTGTCGTTGATCGCCCACCGCAGCCATGCCGACCGCCGCGGCCGCGAGCTGTGCGAGAAGATGAAGGATCTGATTCCCCGGCAGATGTTCGACGTGGCCATCCAGGCGGCGATCGGCGCGCAGATCATCGCCCGTACCACGGTCAAGGCCATGCGCAAGAACGTGCTGGCCAAGTGCTATGGTGGCGACGTTTCGCGCAAGAAGAAGCTGTTGGAGAAGCAGAAGGAAGGCAAGAAGCGCATGAAGCAGGTGGGCCGCGTGGAGATCCCACAGGAAGCCTTCCTGGCTGTGCTGCAGATGGACAAGTAACAGTGATTTGGGAGTTGGGATTCGGGATTGGAAGGAGCAGCATCTGCTCTGGCTGCTGCGAATCCCCAATCCCCAACTCCGAATCTCATTCCGAAGGAACTTGAATGAAATGGTTTGAAATCATCCTGGTCGTGCTGACCCTGGGCTCGGGCCTGGTGCTGCTGCTGGACAAGTTGTACCTGCGCAAGCGCCGTGCCGAGAAGGCCAGCCTGCTGGACAGCGAAGAGCCGGCGGTGGTGGACTACTCGCGTGCGTTCTTTCCGGTGCTGGCGGTGGTGCTGATCCTGCGCAGCTTCGTTGCCGAGCCGTACAAGATCCCCTCCAGCTCGATGATGCCCAACCTGCTGATCGGTGATTTCATCCTGGTCAACAAGTTCTCCTACGGCTTCCGCCTGCCCATCACCAACACCAAGATCATCCCGGTGGCTGAGCCCAAGCGCGGCGACGTGGTGGTGTTCAAGCCGCCGCATGCGCCGGACCAGAACTGGATCAAGCGCGTGGTGGGCCTGCCGGGTGACCGCATCGGCTTCCATGGCGATACCTTGTCGATCAACGGCCAGCCGCTGGAGTACAAGGTCAATGGCGAGTATGTGGGCAACGGCATGACCGGCGCGACCCTGTTGACGGAAATGCTGCCGGGGCGTACCCATACGGTGCTGGAAGTGCTGGGCGCGGCCAATCCGGCCGGGCAGGGCGACTGGGAGGTGCCGCAGGGGCAGTATTTCGTGATGGGCGACAACCGCGACAACAGCGAGGACAGCCGCTTCTGGACCCAAACCCACTTCCTGCCGGAAGAGAATCTGCGGGGCAAGGCGTTCATGATCTGGCTGAACTGTTCGGGTTGGTTCTGTAAGGCAAGCTTTGAACCGTCCCGTATCGGGTCGGGCATCCAATAACACACCGCGTATCTGGGGAGATCGCAATGAAGTACAAGCAAAGTGGCATGACGCTGACCTCGTTCCTGATGGTGCTGGCAGTGGTGGGTTTCGCGCTTTACGTCGGTATGAAGCTGTTCCCGATGTACCAGGAGTTCTATGCGGTGAAGTCGGCGATGAAGTCGCTGGCGGCGGAGTCGACCGGCGACATGGATCCGGCGCGCGCGACCGAATCCCTGTTCAAGCGTCTGGACATGAACTACTCCGAAAGCGTCAAGCGTGACAACGTCAAGTTCGAGCGCATCGATGCGGGTTGGCGGATGAACGTGAACTACGAAGTCCGGCGCAAGCTGATCGGCAACCTGGACATCGTCGGCAATTTCTCAAATTCCCAGGATCTGACATCAGGCAGTGGTAACTAAGACGTTTCATCGGGGTGACCTCATCGGTCACCCGTTCAAGGATCAGGGGCTGCTGAAGCAGGCCTTGACCCACCGCAGTGCCGGCGTTCCGCACAACGAGCGCCTGGAGTTCCTCGGCGACAGCATCGTCAACATGCTGATCGCCGAAGCGCTTTTCACACGCTGGCCCAAGGCTGACGAGGGCGCACTTACCCGCGCCCGTGCGTCGCTGGTCTGCGAGGGCGCGCTGGCAGTGATCGCCCGTAGCCTGCAGTTGGGCGAACGCCTGACTCTGGGGCCGGGTGAAATGAAGTCCGGCGGGCATCGGCGCGACTCGATCCTGGCCGACACCGTCGAGGCGGTGGTTGCCGCCATCTACCTGGACGCAGGTTTCGAAGCCTGCCGTGCACGGGTGCTGCCCTGGTTCGAGGCCTCGCTGTCGGCAGTGCCGGTGGGCAAGCCCGAGAAAGACCCCAAGACCCGCCTGCAGGAATGGTTGCAGGCCCGGCAGAAACCCCTGCCGGTATACGAGCTGGTATCGGAGACCGGCGACGACCACGCCAAGCACTTCCATGTGCGCTGTTGCGTGGCTGACCCTGCCGTAACGAGCGAAGGCGAAGGCACGTCGCGACGGCTGGCCGAACAACAGGCGGCAGCTGCCGCAATAGAGCAACTGGATTCCAAGTGAACGACATCTCCTCACATCGCTGTGGCAGCGTCGCGGTCATCGGCCGCCCCAACGTCGGCAAGTCGACCCTGACCAACGCCCTGGTCGGCGCCAAGGTCAGCATCGTCTCCAACCGCCCGCAGACCACCCGTCACCGCCTGCTGGGCATCGCCACCTATCCGGAAGGCCAGCTGGTGCTGGTCGACACCCCCGGCCTGCACCGGCAGCAGAAGCGCGCGATGAACCGCGTGATGAACCGTGCCGCCCGCGCCTCGCTGGAAGGCGTGGACGCCGGCCTGCTGGTGATCGAAGCTGGCCGCTGGGACGAGGAAGACACCCTGGCCTTCAACGTGCTCAGCGACGCCGGCATCCCGGTGGTGCTGGTGGTCAACAAGGTTGACCGGCTGAAGGACAAGGGTGCGCTGCTGCCGTTCCTGCAGGAAATCACTGTAGGTCGCGAGTTCGCCGCCGTGCACCCGATCTCGGCCCTGAAGCGCAATGGCCTGGATGCGCTGGT
Source organism: Stenotrophomonas sp. (assembly GCA_032112995.1). Taxonomy (GTDB): domain Bacteria; phylum Pseudomonadota; class Gammaproteobacteria; order Xanthomonadales; family Xanthomonadaceae; genus Stenotrophomonas. The sequence goes on along the minus strand of DAMCTY010000008.1, from coordinate 103,396 downwards.
GCGCGACCTGATCCGGCTGGTGCCGGAAGCCCCGCCGATGTTCGGCGAGGACGAAATCACCGACCGCAGCCAGCGCTTCCTGGCTGGCGAGCTGGTCCGCGAGCAGCTGATGCGCCAGTTGGGCGAAGAGCTGCCGTATGCCACCACCGTGGAAATCGAACGCTTCGCCGAAGACGGCGCATTGCTGCGCATCGGCGCGGTGATCTGGGTCGAGCGCGAAGGCCAGAAGGCCATTGTCATCGGCAAGGGCGGCATCCGCCTGAAGGACATCGGCGCCAAGGCCCGCCTGCAGATGGAGCGCCTGTTCGGTGCCAAGGTGTTCCTGGAAACCTGGGTGCGGGTGCGCGAAGGTTGGTCCGACGACGAGGCCGCGCTGAAGGCCTTCGGCTACGGCGAGCAGTAAGTTTTTCGCCGGGAATCGGCAGTGGGAATCGGGAACGAAAACGACCTGGTTCCGCTGCAACTCGCGATCCCGGCTGTCAGCTGGCAGGTAACAGGTCAGGTCGCGTGATGATGGCCGACGCTGCGATGGCGCACTTTCGTAGCAACGGCCTCCCGCGAGGTCGTCTGAAGGAAGCCGGCTGGTTCAAGGTGAAGGGCTGCTTCGGCTCCCGATTCTCCATTCCCGACTCCCGGCCTTGAGATGCGCATCGAAGACCAGCCCGGTTATGTCCTGCATGCCCGTCCATGGCGGGAAACCAGCCTGCTGGTCGAGGTGCTGAGCCTGGATCACGGGCGCATCGGGCTGCTGGCGCGGGGCGTGCAGGGGCCGAAGAAGCAGCCTTTGCGCGCAGCCTTGCAGGCCCTGCAGTCGATACGCTTCGATGCGGTACTGGGGGGGGAACTGGCACAGCTGCGCCGCGCCGAAAGCCAGGACGTGGCCCCACGCCTGCACGGGCAGGCGATGCTGGCCGGCTTTTACGTCAACGAACTGGTGATGCGGCTGGCGCCACGGCTGGACCCGTTGCCGGAGTTGTACTTCGCGTATGCCGGCCTGCGGGCCACGCTGGACCAGCCTGACGCCTCGCTGGCGTGGTCGCTGCGGCGCTTTGAACGCGATCTGTTGGAAGCGCTGGGGTTCGGATTTGACTGGGCGAGTGCGGCCGATGGCGAAGCCATCGATCCGGCTGCGCGTTACCGTCTGGATCCGCTGCAGGGCCCCCTGCGTCTGCTCAGTGAGCGCTCAAGCAATGAACGCCGTGGCCTGGCGACTGGCGCAGCCCTGCTGGCGATGGCCGAGGACCGCGCGCCGTCGGCGGCGGACCTGGCCAGCCTGCGCCCGCAGATGCGCGCGGTGCTGCTGCATCATCTCGGCGGGCGCGGTCTGAAATCCTGGGAAATGCTCGGTGAGCTGGGCCGCAACAAAGGCTGAGAGCGCTTGCTGCCTGCGGGTGCTGCGGTGATTGCAACGTGACAGCCCGCTCAGCGCAACAGGGCGCTGACCGCGCTGCCGAATTGCTGCTGGGCCTGCTGTGAGGCCGGATTGTGGTGTAGCTGGCGCACCGCACGGGCCAGCCGGGAAGCCCCCACGAAGCCACAACTGGCCTGCAGTTTGTGCAGCTGTGCACGTAGTGCAGTGTCGTCATGACGGACCAGTGCCTGGCTGACCGCGTCGCGCGCGCCCGGCAGCTCGGAAAGGAACAGCTCGCGCAAGGCGCGCACATGCGCCTGCTGGCCATTGAGTGCGTTCAATGCAGCGGATTCGTCCCAGTCCGGTGCTGGTTCCGGATTGCCGGGGTCTTCAGCGGGCACTGCCTGGGCCAAGCTGCGGCGCACGGTCCGCAACAGGGTGTCGCGGCTGATGGGTTTGGCCATGGTCGCGGCGAACCCGGCCTGTTGCAGGGCCTGTTCAACTTCCAGGGTGACCTCGGCAGTGTGCGCCAGCGCCGGGGTCGAGGGGTGCTGGGCGCGCAGCTTCTGCAGCAGGCTGGGGCCGTCGCCATCGGGCAGGTTGACGTCGATCAGCCACAGGTCGTGGCGAACGCCATTGGCCAGGCGCAGGGCGCTGGCATGCGAGTCCGCGATATCAACCGTGGCGGGTAGGGATTCCAGTACAAGCTGGAAGAAACCCTGGCTGGTCATGTCGTCCTCGACCAGTAACAGGCGCGGCGTTGCGCCGGTATTTTGCGTATTCATCTGCTGCCTCCATGTCAGCTTCCAGACGCATATTAGCGATGCGAACGTCATGTGCAAGCAGGGAACTACCTGACTGCGCGCATCTGCGACAATAGCCCCCCTTTTGTTGCCCGCAGCCTGTTGCCACGTGGCCCGATCCCGATCCCCCCGCATAGACAAAACCCCGTTCCAGACCGACATCCTCGACCTCAGCCACGATGGCCGTGGCGTTGCACGCCGCGAGGGCGAGGGTGGCAAGGTCACCTTCATCAGCGGTGCCTTGCCGGGTGAAACGGTGATGGCGGAACAGACCGCCAAAAGCCGGCATTTCGACGAAGCCAAAACCGTGGAAGTGCTCAAGGCCTCGCCGGATCGCGTGCAGCCGCGTTGCCCGCATTTCGGCGTCTGCGCCGGCTGCGTGCTGCAGCATCTGGAAGAGTCGCAGCAGATCGTGGCCAAGCAGCAGGTGCTGACTGACAACCTGACCCGCATCGGCCATGTCAGCCCGGGCACGGTGTTGCCGGCGCTGGTGGGTGACAGCTGGGGCTATCGCCGCAAGGGCCGCTTCTCGGTGCGTCGCGTCGAGAAGAAGGACAATACCCTGGTGGGTTTCCGCGAGCTGGACCCGCGCTTCGTCGCCGACCTGTCGCAGTGTTTTACGGTGATCCCGGAGATCGGCAGCAAGGTCGGCGCGCTGTCCGCGTTCATCGAAACCCTGGACGGCAAGCGCGATATCCCGCAGATCGAGTTCATCGCCGGTGATGCCGCCATCGCCCTGACCGTGCGTCACCTGCAGCCGCTGAGTGATGCCGACAAGCAGGCCTGGATCGGCTTCGGCCAGGAACATGGCTTTGCGATCTATCTGCAGTCCGGTGGCCTGCACACAGTGGCGCCGCTGTGGCCGGCCGAAGGCGTGGCACTGTCGTTCGCCTTGCCGCAGTGGGATGTGGAGCTGGCGTTCCGTCCGCTGGATTTCATCCAGGTCAATGCCAAGCTCAACGAGAAGATGATCGCGCATGCGCTGACCCTGCTGGACGGCCAGGCCGACGAGCGCGTGCTCGACCTGTTCTGCGGGCTGGGCAACTTCACCTTGCCGCTGGCGCGCACCGTGCGCGAAGTGGTGGGCGTGGAAGGCGATGACGGCCTGGTGGCGCGCGCCCGTGAGAACGCGCAGCGCAACGGGCTGGCCAACGCCGAGTTCCATGCCGCCGACCTGACCCAGGACCAGAGCAATGCGCCGTGGATGAAGCAGGGCTTTGACAAGCTGCTGCTAGACCCGCCGCGTTCGGGCGCGATCGATGTGCTGAAGCAGTTGCCGCTGAAACAGTTCAAGCGCATCGTCTATGTCAGCTGCCACCCGGGCTCGCTGGCCCGCGATGCCGGCTACCTGGTCAACGAGCAGGGCTTCACCCTGGTGTCGGCCGGTGCGATGGACATGTTCCCGCATACCGCACACGTGGAAAGCATTGCCGTATTCGAGAAGAAGTAAGCGATGGGCATCGAGATCGAACGCAAGTTCCTGGTGACCGGCGATGGCTGGCGTGCGGCTGCGCACGCCGTCATCCCGATGGCGCAGGGCTATATCAATGACACGGCGGCGATGGACAGCGGCGCGCAGAAGGCCTCGGTGCGGGTACGCATCCAGGGCGAGGCGGCCTACCTGAACATCAAGTCGCGCGAGCTGGGCCATACCCGCCAGGAGTTTGAGTACCCGGTGCCGGTGAACGAGGCGCGCGAGCTGCTGGCGTTGTGCGTCGGTGGCCTGATCGACAAGCGCCGCCACCTGGTGCAGCACGGCGGCCTGCTGTGGGAAGTGGATGAGTTCCTCGGTGACAACGCCGGGCTGGTGGTGGCCGAAGTGGAACTGGACAGCGCCGACCAGGTGTTCGACAAGCCGGACTGGGCGGGCGCCGAAGTCACCGACGAGCTGCGTTATTACAACCTGGCGCTGGCATCGAAGCCGTACAGCCAGTGGTGAAGTGCCCGTAGTGCCGAGCCATGCTCGGCAGGGGCTTAACAAGCAAACCCTGTAGTGCCGAGCCATGCTCGGCAGAGGCATTACCGGCAAAGCTTCAGCCGAGCATGGCTCGGCACTACAGTTGGGATTATTGGTAAAGCCCCTGCCGAGCATGGCTCGGCACTACATTCGAATCTAGGAACCCTCATGCGCATCGATATCTGGTCCGACGTGGTCTGCCCCTGGTGCTGGATCGGCAAGCATCGCTTCCAGCGTGGACTGGAACTGCTGGGTGAGGACGCACCGGAGGTCGACGTGCATTGGCACCCGTTCCTGCTCGACCCCACCGCCGATACCACTCCGGTGCCGCTGCGCGAGGCCTACGCGGCCAAGTTTGGTGGCATCGAGCGCACCAACCAGATGCTGGCGCAGACCCAGGGCGCCGCCCAGGCCGAAGGCCTGCCGATGGATTTCGACAAGGGCCAAGTCAAGGTCAGCACGCTGCCGGCGCATCGGCTGCTGTGGTTGGCCGGGCAGAGCGGGGTGCAGGAACAGGTCGGTGAGGCACTGTTCCGCGCGCACTTCGCCGAAGGCCGCAACCTGGCCGATCCGCAGGTGTTGATTGCCGCCGCCGCGGCCGGCGGGATCCCGGCCGAGCGGGTACAGGCCATGCTGGCCTCCGACGAGGGCCTGGCCCAGGTCCAGGCCGGGCTCGGCCAGGCGCAGGCGCTGGGCATCCAGTCGGTGCCGACCTTCGTGATCAACGGCAAATACGCCGTGCAGGGCGGCCAGGCCCCGGAAGTGTTTGCCCAGGTGCTGCGCAAGATCGCCGCCGAGCAGGCGCCGTCCGCCGCCAGCGGCGATGAACAGGCCTGTGGCCCGGAGGGCTGCAGCATCTGAACGCGGGCTCTGACGCGACCGGCGCCATCTGCGACAATGCGCAGCTACGCCGCAGCCTGCGGCGGATTGGAGTCCTTGCATGCTTTTGATCGGCGTTGCCGGCACTGAATTGACCGCCCAGGAGCGCGACTGGCTGCAGAACGACGCCGTGGCCGGGGTGGTGCTGTTCAAGCGCAACTTCGCCTCGCGCGCGCAGGTGGTGGAGCTGAGCGCGGCCATCCGTGCCGCTACCGCCCGCCCGCTGTTGCTGGCGGTGGACCAGGAAGGCGGCCGCGTGCAGCGCTTCCGCGAGGGCTATGCCGAACTGCCACCGCTCGATGGCCTGGGCAAGCGTTATGCGACCGACCCCGAGGGCGCACTGGCGCTGGCCGAGCAGCATGCCTGGCTGATGGCCAGCGAGATCCGTGCCAGCGGCCTGGACCTGAGCTTCGCGCCGGTGGTGGATGTGGGCCACGGCAACCTGGCCATCGGCAACCGCGCCTTTGGCGAAGACCCGCAGGTGGTGGCGGCGCTGACCGCTGCCTATGTGCGCGGCATGCATTCGGTGGGCATGGCTGCCACCCTCAAGCATTTCCCCGGCCATGGCACGGTGCGCGAGGATACCCACGTCGATACCGCCGTGGACCCGCGCCCGCTGGCGGAAATCCAGGCCCATGACCTGATACCGTTCCAGGCCGGCATTGCCGCCGGCGCCGATGCGGTGATGATGGCGCACGTCATCTACCCGCAGGTGGCACCGGAACCGGCCGGCTATTCGCCGCGCTGGATCAACCAGATCCTGCGCGAGCAGATGGGCTTCCGCGGCGTGGTGTTCTCCGACGATATCGGCATGGCGGCCTCGTTCGCCGCCGGTGGGGTCAAGGGCCGCGTCGATGCGCACCTGGATGCCGGCTGTGACGTGGTGCTGGTCTGCCACCCGGAGCTGGTCGAGGAATCCCTGCAGGCGGTGGCCAGCCGCCGCCTGAATACCGCCGCCGTGCTGAGCCTGATCGGCCGCGGGGCGATGGGCTGGGGCGGCCTGCTGGCCGATGCCCGCCACACTGATACCTGTAATCATCTGTTTGAAAACCTTGGAAGAACCGCCTGATGTCCAGCAAACTCACTCTTGAACAAGCCGTGGCCCAGGCCGACCTGCTGGTCGACCGCCCCACCATCGACACCGCCATCGCCGGCATCGCCGACGCCATCGCGCGCGACTACAAGGGCGAAGTGCCGGTGTTCATTTCGATCATGAACGGCGCGCTGCCGTTCGCCGGCCAGCTGGCGCTGGAACTGGGCTCGCGCGGCCAGGACGCGCAGTTCGACTACATGCAGGCCTCGCGTTACCACGGCGAGACCGGTGGCGAGCTGGTGTGGAAGCACCGCCCGGTGTCGGCGCTGTTCGGCCGCCGGGTGATCCTGGTCGACGACATCCTGGACGAAGGCTTCACCCTGCAGGGCGTGCGTGAGTGGTGCCTGGAGCAGGGCGCCACCGATGTGCGCATCGCCGTGCTGACGGTGAAGAAGCACGACCGCTGCCTGCCGGGCGTCAAGGCCGACTATGCCGGCATCGAGCTGCCGGATCGCTTCGTGTTCGGCTTCGGCATGGATGTCAACGAATCGCTGCGCTCGCTGCCTGCCATCTATGCCATGAAGCAGTAAGTCGATGACCTGCCGTCGGTCGGTCGCTGGCTGGCTGACGGTGGTGTTCATTGCCGGTCAGTTGGCGATCCTGGCGGTCAAGGAGCTGCGCGAACAAGGCAGCTACTTGCTCCAGCAGATCGGCTTGCTGGGCTATGCCCCCAATCTGATCGCGGCGCTGACCTTGCCGGCCCTGGTGATGGCGGTGCTGGTCAAACGCAATGGCCTGCCCGATGACAGTTATTCCTGGGCGCGGTTGTGGCGTTGGCAGCCGGCAATCGCCGTCGCCCTGCTGCTCACGTTGGGCGCATTGCTGGGCTGGGAGTTCCTGCAGCCATGGCGGCCCAATCGTAGCTTTGACCGGCAGGATATCTGGGCCACCCTGGCAGGCACCGGTGCTTGGTTGCCTTTCCTCTTCCTCGCGCGGCATTGCACGCGCACTCCCGCAGCTATCGTTCGAGAGCAACAAACCCCATGAATCCCATCGCTCTGGCCGTCATTGGCGGCACCGGTGTCTACAAACTTGCCGCGCTGGATGATGTCCAGACCCACGAGGTGGAAACCGCCTATGGCGCCCCCTCCGGTCCGGTCCGGGTAGGCATGCTGCATGGCCAGCGCGTGGCCTTTCTTGCACGCCATGGCGAAGGCCATTCAATCCCGCCGCACAAGATCAACTACCGCGCCAACCTGGCCGCGCTCAAACAGCTTGGAGCCACCCGCGTGCTGGCGCTGAACACCGTCGGTGGCATCACCGACAACTTCGGACCGCGGGTGCTGGCCTGCCCGGATCAGCTGATCGACTACACCTGGGGGCGCATATCGACCCTCAGCGAGGAGGAGGGTAGCGAGGTGCTGCACGTGGACTTCGGCCACCCCTACACCCCATCGTTGCGCGCGCAGGTGCTGGCGGCGGCGCGCGCGCAGGGCGTGGCCCTGCAGGACGGGGGCTGTTACGGCGCAACCCAGGGCCCGCGGTTGGAGACCAATGCCGAGATCGCGCGCATGCGCCGCGATGGCTGTGACCTTGTCGGCATGACCGGCATGCCCGAAGCAGGCCTGGCGCGTGAGCTGGGGCTGGATTATGCCTGCCTGGCGATCGTCGCCAATTGGGCCGCAGGCTGCGGCGATGCGGGCGAGATCACGATGGACGAGGTGCTGGAAAATGTGGCCGCCGCGTCGTCGGGTTTGCCAACTTTGGTGGGTGAATTGGCCCGGGGGTGATTGTCATCCTCGCCCAAGCTTTGCATACTCAGCTGGTACGCCATTCAGCGTACATCAATCCATTCATCGAAGAAGGTCTCGCATCACCATGCCGAACGGTACCGTCAAGTGGTTCAACGACGCCAAGGGATTTGGCTTCATCTCACCGGAGGACGGCAGCGCCGATGTCTTCGCGCACTTCTCCGCGATCAATTCCAAGGGCTTCCGCAGCCTGCAGGAAGGCCAGCGCGTCAGCTATGACGTGACCCAGGGCCCGAAGGGCGCCCAGGCTTCCAATATCACGCCGGCCGAGTGATCCATTCGGTTGTGCAAAAGAACCCCGCTGCGGCGGGGTTTTTTTTTAGCGGGTGTGGGCGTCAGTTTCGGGGAGTGCAATGAACAAGCCACTGGATATCGCCATCGTCGGCTACGGCACCGCCGGCCAGGCCCTGGCGGTGGCGTTGTCGCGCGATGGCCACCGGGTGCAGGTGTTCGAGCAGGCGGCGGCGCCGGGGCCAGTGGGCGCGGGTTTCCTGCTGCAGCCCAGCGGTCTGCAGGCATTGTGGCAGATGCAACTGTTGCCGCAGGTGCTGGAACACGGTGCGGTGGTGCGCCGGCTGTACGGGGAGACGCCCTGTGGCAGGGCGGTAATGGACATGCGCTATGACGGGCTGGACGCGCGCCTGTGCGGGGTAGGCATGCAGCGTGGGGCGCTGTTCTCGGTACTGGATGCGGCCTGGGAGCCGGCCGGCTGCCTGCATGCCGATCGCCGTATCGTCGCCATCGACGACACGCTGCAGCGCATCCAGGACCAGAACGGCGAATGGCATGGGCCGTTCGACCTGGTGATCGCCAGCGATGGCTCCGCCTCGGCGTTGCGCGCGCAGGTGCGCGGCACCCGTCTGGACCGGGTCTATCCCTGGGGAGCGCTATGGTGCCTGCTGCCGCGTGGTGACTGGGCTCATGTAGACGAGCTGCGCCAGCGCTACGTGGCTGCCCGCAAGATGATCGGCCTGCTGCCGGTGGGCACCCGGCCCGGCGACAACACCCCGCGGCTGAGTTTTTTCTGGAGCCTGCCCCGAGAGGGCTTCCAGGCCTGGGAACAGGCCGGCCTGCAGCCCTGGCTGGAGGAGTTGGCCGGATTGTGGCCGCAGGCCCATCAACGGCTGGGTGGTATCACCCTGCAGTCGCAATTGGCGCGGGCCAGTTACCGGGATGCCGTGATGGATCGCTGGTATCGCGGGCGCCTGGTGTTGGCCGGCGATTCCGCGCATGCGATGAGCCCGCAGCTCGGGCAGGGGGTCAACATGGCCCTGCTGGATGCGCTGGCGCTGCGCGATGCGCTGCGCAGCCAGGACAGCATCGACGCCGCACTGGCCCTTTACCAGGCCACGCGCAGGGCGCATGTGGACGTATACCAGTTCTGGAGCCGCTGGCTGACGCCCATCTTCCAGTCCGACCATGACACCCTGGCCAAGGCGCGTGACCTGCTGTTCAAGCCGATGGGGCGCCTGCCTGGTGGGCGGGGGCACATGTTGCGGGTGTTGAGTGGCACCCAGCGCGGCGTGTTCGGCAAGCTGGCGCTGGAAGAGGCGTTCATCAGTGTGCTGGCCGAGGTGGCGCGCCGCTGAGTGGGCATCGACAAAATGCTTGGGGCAGAATCGGGGGTGTGCTTCCGGGAGTGACCGTCATGCAGCAGTCGCCAGCGCCGTTCGAGACCCATGTGGTCGACAACCAGCCCACACCTTTCCGCGATCATGACCTGTGGGCCGAAGATCTGGCGCTGCAGGAAGCCGTGCGACGCGAAGGGGCGGCATCCTTCGCCAAGCCGTTGCAGCACTACGGCAAACTCGCCGGTGGCGATCTCTACAGCGCTGGCTTCGATGCCAACCGGCAGCGCCCGCTGCTGCGTACCCACGATGCGCAGGGGCATCGGATCGACACCGTGGATTTCCACCCTGCCTACCACCAGCTGATGGCCACGGCCAAGACCCATGGCGTGGCCGGCTTGTCGTGGCAGTCCGGGCAGCCTGGCGCGCATGTGGCGCGCGCGGCGCTCAGCTATCTGCACCATCAGGCCGAGGCCGGCACCAGTTGTCCGTTGACCATGACGCACGCCGCGGTGCCGGTGCTGCGCCAGGTGCCGGCGCTGGCGGAGTGGGCCGACAAGGCCGCCGCACCGTTCTATGACCCGCGTGACCTGCCCGTCGGCGACAAACCGGGCATCACCGTCGGCATGGGCATGACCGAGAAGCAGGGCGGTTCGGATGTGCGCAGCAATACCACGCGGGCAACACCGTTGGCGGGCGAGGGCGAGTACAGCCTGGTGGGGCACAAGTGGTTCTTCTCCGCGCCGATGTCCGATGGCTGGCTGGTGCTGGCGCAGGCGCCGGCAGGGCTCAGCTGTTTCCTGATGCCGCGGCGCTTGGCCTGCGGCCGCCGCAATGCGTTTCACCTGATGCGGCTGAAGGACAAGCTGGGTGACTGGGCCAATGCCTCCAGCGAGGTGGAGTTCTGCGGTGCCTGGGCGCGGCGGGTGGGCGAGGAAGGACGCGGCGTGGCCACCATCATCGAGATGGTGATGCTGACCCGGCTGGATTGCATGCTCGGCGCGGCGGCGCAGATGCGCATGGCGCTGGCCCAGGCACTGCACCACGCACGTCAGCGTCGCAGCTTCGGCAAGCGCCTGGTCGAGCATGCACTGATGGCCAATGTGCTGGCCGATCTGGCAATCGAATCGGAGGCGGCCACGGTATTCGCGCTGCGGGTGGCGCGGGCCGTGGACGCGGCACCGCGCGACCCCGCGGAGGCGGCATTGGCGCGCATCGCCACTGCGCTCGGCAAGTTCTGGGTGTGCAAGCGGGCGCCTGGCTTCGTCAATGAAGCGCAGGAGTGCCTGGGCGGTGCCGGGTATGTGGAAGAGTCGATGCTGCCGCGGCTGTACCGGCAGGCCCCGTTGAACTCGATCTGGGAAGGCAGCGGCAACGTGCAATGCCTCGATGTCCTGCGCGCGCTCGCACGCGAGCCGCAGTCGCGGGACGCCCTGTTGGGTGAACTGCAAGGGGCCGCGGGAATGCATGCGGGTTACGACGCCGCCCTGCAGCGGGCCGTCGATGGCCTGGCTGATACCGCGGTTGAAGAGGGACAGGCACGTCGGACCAGTGCGGCATTGGCGGTGCTGTTGCAGGCCGCGATACTGCTACGGGCAGGCAGTCCGTTGGCGCACGACTTCGTGCAATCACGCCTGCTGCGGGGGCACGCGGTGTACGGCACGCTCGACAAGGACGCATTGCTGAGCCAAATGATCCAACGGGCGGCAGGGGCTGCGTAAACCGTGCAGCCGGTAGCCATCGTGAAACGCGGGGCATGGCGCTGCCTGACTGCGGAGCGTGCCGGCGCAGGGGGAGCGTCGTGGCCCCTCGGCGCTATAGGTTGCGGTTCGCTCAGCCCATGCCGTCGAGATGGGCGTCGAAACCGGCCACCCGGTTGCGGCCATTGCGCTTGGCCCGGTACAGCGCGGCGTCGGCCTTGCGCAGCAGGGTCAGGCCCACGACCCCGTCGGTGGGGTAGGTGGCAAGCCCGATCGAGGCGGTCACCGAAGGTAGCGGCTTGCCGGAGAACGGCACGGCAAGCTGCGATATCGCCAGCCGCAGTTCCTCGGCATAACGATGCGCATCGGTGCTGTCCGACTCGGGCAGGATCACCGTAAATTCCTCGCCGCCATAGCGGCAGGCGATGTCCTCGCCGCGCAGGCGCGCGCTCAACAGTTGCCCCACCGCCGCCAGCACGGCATCGCCGCCGGCATGGCCGTGGGTATCGTTGAATTGCTTGAAATGGTCCACGTCCAGCATCAATACCGACAGCGGGAAATTGCGCCTGCCGCAGCGGGCGATCTCGCGTGCCAGCGATTCTTCCAGATAGCGGCGGTTGTACAGGCCGGTGAGTGGATCGCGGATGGATTGCAGCCGCAGTGATTCGCGCAGGCGCAGATTGCTCAGCGCCAGCGACAACTGTTCCATTGCCGATTCGGCGACGGCAAGCCGGGGCAATGGCCCGGGGCCGGGGCCGCACAGGAACAGGAAGCCAATCTGCTGCCCCTGGGCCGCCATCGGTATGCAGGCGGTAGCCACGCTTTGTCCTTCTGCGGGGTGGCCGATGTGGGGGCAACTGGCGCCGCTGTGCAGATCCTCAAGCAGGTGCGGTTGGCCGCGGCGCAGCGCCCAGCAGTCGCCGGGGGCGAGGAAGGCGGTGGTGTCCACCAGTGGCAGGCCCCAGCTGACGATGTTCTCGGCACGGTCATTGGAGGCGCGAAGCAGGTAGATGGAGCCAGCGATGCCGGGTAGCAGTGACTCCAGCGTACGCGCGCTGATCTCCAGCGCCTCCTCCGGGCTGGCGCAGCTCTGCAGCAGGCCGGTATAGCGGCCCAGGGTCTGCAGATCGGCGCTGGAGCGCTCCAGCTGCGCCAGGTTGTCTGCCAACTGCAGGCTGGCACTGGCGGCGCGGCGCTCGGCGCGGCTGCGGCGGCGCAGCTCGGACAGCAGGATGCCGTACACCGATGCCACCACGGCCAGGCCGAAAGGGATGCCGGCAATGGCAAGGCCCAGCAACAGGTCGGCGCTGCGCCGTGAACTGGCGGCACGTTCAACCAGCAGGGTGTGTTCTTCCTCGACCATGGTCCGCACCTGCTCGCGGATCGCGCTGGTGGTGCGGAAGGCGTTCTGGTTGATGGCGGTGCGCGCCGCTTCCAGACCCTGGCTGTCATAGATGTCGACGACATGCTGGATCTGCTGCAGGCGACGATGCACCAGTTCTTCCAGCCTGGCAGCGTTGCGGGTCTGGTCGGGATTGTCGGTGATGGACTTGGACAAGGTGCTCAGCAGCAGGGGCAGGCGCTCCACGCTGAGCTGGTAGTCGATCAGATAGGCCGGGCTGCCGGTAAGCAGGTAGCCGCGCTCGGCCGATTCGGCATCCAGTACCTGCGACTGGATTTCGTCGATGCGACCGATGACTTCGTGGGTATGCGCGACCAGGCGGGAGTCGGCAATGAAGTGGCGGGTACCCACGAACACACCGATGCCGATGGCGACGAACACCAGGGCGGAAAATACCAGTGCGATTTTACTGCCGGCGCGTTGTTGCATTGCCACCTGATCACGTGATGGATATGGCCGCCAACGCGTTGCCCGCAACACGCTGCCTGCCTGCCGATCCAGGTGCTTGCCGGCCCCGGTCCCCTGCGGCAACACGCATCCTGCGTGCGACCACGCAGCCACCTTCATCAAGGTGACTGCGTAGCCAGTCTATCAATGCTTGGCTTCGTTGGCCTTCTGGCGAGCGGCTGCCGCGGCATCTTCCGCCTTGTCGGCTACTTTCTGTGCAGCGTTGGCCGTGGCGGCACTGGCATCGGCGGCGGCTTCCTTGGCCGAAGCGGACGCATCGGCGGCGGCCTCCTTGGTGGCAGCAGCAGCGTTGTCCAGCGCCTGCTGGGATTCTGCAGCCGCTTCGCGGGTGGCGGCGGCGGCCTGGTCACCTGCCTCGCGGGTAGCGTCAGCGGCCGATTCGGCCGCATTGCGGGCGGCGTCGCCAGCATGCTCGGCGGCCGCTGCAGCATCCTGCTTGGCCTGTTCGGCGTTGGGGTCGTTGCAGCCTGTCAGGGCCAGCACCAGACCTGCGGTCAACAGCGGGATATACAGCTTCATTGCGCTCTCCTGGTTGATGTACGCGCACAGCCTAGGTGGCAGCGTATTCAGACCGCGTCAAAAGAGACAACCCGAGCTGACTGGGCGGCAACAGCCGCACGGCGCTTGTGCAGGGGCTTTCAAACCCTGCCCATGGGGCAAGCGAAACGGCACAAAAAAAGCCGCTGGCGAACCAGCGGCTTTTCTGGAACTACTTGGAAGCAGAAGTTATTACTTCTTGGCTTCTTCAGCAGCGTCCTTGGCCTGGCCGGCCACGTCTTCAGCAGCCTTGGCAGCGTCAGCAGCGGCGCCGGCAGCGGCGTCGGTGGTGGCAGCAGCAGCGGCGCCAGCAGCTTCGCCAGCGGCGTCAGCAGCAGTGGCGGCGGTGTCGGCAGCAGCCTGGGCAGCGTCGGCGGTAGCAGCGCCGGCGGTAGCGGCCTGGTCAGCAGCGACCTGGGCTTCGGCAGCAGCCTGGTTTGCGTCGGCGGCAGCGTCAGCAGCCTGTTCCTGCTTCGAGCAGGCAGCCAGGGCCAGACCCAGGGTCATCGCGATCAGCAGCTTGTTGATGCTCATTTGTGAATCCTCGTCGTGAAATTTGGCAACGCGCCATTGCGCGCCGGGAACATGATGACAAGCCCATTTTGACTGTCAAGCGGTCCCGCATTCAGGTTCAGAAAAATCTTGGATTTTTCAATTAAATCAATTCAATGGCGATGGCGGTTGCTTCGCCGCCGCCGATGCAGAGCGACGCAACGCCACGCTTGAGGCCGCGTGTGCGCAATGCGTTTACCAGCGTAACCACCAAGCGGGCACCGGATGCACCGATCGGATGACCCAGTGCGCAGGCGCCACCATTGACGTTGACCTTGGCATGCGGAATGCCCAGTTCGCGGATCGGCGCCATCGCCACGACGGCAAAGGCTTCATTGATCTCGAACAGGTCCACCTGGTCGATCGACCAGCCGGCCTTCTCCAGCACCTTGGTGATCGCACCGATCGGCGCGGTGGTGAACCACTCCGGCTCCTGCGAGAAGGTGGCATGGGCGGCAATGCGGGCCAGCGGCTGCACGCCGCGGCTTGCGGCGTCCTCGGCCGACAGCAGTACCAGTGCGGCGGCACCATCGGAAATGCTGGAGGAACTGGCGGCGGTGACGCTGCCGTCCTTCTTGAAGGCCGGGCGCAAGGTCGGGATCTTGGCGATGTCCGACTTGCCCGGCTGCTCGTCCTGGTTGAACTCGGCCTCGCCCTTGCGGGTGGCAACCTTGACCGCGACGATTTCGTCGTTGAACGCGCCATTGGCCTGCGCGGCCTGCGCACGGGTCACCGACTCGATGGCGTAGGCATCCTGTTCTTCGCGGGTGAAGCCGAACTTGGCCACGGTGGCTTCGGCAAACACACCCATGGCTTGGCCGTCATACGGGTTGGTCAGGCCGTCCCATGCCATGTGATCCACCGCCTGGAAATTGCCGTAGCGGTTGCCGGTGCGCGAGTTGGGCAACATGTGCGGGGCGTTGGACATGGACTCCATGCCACCGGCAACCACGATGCTGGCCGAGCCGGCCTTGATCAGGTCGTGGCCCAGCATGATGGCCTTCATGCCCGAGCCGCAGACCTTGTTGAGGGTGGTGGCGCCGGTGCTGGTCGGCAGGCCGGCGGCCAGTGAAGCCTGGCGGGCCGGGGCCTGGCCCAGGTTGGCCGGCAGCACGCAGCCCATGATGACCTCGGATACGTCGGCAGCGGCGATGCCGGACTGCGCAATGGCGGCGCTGATGGCAGTGGCGCCCAGGGTCGGAGTGGGGACGCCATTGAACTGTCCAAGGAAAGAACCGATGGCAGTACGTTTTGCAGCAGCGATGACGATGTCAGACATGGGCAATCTCGGTTATATCTAGCGACGATTATCGGATGTCCACAGGATCCGGCCTATTGGACCAACGGCACATCCCGGGGAGCCTTGCTTGTCCTCGCAGTATAGAAGGTGGGTGATCACGGACCGAAGCACGGTAATACCTGAATTGGGGGACATGCCACATGGAGAGAAACGGTATGCAAAGCAGGACCGCGGTACGCACTGCGTTGGCCAGCGCCCTGGCGCTGGCATTGGCTGCCTGCGGCGGTGGTAGCGGGACCAGGTCGGACCCGCCCCCCACCGTGCCGACCACACCACCAACGCCAACACCAACCACCCCGCAGCCGGCCTGGGATGCCCACCTGGCATTGACCAATGCAGGCCCGGCCAAGGAAGCGGGCCTGACCGGCAAGGGCTATCGCATTGGCGTGATCGACTCGGGGGTGATGCGTAACCATCCCACCCTGGCTGGTCGTGTGGTGGCCAACTACAACGCGGTCAGCTCGCCGCCCAACAATCTGGCGATCGACGACGTGGTTGGCCATGGCACCACGGTGGCGCAGTTGGCCGCAGGCAATGCCGCCGGCAGCTGGCCGGGCGGGATCGCGCCCGGCGCGGAGATCGTGTCCGTGCGCATCATTGCCGACGAGTCGCCCAAGGATGACGGCTCCGGTAACGGCAATGAGGTAACTGGCGCGCTGGGCATGACCGGCATCCACAACCAGCTGATCCACGATGACGTGCGGATCATGAACAATTCCTGGGGCGGCCTGTACTGGACGCGTCCCACGGTGACCGCGCAGATCGCCGCCGAATACCGGCCTTTCATCATCGACCATGATGGGCTGGTGGTGTTTGCCACCGGCAACGAATCCAAACCCAATCCCTCGGACATGGCGGCCCTGCCCAGCCAGCCAGGGGTGAACGGCAAGCTGGAGGCGGCCGATCTGGAACAGGGCTGGTTGGCGGTGGCGGCCCTGGATACTGCCAAGCCCACCCAGCTGGCGTCCTATTCCAATGCCTGCGGCGTGGCGAAGAACTACTGCCTGGTGGCCCCGGGTACGGTGGCCTTTGTCGGCGAGGAAAGCACGGCTGACAACCTGAAGTACTACTACGGCAGTGGTACGTCCTATGCTGCGCCGCTGGTCTCCGGTGCAGCGGCGGTGGTGTGGGAAGCGTTTCCCTATTTCAACAACGACCTGGTCCGGCAGACCCTGCTCGGCACCGCCACCGATCTGGGCGAGGCCGGCCCGGACGCGGTGTTCGGCTATGGACTGCTCAACATCGGCAAGGCGATCAAGGGGCCGGCGAAGTTTGATTGGGGTGATGTGGTGGTTGACCTTGACCAATTGGGGCTGGGGTCGGTGTGGAGCAATGACATTTCTGGTGCTGGAGGCTTGATCAAACTTGGCAAAGGCGGGTTGCGCTTGTCAGGGATCAATACGTACTCCGGCGACACCCGCATCGAGCTGGGCGGTTTGACACTGTTGGATGGCGCCTCGATCCGATCCAACGTGATCATCGCTGGGCCAGCGGAACCCTTCACCCCGGCATTGCAGTTGTACGGGGACAGTCGGGTGATCGGCAACGTCGATAATGCCGGCTTGATCGTGATGAGCGATGACATCGGGGTCGGCACCATTCAAGGTGACTACCTGCAACGCAACAGCGCTCGAATGCTTGTGTGGTTGGGTGCCAGCGCACTGCACGTAACCGGCACCGCCACGCTTGATGGTCGGGTGGTTGTTGCCGGAGCTGTCACGGGTTACGTGCCGCAGGATGGGACGCGGCAGGACCTTGTACATGCCGAAGGCGGTATCCAAGGCCAGTTTTCGGCACCGGTCTCGGTGGCACAGAACATTGGCTTCAGCTTGCTGGCGGCCGATTACGGTTACGACGCAAACAATGCGTGGCTGGATATCGACCGGGTGAATGTGACCACTGCTGCGGCCAGTATGGCGAATGCCCGCACCATGTCGTCGGCAGCGCGGGTGGAGCAGGCATTTGAACAGTTGGATGGCAACATCATCGGCCGGACGGGTGATTTTGCTGTGGGCGCGGCGGCATTGCAGCAGGTCGACGGCGGCCTGCAGGGCCTGCGCAGCAGCCTGGACAGCCTGTCCGGGCAGGCCCACGCCGCAGCCACGGCGATGACCTTCGACAGCATCGACATGAACCGCCGCGCGCTGTCGGCGCAGGTGGCCGACAGCCGTGTGAATGCGACGGGAGTGAGCAGCTGGATGCGTTCGCTCGGCAACGGTGGGCAGGGCGGTTACCTGGGCAGCGACTACAACCTCGATGGTTGGATGATGGGCGGCCAGGCCCTGCTGGGCAGCAATACGATGCTCGGTGTTGCCTTTGGCCAGACCCATGCCAACAGCATGGTCGAGGCCAGCCAGGGCCGCAGCCGTGACCGCCAGACCCAGTCGCAGCTGTATGCCGGCTGGTCCTCGGGCGCAGCCTATGTGCTGGGTCAGGTGGGCTTCGGCCAGTACCAGCGTGAGCTGGACCGCGGCCTGTTGCTGGGCAGTGAACGCGCCGGCGTGCATACCCGTTACCAGGGCAATTTCCTGTCCAGCAGCGTGGAGGCGGGCTATCGTCTGGGCCAGGGCAGGGCGCAGCTGACGCCTTACCTCGGCGCGGACTACAGCCGTGTGGCCAGTGACGGCTTCCGCGAGCAGGGTGGCTATGGGTTTGGCCTGCGTGCCGATGACTGGAGCAGCAGTCGCGTGCAGGCGCTGGCGGGCGTGCGTGGGCAATACCTGTGGAAGCAGGTGGCGTTCAACGGCTATGCCGAATGGCAGCAGGCGCTGGGCGGCAATGGCCTGAGCCTGGATGCCAGTTTCGTCGGTGTGGATGCCTGGGCACCGATTGCCGGCCTGCAGCCGTCGCGTTCGGGGGGCTTGTTTGGCCTGTCGGTGGATTCGTGGCTGGCCCGCAATACGCGGCTGTCGCTGGGGTATGACCAGCGCTTTGGCCCGCGTGGTGACAACCGGCAGGTTTCGCTGCGTCTGCGCCAGGGCTTCTGAGCCGGCAGTTGTTGTGGCCGCTTGAAAAGCAGAAGGCGGGCGAGGAGATCGCCCGCCTTCGGTGTTTTTGCCGTGCGGCTTATTCGCCGCGCAGGCGGTTCATGCGCGGCACCGAACGGCCCATCGGCATCTTCAGCTTGCCGATGGCTTCCAGCCGGCTTTCGGCGATACGGTCGGCCGCGCGCTGCGGGGAAACGTCTTCGCGTTCGGACTGGTCAAAGATCTTGTCGAGGTTGTGGTAGATGCTGCGGATCAGTCGCATCGCCCGCTCGCGGTTGTAGCCATCGATCTCCAGCGACACGTTCATCACGCCACCGGCGTTGACCGCGTAGTCCGGCGCCCACAGGACGCCGCGCTTGTACAGCTCATCGCCGACCGCATGGCTGGCCAGCTGGTTGTTGGCGGTGCCGCAGATGACCTTGGCCTTGAGCCGTTCCAGCGTGGCCATGTCGATGGCACCTTCCATCGCGCAGGGCGCGAACACGTCGGCAGCCACGTCATAGATGGCGTCGGGCTTGACCGCCTCGCAGCCGTATTCAGACACGGCTTTCTGTACCAGCACCGGGTCCAGGTCGGTGACGTAGAGCTTGGCGCCGCGCTCGCGCAGCAGCTTCACCAGCTCCATGCCGATATGGCCCAGGCCCTGCACGGCGATGCTGAGCTTGCCGATTTCCTCGTGGCCGAACTTGCGCTTGACTGAGGCCATCAAGGCCTGCAGTGCGCCGTAGGCGGTGAAGGGTGCGGGGTCGCCGGAGCCGCCATGGACCTGGTGCACGCCGGTGACGAAGCCGGTCTCCAGGTAGATGTTTTCCATGTCGTTGACGTCGGTGCCCACGTCCTCGGCGGTGATGTAGCGGCCGGCGAGGGCCTCAACCTGGCGGCCGAAGGCGCGGAACAGGACTTCGCTCTTGGCGGTCTTGGGGTCGCCGATGATCACCGCCTTGCCGCCACCCACATTCAGCCCGGCCAGGGCGTTTTTGTAGGTCATGGTGCGGCTCAGGCGCAGCACGTCGCGCAGCGCGTCATCGGTGTTGGCATAGGGGCGCATGCGCACGCCGCCCAGGGCGGGGCCCAGGGTGGTGTTGTGGATGGCGATGATCGCCTTCAGGCCGGCATCGCGGTTCTGGCAGAACACGACCTGTTCATGGCCGGAAGTCTCGAGGGTTTCGAAAAGCATGCAAGCTCCGATGGCGTGGCTGCCACAACGTCAGTGATCGTGTGGCCAAATGGCTGGCCGGAAAACAAAAAATGCGACTTCGTCAGGGCTGGGGACGGGGTCGCGGGCGGCCATTCTAATCCATTCCCGGTAGGGGAATGTTCAGCCATGCATACCGCTGGCGGCCGCTGGCTTTGCCGGTACGGGTGTTGCCATGCCCCCCGATAGCGCAAACCGTCAAAAGGTCACGCTGCGCTGCAACCTGACCTGCGGGGCTGGCGGTCCTATGATCGGTTTCAACAGAAACCGGATGTTGCACGGCCCATGAGTACCCCCGCCTCCCAGCTCCCGCAGGCCCAGCCTGAGACCACGCCGCTGCGCTTTGTCACCGCCGCCAGTCTGTTCGATGGCCATGATGCGGCAATCAACATCATGCGCCGGCTGATCCAGGCGCAGGGTGCGGAGGTGATCCACCTCGGCCACAACCGCAGCGTGGAAGACGTGGTACGCGCGGCGCTGCAGGAAGATGCCGACGCGATTGCACTGTCGTCCTACCAGGGCGGGCACGTGGAGTACTTCAAGTACATGGTCGACATGCTCAAGGAAAAGGGCGCTGGCCATATCAAGGTGTTCGGTGGCGGTGGCGGCACCATTACGCCAGAGGAAATCCGCGAGCTGCAGGCCTATGGCGTGGAGCGCATCTACCACCCCAACGACGGCATGAAGATGGGCCTGGTGGAGATGATCGAGGATGTGGTGGCGCGTGCCGGCAAGGCCCGCGAGGCGGCCGCGCGCAACGACAGCGCGGACGCCCCGGCGATCGACGATGAGATTGGCATTGGTCGGGTGTTGTCGGCGCTGGAGGATGGCAATCATTCGGAGGCGGAGCTGGTGCACCTGCGCAAGCAGTGGCAGCTGGCGGCGGGCAATACGCCGGTGGTAGGCATCACCGGCACCGGTGGTGCCGGCAAGTCGTCGGTAACCGATGAGCTGCTCAACCGCTTCCTGGCCAGCTTCCCGCAGATGCGCATCGCGGTGATCTCGGTCGACCCGACCCGCCGCCGCACCGGTGGCGCGCTGCTCGGCGACCGCATCCGCATGAATTCGCTGCGCTCCAAGCGCGTCTATATGCGCTCGATGGCGACCCGCCGGCAGCATGCGGCGATCAATACGGTGCTGCGCGACTGCATTGGTTTCCTGAAGTCGCTGCACTTCGATCTGGTGATCGTCGAGACCGCCGGTATTGGCCAGAGCGATTCGGAGATTGTCGATCTGGTCGATTTCCCGATGTATGTGATGACCAGCGATTTCGGCGCGCCCAGCCAGCTGGAAAAGATCGACATGCTCGATTACGCCGAGCTGGTGGTATTGAACAAGTTCGACAAGCGCGGCGCCGAGGACGCCTTGCGCGATGTGCGCAAGCAATGGAAGCGCAACCGCACGGCCTTCACCATGAAGGACGAAGACGTGCCGGTGTATCCGACGATTGCCAGCCAGTTCAACGATCCGGGCATCAGCTGGATGTTCGCCAACCTGTGCCGGCTGCTCAGCGAGCGGACCCGGGCCGCGCTGGCGCCGCAGATCGATACCACGCTCAAGGAGCCGCGCGCGACGGTGCTGATCCCCGGTAGCCGTGTGCGCTACCTGGCCGAGATCGCCGAGCAGGGCCGCGGCATCAATGCCCGCATCGAATCGCAGGCCGAGGTGGCCGAGCGTGCGCAGGGCCTCTGGCAGGCATTGAAGGAACTGGGCGATGCCGCCTTGCCGGGTGCGCTGGACCTGTATGCAGGTGATGCTTTGCTCCCCTCTGCCCTCGGGAGAGGGGCGGGGGGAGAGGGCGAGCCCCAGGCAGTGGATCGCTCGCTGCTGATCCTGCGGCAGCGCTACAACGATGCGGTGCAGTCGCTGGATTCGGAAGCACTGCGCCTGCTGCGTGAGTGGCCGGCACGGCTGAAGTCGATCACCGAGCCGGTCAACGAGTACCAGGTGCGCGGCAAGACCATCCGTGTGGAGAACTACCGCGAGTCGCTGAGCCACCAGCAGATCCCCAAGATCGCAGCACCTACCTATCGCAGCTGGGGCGAGCTGCTGGTCTTCCTGCAGAAGGAGAACCTGCCGGGCTCCTATCCGTATACCGGCGGCGTTTACCCGTACCGCCGCAGCGGCGAAGACCCGATCCGCATGTTTGCCGGTGAAGGCACGCCGGAGCGTACCAACCGCCGCTTCCATTACCTGAGCGTGGGCCAGCCGGCCGCGCGCCTGTCCACCGCCTTCGACAGCGTCACCCTGTACGGCGAGGATCCGGCGCCGCGCCCGGACATCTACGGCAAGATCGGCAACTCCGGCGTCAACATTCCCACGCTGGACGACATGAAGAAGCTGTACTCCGGCTTCGACCTGTGCGCGCCGACCACCTCGGTGTCGATGACCATCAACGGCCCGGCGCCGATGATCCTGGCGATGTTCATGAACACCGCCATCGACCAGCAGGTGGAGAAGTACCTGCGCGAAGACCCCGCGCGCTGGGCCGAGGCTGAGCAGAAGATCGCAGAACTGTTCGAAGGCCGCTCACGCCCGCAGTACCACGGCGCGTTGCCGCCGACCAACAACGGCCTGGGCCTGGCCCTGCTGGGCGTCACCGGCGACCAGTTGGTGGATGCCGATACCTATGCGCGGATCAAGGCCGAAACCCTGTCCACCGTGCGCGGCACCGTGCAGGCCGACATCCTCAAGGAGGACCAGGCGCAGAACACCTGCATCTTCTCCACCGAGTTCGCGCTGCGGATGATGGGTGATATCCAGCAGTACTTCGTCGACCACAAAGTGCGCAATTTCTACTCGGTGTCGATCTCCGGCTATCACATCGCCGAGGCCGGCGCGAACCCGATCAGCCAGTTGGCCTTCACCCTGTCCAATGGTTTCACCATCGTCGAGTACTACCTGGCGCGTGGCATGAAGATCGACGACTTCGCGCCCAACCTGTCGTTCTTCTTCTCCAACGGCATGGACCCGGAGTACACCGTGATCGGCCGCGTCGCCCGCCGCATCTGGGCGCGCGCGATGCGCGAGCGCTACGGCGCCAACGAGCGCAGCCAGATGATGAAGTACCACATCCAGACCTCCGGCCGCTCGCTGCACGCGCAGGAAATCCAGTTCAACGACATCCGCACAACCCTGCAGGCGCTGTACGCCCTGTTCGACAACTGCAACAGCCTGCACACCAACGCCTACGACGAAGCCATCACCACCCCGACCGAGGAAAGCGTGCGCCGTGCGGTGGCGATCCAGATGATCATCAACAAGGAGCTGGGGCTGAACTTCTGCGAGAACCCGTGGCAGGGCAGCTTCATCGTCGACAAGCTCACCGACATCGTCGAGGAGGCCGTGTACAAGGAGTTCGAGGCGATCAGCGAGCGCGGCGGCGTGCTCGGCGCGATGGACACCATGTACCAGCGCGGCAAGATCCAGGAAGAGAGCCTGTACTACGAGCACAAGAAGCACGACGGCAGCCTGCCGCTGGTCGGCGTCAACATGTTCCTGCCCAAGGAGCATGCCGGCGAAGTGGCCACCGAGATCGAGCTGATCCGCTCCACCGAGGAAGAGAAGGGCCAACAGATCGAGAACGTGCACAACTGGCAGCGCAACCGCAATGCGCTGGCACCGGCGGGGGAGACCTCGCATGCGCACGAGATCGAAGGCGCAGCGGCGGACGGTGAGGTGCACGACGGTCATGGCCTGGGTTACCTGCAGAAGACCGCGCGCGATCGCCGCAATGTCTTCGAAGCACTCATCGAGGCGGTCAAGACCCACAGCCTCGGCCAGATCAGCCACGCCCTGTACGACGTAGGCGGCGAGTACCGTCGCAATATGTAAGCACCCCGCCAAAGGCGAATGTAGTGCCGAGCCATGCTCGGCAAGCGCCTTCATGTAGTGCCGAGCCATGCTCGGCAGAGGCTTTCCCGGTACGCCCCCAGCCGAGCATGGCTCGGCTCTACAGGAGGGGCCGTCGGTACAGCCCCAGCCGAGCATGGCTCGGCTCTACCTGGCTTGCGGTGCGCTGTTACTCTTGCCGGGACCTCCCGGTAACAGGCAGCAACATGGATAGACGGCGTTTTATTGGCGGCACGGCACTGGCGGCTACCTTGCCGCTGCTCGGCATGCAGGGCGCACTGGCGGCTGCGCGCGGGCAGCTGCTGGCGGCCGGGCTCAACAAGGGCGACACGGTGGGGCTGGTCAGCCCGTCCTCGGCCAGCAGCGAACGGCTCAGCCTGCAGTTGGCGCAGGAAGCCATGGAGGCCTTTGGTTTCGTGGTCAAGACCGGTGCCCACTACGGCGCACGCCATGGCCACCTGGCCGGCACCGATGCCGAGCGTGCCGGTGATCTGAATGCCATGTTCGGCGACAAGCAGGTCAAGGCCATCATTTGTGTGCGCGGCGGCTCCGGCGCAGCACGGCTGCTGCCGCTGCTCGACTACGAGCGCATCCGCGCCAATCCCAAGGTGTTGCTCGGTTACTCGGACATCACCGCGCTGCATTGTGCCATCCATGCCAAAACCGGCCTGGTGACGTTCCATGGGCAGATCGGTGCAGGCAGCTGGAACCGCTTCAATGTCGATCAGTTCGAACGCGTGTTCTTCAAGCGCGAGCTGATGCAGTACCAGAACCGCAGCGAAAACGACGATGAACTGGTGCCGCGCGACAACCGCACACTGACCCTCCGTAGTGGCAAGGCGCAAGGCGAGTTGATCGGCGGCAACCTGACCGTGCTCACGGCCTTGGCCGGTTCGCCCTATCTGCCGGATTTCACCGGCAAGATCCTGTTCCTGGAAGACGTCGCAGAGGCGCCCTATCGCATCGATCGCATGTTCAGCACCTTGAAGCTGATGGGGGCGCTGGACAGGATCGCCGGTTTCATTTTCGGCGAGTGCACCGATTGTGCGCCGGGTGATGGCTATGGCTCGTTGACCCTGGACCAGATCTTCGACGACTACATCCTGCCGTTGAAGATCCCGGCCTACCGCGGCGCGATGATTGGCCACATCAAGGAGCAATTCATCGTGCCGGTCGGTGGCAAGGTGGAGATGGATGCCGACGCAGGCACGTTCCGGTTGCTGGCGCCGGTGCTCAGCGCGGCGTGATCGCAGTGGCGACGTGGCGGCTTGTCGCCACGTTGTCGTAATGGCGGGTGGTCGCAGGGGGCAGATCCATGTCGCCGGAACGATTGCTGCTTTACACCCAAACTTCCATGGCGATGGCGGCTGCCGGAATGGCACCGCTGCCACTGTGCCCGGATTCCCGCATCGCTGTGCTTGCGGCATGGACGGCCTGTTTTACGTCTGGATAACGCGGTCCGGGTCAGCATCGGCCTGCAAAGGGTAGTGGTCCGCCATGCGTGCCCTGTAGAGGGAAAACCGAAGGGCGTGCTGCACCGGCGATCGGCCAAATGGAGAAGGATTATGGGTAGGACGGTCATGGCAATGCGCACCGCGCTGGTGGTTGCGCTGGCAGGGGTGTTGTCTGCGTGTGGCGGCAAGGAGAGCGATGTCGCGCCGGCCGCCGATCAACAGGCTGCGCAGGCCCCGGCCGGCACCATCGCGCAACCGCTGCAAGTACAGGTCTATAACCCGGGTGAAAGCGCGATCTTCGCGGTGTCCTCCGAGTTGCTTAGCGGCGCCAACGATGCCGTGCTGGTCGATGCACAGTTCTCCACTGCCGATGCGGCCAAGCTGGTCGAGATGATCAAGGCGTCAGGCAAGAAGCTGACCACGATCTATATCAGCCATGGCGATCCGGATTTCTACTTTGGGTTGGAGACGCTGCACGCGGCCTTTCCCGATGCGCGGATCGTGGCGACCCCGCAGACCGTGGCGCATATCCAGGCCAGCAAGGATGAGAAGCTGAAGATATGGGGCCCGCAGCTCGGCGCCAATGCACCCGCACAGGAGGTGGTGCCGTCGCCGCTGGACGGCGACACGCTGCAGCTGGAAGGACAGGAGTTGAAGATCATCGGCCTGGATGGCGCAAGCCCGGACCGAACTGCGCTGTGGGTGCCCTCGATCCGCAGCGTGATGGGCGGGGTGCTGGTGGACGCGGGGTCGCATGTATTCATGGCCGATACGCAGACGCCGCAGTCGCATCAGGATTGGCTGACAGCGCTACGGCAGATCCAGGATATGGCGCCGACCCGGGTTATTCCCGGACACTATGCGCAAGGCGCGCCGCAGGATTTGGCAGCCGTTGAATTCACGGCCAATTACATTCGCGCCTTCGATGAGGAAGCTGCCAAGGCCAAGGACTCGACTGCGCTGATTGCGGCAATGAAGCAGCGCTACCCGGGGCTGCAGGGCGAGGCATCATTGGAACTCAGTGCCAAGGTTGCCAAGGGCGAACTGCCCTGGAAGTAGTTGCGTGATGTAGCGCAGGTGTCATGCCAATTTTCAAGGAGGATTATTGTGAAAATTCGCTTTTTTGCTGTTCTCATCATCAGCCTGCTGATTGCTGGTATCGCCTGCGCCAAAGAGCCCATTCGCCTGGATGGATCCTCGGATGCCGCAGCGGAGGCCAGCTGGGAAAAGATGACTGAATCGGTCAGTGCTGCGAAAAAGCAGAAGCTGTTGCTGGCCATGCTTCAGATCAATCTGGCCGGCGTGAATTCGGCGTATGAGGTGGCGGGAAATCCTGAGCTGCAAAGCCTTGGAATTGTCAGGATAAAAGACAGGGTTGCCGGCCTGAGTGCTGACGAGATCATCGAGTTGGGAGATCGGACGTCCGGCGCCCAGGTCCACGTCCAGTCGGTCCAGTAAACGTCGGTCACAGGGGCAAACAGCTGCCATCCCGTCGATGGGTCTGGTTCCGCTGATGCTGCGGTAGTGCAACTAGGCTGCGCTGACTTCCGTTGGGAGGCGGTGGTGCCATCTTCATCCTGGCACGCTGCCTCGGCATGCGAAGTGTCGCCTGGATCAGGAGATCGGTTTGGAGGCGCGATCCGTAGCAGGGTTGGCAAGGCGCTTCTTCGCCTTGGCCGCGTACATTGCCGCGTCAGCGTGACGCAGCAAGGCATCGGCATCGTGGCCATCGGTTGGGAAGCAGGCAACGCCAATGCTGGCGTCGATGCGTGGCGTGTCACTGCCCAAGGTCTGCAGCAGCGCCAGCTGTGCACGCAGGTCAGCAGCAATGCTCAAAGCGTCGTCGCGGCTGGCACAGGCAGGCAATACCGCGACGAATTCGTCGCCGCCGACGCGGGCGATCAGGTCGTTCTGGCGCAGCCCCTCGCGCAGTTGCTGGGCCGCATCGTGCAGCAGTCGGTCGCCTGCTTCATGCCCATGGCGGTCATTTGCGGCCTTGAAGCCATCCAGGTCGATGTAGAGCAGGGCCAGACCCTCGGCCTTGCTGGCGGCCTGCGCCAGTGCGGCATCCAGTTCGCGCCGCAGGTGGTAGCGGTTGGGCAGGCCGGTGAGGGTGTCATGGCTGGCCAGGTGTTCGAGTTGACGCTCGATGCCACGCAATGCGGTTACTTCGTGGCCAACGCCGATACGAATCTGGTACTCGGGCAGCCATTTGGCCGACCACTGGATGTCGACGACGCTGCCGTCCTTGCGGATGTAGCGGTTGCGGAAATTCGAACGCGGCCGGCCCGCCATCGCATCCAGTGCCGATTGCTCGGTGGCCGCGCGATCGTCCGGATGCACCAGATCCATGATCTGCCGACCCACGGCTTCGGCCGGGCTGTAGCCAAAGATGGTTTCGAAGGCGGCGTTGACCATCAGCAGCTGGCCGTCGGGGGCGACCATGCAGACCGCGTCGGGTAGCAGGTCCAGTACTTCACCCAGCGGTGGCAATTTGAAAGGCATCGACAAGTACGGCAAAAAGCAGGGTAGGGATTATGCGGGGTCAAGATTAGCGCGTCTGTCAGGCGCCCGCTGACAGTGACGCAATCTGCGGCCGGGGGGGGGGGCTGGCAAGTCAGGGGACCCCAGCCGGGAGCTGGGATGGCAAGCGGGCAGGCCACGGATCGGCTTGCTGATTGTTGGCCGACGTGGCTTGCCTCATCCTCCGCGCATGGACCTCAACAGCTTCTTCCAATCCGCGCTTTCGTTCGATGGCATGGTGGGTCACGCCAGCTATCTGCTGTTGATCCTGTCGATGCTGATGACGCGCATGATGTGGCTGCGCAGCCTGGCGGTCGCCTCCGGCTTGCTCAGCATCACCTACTCGTTGATGATCGCCGACTACGTCAGCGCTACCTGGGAAATCATCTTCGTCGCGGTCAATGTGGGGCAGTTGTCCTTGCAGGCCTATCGCAATCGCATCACCCAGTTCTCGGTGGAGGAGCGCCGCTTCCGCGAAACCGTGCTGCCGCTGGTCGAGCCGGCACAGGCCCGTCGTGTGCTGGATCTGGGCCAGTGGCGCGAGGCCGCGGTGGGCGAGGTGCTGATCCGGCATGGGGAACAGGCCAGCCACATGCTGTTCATCGCCAGTGGTGAAGTGGCGGTGGTGGTGAACGAGGTGGTGGTGGGCTGGTGCGGCGCCGGGGCACTGTCCGGCGAGATCAGCGTGTTGACCGACATGCCGGCCACGGCCACTGTCGTCACCGTCAAGCCAACCCGCTACCTGGCCCTGGAGCGGCATGCGCTGCGTCGGCTGATGGCGCGCGAGCCGGAGATCGAGCATGCCATCGACCAGTGTTTCCGCAAGGACATGCGGCTGAAGCTGGCCGCGGCCAACCAGGCCATGGCCGATGCCGGCATCCGCGTCGAGGTGGTGCAGACCAGCCTGCAGTAAGCCGCCGTGGCTCGCCCGGATCGTAAGGGCGGGGCCGGGCACTGCGCCGCAGGGCGGTCGAAAGGTCAGCAAATCCAGTGGCTTGGCGGTGCACCGGGATGCCGGGCCGGGTTACGGGTGAAACCTGAAGCGCTGCTTTTGCTACCCTGTGCCTCTTTCGGTTCTGGGGTAGTTCCCCGCGGTTATTTCCATGGTGTGGTTGCGTGTCGCTCTGATTTTCCCGTTGATCGTGATCAACACGCTGGTGCACTGCGTGCCACTGTTCGTGGTGGCGCTGTTCAAGGCGGTGCTGCCTTTGCAGGCAGTCAGGAAGGCCTGCAATCCGTTGCTGACCGGCCTGGCCGAGAGCTGGATCGCGGTCAACAGCGCGATGATCCATGCCTTTACCGCCACCCGTTTCACGGTCAGCGGCGTCGAAGGGCTGGAGCGCGACGGGCACTACCTGGTGCTGGCCAACCACCAGAGCTGGGTCGATATCCTGGTGTTGCAGAAAGTATTCAACCGGCGCATCCCGCTGCTGCGCTTCTTCCTGAAGCGCTCGCTGTTCTGGGTGCCGGTGCTGGGCCTGGCCTGGTGGGCGCTGGATTTCCCGTTCATGGGCCGCTATACCCGCAAGCAGATCGCCAAGAACCCCGAGCTGGGCCGGCGTGACATGGAAGTAACCCGCAAGGCCTGCGAAAAGTTCGCCAGCATCCCGGTGGCGGTGATGAACTTCGTTGAAGGCACGCGTTTCACCGCCGCCAAGCATGCCTCGCAGTCCTCGCCGTTCAAGCACCTGCTCAAGCCCAAGTCCGGCGGCGTGGCATTTGTGCTCGATGCCATGGGCAAGGGCCTGAACGCCCTGCTGGACGTGACCATCGTCTATCCCAAGGGCATCCCTTCGATGATGGACCTGATGGCCAACCGCCTGCCGGAAGTGAAGGTGCTGGTGCGCAAGCTGCCGATCCCGACCGAATTCATCGGCCGCAATTACCAGGAAGATCGCAATTTCCGCGCGCAATTCCAGCAGTGGATGAATGGCTTGTGGCTGCAGAAGGACGAGGACATCAGTCGCCTGCTGGAACAGCAGGCCTGATCCCGCTGCGGCGTTAACGACAAAGGCCCCGACAGGGGCCTTTGTCGTTGCTGGGCGAGGCGTTTGCCTCAGCGGTAGACGCGCTCACAGCGGGTTTCCACGCTGCGCTGCCCATTGCGCTCCTGGTTGCGGCCCTGCACGTTGCGGCCGACCAGGCCGCCGGCGACTGCGCCACCGACGGTGGCCAGTTTGCGGCCATTGCCCTTGCCAACCTGGTTGCCGAGCAGGCCGCCGACCACCGCACCGGTCGCGGTACCGGCAATACGGTTCTGGTCGCGTGCGTTGTTGGCGACCTCGACCTTGTGGCAGACCACGCGGCTGCCATCATTGAAACGGCGGCCCTCGTCCTGCGGCCCATAGTGCTGTGCCTGGGCAGCGGCGGACAGCGTGAGGGCGGTAGCGGCGATGGCCGAGGCCAGAGAAAGGCGAAGCTTGCCCATGGCGGACTCCTGTTGCTGACGGCGCGCGAGCGCGCCAAGGTAGCTCCAGCCTGCGCGCGGCAAGTGCAATTGCAGGTGAAGCGGGCAGGGGGGGATTAGGCCGGTGTTCATGCTTTGCCCTGCAATCGCCTGAAGACGTAGCCGCTTGGGTGTAGAGTGCGCGCCATCTTCCGTATTGATGAGATCTGCGCATGAGCACCGTTGCCGCTTTCTATCCCGTAGGCACCGCAGGCCAGCCCTGGGGCGCGCCGGAACGTGCGCAGTGGCTGGCCATGCAGCAGGTGCAGCGCAGCTATGCCGACGAAGTGCTGACCAGGATCGACGCCCTGCGTGCGCGTTTTGATGTGAGCCAGTACGGCGAGCTGGACTATCCGTCGGGCCGTTACCCGCTGTTTGCGATCCGCAGCCGCAACTGGGACCCGGCATTGCCGGTAGTGCTGGTTACCGGTGGCGTGCATGGTTATGAAACCAGCGGTGTGCAGGGCGCGCTGCAGTTCGTTGACCAGCATGCGCAGGACTATGCCGGCCGCTGCAACCTGCTGGTCGCTCCGTGTGTGAGCCCGTGGGGGTATGAGCGCATCCAGCGTTGGAACGCGCAGGCATTGGACCCCAATCGTTCGTTCGTGGCCGACAGCCCGGCGCAGGAGTCGGCGGCCTTGATGGCGCTGGTGGCACCCTACAAGGGCAAGGTGGTGATGCATATCGACCTGCACGAGACCACCGACACCGATGAGAGCGAGTTCCGCCCGGCATTGGCCGCCCGTGATGGCAAGCCGTTCGAACCGGGCGAGATCCCCGATGGCTTCTATCTGGTCGATGACACCGAAAACCGCCAGCCACAGTTCCAGCAGGCGGTGAATGCCGAGGTTGCCAAGGTCACCCATCTCGCTCCAGCCGACGCCCAGGGCCAGATCATTGGCTCGCCGGTGGTCGCCGAAGCGGTCATCGAGTACCCGCTGAAGGCCCTGGGACTTTGCGCCAGCGTCAGCGGTGCGCGCTATACCACCACCACCGAGGTTTACCCGGATAGCCCCAAGGCCACCCCGCAGCAATGCAATGACGCCCAGGTAGCCGCCGTGCGCGGCGCGCTGGATTACGCGCTGGCGCATCGCTGAGGTCTCGGGATCCGCAGGTTTGCTGAAAGCCCACCCGGCGCAAGCGGGTGGGCTTTTCATTTGTGGCCTCGCCACCGACAAAAAAGGATGTCCCCGGCGCATCCGTAGCCCGGGTAAGCGAAGCGCACCCGGGAAGCACGCGCTGCAACCGCCCTAACGGGCCATCGCGCACCGTGGCGCCCTCTGCGCATAACGGTAGCCCCATGATCTTTCACATCGCCACCCGGCCACGTATGGAACATGGCGGCATGAAAACCTCGTCTCTGCTGCTGGCAGTGCTCGCCTTGGCAAGTGGCCACGCCCAGGCCGATGACGCGCCGGAGTTCGACCGTCCAGGCATCGGCTTTTCCCCCAGTACGGTCGGCAAGCACGTAGTCGTCTGGGAGCAGGGCTTGCCCGATGCCAGTCGTGATCGCAGCGATGGCCTGACCACCACCACCTGGACCGCAGACACCCTGTTGCGCGTCGGGCTCGCCGATACGCTGGAGTTGCAACTCGGCGCGGACAGCTGGAGCAGGCTGCGGCTGCGCGGCTCCGGTATTCGCGTGCAGGACAGCGGCGGCGGTGACGGCAGTGTGGCACTCAAGTGGGCACCACCGCTGGCGAACGAACAGCTATCAGTGGCCTTCAAAGCAGGGGCCAGCCTGCCTTGGGGCAGGGCACCGCTGGGTGATGCGGGGCATGACTACGACCTGGGCGTGACGGCGGCATGGGCGCTGCCGCGCGACCGCAGCCTGGCGTTCTACATTGACCGGCAATGGGGCGAGGGCGGCAGCGGCTGGTTGTTCTCGCCCAGCTATGGTTTCGCCTTGCGGCCGCCGTTGTCGGCCTATGTCGAAGCCGGCTATGGCACCGGCGCGCAGTACATGCGTGCGGCCGGTGCCGGCGTGATGTGGAGGGTGAGCCCGCGCGTGCAACTGGATGCATCGGTCCTGCGCGGGCTGGATGCCGACACCACCGATTGGCAAGGCGGCGTCGGTGTATCGATGTCCTTCGATTGAGAACGCGGTTCAGCGATTGACCGCCGGGCCGTACACCCCGCTGTAGCCGGCTGCGCAATTGCTGGTGCAGTCGCTGGTGAGCATGTTTCGCACGATCAGCCCGGCGTTGTTCTTCGAGCGGAAGTGGCCCACGCCATTGCTGGTGTCGCCACCGCCGAAGTTGTACGGGCTGCCATCGCTCCAATCCCAGTCAAAGCTGTAGGCGCTGCTACCGGCGCCGATGTCCACCTGTGCGTAGACGTTGGTGGCGCTGTTGAACAGCGCGCCGTCGGCGCAGCCGGCGCTGTAACTGGTGGTGAAGCAATGCACCTGGTCACGCAGGCCGGCGGTGATGGTGTAGAAGCGGATGCCGGTATAGCTGGCCGGGAGGCTGCGCAGGCTGCCGCTGCCACTGCCGGTCCAGCGGTTGTAGCCGTAGTAGGTCAGGCCGGTGCTGGGGTACAGGCCAAAGGTGTAATAGGTGTAGGGGTAGACATAGGCCTCGGCATTGCAGGTCGGTGCCAGGGCCGACTGGTAGCCGGTGCTGCGGCAGGTCTGCAGGCCGCGCAGGCCGCCACCGATGTTGATGAAGCGGCGCACGCTGGCCTGGTTGCCGCTGTACTTGATCATCGCCAATGCCATGGTCGAGCCCAGTGAATGGCTGACGATGTCGACCTGGCTCTTGCCGGTATAGGCCTTGACCTTGTCGATGAAGGTCTTGAGCGTCTGATAGGTGGCCGGTGCGTGGTAGTTGTACTGCGGCGCGGCGCGCTCGCTGGCGCTGAGGTAGGTGATGCCGAACAGTTCGCAGTCGTTGTAACCGGCCGCCTTGAGCTCGGCATAGAGCGAGCGGGGCGGGGTGGTGTAACCGGCCACGGCGCCGGCCGGCATGTCGAAGCTGATCGCGCTGTCGCCGTTGCCGGGGATGAACACCACCGGGGTCTTGCTGGCGGTACAACTGCCGCCGCCAAAGCCACCCTGGCCAACGCCGGGATTGAAGCCGCCTGCGTACTGGTTGGCCGTGCCGCTGCAGGTGTAGCCATTGTTGCTGCCGCAGTCCAGCGCCTGGGCGTTGCCGGGCAGCAGGAACAGCAGGGTACTGGCCAGCGGCGCGGCCACCGCGGTGCACAGCCATGACGGCACAACCGGAACAGAACGAAGCATCGACATGGCACGGCTCCTGGCGGGTAGGCGTTGGGATCAACGCAGCATCCACCCGAGCCGTGACTGCAGGCAGTGTCCTTTAGGGAAACTTGCGCTGCAGCAACTGGTCGGGGGCTCAGCGTCGCTTGCGTACCAGTGCGGCCGAGGCCTGCAGGATGGCGCGGGTCAGCAGGGCCATGGTCTTGACCTCGCCTTTCCAGTGCTGCCAGTACAGCGGCACGTCTTCCCAGGCGCGTGCCTTGACGTAGACCAGGCGTCCGCTTTCCAGGTGGCGGCGCACCAGGGGCAGGGGATTCATGGTCCAGCCCAGCCCGCCCAGGTTGGCGTGGACGAAGGCGCGGGTGGAGGGGATCCACCAGGTGGGGGCGTTGTGCGGTTGCTCGACCCCGGCCAGGCGGCGGGCATAGCGGGCCTGCATGTCGTCCTTGCGGTTGAACACCAGCACCGGTGCCTGCGCCAGCGCCTGGGCGGTAACGCCCTTGGCAAAGTAGCGGGCGTGGAATTCGGGGGTACAGGTGGCGGCGTAGCGGATGCTGCCCAGCGCATGGATCTGGCAGCCCTGCACCGGCTCGGACAAGGTGGTCACCGCGCCCAGTACCGCGCCCTGGCGCAGCAACGCCACGGTGTGGTCCTGGTCCTCGGTGTGCAGGTCCAGGGTGGTGGAGGTGCTTTGCGAGAAGGTCTGCACCGCCTCGGGGAACCAGGTTTCCATGCTGTCGTGGTTGACCGCCACGGCAATGCTGGCGCGCGAGAGCGCGCTGTCGGAGATGCCGATGCGCTCGAAGGCGTCGCGCTCCAGCAGCGCGGTCTGCTCGGCCAGCTGCACCAGCACCTGGCCCTCCGGGGTCGCCTCGGTGGGGATGGTGCGGCGGATCAGCAGTTTGCCGACCCTGTCCTCCAGCGCCTTGATCCGCTGCGAGACGGCCGAGGAGGTGACGTTGAGCGATAGCGCGGCGCGCTCGAAGCTGCCTTCGCGGATGACCGCCGCCAGCGCCCGTAGCTGGGCATGATCAATGCGCATATTAAGTTCTGCTAAAGATGGTTAACGAAGTTTAGCTCTACTTTTTGATGCTGCATTGCGACAATTGCCGCGTCCGGAGTTGCCGGTGGGTTCTCCCGCAGCCTCCTTCCCCCAGGTAACAAGGTTTTTGTCCCATGTTTTCGGTTATTTCCGCCCAAGCCGCCGGCAGTGCCTGGCTCAGTGGTGCCGGTATCGGTATCGGTCTGTTTGCGATTGTTGGCGCGCAGAGTGCGTTCATCCTGCGCCAGGGCATCCTGCGCCAGCACGTGATCCCGATCATCGCCACGTGCTTTGCAATCGATGCGACCTTCATCCTGGCAAGCGTGGCCGGCCTGCGCCGGCTCACCGATCAGCTGCCGTGGCTGACCACGGTGCTGCTGTGGGGTGGTGTGGCTTTCCTGAGCTGGTATGCGCTGCAGTCGGCGCGGCGTGCGGTTGCCGGTGGCGGTGGCATGAAGCTGGACGACAACGGCAGCCAGTCGCTGCGCACCGCGCTGATGGCGGCTGCGGGCTTTTCCATCATCAATCCGCACTTCTGGCTGGACATGATGGTGATCGGCTCGATCGCTGACAATTTTGGTGATGCGCGCATGGCCTTCGCGGCCGGTGTGGTCACCGCCAGCGGTGTATGGCTGACCGTGCAGGGCCTGGGCGCGCGCATGCTGGCGCCGTTGTTCACCAAGCCGTCCACCTGGCGCATTCTGGATGGCACCATCGCGGTGATCCTGAGCGTGCTGGCACTGACCCTGGCGATCCGCGGTGTGAATTAAGGCATCGCTGCCTGCGGGCAGGTAGCTGCCTGCCCGTGGGTTTCAGCGTCGCCGGTGGCGCTCATTGCTCGCCATTCCAGCGTGCGGGCCAGTCCTGCAGGAACCCTGGCACGGCGGACAGCGGCATCGGGCGGCCGAACACGTAGCCTTGGCCTTCAGCGCAGTGTTCCTGCTTGAGCTGGTCCAGCTGCGCCCGGGTTTCCACGCCCTCGATGGTGGCGGTGATACCCAGCTTGGCGCACAGGTGCGAAACCGCGCCGATGATGGCACTGCCCTGGCTCTGTTCGCCCAGATCGCGGATGAAGGACTTGTCGATCTTGACCTTGTCGAAGGGAAAGGCGCGCAGGTAGCCGAGCGAGGAATAGCCGGTGCCGAAGTCATCCATGACCACCGAAACACCGGCCATTTTCAACCGCAGCAGGTGCGCCGATGCGGCCTGGATGTTGGCGATGAGCGCGTTTTCGGTGATCTCCAGTTCCAGTCGTGTGGCAGGCAGGCCAGCGGCCGCCAGCGCCTGCTCGACCATCCCGGCCAGGTCCGGCTGCGCCAGCTGCGATACCGACAGATTGACCGCAACCTTCATTTCCTCCGGCCAGCCCACCGCGTCGCGGCAGGCCTGGCGCAGCACCCAGTTGCCCAACGGCACCATCAAGCCGATGTCTTCGGCCAGGGCCAGGAACTGGGCGGGGTCGAGCAGGCCGCGCTGCGGATGGCGCCAGCGCAGCAGGGCCTCGAATCCGGTAACACGACGTTGCAGCAGGTCGACCAGCGGCTGGTAGTGCAGTTCGAACTGCTGTTGCTGCAGGCCGGCGCGCAGCTCGATCTCAAGCTGGCGGCGGTGCTGCATGCGGGTATCCATCTCGGTCTCGAAGAACCGGTAGCAGGCGCGACCTTCTTCTTTGGCCCGGTACAGCGCCAGGTCGGCATTGCGCATCAATTTGTCGGCGGCATCGGCCTGGGCATCGATCAACACGATCCCGATGCTGGTGCTGATCAGCAGCTGGTGGCCGTCCAGCTCGAACGGCCGGCCGAGCACGTCGACCAGACGCGTTGCCAGCGACGAGGCGGCTTCCGGTGCACGCGCCTCAGAGGCCATCAACACCGCGAATTCGTCACCGCCCAGGCGGGAGACCAGGTCGTTGTCACGCACGCTGCCCAGGATGCGGTGTGCCACCTCCTGCAGCAGGCGATCGCCGATGGGATGCCCGAGGGTGTCGTTGACCTCCTTGAAGCGGTCCAGGTCGAGTAGCAGCAGGGCGCTGGAATGGCCCCGCTGGGCGGCAGCCAGTGCAAGCCCGAGCTTGTCGAACAGCACGCTGCGGTTGGGCAGGCTGGTCAGTGGGTCGTGCTGGGCCAGGTAGGTGATGCGGGCCTGTGCCTGGCGGCGGGCATCCACGTCTTCCAGTACGCCCGCCCAGTGACTGTGGTCCTTGCCGATGGGAGCGCCGCGGGCGCGCAGCCAGCGCCATTTGCCGTAGACATCCAGCACGCGGAACTCCACGTCCATCGGTGCGCCATGGGTGAAGCTCTGCTCCAGTGCGATCTCGATCTGCGGCAGGTCGTCCTCGCTGACCCGCCGCAACCAGCCCTTGCCCAGGGCGGCTTCGTTGGGCTGGCCGGTAAGCTCGCGCCAGCCCGTGGCCGAACACACCTTGCCGTTGCGGTCGGACTCCCACAGTACCAGCGCGCCTGCCTCGGCGACCGCGCGGTAACGTTGTTCACTGGCCTGCAGGCTGCGCGCCAGGTCCTGTGCTTCATCGGCGCTCTTCTTCAGTGCATCGACGGTGTCGTTGAGACTGTCCTGCAGGCTGCGTACTTCGCGGATGGAGGACGCCGGCATCTCTGCGGTCGGCATGTCGTTGGCGGCAATGCTGCGGCCACGTTGGGCCAGCGCACGGATCGGCCGCAGGATGCCGCCGGCGATAGCATTGGCCGAGATCAGGGCGATTACTGCAGCGAGGATGCCGCCCAGGATGATGCCGACCAGTGGCCGTTGCCAGCGTGCCTGGAAGCTCAGCTGCGGCTCACCCACCACCAACGCCCAGCCCGGGGCGGCCTGCAGCATGGTGAAGGCGAAGATGACCCGCTGGCCCTCCTTGGTGGTGGCATTGAACATGCCGTTGCGGCCGTCGATGCGCTGCAAGGCTTCCCAGTCCGGCACCGGCTTGCCGATGTAACGTTCCGGTGCGCGTGAGCGCGCGGCGATCACGCCATTGGCATCCACCACCGCCACCAGCAGGCTCTGGTCACTACCAGCACGCAGCACGGTGTTGATCAGGCGGTTGGAGGGCTGGACCATCGCTAGTACATGGGTACGGCCATCGGCGTGCACGAACGGCAGCGCGATGGCGACTTCAGCGATGGTGCTGCCGGGGCGCGAGAACAGGTTGGATATCTGCACCTTGCCGCTGCTGCGTGCGGCCTGCAGCAGCCCGGGCGGCAGCATCGCAGCCTGTTGCGAATCATCGGCGATCAGGGTGATGTCCGGGTTGTTGGCAACCCAGCGCTGCAACTGTGGCGCCGATGCCATTGCTTCGGGGGCCAGCACCGACAGCAATTGCAGCTGGTTGATATTGTCTTCCACACCCTGGTCGACGCCCCGCGCCAGCGCGGTGGCGGTTTCCTGCAGGCGTTGCTCCGAGTTCTGCCGGTAGTCGCGGGCTGCGGTCCATACCGCGATCGCGCCGATCACCAGCAGTGGCAGCAGGGCGGCAAGGATGAGCAGGTGCAGGCGGGAATGGAGGCTGCGCAGGCGCTCGGCTTGGCGTGGGGCAGGAGTTGCGCTGATCGACAAACGAAGAACCTCCGGCATCCTTGGGCATGGCGCAAGGGTGTCGGCTTGCACCACGTGCCGGATCAACTGTACCCGGCACTGTGTGCGAAGTTATTGCATGAAGCGCGGGCCGGTGGAAGGCGTCATACGGGTGCAGCGGGCGTAAAAATTCGCGCCGCTGGTAGCTTTGGGAAATGTCCAGGAAATTGCGTGATTGCAGTCACGCATGGGTTGTGGACCGCATCACGGCAGGCGTTGTTCAAACATCCATTGCCACATCGCCGGGTTGCGATAGGTCGGGTCCCAGGCGTTGTGCCCGGTGTCCGGATACTCGGTATAGCGGAATCCAACACCCTGATGCGCGCTGGCCTGGGCCAGCGCACGATCATCCTCCGGCGGCACCACGTCATCCCGCCCACCATGGAAGATCCAGGTGGGCACCTTGCGCAGCCGTTGCACGGTGTCGGCATAGGGGTCGGTGCTGCCGGCAACCTGGTCCACCAGCAGGCCCGGGCGTTCGTCACGCGGTGCAAGCAGGGCACCACAGATCGGCACAAGCGCAGCGAACTGGTCCGGGCGGGTAAGCGCGAGCTCCCAGCTGCCGTAGCCCCCCATGGACAGGCCGGTCAGGTAAATCCGCTTGGGGTCGGCGTCGAATTCATCCCGCGCCCTGTCCAGCACGGCCAGTGCCATGCGCGCATTGCGGCCGCGCCATTCCTCGTCGTCGGGTACCTGCGGGAATACGACCAGGGCGGGGAAGCTGTCCATGTTCTGCTTGAGCCAGGGGCCTACCCCGGCCTCGGTCGGCTTGACCCCGTCGTCGCCACGCTCACCGGAGCCATGCAGGAACAGCACCAGGGGGCGCGGCTGGGCTGCGCTGGCCGCGGGCACGAACACCTGGTAACGGAACGTATGGCCTTCAAAGGCCAGCTCACGCGCCACAAAGTGCCCGCTGCCAGTGGCAGGGCCTGCCATGGCCGCCGTCGGGGCGAAGATCTGCATCAAGGTCGCAAGCAGCAGGGCAGGGCGCATGGGCGTATCCCGGTGGGCAGGACTGCAGCGTAACCCAGGCGTTGTGATGCGGTAATGCGCGTATGCCAGAATTGGACCATCGGGTGGCCATGGTGGCCACCGCCGGAGTGCTGCATGAAGAAGTGGTTGTTGCTGGTGCTGGTCGTGTTGCTGGGGGGCTGCAGCCAAGGGCTGAGCGGAACCTGGAGCGATGCCATGGGCATGGTCAACTACACCTTCCAACGCGATGGCAAGGTCACCGTGGAGATGCTGGGCAAGGCGCAGCAGACCACCTACACCCGCCAGGACGACCGCTTGCAGGTGAAGGTGCCTGGTACCCAGTCAGAGGCGGTGGAATTTACCGTCAATGCCGACGGTTCCCTGCAGGGGCCGATGGGTGTGCGCCTGCAGAAGCAGGACAAGTGAGGGGCCGGTGCTGCAGGCACACGCACCGCAGGACTAAAGAACGGCGCCTGGCGGTCGTTATTTCAGGCAGCTTTCTGCATATGGCGCGGCCGTGATCGGCATGGTGATTCTCTCCTCGTTGGCGGCTGCCGTGCTGGTGGGCGCGCTTGCATGGTGGTGGCAACGACAGCCGCAGCCGCACACGCCCGCGCGATATCGCAACCTGACCGCCAACGATGATGTCGGGGCAACCACGACGGTGGCTGCGGCGCCTACTGCCGGGGTGTTGCAGCGGCGGTTCCTGCTGCTGGCGCTGGGCGTGGAGCCGGCCGATGCCGGCGACCTGCGCGTGCAACGCGCCGTGGTCGAGGATGTGGTCGCCGCGCTGACCCGCGCCGATCTTTCCTCGCGTTACACCCCGCGCAGGCCCAACCTGCTGCCGCAGCTGATCCAGAGCGTCAATGACAGCGCGGCGTCCTCGCGTTCGATCGCCCGCATCATCGGCAGCGACGCGGTGTTGGCCGCTACCTTGCTGCGCATTGCCAACAGCGCGCTTTACCGCCTGCAGGGCCAGGACGTGCAAAGCATCGAACGCGCGGTGACCCTGATCGGCAACGACGGCATCCGCCAGATCATCTCGGCCGCTCTCGTGCAACCGGTGATGGAGAGCAACAACGGCGCCGACGCGCACTTTTCCAGAGTGTTGTGGGAATACACGCTGCGGCTGTCGCTGGCCGCCGCCGACCATGCGCGCAGCGTCGAGCGCGAGGACGGCTTTGCCGCACAGTTGGCCGGGCTGCTGCTGGGCTTGGGCGCGGCACTGACCATGCAGGCTTGCGCCGATGTGCTGGCGCGGCCGCCGCTGCGGGTGCGTGAGCCAGGGACCTTGCTGGAACTGCTGGAGCGCTGCAGTGCGCCTACGGCGGTACGCATTGCCCAACATTGGAAGCTGGCACCGGCCATCGTGCAGGCACTGCAGCAGGTTGGCGAGCAGGCACCTGGCGGACTGGCGCGCTCATTGCAGGTTGGTCAGCTTGCGGCCAGTGCCGCCATGCTGCATGCGCCGGGGCAACTCAGCGAGGACGAGGCCATCGCCGCGTTGTCGGCGCACTTGCCCGAGCATGTGGCTGCCTGGCTTTGGAAGCGGGTAAGCCAGTACGACGGCGAGCGCGCCTGAGCGTCAAGGCACCAAGGCATCAAAGCTGGGACTCCAGTGGCAGCCAGCTGATCACGCGGGTACTGGCACGCTGCATCAGGCTGGTATCCGGCTCGGTACGCAGGCTGACCGGGGCCGGGCCGCTGCGGTCCAGCCAGCGCAGTTCCCAGTTCTTGTCCAGATAGACCCAATAGCTCAGTTCCGGGCTGGACAGGCGCAGGTACTCCTGGCGCAGCCGGGTTGCCAGTACCGGGTCGTCGAACACCGCGCCCATTTCGGTATTGAGGTAGGCCGAGCGCGGGTCCAGGTTGAACGAGCCGACAAAGCCGCGTTGGTCATCCACCACGAAGGCCTTGGTGTGCAGGCTGGCACCACTGCTGCCAAAGGTCGAAGCCTTGGCGGCGTGGCCATGCGACTTCAGTTCATACAGCTGCACGCCACCGGCCAGCAACGGGCGCCGGTAGTGCATGTAGCCACTGTGCACGGCGGCCACGTCGTTGGCGGCCAGCGAATTGGTCACCACGCCCACCTGCACACCACTGTGCGCCTGCTGGATGAGCGCCTTGGTGCCGGTGGCGCCCGGCACGAAGTAGGGCGAGATCAGCAGCGATTTGTGCCTGGCGCTGCCGAGGATCTGCGCAAGCTGGGTAACCAGCCAGCCCTGGGTATTGCCGCCCAGCGGCTTGCGCGGTGGGTCGGACAGGATCTGCACCCGGTCGGTCCAATGCAGGTCCAGCTGCTGGCTCAAATAGGCATCGCTGAGGCGCGTGCGCACCCGCTGCAGGTAGGGCGCGGCCTCCTGCTGGCGTGCATCGCGTTCGGCCTGGGTGATGAAGTTGGCCATCTGCTGGTCGGTGCTATGGTGCAGGGCGCTGATCGGCACCACTGCATCGCTGTTCCAGAAATCATCGAATACCTTGCTGGCATCGGCCGCCACCGGGCCGGCCAGCAGCAGGTCCAGGTCGCGGAAGTTCACGTCAGGGCGGGCGTCGAAATACTCCGCGCCGATGTTGCGGCCCCCGACGATGGCAACCCGGCCGTCGGCAATCCAGGCCTTGTTGTGCATGCGGTGGTTGATGCTGAAGGCGCGCTGCACCATCTCCACCAGCCGCCACAGGCCGTCACGGTTGCGGAAGGGGTTGTACAGGCGGATCTCGATATTGGGATGCTGGTCCAGGGCCAGCATCTGCGGGTCCAGCCCGGCCGCGTTCATGTCGTCCAGCAGCAGGCGCACGCGTACGCCGCGTTCTGCGGCTTCATGTACATCGTGGGCCAGCAGATGACCGAGCAGGTCGTCGTGCCACATGTAGTACTGCAGGTCCAGGCTGCGGCCAGCCTGGTGGGTGATGATGGAGCGCGCGGCAAAGGCGTCCAGCCCGTCGGACAGGTAGACCGCGCCACTCTTGCCGGGGTGCCCGGCCAGCAGGGGGGACAGCTGGCGGTCGATCAGGGTCTGGGCCGGTTGGGGTGCCAGCGCCTGTGAGGGCGCGCCAACCGCCTTCGGGGTCAGGTGGTCCCCCAGCAGCAGGCCGCTGCCGACCAACAGCAGCAGGGCGCCCAGCATATAGGCGGCGAAGCGCAGCAGGCGGCGCGGACGGTGGGTCTTCTCCATGGGGGCATCCTAGCCGGGTTCGCCAGCGGGCTGCACTTTGTCCTGTCCCATGACGTTCCGGGGGTGCGGTGGCCGCTGCGCATGGGCGAGAATCGGGGTTTGCGCCTGCCAGAGTTCCGTAATGACCGAACGCTCCTCTTCTTTCCGCGCGCCCAGCCTGGTGCTGCAGATCATCATCGGCCTGGTTGCCGGTATTGCCCTGGCAATGCTGTGGCCGGCAGGCGCCCGCGCCGTGGGCCTGCTGGGCACGGTGTTCATCTCCGCCCTGAAGGCGGTGGCACCGGTGCTGGTGCTGGTCCTGGTGACCGCCTCCATTGCCAACCACCAGCGTGGGCAGAAGACCCACATCCGCAAGATCCTGGCGCTGTACGTGCTGGGCACGGTGGCTGCGGCACTGGTGGGCGTGGCGGCCAGCTTCCTGTTCCCCAGCACGCTGACGCTGAAGACTGCCGAGACTGCGTTGAGCGCACCCGGCGGTATCGGCGAGGTGCTCAAGACCTTGCTGATGCAGATTGTCGACAACCCGGTGCACGCCCTGCTCAACGCCAATTACATCGGCCTGCTGGCCTGGGCGGTGGGCCTGGGCCTGGCCTTGCGTCATGCCAGCGAGGGCACCCGCAGCGTGATCGGCGATCTGTCCGATGCGGTCACCTGGCTGGTGCGGTTGGTCATCAAGCTGGCCCCGCTGGGTGTGTTCGGCATCGTGGCCTCGCTGCTGGCCGAATCCGGGCTGGGTGCGCTCAAGGACTATGTGCACCTGCTGGCAGTGCTGGTCGGGGCGATGCTGTTCATGGCCTTTGTCGGCAATCCGCTGATCGTGGCCCTGGTGACCCGCCGCAACCCGTACCCGCTGGTGCTGCGCTGCCTGCGCGAGAGCGGCATCACTGCTTTCTTCACCCGTTCCTCGGCGGCCAATATCCCGGTCAACATGGAACTGTGCCGCAAACTGGGCCTGCACGAGGAAACCTATTCGGTGGCCATCCCGCTGGGGGCGACCATCAACATGGCCGGTGCCGCGATCACCATTTCGGTACTGACGCTGGCTGCGGTGCACACCCTGGGCTACCCGGTGGACCTGCCGACCGCCCTGTTGCTGAGCGTGGTGGCGGCGATTGGCGCCTGCGGTGCCTCCGGCGTGCCGGGTGGCTCGCTGCTGCTCATTCCGCTGGCCTGTGGCCTGTTTGGCATTTCCGATGACATCGCCATGCAGGTGGTGGGCGTGGGCTTCATCGTCGGGGTGGTGCAGGACTCGGCCGAGACCGCGTTGAATTCGTCCACCGACGTGGTGTTTGTGGCTGCCGCGGAGCAGGCGGCCGGGCGCGCCTGATGCGCCGCGCAGTGCGCTTCACGCCGGCAGTCCGCATCGGGGTGTCGATTGCGATTGCCACCGGTCTGTACGGCATCTCGTTTGGTGCCCTGGCGGTGGCCTCGGGCTTCAGCGTGGCGCAGACGCTGGCGCTGAGTCTGCTGATGTTCACCGGTGGCTCGCAGTTCGCCTTCATCGGCGTGATCGGTGCCGGTGGCGCAGTGGCCTCGGCGTTTGCCGCGGCCACGCTGCTGGGCATCCGCAACGCGGTGTACGGCGCGCAGATCAACCGCATGCTGCGCCCGCAGGGCTGGCTCAAACCGCTGGCGGCGCAGCTGACCATCGACGAATCCGCCGCCACCGCTGCCAGCCAGCAGGATCCGCAGGAGCAGCGGCGCGGCTTCTGGGTGGCGGGAGTGGGCGTTTACCTGTGCTGGAACCTGTTCACCGTGCTGGGCGCGCTGCTGGGGGATGCCATGGGCGATCCGCGCCAGTGGGGCCTGGACGGCGCGGCGGTGGCCGCCTTCCTGGGCTTGT
The DNA here is from genome assembly GCA_032112995.1 of Stenotrophomonas sp. Lineage (GTDB taxonomy): Bacteria > Pseudomonadota > Gammaproteobacteria > Xanthomonadales > Xanthomonadaceae > Stenotrophomonas. Next base: position 59,746 of record DAMCTY010000008.1, on the reverse strand, counting down.
TGTGGCCGCGCCTGCGCACGCGTGAGCCGGTGGCCATTGCCGTGGTCTGTGCGTTGGTGACGGTGCTGGCGCTGCCGTGGGTGCCGGCCGGCGTACCGATCCTGTTGGCAGCGGCGGTGGCCGCGCTGTGGGGCTGGTTCGGACGTGGCCCAGCCGATGAAGGCCTGGAGCCGGACGTCGCCCCGCGCACGGACACCGAGGCGGTGCCATGAGCCTGTGGACATGGATCGTATTGGGCTGCGTGGCCGCGTGGGCGATCAAGTTCGCCGGCTATCTGGTGCCGGTGCGCTGGCTGGAATCGCCGCGTATGAGCCGCGTGGCGGGCTGCCTGACGATAGGCCTGCTGGCCTCGCTGACGACGATGAACACCGTGTCGGCCGGGCAGGGCGTGGTACTGGATGCACGCATCGCTGCACTGCTGGCTGCAGGGGCCGCGTTGCTGTTGCGGCTGCCGTTCCTGGTGGTGGTGATGGTCGGCGCTGCGGCGGCGGCGTTGATTCGTTTGCTATGACGCGTCGCGCCCGCGTGGGCGCGACTCAGCGGCTCAGAAGCGCTGGTTTGCCGGCAGGTAGCGCCACTGGCCTTCGGGCATCTTGCTCAGGCCGACGCGGCCGATACGCAGGCGGCGGATCTGCTCGGCCTTCAGGCCGACCAGGCTGCACATGGTGGCCATCTGCCCCAGGCGCACATCCTTGATCGCAAAGCGCAGGCGCTGCTCGCTCTGCCAGCTGACCTTGGCCGGCGGCAGGCTGCGTCCTTCGTAGACCAGGCCGTGGGTGAGCTTGGGCATGGCCCAGGGGCTGGGCTCGCCGCTGACTTCGACCACGAATTCCTGCTCCAGGCTGGCGCCGGACTCCTGCAGGTGGCGGCGCACGCGCCAGTCCTGGGTCAGCACTACCAGGCCGCTGGCGGCGTCGTCCAGCGGCATCAGGTAGTCCAGGCGCTGGAAGTGGCGGCGCAGCATGCGGATGCCGGAGCCATCATCGGCAAAGCGGTTGGCCTCGGTCAGCAGCGCGAACAGGTCCTGGCCACTGCAGCCGGCTGGCTTGTTGAGCAACAGCGTGGCGGCTTCGGCGGTGTCGGCGCTGCTGTCGGCATTAAGGGTGACGGTCTGCGCTGCATCGACCATGGTCTGCGGGGTTTCCACCACCTCGCCATCGACGCTGATGCTGCCGCCTTCGATGTACTGCTGGGCCTGCGAGCGCGAGCACTGCAGTTGTGCGGCGACGCGCTTGTCGAGACGGATGGGGCTGGTCATGGCGGTGTTGGGTTCTGCGAAGGCGGGGGAGTGTAGCGCTGTGGCAGGGCGGCGGCGATGGGCGGCTCAGCCGGGTTCGTGCTCCAGCGCGGTCAGGTACAGGCGCAGGTCGAACTCCAGCTGGTGGTAGTCCGGCTCCATGTGCAGGCATAGCTGGTAGAAGGCCTTGTTGTGATCGGCCTCCTTGATGTGAGCCAGTTCGTGCACCACGATCATCCGCAGGAACGGCGCCGGGGCTTCGCGGAACACGCTGGCGATGCGGATCTCGCGGCTGGCCTTGAGCTTGCCGCCATGGTTGCGTGACACCGCGGTGTGCGTGCCCAGGGCGTGCTTCACCACCTGCAGCTTGCCGTCATACAGCACCTTGCCCAGCGGCACCGACTGGCGCAGGTGGCGCTCCTTGATGGCCTGCACGTAGTCGTACAGCTGGCGGTCGTTGCGCACCGTGTTGGGCTCGGCGTAGCGCTTGCGCACGGCCTCGCCCAGCTTGCCCGCGTCCAGCAGTTCGCGGGCGCGCTGCTGCAGGTGTTCGGGGTAGCCGTTCAGGTATTTCAGCGGGAGCATGGGCATTTGGGTGGGGCGGAGCAGGCCGCTATGATGGCAGCCTCGGCAACAGAACCATGAACAACGACGATGGCAAAGGGTAATCCGCTGCAGGAACAGCTGCTCAAGGCTGGCCTGGTGAAGAAATCGCAGGTCTCGCAGGTCGCGCGCGAGCAGGTCAAGGCCCGGCATGGCAAGGGCCCGGTGGCGGCGACCGAGAGCCAGCGCGAGGCCGACCGTGCCCGCGCCGAAAAGGCCGAGAAGGACCGCCAACTGGCAGCCGAGCGCAACGCCCAGCGCCGCAGCGAGGAACTGCGTGCCCAGGCCCGGCAGATCATCAGCGACCGCAAGCTGCCGCGTGCCGGCGAGCTGGAGTACCGCTTCAACGATGGCTCGCTGATCCGCACCCTGCTGGTCACCGAGGCGCTGCGCACGCAACTGGCCAACGGTGCGCTGGTGATCGCCCGCGATGGCGACAGCTTCGCCCTGCTGCCGCGCATGGCGGCCGAAAAGGTGCGTGAGCGCGATGCCGCGCTGATCGTGCTCGATCACGGCCAGAGTGCCGATACGCCGATCTCCACCGGCAACGCCGAGGACGATGCGTACTACGCGCAGTTCCAGGTGCCCGACGACCTGATGTGGTGACGGCACGGGCAGTGCGCTGGAAGGCTGCGGCTATCGCACTGATGGCCGCGGCATATCCATCAGCCTTGCCTATGGTTGAAATCTGAACAAACGATTTCACCGCTGACGGCGGTATCGCGATGCTTGCGGCTCCCGATTGGAGAGATTCCGCATGAAGCATCGCCGCTTGTTTGTCGCCCTCACGTTTGCCAGCAGCCTGCTGGTGGCCACCGCCAACGCCGGTCAACTGACCCGCGACAACGGCGCGCTGGTGGGCGACAACCAGAACTCGCAGACCGCCGGTGCCGAAGGCCCGGTGCTGCTGCAGGACGTACACCTGATCCAGAAGCTGCAGCGCTTTGACCGCGAGCGCATCCCCGAGCGCGTGGTGCATGCGCGCGGCGCCGGTGCCTATGGTGTGTTCACCGCCAGCGAAACCCTGACCGACATCAGCCAGGCCACGTTGTTCACCGCCGGCAAGCAGACCCCCGTATTCGTGCGCTTTTCCTCGGTGGTGCATGGCAACCACAGCCCGGAAACCCTGCGCGATCCGCGCGGCTTTGCCACCAAGTTCTATACCGAGCAGGGCAACTGGGACCTGGTGGGCAACAACTTCCCCACCTTCTTCATCCGCGATGCGATCAAGTTCCCCGACATGGTGCACGCGTTCAAGCCGGACCCGGACAAGAACTACGGCACCAACCGCACGCTGTTCGATTTCTTCCAGCATGTGCCCGAAGCCACCCGCACCTTGACCCTGCTGTTCTCCAATGAAGGCACGCCGGCCAGCTACCGCGAGATGGATGGTTCCTCCGTGCACGCCTACAAGCTGGTCAATGCCGATGGCCAGTACCGCTATGTGAAGTTCAGCTGGAAGAGCCAGCAGGGCGTGCGCAACCACGACCCCCGGCAGGCACAGACGGTGCAGGGCCAGGACTTCAACCACATGTCGCGTGACCTGATCACGGCCATCGATGCCGGCAACTTCCCCAGGTGGGACCTGTACCTGCAGGTGCTTGAGGCCGAGCAGTTGGCCAAGTTCGATTTCGATCCGCTCGATGCCACCAAGATCTGGCCGGAGGAGCTGATTCCTTCGCGCCGTATCGGCAGCATGGAGTTGAACCGCAACCCGGCCAATATCTTCCAGGAAACCGAGCAGGTGGCGATGGCCCCGGGCAACCTGATCCCCGGCATCGAGCCCAGCGAAGACCGCCTGCTGCAGGGGCGCCTGTTCTCGTATGCGGATACGCAGATGTACCGGCTGGGCGCCAACCACCAGCAGCTGCCGATCAATCGCGCCAAGGCGGAGGTCAACAGCAACAACCAGGACGGCGCGATGAACAGCGGTGCCCGCGTGGGCGAGGTGAACTACGAACCCAGCACGTTGCAGCCACGTCCGCAGGCGGCGAGCGCACGCTATAGCAACCTGCCGCTGGACGGCATGACCCAGCAGCGGCGCATTGCCCGCGAGCAGAACTTCCGCCAGGCCGGTGAGCTGTACCGCAGCTTCGACCGCAAGAAACAGCAGGATCTGGTGCAACAGCTGGGCAGTGCCCTGGGCGAGGCGGACGTGGCTGCGCGGCAGACCATGCTGTCCTATTTCTACAAGGCGGATGCCGGCTATGGCGAGGCGCTGACGCGTGTTGCCAAGGGCGACCTGAGCCAGGTGCGCGCGCTGGCCCAGGCGCTGGTGGACTGAACCATTGCCTGCGGCTGCGGGCGGTTGGCGCCGCCCGCAGCCCAGCACAGGAGCGGATGATGAAACTTCATTGCATGGCATTGGCGTTGCTGCTGGCGCTGCCAACCACGGCGGCACTGGCAGCCGAACCGAGCCCGCCGACCCCGGCGCAGATGCGCCAGCAACTGGATGGCTATCTGTTCGACGCCGCCCGCAGCGGCGACGGCGCGGTACTGGCCACCTTCATTGAAAGCGGCTACGACCTCGATCGGCAGGATGGCAAGGGCTATACCGCACTGATCCTGGCCGCCTACCACGGCCACCAGGCCGCCGTGCGGCAGTTGCTGGCCGCCGGTGCCGATCCCTGCGTGGAAGACCGGCGCGGCAATACCGCATTGCTGGGGGCGATCTTCAAAGGCGAGGTCGGCATTGCCCGCCAGCTGATGGCGGCGGCGTGCACCACCCACCAGCGCAACCATGCCGGGCAGACCCCGGCCATGTTTGCCGCCTTGTTCCAGCGCACCGAGATACTGCAGGCGCTGAAGGCCCGTGGCGCGGATATGCAGGCCCGCGATGCGGCCGGTAATACCGTGCAGGCGCTGGGGCGGGGCGAATTCTCCGCGCGCTGAGGGGGCGGCAGGTTCAGACAGCTGTACGCAGGACGGCCCTCGCCTTGAAATATGGGGCCGGAGGCGTCAGCTTGGGCATGTTGCTGTACGTGGAGACAGGACATGGCTACCGGTTGGGCGGGCGATACCGCCGTTCAGGATCAGATTGATGCCACCGTCGAGGACGCGATCAAGCGTGCGCGCAGCCGTATGCCCAGCGGTCCCGGCCTGGAACATTGCGAAGAATGTGATGCGCCAATTCCGGAGGCGCGGCGCAAGGCCGTGCCCGGCGTGCGCCTGTGCGTGGCCTGCCAACAGGCCCAGGATGAGGACGAGGCATTTGCCGGTTACAACCGGCGCGGCAGCAAGGACAGCCAGCTGCGCTGAGGCCAGGCGCGGGCTGCATTGCCGCGCTGCCTGCGCGCAGGCTCAGCTCTTGCCCAGCACCGGCAGCACATCGTTCAGGTACTGCTTCTGCACCACCCGCTGCACCAGCCGCGGGCGCTCCATCAGCACGAAGCGCACGCCTTTCACCGTCTGCGGCGCGGCCTTGCTGACAAAGCCGAAGCGCTCGTAGACCGGTACCGCGATCTCGGACGAATTGACCGTGTACTCGCGGCGGCCGTGGATGCGCAGCGCGTGTTCCCACAGCTGGCGGGCAATGCCGCGGCGGCGAGTGCCGCGGCTGACGAACAGGTGATGGATGTGGCTGCCGCCGCGCATGGCGATCATGCCGGCCAGCAGGCCGCCCTCTTCGATCACGTAGTGCGCGAAATCCGCGTCGGCCAGCCGCTCGGCGAAGCTAGCCGGGGTCAGTGAGGCCAGAAAGGCATGCGCACTGGCACCGGTATCGGCGTCCAGCAGGTGCCGCGCCAGCGGCGTGACCAAGGCGCTCAACGCCGCCGCATCAGCCGCGTTGGCATCGCGCAACAGGATGTCCTGATCCATCTACTCCCCCCGTACACCGCCCCCGGAAGCAGGGGCGTGGGGGGAAGCATAGCGGTTGCCGGCGTGCAGAAGCGTGCACGCCGCCGCAGCTCAGCGGCTTGCACCGCCCAGGCGGAAGCTGTTGCGCCAGCGCAGCATCGCGAACAGGCACCACAGCCAGCCGGCGCTGGCGATCAGGCCGCCGACCAGGCCGATGTGCTGCATGCCCAGCTGCAGGCTGACCTGGCTGCCGATCAGCGCACCGGCACCGATGCCGATGTTGAAGATGCCGGAGAACAGGGCCATCGCCACGTCGGTGGCGTCCGCGGCCAGGTTCAATACCTTGGATTGCATGGACAGCGCGAAGCTGATCATCGCCACGCCCCAGACCGAGACCAGCGCATACAGCAGCCAGCTGGCCTGGAGGCCGCTGCGCAGCAGCAACAGGCTGGCAGCCAGGGTGCCGATGGCGGTCAGCAGGAAGCCGCGCGGCCAGCGCAGGCCGTAGCGCGAGAACAGCAGGCTGCCGATGAAGCCCATGCCGCCGAACAGCAGCAGGACCAGCGTGGTCACGTGCGCGTCGAAACCGCCGATCTTCTGCACGAACGGCTCGATGTAGCTGTAGCCGGTGAACTGCGCCGACACCACCACCATCACCAGCAGGTAGAGGGCCATCAGCGCCGGGCGCCGCAGCAGTACCGGAATGCTGCTGGCCGAGCCGCTGTTCTGGCTGGGCAGGGCCGGCAGCAGCCGCGCCAGTACCAACATCACCAGCAAGGCAACGCCACCGATGGCCATGAAGGTGATGCGCCAGCCCAGCAACTCGCCGACGATGCGGCCCAGCGGGATGCCCAGCACCATCGCCACCGAGGTGCCGGTGGCCAGCAGGCCCAGCGCCTGCGGGCGCTTGTCCTGCGGTGCCACGCGCACCGCCAGCGAGGCGGTGATCGACCAGAACACCGCATGTGCCAGCGCAATGCCGACGCGGCTGGCCATCAGCACCGGGTAGCTCCAGGCCACGCCGGACAGCAGATGGCTGAGGATGAACAGCGCGAACACACCCAGCAGCAGTTTGCGCCGGTCCATCGCGCGGGTCAGCAGCATGCAGGGCAGCGAGGTCAGCGCCACCACCCAGGCATAGATGGTCAGCATCAGGCCCACATGTTCGATCGGCTTGCCGAAGCTGGCGCCGATGTCACTGAGCAGCCCAACCGGGACGAACTCGCTGGTGTTGAAGACAAAGGCGGCCAGGGCCAGGGCGATGACGCTGAGCCAGCGCTGGCGGTCACTGCGTGAATCCTGGGCGACGGCAAAGGCGTTGCCTGCCTGCGGGGCAGGGCATGAGGTATTGGGAGAGGCGGACATTGCGTGCGGGGCGTGCGACCGGGCCGGCCGCTCAATGCCCGCGATTTTCGCACGGGCAGTGTGGACGCGAGCGGAACGCTGTGGATCGGCGTGCGCCGATGCCGGGTTTGTTCAGCTGGGTGAGGTCACCGACCCGCTTGCGGGCGGGGCGATGCTGGTCCGCATCGCTCCGTGAAACCTGTGCTGGCAGACGGCTCAGCCATCGCCCTGCAGCGTGCCCGGCGTGCTGTCGCCGCCGCGCCAGCGGCGCAGCCCGCGCTGGAAGAACAGGCTGTTGGGGATCTGCATCAAGGTGCCTTCGACGGGGCCGCCGACCTCGTGCAGGGTGGTATAGATCAGGTTGATGTCGGTGACCACGCCTTTCAGGCCGGGCTTCTCACCGTTTTCCAGCAGTTCGATCTGGTCGCCGAGGCGGAACGGGCGGGTGGTGAAGATCAGGAAGGTGCAGAAGATGTTGGACAGCACGCTCCAGGCCGCGAAGAAGGCCACCGCACCCACCGCGGCAAAGCCGGTGAAGGCGGTCCACAGCACGCTGGCCTGCACATCCAGGGCATGCAGGATGGCCACCAGCGCCACCGCCCCGATGACGAAGTTGGACAGGCGGCGGATCGCCATCTCGATCTGCGCCGGCAAGGTGTAGTGCCGGCCCACCCGTGCCAGCAGGCGTCGGGTCAGCAGCCGCAGCAGCCAGGCCACGACCAGGATCAACAGGATGCTCAGGCCGGTGTTGATGGGGTCGATCCATTGCTGCAGCGAGGCGGGCAGGTAGTGCTTCATGCGGTGTCCTTGGGGTGCGTCAGTGCTTGAGTGCTGCGTCGGTGTGGCCGGGATTGCCGTCGTTGCGGGCCGGGGTGATGTGCAGCAGGCGGGCCAGCAGCGGGTAGATGTCGACATTGTCGATAGGGGCGATGCTCACTCCCTGGGCAAATGCCGGGCCGTAACCGATGAAGGGTGAATACATGTCCGGCAGGCGATTGTCATAGCCGTGCTCGCCGCGCAGTTCGTGGCCCTTGCGCAGCTCGGCCTGGCGGGTGGTGACCTGCCAACCCAGCTCGGCAGTGCAGATATAGGCCGGCACGCGGCGGTGCTGGCCGTATTCGAACCGTGCCGGGATCTGCTCGCGGGTCATGCACTGGATATGCGGATGGCTGCCGGCCAGCAACTGCCGTGCGGCCGCTTCGCCGCCGGGCAGGGCATTGAACGAGGCATAGGCGCCAGTCCAGCCGAAATCCAGCTTGCTGACATCGACCAGGTCATCCAGGTAGATCTGCCGGGAGGGATCGGTGGCGGTCATGCCGTGGTCGGAGACCACCACGATGTTGGTGCTGTCCTGCAACTGCTGTGCGCGGATGCCGTCGAGCAGCGCGCCGATGGCCGTGTCCACCTCGGCCAGCGCGGTGTTCAGCTGTGCCGCGTCCGGGCCATGCAGGTGGCCCATGGTGTCGACCTTGTCGAAGTACAGGGTGATGAAGTGCGGGCGCTGCGCCGGCGGCAATGCCAGCCATTCCAGCACCTGCTGCACCCGCTGCTGCGAGCTCACCTTGATGTCGAACGGCCGCCAGAATTCGGGCCGGGCGCCGTGCACCGGCGCTTCCGAGCCCACCCAGAACATCGCTGCGGCACGCCCGCCCTGTTCGCGCACGCTGGTCCACAGCGGCTTGCCATCGTCCCACCAACGCTCATCGCGGACCGTGTTGGGGTCGAACATGCTGAAGCGCACGCCGGGGATGGTGGGGTCGGTCATGAAGTTGGCGATGACGCCGTGATGGTCCGGGCGCAGGCCGGTGACCAGGGTGTAGTGGTTGGGGAAGGTGATCGAGGGATAGGACGGACGCATGAATTCGGCGCGGGCACCGCCGGCGGCCATGCGCGCCAGGTTGGGGGTCAGGCCACGGTCGAGGTAATCGTTACGGAAGCCATCGATGGAAATCAGGATCACCGGTGCCAGCGCCTGCGCAGGCAGGCGTGCGGCCGGGGTGGCATCGGCAGGCGTGGCAACGGGGGCGGGCAGGCTGGTGCAGCCGACCAGGGCAAGGGCGGCGCACAGCAGGAGGGCGGGGGTACGGAACATGGGGCGGCAGCGCTGTAGACAGGTATCGATTGTCGGCCAGCCGGCCTTCTGCTGCCAGTCAGGGCGCGGATGCGGGCTGCTTCGGCACATTGTCGGAGGGGCTTTAAACCTTTTTCCTGCCTGCTGCATCCAATGGATATGCTCGACGCCACCGTGACTATCGCCGCCCCAACATCGTCCGCCCCAACATCGCCCGGCGTGGACGACGTCGCGCTGGCCCGTGCCGCCGCGGCCGGTGACACCCATGCCTACGAGCGCATCTATCGGCGGCATTCGCCGCGCCTGTATGCGCTGCTTTGGCGGCTATGCGGTGGTAATGCGGCGCGCGCTGAGGACGTGCTGCAGGAAACCTTCATCCAGGCCTGGCGCAAGCTGCCGCAGTTCCGCTTCGAGAGCGCGCTGGCTACCTGGCTGCATCGGCTGGCGGTGAACACGGCGCTGATGGAGTTGCGCGCCACCACCTTCGAGTCGCTGGACATCGGCGAATCGGGCATGGACGTACTGGCCGGCATGGCCGATACCCCGCGCTGCCATGCCACTGGCATGGATCTGGAGCGTGCGCTGTTGACCCTGCCACCGCGTGCCCGCGCAGTGCTGGTATTGCATGACATCGAAGGTTGGAAACACCAGGAAATCGCCGTGGAGCTGCAGATGGCCGTGGGCAGCTCCAAGGCACAGTTGCACCGCGCGCGCAGCCTGCTGCGTGCACGGCTTGGAGACGCATGATGAATCAGCAAGACGATTACGACGATCCGCTGCTGCAGCGCCTGCGCGCGCTACCCAGCGAACGGCTGCCACCGGCAGCGGTCTGGCAGCGCATCGCCGTGGACCTGCAGCAGGTACCCCGATCACAGCCGACGCTGGCGGCAACTCTGGCCGCGCAGGATGGTGCGCCGCTCAGGCGCCGTGCGCGCCCACGCTGGCCACGTTATGCGGTTGCAGCGGCCCTGGTGCTGGCGGTGACCGGCATCGCAACGATTTGGCTGCTGCCGCAACAGCCGCCGGCAGCGGTGGCGGCGGTCGAGGCCTCACCGTTGCAGCTGCAGGCCAACACCATCACCTACCAGTATCGCCAGGCGATGGCGGCGATGCCGCAGGACCCGCTGCCGGCTGAATTGCAGCCGGCATTGCGCGAGCTGGATGAGAGCGCCGGCAGCATCCGCAGCGCGATTGCGCAGAGCCCGGACGCAGGCTTTCTGCTTGGACAGTTGCAGCGCACCTACGCGCTGCGCCTTGAACTCACCCGCAAGGGCTTGACCCCGACCGGTTTCTCTACTTGAAGGAGCATCAGATGAACGCTTCGCTACGCTATCTTGCGGCCGCCGCCCTGCTGTTGGCCCCGCTGACCCAGGCTTTCGCCCAGACCGCCGTCAACCGCATCTTGCCGCTGGCCAGTGGCGGGCGGGTGGAGTTGAGCAACGTGGCCGGCTCGGTCACCGTACGCGGCTGGGACCGCAACGAGGTGCAGCTGACCGGTTCGCTCGGCGATGGCCAGCGCCTGGATGTGGAAAGCAGCGCCAACCGGGTGGCCTTGAAGGTGGTCTATCCGCAGGGCCGCAGCAACCGCGGCGCGGTGCTGGAGCTGCGGGTGCCGCGCGCGGCGCAGCTGCAGACCAATACCGTCAGTGCCGGGGTGGATGTGGCCGAGGTGGACCTTGGGCGCCTGCAGTCCAGTACGGTCAGCGGCAGCATCACCGCCAACGGCCGCGCCGGCGAGGCCGAGCTGACCACGGTCAGCGGCGCGATCCGTTCGCAGTTGCGGACCTCTCGGCTGGAGACCACCACGGTAAGTGGCGGGATCACGGTGAGCGGTGGCAGCGGTGGTGAGGTTTCGGCGAACACGGTATCCGGTGGCATTTCGCTGGATCTGGCCAGCGTGCGGCGGCTCACTGCCGAATCGGTGTCGGGCACGTTGGGTGTACGCAGTGCCGGCCTGCAGCCCGGTGGTCGGATCAGCCTGGAAACGGTCAGCGGCTCGGTGGCGTTGACGCTGCCGGCCAGTACCTCGGCGCGGCTGAAGGTCAGCAGTTTCAGCGGCGGCATCCGCTCGGACGTGGGCCAGGTGGAACGGCCGCGTTACGGCCCGGGCAGCAGCCTGGATGCGCGCATTGGCGGCGGCGATGGAGATATTTCAATCCAGTCGCATTCGGGCAGTGTGCGGGTGAGTCTGGATCGGTGATTGGGGGTGTGGCTGGGTTGTAGGTTCTGTTCTGAGCGCTCCCTCCCTTTGGCCGGAGGCCAAGGGGAGGGCTGGGGAGGGGTGCTTTTGGGGCTGGGCCGGTAATGCCCCTGCCGAGCATGGCTCGGCATTACGCGCCCCTCTCCCGCTTGCGGGAGAGGGGTTGGGGTGAGGGGGGCTTTTGCTTGTAAAGCCCCTGCCGAGCATGGCTCGGCACTACCTTGCGGCCAGCGCCAGGCCTTGCACCACGCCGAACGAGGGATCGCCGTGGACCAGCCTGGCGCCCGGGAATGCCGCCGCAGCCGCTTGCTGGATATAGCCCGCACGTGACATGCCGCCGGTCAGGAACACCGCCGCCGGGTCATGGCCGATATCGGCACGTACCTGCTGCAACAGCGTTTCCAGCTCGCCCAGATAGCCGCCCGCCGCGGTGGTCAGCTGCATCGCATCGGTCTGCGTCGTCAGCCCGGTTTCGATGAAGGCCAGCGCACTGGTATGCGTGGGCTCGCTGCTCAGCGCGATCTTGCACTGCTCCACCGCCCGGTACAGGCGCGCGGTGTTGCCGGTGTCCTGCAAGGCCTGCAGGCGCGGGCCGTAGGGCAGTTCCACCGCATCGTAATTGTGCTGTCGGAAATCGCGCTGGCGGGTCATGTCCTGCACCATCGCCGCTTCCACGTAGTGATGCGCGGGCACGCGGGTAATGCCACGCCCGAACAAGGGCATATAGCCGGCCAGGCTCAGTGCCAGGTCGATGTCGGTGCCGCCGCGGGCGATACCCCAGGCACGGTGGATCTGCGGTGCTGCATTGCCACCAACGCTGGCATGGGCGATGTCGGTGGTACCGCCGCCGACGTCGACGATCACCGCCTCGTGGCGCTCGGCGCTGACCGCGTGGTAATGCATGGCGGCCGCGGCGGGCTCTTCCAGAAAGTCCACCTCGTCAAAGCCCGCCGCCATCGCCGCGCTGCGCAGGATGTCCAGCGCCTGGTCATTGCCGGCCGCACCAATCGAGCTGCGGAACTGCACCGGGCGGCCAAGCAGGGCGCTGCGCACGTTGTGCTGCAGCTGGCGCGAGGCGGTCAGGCGGATGTGTTCGAGGATGTGGGTGGCGATGCCGGTGATGGTCTGCTTGGCGCGCGGGTGCAGGTTGTAGCCCAGCATCGACTTGGGGCTCTGCACCAGGTTGCCTTCGTTTTCCTCGAAATAGGCTTCCAGTGCATCGTCGCCGTACACCGCGTTCTGCAGCAGGGTGGTGGAGCTGCGCGGTTCGCGGATGCGTTCTTCCATCCATTGCCGGCGCACCACGCGGATGGCGTCGCTGCGCAGTTGCTCATGGCTGCGGCTGTTGCCGGCGGCGCGGGCGTCGCGGCGGCCGGATTCGATCAGGTCCTCGACCTGCTGTTCCAATACCGGGGTCAGCTCGAAATCATTGGGGTCGCGCATCACCTCGGGGAAGTACACCGTGGTGCGGAACTGCTGTGCGTCGCCAAAGCTGACCGGGACCACCTTGCCGTCGATATGGGCGGCGGCGGCCGAGTTGCTGGTGCCGAAGTCGATGCCGAGTTTCATGGTGCCTGCGTGTCTTGCTGCTCAATCGGCCGCGCACTTTACTACGCGGCGGCGCGCGCGGCTTCACGTCTTCCCGGCCGGTGGCTGCTCCAGTGACGCCAGCCGCGCCTGCCAGGCCTGTGGGGTCTGGGGTTTGACGAACAGCGCGATGATTTCAGGGTGCTGCTGGCGCACAGCCTGCTCGACACGCGCTACGCACGCCTCGATCTGCGGGGTGGTGCAGTTGTCGTCGAACGCGGCGCTGAGCGTGGCCAGCACCTGGTTGGGGCCCACCTGTACGGTCAGCACGCCGTTGGCGTTTTCGATGTCCGGATCGCGTTGGGCCAGCTGCAGCAGGGCCTGGCCAAGCTCGGGGTGGGCAGGTTCGCCAATCAGCAGGCCCTTGGTCTCGCGTGCGAGCAGGAAGGCCGCGACCGCCAGCACGGCGGCAATGCCGATGGAGGCAATGCCGTCCAGCTCGGGCATGTCCAGCAGTTGGGCCCCGGCCAGGCCGGCCAGCGCGATCAGCAGTCCCAGCAGGGCGGCGCTGTCCTCCAGCAATACGGTGAAGGTGCTGGGGTCCTTGCTGCGCCGGAACGCCTCGAAGTAGCCGTAGCGGCCCTTGCCGGCGCGGAATTCGCGCAGCGCCACCCACCAGGAAGTGCCCTCGAACAGCAGCGACACCAGCAGCACGATGTAGGCAATGGTCGGGTTGCCGGCCGGCTCGGGGTGCTGCAGGTGGGTGATGCCTTCGTAGAGGGATACGCCGGCACCCATCGCGAACACCAGCACGGCGACGATGAAACTCCAGAAATACAGTTCGCGGCCATGCCCCAGCGGGTGGTTGCGGTCCGGTGGCTTGTTGGCCCGGTTCAGGCCGTGCAGCAGCAGGACCTCGTTGGTGGTGTCCACCAGCGAATGCACGCCCTCGCTGAGCATGGCTGAACTGCCGGAGATGGCTGCGGCGATGAACTTGGCCACAGCAATGCCCAGGTTGCCGGCCAAAGCCACGTAGATGACGAAACGCGAGCCACTGCTTCTTGCCACGTTGGGGTTCCCGCGGATGCGGCCAGCGCCGCTGCGCCTGCACTTTCCCGCCCTGCATGTGGCGGTGGCGTGAGTGGGCGGTGGCGAACGGCTACAATCGGCGGCCTTTCCGTTGTCCGGGAGCTTTCCATGCCCATTACTTCCTGCCCGCAGTGTTCGCTGGAGAACGTCTATCCCGACGGCGCGCTGTGGATCTGCGCCGATTGCGGCCACGAGTGGACGCCGGGCGAAGCGGCGGAATCCTCGCTGGTGGTACGCGACAGCAATGGCAACGTGCTGGTTGCCGGTGACACCGTCACCGTGATCAAGGACCTCAAGGTCAAGGGTTCATCGATACCGCTCAAGCAGGGCACGGTGATCCGCAACATCCGCCTGGTCGAGGACGATGCCGAGCACATCGAAGGCAACTCCGAGAAGATCAAGGGCCTGGTGCTGAAAACCTGCTTCCTGCGCAAGGCTTGATCGCGCTTCAGCGCGCCGCATGGCGCGCTTCCAGCCGGCGGATGGCATCGAGCTTGTTCTGGTAGACGCTGCGCAGTTGTTCGCTGCCGCCGAGATCGCGGGCGCGGGCCATCTCGTGTTCGGCCAGGCGGTTGTTGCCACTCAGGTAATAGGCCCGGGCCAGCCCGAAATGAAACTGGTGGGCGCGGTCATAAAGACGCACGGCGCGCCGGTAGTAGCCGATGGCCTGCGCATAGTCGGCCTTCTTCTCGGCCTGGGCGCCCTGCAGGAACTGATAGAAGGGGTCGCTGCGCTGGCGCCGCTGCAGTTGTGCCTGTAGTTGCGCCACGCGGGCGGTGTCGCCCATGCGTTGGTAAAGCTTGGTTGCGTTGTGCAGGGCCGGGGCGTGGCCGCCGTTGATCGACAGGGCTGTTTCCAGGTCCCTGGCGGCGGCGTCAAGGTCGTTCTCGCGCGACTCCAATACGCCAAGATTGCTCCATGCCGCGACGAAGCGTGGGTCCATCTGCAGCGATGCCTGCAGATAGGCGCGGGCGCTGGCGGTGTCGTGCATGGCCAGGTGCTCGGCGCCGCGATTGTTGTAGAAATGCGCCAGGGCGCGTGCATCGCTGATGGGTTGCGGGCCGCGGCGGTCGTACAGCACGTTGCTGTCCAGATCGAGGGTGGCGGGCCTGCCGTCCACGCGCATGCCGACATTGACGTGCCCGGCGTTGAAGATCAGGCCCTCGTCCTCATACCAGGTCACCACCTGGCCAACCTCCTGCATGCGCGCCTCCAGGCCGATCTCACGAGCCAGTGCAACAAACAGCAGGGTGAAGGACAGGCAATTGGCGCGTCGCTGGTGCCAGGTCTCGGCAACCGTGAGGGTAGCTTCGGTGTCGTATTCCAGCGCCAGGCCGGCACCATCGGGACGAAACACCAGTTCGACCAAGCGCTGCAGGCGTTGCTCCGGAGAGTTGGCCGTGCGCATCACCTTTTCCTGCAGTACGGCACGGGCATCGGCTGGTACTGCCATTACCTCGGCGGGCGAGGGGATGGCGGCCGGTGGCGCGGGCAAGGGCGGCTGCTGCGCAGGTGCTGCGGCACTGACCGCAAGCAGGAGCAAGGCGTTCCAACCGATCATGGCGATCACCCGGAGGCAGCGGCGGCAGCGCCAGTGTATGCCTGTCCGTGCCAGGCGGTAGTACGCCGGGCAAGAATCCACAGGGGGTGTGGACCAGCACCGGACAAACATGTGGATAAGCCATGGCAGCCCTTGCCCTGTGGTGCTTGGCGGGCGGTGGTCAAAAAATGGTCATGGGCGGGCCCGAGGGGGCGGGGTCTGCTAGTATCCGCGACCCCAGACAGTATTGGCCGCCGCAACGGAGCGGGTACGGCAGCCGGCTTTCGATACCAGACCATGACGAAGTACCTTTCCTCCACCGAGGCCCAGATGTCGCTGGGCCTGGGCAGCGACATCCCAACCGAGCGCCTGTTCTTTGCCGTGATGCCGGACCCGATGACGGCCGAGCGCGTGGCGGAGCTGGCCGATGGTCTGCGCGAGGAACATGGTCTGATGGGGCAGCCGCTGGCGCCCGAGCGCCTGCATGTGACCCTGCATCACCTGGGCGATTACGCCGGCTTGCCACCCAGCCTGCTGCCCAAGGTGCGGCAGGCTGCCGCCAGGGTGCGCATGCCCGAGTTCGAGGTCTGTTTCGACCAGGTGGGCAGTTTTGCCGGCCCGCGCAAGAATCCGTTCGTGCTGCGCAGTGAATACGGTGCCGAACTGCTCAACGGCCTGCATGAAGAACTGGCCCGCTGCCTGCAGGGTGTGGGCGGCAAACCCGATCCACGTTTCACCCCGCACATGACGCTGCTCTACGACAAGCGGCGCATGCCGATCCAGCCGGTGCAGCCGTTCCGCTGGTTTGTCCGCGAGTTCGTGCTGGTGCGCAGCTTCCTTGGCCAGGGCCGCTACCAGATCGAAGGGCGTTGGGACCTGGGCTGAGCCGCGCCGTCGCCGGTTCATGCCAAGATGCCGGCATGAACGCCTTGCTGCAGACCCTGCCGCCGCCCTTGCTGGCCGAGATCAAGACCGCCTACGCGCAGCCGCCGCGGGCGTACCACAACTTCGGCCACGTGCAGGCCTTGCTGCAGCATTACGACGATGTCGCCGCCGGTCCGGGCTGGCAGCAGCCGCTGGAAGTGCTGCTGGCCGTGCTCTACCACGATGCCATCTACGAGGCGGGGCGCAGCGACAACGAGCAGCGCTCGGCGCAGTTGGCGCTGGCCGGGATCGAACGCTGGCTGGCGGGCAGCGACGTGGATGCGGCGCGGGTGGCCGCATTGATTGAACTGACCGCGCGCCATGGAAGCCTCGGCGGCGAGGAGCTGGATGCCGATGCGGCGCTGTTCCTGGACAGCGACATGGCCATCCTGGGTGCGCCACCCGCCGTGTTCGATGCCTACGACCGTGGCATTGCCGAGGAATATGCGGGCAAGGTGCCGGGCTTCCTGTTCCGTCTCAACCGCCGGCGCTTCCTGAAGAAGGTACTGGCGCAGCCGCGTATCTTCTTCAGCGATTTTTTCCACCAACGCTACGATATTCAGGCGCGCAGCAACCTGCGCCGCGTCACCGGGTGACCGCGACTGGCTAGAATGGGGGCTGACCTGTTGCCGCCTGCCGTGCCGTTGTTGATGCGATGAACGCTACCTTGACTACTGACAGCGACCCGCGCCCGCAGCCGCCGGAGGCGCCAGGGCCCAATGAATGCTGCGGCAGTGGATGTCCGCTGTGTGTGCTGGACCTGTATGCCGATGAGCTGGCGTTGTACCGGCAGCGTCTTGCCGAATGGAAGGCTCGCCACCCGGATATACCGGATCCGGCGGCGTGACGCGCGCGGGGAGCATGCCTGAGCGGCAGCGTCGGGTGCGCGCCATTGCCGCCGCTGTGCTCGGGGTTTGCCTGGGCTTTATTGTGTTGGTGATCGTGCTGCAGTGCCTGCGTACTGATCTGGATTGGACGCGGGCCACCTTGAGCCTCTATCTGCATGGGCCCTATGGCCTGTTGCTGCGCACGGCGTATTGCATCCTGGCAGCGGCAATCGCACTGCAGGCCTGGACGCTGCACGCGCAGTCTGCCGATGGCGCCCGCCGTGGTTTGCCGCCCGTTCTGTTCAGCGTTGCCGCGCTGGGGTTGGCGACAGTCGCCATCGGTGACAGCTGGCTGCCCGGATACGCGCCTGTGCTGGCACCGTTGGTGCATGGTCTGGCCGCGCAGACCGCGTTCGTCTGCGTGAGCGTGGCCATGCTGGTGCAGGCCTGGTGCTTTGGTCGCGATCCGCGTTGGCGGGCTGCCTACCGCTGGGCGTGGGGGTGGGCCTGGCTGGTATTTGGCGGCTTGTGGCTGCACGTGCTGTGGCGCGGCAGCCCCCGCGGGCTTGGGCAGAAGCTTGTGATCGCGGCCGTGGTGATCTGGCTGGCGGCGGTGGCTTTCCGATTGTGGCGCGAGGGCTGCAAAGAAACGCCTGAAACTTCCGGTTGCGGTCACAATGGGGACACATCCACCACGGGAAATCCCCCATGATCCAGCGCTTCGATACCGGCCCGCGCATGTCGGAAATGACCATCCACCACGGCGTGGCCTATCTGGCCGGGCAGGTGCCGGAAGACACCAGCGCCGATATCGTCGGCCAGACCGAGCAGGTACTGCAGGCCATCGACGACCTGCTGCGCCTGGCCCCGACCGACAAGAGCAACATCCTGCGCGCGGAGATCTTCCTGGCCGATATCGCCGATTTCCCCGGCATGAACGAAGCCTGGGACAAGTGGGTGCCGCAGGGCGCCACCCCGGCGCGCGCCACCGTGCAGGCCAAGCTGGCCAACCCGGCGTGGAAGATCGAGATCGTGATCACCGCTGCGGTGCCCTGAAAACCCGGGCAGGCCGGAGCCGGGAACGCGTGACGGGTTACTCGCCGGGGCATTGGCGCGGCGTTGCGGTTTCCCGGTTCCTGTCTTTCCGCTTTCAGATTTCCAGCAGATCGATGCAATCCACCGGGCAGGGCGGAATGCACAGCTCGCAGCCGGTGCACATGTCGGCCAGCACGGTGTGCATGTACTTGGCACCGCCAACGATGGCGTCCACCGGGCAGGCCTGGATGCACTTGGTGCAGCCAATGCAGTCGGCCTCGATGATCACCGCGACCTGCGCCGGTTTGTGCTCGCCACGGCTGCGGTCGTAGGGCAGGGCGGGAACGCCCAGCAGATGCGCCAACGCCCGCGCGCCGGCATCGCCGCCGGGCGGGCAGTGGTCAATGCCGGCGTCACCGGCTGCCATGGCTTCGGCATAAGGCCGGCAGCCGTCGTAGCCGCACTGGCCGCATTGGGTCTGCGGCAGCAGCCGGTCGAGGCGTTCGACCAGTGCAGCAGTTCCTTCCCCCGTTGGCGGAAGGTGGCGTGCAGCGTCGGATGAAGCTTGGGTAGTCATTGGGGAGTCCTGCTGTTCGCCCTCCGTCCAAGCCCTGCCCCGGAGGGCGTGGGGCTCAGCTCAGGCATTTGCCGCGATACCAACGCTCGTGGGCCAGCGCCAGCATGGGTTTGTCTTCGCTGCTGTCGCCGTAGGCGTGGATGCGCTGGTACGTGCCCAGGTCATAACGTTTGCGGATCAAGGCCACCTTGCGCGGGCCGCAATCGCCTTCGGCATAACGCCCGGTAAGCCGGCTGTCCTGCACCTCAAGCCGGTTGCAGATCAACTGCAGACCCAGCCGCTCGCACCAGTGCTGCAGGTACAGATCCAGCGAGCCTGACACCACCACCACGGTATGGCCCTGTGCCTGGTGCCACTGGATCTGCTCCAGCATCTCCGGCCGCACCATTTCCGGCAACTGCTCGCGCGCATAGGCGCTGGCCATCTGGCCGATCTCAGCGGCATGGCGGCCGCTGAACACCTGCGCAGTGACGCGGCGACGGATGCGCGCAGCCGAGATCAGCTTTAGCCGGTAGGCCAACAACCAGGGGCCGATCCGCCACCACGCCTGCGCGCGCTGTTCGGGCGTGGCCACGCGGCGCAGGAAACGGCTGTAGCTGTCACAGCGGGTGATGGTGTGGTCGAAGTCGAACAGGGCAAGTTGCATGGTCCGCTCCGGTCGGGAGGGGCGCGCTGCTTGAGCGCGCCCGCAGCCATCAACGTACCGGCATGCCCGGCTGGGCGCCGCCATCGGCGTCCAGCAGCGCCAGCGCGCCGCCGTCAAAGCCGGCCGACAGGATCATGCCCTCGCTCAGGCCAAAACGCATCTTGCGCGGGGCCAGGTTGGCGATGAACACCACGTTGCGGCCAACCAGTGCGTCCGGCTCGGCATAGCTGCCGCGGATGCCGGAGAAGATCTGCCGCTGGCCGAGGTCGCCGGCATCGAGCAGGAAGCGCAGCAGCTTGTCCGAGCCTTCGACGAAGCCGCACTCGATCACCTTGCCGATGCGCAGGTCGAGCTTGGCGAAATCGTCGATGCCGATATAGGCGGAGGCCTCACCGTCGGCCTTGGCGTCGGTCTTCGCTTCGGCCTTGGCGGGCTTCTCGGCCTTGGCCGGCTTGGCCTCGGCGGCGGGTTGGGCGCTGAGGGTGTCCTTGGAGGCGTCGGTCATTGCATCAATCATCTTCGGGTCAATACGGGTGAACAGCGCCACGTAGGCGGCGATGGTGTGGGCGGTCAGCGGCTTGGCGATATCGCCCCAGCCATGCATCGGTGCATTGAGGAAGCCCTCGGCCTGCTGCGCGGTGGCCGGCAGCACCGGCTTGAGCGCGGCCACCAGCACGCGGAACAGGTTCAGGCCCTGCGTGCACACCGCCTGCAATTCGGCGTCGGCGCCCTCTTGCTTGGCGATGACCCAGGGCTTGGTGTCGTCGATGTACTTGTTGGCTTCGTCGGCCAGGGCCATGGTCAGACGGATGGCGGCGGCCGGGTCGTTGCGCTCATAGGCCTCGCGCACCGGCGCCAGTGCGGCGACAAACCGGTCGTACTGGGCCGGGTCGGGCAGGGCATCGGCCAGCTTGCCGTCGAAGCGCTTGGCGATGAAACCGGCACAGCGGCTGGCCAGGTTGACGAACTTGCCCACCAGGTCGGCATTCACGCGGGCGGTGAAGTCGCTCAGGTTCAAATCCAGGTCATCCACGCCACCGGAGGACTTGGCGGCGAAGTAATAGCGCAGCGCTTCCGGGGCCAGGCCCACATCCAGGTAGGTGCGGGCCATCACGAAGGTGCCGCGCGACTTGCTCATCTTGGCGCCGTCCACGGTCAGGTAGCCGTTGACGTGCAGCTTGGTCGGGGTGCGCAGGCCGCTGCCCTTCAGCACCGCCGGCCAGAACAGGCCGTGGAAGTTGACGATGTCCTTGCCGATGAAGTGGTGCAGCTCGGTGTTGCTGTCGGCGGCCAGGACGGCATCGAAGTCGTCGCCGGTCCTGGCGCACAGGTTCTTGAAGCTGGACAGGTAGCCGATGGGGGCGTCCAGCCACACGTAGAAGTACTTGCCCGGCGCGCCGGGGATCTCGAAGCCGAAATACGGCGCGTCGCGGGAGATGTCCCAGGCGCGCAGGCCGCCTTCGGCGTCCAGCCATTCGGCCAGCTTGGCCTTCACGCCAGGCAGGGCAACGTCACCGGCCAGCCACTCGCGCAGGAAGTCCTGGAAGCGGCCGACCTCGAAGAAGTAGTGCTCGGAGTCGCGGATTTCGGGCGTGGCGCCGGACACCACCGACTTCGGCTCGATCAGGTCGGTGGGGCCGTAGGTGGCACCGCAGACCTCGCAGTTGTCGCCATACTGGTCGGGCGACTTGCACTTGGGGCAGGTGCCCTTGATGTAGCGGTCCGGCAGGAACATGCCCTTGGCCGGGTCATAGAACTGCGCCACCGAGCGGCGGCTGATATGGCCGGCGGTATCCAGGCGGGTGTACAGGGCCTCGGTCAGGGTCCGGTTGGTGGCCGAGTTGGTTGAATCGTAGTGGTCGAAATCGACGCCAAAGGCGGCGAAGTCGCGCTCATGACTGGCCTGGATGTTGGCGATGAAGGCTTCCGGGGTAACCCCGGCCTTTTCCGCGGCCAGCATGATCGGCGTGCCGTGGGTGTCATCGGCGCAGACGTACCAGACCTTTTCGCCCATCAGCCGCCGTGCGCGCACCCAGATGTCGGCTTGGATGTAACCCACCAGGTGGCCGAGGTGCAGCGGGCCGTTGGCATAGGGCAGGGCATTGGTGACGAGGGCGTTGCGGGTCATGGCGGTGGCTTGCAGCAGGGGACCGGGGATTATCGCATGGCTGAAACGAACCAGCCCCGGGAGGCCGGGGCTGCTGATCTTTCCCTTCTCCCGTTTACGGGAGAAGAGCCTGTCCCCGCGAAGGCGGGGATGCCCCGCAGGGGCGGATGAGGGGGAGCTTTTGACTTTGCCTGGCTAAAAGCTTCCCCTCACCCCAACCCCTCTCCCGTGAACGGGAGAGGGGCTTCAAGCAAAGGCTTTGAGCGGTTTACTGGTCGCGCTGCCAGGTCTGGGTGCGGCAGATGAAGGCAATGCAGCCGGACACGTCCAGCTTTTGGCCGTTGTCGACCAGCGCGACCTTGGAGCTGTAGGTCTTGCCCTTGGCCGGGTCCAGGATGGTGCCGTTGGCCCACTTGTTGGTGCCGTCCGGGCGCAGGTTCCAGAGGATGGTCATGCCTTCGATCGGCTTGCCCTTGTTGGCGCCTTCACACTTGTTGCAGACCGGGTGCGGGCCGTGATCGGACTGCAGCACCTGCAGCACCTTGCCGCTGAGGGTGCCGTTGGCGGCCTGGGTGATTTCCACAATGGACTTCACCCGGCCGGTTTCGTCATCGATGGTGCGCCAGCGGCCGGCGGCACTGTCGCTGGCGCTGGCGGAGAAGCCGGCGGCCAGCAGCGGCAGGGCCAGCAGCAAGGTCTTGAAAGTCGTACGCATATATCCCCTCCCAGGGTGGGTTTGGTCAGCTGCCGGCGGCGCTGTTACGGGCCGAATGTAACCGCATTCGGTCCCGTACGGAATCCGCAGTGCAGCAGATTTCGCGGCCCTGTGGTGCCGCGCCATGCTCGGCAGGAGCTTTCCCGGCAATGCCCCAGAAGCTGCCCTCACCCCAACCCCTCTCCCGCGCGCGGGAGAGGGGCTTGTAGTGCCGAGCCATGCTCGGCAGGAGCTTTCCCGGCAATGCCCCAGAAGCTGCCCTCACCCCAA
>DAMCTY010000008.1:0-37136 GCA_032112995.1 Stenotrophomonas sp. | reverse complement strand
CCCCTCTCCCGCGCGCGGGAGAGGGGCTTAAGCAGAGCGTCGCTCGCATCGTGCCTACTGCACCGTCACCCGTTTGCGGTTGTCGGCCGATACCCTGTCGATAAGCTTGTTGTACGGGTCGAAACCGGCTTCGTCGGGTTTCTGGTCCACGGTGACGGTGATGTTCGGGGCCGCACCGGTGATGTGATGGCGCTGCAGGTACAGGACCTTCTCATCGCGCTCCTTGCCGGAGGCGCCCTTGGCGAACACGCCGACCTCGATCCAGTCGTCCAGCGTGCCAGCGGTCTCCTTGCCCATGCCGTCGGCGTAGCGCTTGTCGGCGTGCAGTTGCAAGGTCACGTCATAGCGGCCGTCCGCCCGTTTCCTGGCGTTGGCCTCCACCACGCGGTTGTCGTAGAAGCTGATCTTTTCGAACAGGTCGGTGATCAGCCCCTGCTGCTCGGGCTTGGCTTCGGCGCGGATGAACTCCAGCAGTTCCGCCGAGGTGGTGTATGGCGGCTGCTGGAAGGCCTTGGCCTGGATGAAGCGGGACAGGGCACGATTCAATGCGTCCTCGCCCATTTCCTCGCGCAGGCGGTAGAACACCAGCGAGCCCTTCTGGTAGTGGATGTATTGCTGGTTCTCAACCCGGTACAAGGGCAGCTCTTCAACATCTTCGCCACCGCGGCCCGAGAGATAACGGTCCAGTTCGTCCTTCAGGAACTGGCGCATATGGCCGCGGCCGTACTCCTTCTCCATCACCATCAAGGCCGAATACTGCGACAAGGATTCGGACAACACGGTCGCGCCCTGCACATTGGCACCAATCACCTGGTGCGCCCACCACTGGTGCGCCACTTCGTGCGCGGTGACGTAGAACACGTAGTCGACATCATCCTTGTCGCGCAGGTCGGCGATGAAGCCGATCGACTCGGAGTACGGGATGGTGTTGGCAAAGCTCTGCGCGAAGGACTGGTAGCCAGGGAACTCGATGATGCGCACCTGCTTGTGCTGGTACGGGCTGAAGTTGGCTTCGTAATAGGCCAATGACTTCTGCACACCTTCGATCATCCGGTCCACGTTGTATGGATGCTTGGCGTCGTAATAGATCTCGATCGGGATGTCTTTGTACGTGGCCTTCTTCACCGTCCAGCGTGCCGACAGATAGGCGTAGAAGTTCAGCATCGGCCGATCCATTGCGTAGCTGAAGCAGCGGCGGCCATCACGTTCGAACTCCTTCTGCAGGTAACCCGGCGCCAGCGCGATCTGGTCCGGGGCGGTGCAGATGGTGCTGCGGAAATCCAGCCAATCGGCATCGTTGGAGATGTAGTTGTTCGCCCGTGCGGCCTCATCCTCCAGCTTGGGCATGCGCGTTGGTTCACCGAGGTCACGCTTGCGGCGTTCGTTGCGGTCGCTGATCTCCGCGCCGCTGTCGTAGCCGAAGGCCGGCAGTACACGGCTGTTGAAGAAGCTGCCGTTGTCGACGATCCGGGTCTGTGCCTGGTCGGAAGTTATGCCGTTGGGATGGATGTCGACGCTGAAGCGGATATCGCGTTCCTCGCCGGATGCCATCGGCGCATCCAGGTGGTAGATGCGGTAACCCAGCTCCTTGTCGTGGGTGGTCAGCCTGGCGCCGCCCATCTCGATGCTGGCCAGGGTCTTGTCATCGGCCATCGCAACGTGGATGTCGGGGATCGCGGTCGCATGGGTGTTGCGGACGCGGTAGACGCCATCAATGCGCACAGACTGGGTTTCCGGGTGCAGGTCGACGTTGTTGTCGATGGCGATGATGCGTGGCTGCGGCAGGTCCTTGTACTTGCGGTACTCGCGCTCGTAGCGGGCCTGCAGGTCGAGCTGCTGGTCCGGTGAGACAAACTCGTTGCGGATGTTGGTGCTCCAGTACAGCCAGCCACCGCAGGCGATGAAGGCCAGCACCGCCGCCGCCAGGCCTGCTCCCAGCGGGCCGCGCAGGCGCTGCCTGGCCAGGCGCAGGCGTTGCCGCCAACCCGAGTCCACGCCGCGCACCCACAAGGCGGCGCACAGCAGCAGCAACACCAGCAGGAACAGCGTCCAGTAGCCCTGGAAGGCCAGCTGCCCGGTCAGGAAATGGCCGTAGCCGTTCATGTCCGAATACGGGGCGATCGGCCAGCTGCCGAAGTTGTACAGGTTCTGGGTGTAGTCGAGCATGCCCAGTACCGATTGCCCGATCAGCAACAGGATCAGCAAGGCATAGCCCATGAACTTGTTGTTGCTCAGCACCTGCAGCACCAGCGCCATGCCGCCCATCAGGATGTAGACCACCGAGTCCAGCGCCAGTGTCTTGACGTACAGCAGCGGCTCGATCTGGGTATAGCCCTTGCTCAGCTGGATGGCGATGGCAGTCAGGCCGCCGACGGCCTGGAACGCGAACACCACGGCGACGAGGGTAAGGAACTTGCCCAGCAGTGGCACCCAGTTCGGCACCGGCATGGCATCGCTGATGCCGGCGATGCGCGCGCTGCGTTCACGCCAGACCAGTTCGCCGGCATAGAACAGCACGATGATGATCAGCAGGAAGCTGAAACTGCCCTGCAAGGCCTCCAGCATCTGCGAGGTCACCGGCCAGCTGGGCGTGCCGTACATGGTCTGACGGTGCAGGGCGCTGGGGATGAAATTGGCCATGCCCAGTGCCAGCAACACCAGGAACGGCGCACTGCGGAACACGCCCAACGCATCGAAACCGACCTGGCGCAGCAGTTGGCGCCAACCGGTTGCAGCGTTGAAGGTTGGCGTGACCTTGGGGGCCACCACATTGCTGCGCTTGCTGTCGGTGGTGGCAACGCTGGCGACCGTCTTGCCCCGCCTGCGGCCGGTGCCGCTCCGCTCTGTGCGGAACAGTGCGAAGGTTGCCGCAAACAGTGCGGCGGTCACTGCCAGCCACAGCACGCGGTTCTCCAGCAGGTAGCCGGTGAAGGCAGGCAGGCCGGTGTTGCGCTCCTCGGCCGACCAGTAGCGCATGGCCTGGCCCATCGCGCGCATGCCCAGCGGATCGAGCAGCGAGGCGACGCGCATGTTGTCGATGTCGGCCAGCAGGGCGCGGCTGACGCCGTACAGCACGAAGAACACGATGACGCCGATATAGACCCACAGGATGTTGCGGGTGGTAACCGCCAGCACGGACAGCAGGGCGGTGGTGAACAGCACGTTCGGCACCACCATGAAGGCGAACGACCACAGGTACGGCTGAAGTGACACTGGCCCCAGTCGGGCGGCATCGATCCACGGCATGAACTGGGCGATGAACAGCCCCACGCCGATGATCACATACATCAGCAGGCTGGCCAGCAGGGCGGCCGCCAGGCGCCCCAGCAGGTAGTCGCGGCGCTTGATCGGGCTGGAGAATACCAGCTCCGAAGTGCCCAGCTCGAAGTCGCGCAACAAGGCATTGCTGACAAACAAGGTGACCACCAGCAACCCGATCAGGGTGAAGGAGGTCATGAAGGTGGCGATCACCGACGGTGCATTGCGGTGCACGTTGCCGATGCCGCCGCCGATCTGCACGGCGTCACTGGACGCCGCACCGAAGGCCAGCAGGGCAAACAGCACCGCAAGCAGCCACAGCAAGGGGGAACGCAGCTGCTCGCGCAGCTCGAAGCGCAGGAAGGCGAGGGTCATGGTCGTCTCCGTCAGGCGGCCTGCGCCTGCAGGCGCAGGCGCTGGAAGTAGACGTCCTCCAGCCCCGGCGCTACCAGTTCGAATCCTGCTTCTGGGCAGTTGTTGGCGAACACGTGGATCACCGGGTGGCCGCCCACCAGTCGGGTCGACAGTACGGTGAACCGGCTTTCGTAGTCAGGCAGCGCGGCCTTGACCACCTGCTTGCGCCAGACCTGCGCCTGCAATGCGTTGATGGCATCTGCAGGGCGCCCGGTCAGCAGCACCTCGCCCTTGTTCATGATGGCCATGGTCGGGCACAGGTCGGTGACGTCCTCGACGATATGGGTGGACAGGATCACCGCTACGTTCTCGCCGATCTCGGCCAGCAGGTTGAGGAAGCGGTTACGTTCTTCCGGGTCCAGGCCGGCGGTGGGTTCGTCGACGATCACCAGCTGTGGGTTGCCGAGCAGGGCCTGGGCAATGCCAAAGCGTTGCCGCATGCCACCGGAATAAGTGCCAAGCTTGCGCTTGCGTGCGTCCCACAGATTGACCTGCTGCAGCAGGGCTTCGACCACTTCCTTGCGCTGCTTGCGCGCGGTCAGGCCCTTGAGCACGGCGAAATGGTCGAGCAGGTCGAGTGCGCTGACCTTGGGGTAGACGCCGAAATCCTGTGGCAGGTAGCCGAGTTTGCGGCGCAGTGCATCCTTGTCGCGCAGGACATCGATGCTGGCCCCATCGGCGGTGGTCAAGGTGGCGCTGCCGGAATCGGCCTCCTGCAGGGTGGCCAGGGTGCGCATCAGCGAGGATTTCCCGGCGCCATTGGGGCCAAGCAGGCCGAACATGCCACGGGGGATGTCGAGATCGACGTTCTTCAGCGCGTGTACGCCATTGGCGTAGGTTTTCGACAGACCACGGATCTGCAGCATGGGTACCCAACCTCTCCTTGGATGATGACCGCAACCTTCCGCCACGGCCGGGCCGGCGACAATGCGCCGGAAGTCATTAGGACCAGGGACGTGGTTACGGGCGGGATGTGACCGGTGATTTGCTTCCGCCCTTGCGCCGAAGGCGGAGGGGAGGGGTTGGGTTTGGCTGGTAGAGCTTCTGCCGAGCATGGCTCGGCACTACGCCCCCCTCCCTTTTGCGCAGCAAAGGGGAGGGTTGGGGAGGGGTTGGGTTTGGCTGGTAGAGCCCCTGCCGAGCATGGCTCGGCACTACGCTCCCTCCCTTTTGCGCAGCAAAGGGGAGGGTTTGGGAGGGGTTGGGATTGGCTGGTAGAGCCTCTGCCGAGCATGGCTTGGCACTACGCTCCCTCCCTTTTGCTCAGCAAAGGGGAGGGTTGGGGAGGGGGGGGATTTGGTTGGTAGAGCTTCTGCCGAGCATGGCTCGGCATTACGCGGCTGGGGTCTCGTAGAGTTCCAGCGGCAGGTCGTCGGGGTCGGCAAAGAAGGTGAAGCGGCGGCCGGTGAATTCGTCTACGCGGATCGGTTCACAGGCCACGCCCTCGTGCTGCAGGTGGGCGACCATCGCGTCCAAGTCGGCTACGCGGAATGCCAGGTGGCGCAGGCCGCAAGCTTCCGGGCGGCTGGGGCGGGCCGGTGGCTTGGGGAAGGAAAACAATTCCAACTGGCTGCCATCGGGCAGGCGCAGGTCCAGCTTCCAGGAGTCGCGCGCGTCGCGGTAATTCTCGGCAATGACCGCCAGCCCGAGGATGCGCACATAGAAGTCGCGCGAGCGGGCGTAATCCGAGGCGATCACCGCTACATGGTGGATACCGAGCAGACTCATCGCGCCGCATCCAGCCAGCGGCGGGCGATGTCGATGGCCAGCGGATAGGGTTCGGGCTCGTTGCGGTTGCTCAGCACGATCACCGTCAGCTTTTGTTTGGGATAGCGCACGATCACATTGCGGAAACCGATGCTCTCGCCGCTATGCCACAGCGCATCGCCGTTGATGCGCCAGCCGAAGCCATAGAACGGCACGTCGGGCTCGGTGGTTTTCGTGGCCGGGCTGAAGGCCAGCTTCAGCGACGCGGCCTTCAGCAGGCGCTCGTCGTACAGCGCTGCGTCCCATTTGGCGAGATCGTCGATGGAGGAGTAGATGCCGCCATCGCCGAGTACGGCACTGGTGGTGCTCTGGTCGGTGCGCTGCCAGTGGCCGTCGATCTGGCTGTAGCCATAGGCGCGGTGGGGTACCTCGTCCACGCCATCCTGGTGGGCGAAAGTGTTGGTCATGCCCAGCGGCAGGAAGATGCGCTGGCGCAGGAAGCTGGCGAAATCGCTGCCCGAGGCCTTGCCCACCACCAGTGCCAACAAGGCATAACCACTGTTGCTGTAACGGTAGTCAGTGCCGGGTGTGAAGTAGCTGCGGTTCTGCTTTTCCAGCAGCGCAAGCACGTCGGCGTCATGGACCTGGCGGGTGTCGGCCGGGTCCATCAGGTCTTCGTAGTCGAGCAGGCCACTGCTGTGGCTGAGCAACTGGCGCAGGGTCATCGTGTCGGCCACCGCAGGCAGGCTGGGCAGCCATTTCTTCAGCGGGTCATCGATGCCCAGCTTGCCGTCCTCGGCCAGCAGCAGGATGGCTGCGGCGGTGAACTGCTTGCTCACCGAGGCCAGGCGGAAATTGCTGGCCGGGGTGACCGCGGTGCCGTCCTCCACGACGGCCAGCCCGTAGCTGCGGCGGAAGGCGGGCTGGCCATCCTTGAGCACCAGCACCGAGGCGCCGGGCACCTGACCGTCATAGCGCTGCATCAAGGCATCCACGCCGGGGTCGGGGGGAGTGAGCGGGGCGGCGCCCGCCAGGCTGGAACACGCGAACAGGCACAACAGGGCAAGTCGGGGTGTCCAGCGCGGCATGGCGGCTCCTTGGTTGGGGATCAGGCTTTCTTGCTGGCGATCCAGCGGTCGATCTTGGCTTCAAGGATATCCAGCGGCATGGAACCGTCCTTGAGGATCTCGTGGTGGAACTCGCGCGGGTCGAAGCGTTCGCCGAGTTCGGTTTTGGCCTTGTCACGCAGCAGGCGGATCTTGATCTCGCCAACGCGGTAGGCCAGGGCCTGGCCGGGCAAGGCCATGAAACGCTCAACTTCCGAAGCGGCATCGCTGGCCGGGATGTCGGCATTGCGGACCATGTAATCGATCGCCTGCTGGCGGCTCCAGCCAGCGGCATTGAGGCCGGTGTCCGCGACCAGGCGCACGGTGCGCAGCAAGGTGGTCTGCAGGTAGCCGAGTTGATCATAGGGATCGCTGTACAGGCCCAGTTCCTGGCCCAGCGATTCGGCGTACAGGCCCCAGCCTTCGACATAGGCCACATCGCCGCCAAGGCGGCGGAAGCGCGGCAGCGCGGCCAGTTCCTGCTGGGCGCCCAGCTGGTAATGATGGCCGGGAATGGCCTCATGCAGGTATTGCATGGTTACCGCCCAGCGTTTGCGCGAGGGCAGGTCATTGGTGTTGACGTAGAGCACGGCGGCCTGCTGGCCATCGGCGCTGCCCGGCTGGTAGCTGGCAGCGCTGGAGGTGGCGGCGCGTTCGGCCTCCACGGCCTTGATTTCAAGCTTTGCCTTGGGCTGCTCGTTGAACAGCGCCGGCACCGCGGCATTGGCGCGCCGGCCGGCGTCGGCGTAGCTGGCCAGCAGGGCGTTGGCGTCGCGGAACACGAACTGGCGGTCGTTGCGCATCGCGTTGAAGGCTTTCTGCTGCGAGCCGCGGATCTTGGCCTGCTTCATCACCGCATCGATACGTGCCTGCAGGTCCTTTACCTCCTGCTCCCCCAGCGCGTGGATCTCGGCCGGGGTGCGGCTCGGCGAGGTGGTGCTGGCGACGTTGTGCGCATACCAGGCGCGGCCATTGGGCAGTGCGGCCATGCCGTCGGTGGCGCGGGCGGCGGCCATGTATTCGGTGGCGATGAAGCCGCGCAGGGAGCGATAGGCCGGCATGATCCGGTTCTCGATCATGCGCTTGTATTCAGCGGTCAGGCGCGCCTTGTCCTCGGCGGAGAAATCCGCGGGCATGTTGCGGATCGGGCCCCAGAACAGGCTTTCCTCGGCGGTGGGCTTGATCACCGCGTCCAGCTGCGGCAATACCTTTTCCATCAATGCACGTGGCTGCACCACGCCGGCAGCCTTGCCTTCGCGCATGTTGGCGATGGCCTGGTCGAACAGCGGCGGAATGCCCAGCGAACGCTTGGACCAGTTCTCATAGTCCTTGACCGTGCGGAACGGCTGGGCGCCGGCACCGGAGCCGAGCACGGCGATGATGCTGGACAGGTTGTAGTACTGGTTGATCGGCAGCATCCAGGTCGGGTACTGCTCGCCGGCCAGCGAAACATGCGCATCGCGGACGAAGATCTCATAGCTGAGCAGGTCCTGCCCCTGCAGTCCGGTGGCGCCCACGGCCTCGACCTTGCCCAGCCACTCGACCATGAAGTCATGCGATTGCTGGCGCGAGGCGGCCGACAGGAAGTTGGGCAACTGGTCGTTGTAACGCGGGTCCCCCTGGAAGGTCGCCTGCAGCGGATTCAACCGCATCGAGGCGTCCCAGTACTCGTCGTAGATGCGATTGAGCTTGGCGGCGTTGTCCTGCTTGATCGGCAAGGGCGCCGGCGCCGGCCGGCGTGCGGCCGGACGGGCTGCAGGGCGCGCCGCCGGACGTGCGCGGGCCGGGGTGGCGCGGCTCTGCGCGCTGGTGGAGCGTTGGCTCTTCTTCTTGGCAGCATCGGCCGGCGCAGCGGCCGACAGGGTCAGGATCGAGGCAATGGCCAGCGCAAGCAGGCGCAGCGAGCTGTGAGACATCAGGTGTTCCGCAAATACATCAACGGGGGAGCTTGCCCGATAACGGCGGATACGGCTAGGCGCGGTGGCGGGTGAATGGGAGGCGGCACCGGGCTGCGGGCGCCGCAGTCAGCCGCCAGTTAGACCGTCGCAGCCACACCATCAGGGTTGTCCCGGGCCCCAAAAAGGGACCGTGACGCCGGTTCAACGATCGCCGGCGCGGGTGAACGGCACGGTCTCCGGGGCCACGGCCCCGCCGGAGATGATGAAGCTCATGGCCTGGTCCACGGTCCAGTCAGTGGGCGTGAGCAGCTCCACCGGCACGATCTCCAGGTAACCGGAGGTCGGGTTGGGGGTGGTGGGGACGTAGACCGCAGCCAGCTCGCGGCCGGTGCCCTGTTCGCGGATCACCCGGGTGACCAGGCCGATGGATTTCATGTCCCGGTGCGGGAAGTCGATCAGTACTACGCGCTGGGTACTGCCGGGCTTGGTCTGCAGGATGTCCAGCAGCTTCTTGGCGCTGTCATAGATGATGCTGGCCAGGGGAATGCGGCGGATCACCGCGCCAAACCAGCGCAGCAGCTGCTGGCCAACCACCCGCCGGCTGAGGAAGCCCACCAGCAGGATGACCAGCAAGGTGGCCAGCAGGGCGATGATGTCCTGCATCCACACTGCCTTGACCCAGCCCAGGTAGCCGGGGAAGGAGGCGGCGATGCGTTCGGACAGCGGCACCACCAACGGGCTGCTGATGCCCGACAGCAGCACGAACACGAATTTGACGACCACCCAGGTCAACCAGATCGGCAGCAGGGTCAGCAGGCCGGTGAGGAAAAGACGTTGCAGGGAGGGGCGGGGGGCGGGGGAGACGGCTTCGGGCGACATGGGCAAATTGTAGCGGGATGCAGGCGCCGGTTAAGCTGCCATCGTTCAGTTGTGACGGCATGCCGAGGGAACGCTGTGTTGAAGGTGGTGCGATGGATCGTGACAGCCGCCCTGCTGGTGCTGGCGGCGATGGTGCTGCTGTGGTTGGTGGCGCACTGGATGCCGGTGCCCAAGGCGCGGCAGCAGGCGTTGGCATTGATGGAGCAGCGACCGCACTTTGAGGGTGCCAATGCCTTCGATGCGGTATGGCTGCTGGACTTCGACGACGTGCCGGATTCAGCACGGGCTGCCCTGATTGCCGAGGACGGGCGGCGGATTGCAGCCGCTGCACGTACGCCGCTGGGCGATGCTGCCGCTGATGGCGGCCTGGAACAGGTGCCGCGTGCCGCGCTGGGGCGTTACCCCGAAGTAGCCGACATGGACGTGATCTGCAGTTGGGGTGGCGGGGAATGCCTGCCGCAGGTGCGCGCCGCACCGGATGCGCTGGCGCAGTCGCTGCAGTCGCAACAGGCGTTGCTGGCGCGTATCGCCGCGCTGTCCCGATACGACCACTATCAAAGCCCTTTTGTCGCCGACGCGCGCGCGCCGCTGCCGCGTTGGACCCTGCTGCAGCGTTCGGCTGCCGCCCACGCGCTGGCCCATGTGCAGGGACACAGCGATGCCGCCCTGGCCGGGATCTGCAACGACACCCGCACCGGCCGGATGTTGATGTCGCGCAGCGATGGCTTGGTGCCGGCGATGCTGGGCGCGGGCATGGTCCGCGGCAATGTCCGCCTGTTGGCTGAAGTGCTGGCCGAGCTGCCCTTGGATCAGCCGCTGCCCCCGGCCTGCAATGGCGTGTTCAGCCGACCCGCTGCCGCTGAGCTGAGCATGTGTACGGCCATGCGCGGCGAGTTCCAACTGGTCAGCAGTGCCAACCTGGACCAAGAACATCCGCTGGCGTTCCTGGTATGGGATGGGCGCAAGTTCCGCGCGGCGACAGCCGAGCGCCTGCAAGGGGCCTGTCTGCCGGCCGCAGCGCATGCGCTGGAAACCGATCAACCCGTGCGCTGGCCCGCCCCGTCGCCGCAGTCGCTGTGGCGGCTGGAGTGTGCAGCCAATGCGATCGGCTGCATTCTTGGCGATATCGCAGGCCCGGCCTACGTGGGCTATACGACGCGGCTGCAGGACGCCGGCGCCAGCCTGCGTGCGGCCGAAGCCCTGCTGTGGCTGCGTGGGTATCAGCAAGGCCCGTCTGCCGAAGCACTGCAGGCGATGCCTGCCGACCTGCGCGGGCAGGCGCGGCCATTGCAGCTGGACGCGCAGGGCCAGCGCCTGAAGGTGGCCCTGTATGGCAGGCCTGATCGTGACGAATGGCTGAGCCTGCCGTTGCCGGCGAGCCGCTTGCCGGACTGAACCCCCGCCGCAATCAGCCCGGCTTGCGCGCGTCGGGCTTCAAGCGGACATAGACCTGCTTGCGCACCCGCGCCACCACCTCGCCGCTGGCGTCGAGTACATCGTTCTGGAACCAGTGCAGGTACTTGTCGCCGTTGGCGGTGGCCGCGCGTACTTCGGCCAGGGTGGCGTCGTCCAGGCGGAACTCGGTCCACACCACGCCTCGCCCGGGCTTGAGGAAGTCGATGCTGCCGGCCTTGTCCCAGACGAAGTAGCGGCTGCCCATGTTCTGCAGCAGGCACAGCATCCAGAACGGATCGGTCATGGCGAACAGGCTGCCGCCGA
Organism: Stenotrophomonas sp.; assembly: GCA_032112995.1. GTDB lineage: Bacteria > Pseudomonadota > Gammaproteobacteria > Xanthomonadales > Xanthomonadaceae > Stenotrophomonas. The sequence goes on along the minus strand of DAMCTY010000008.1, from coordinate 26,155 downwards.
AGTGGGTGCGCACGTAGTTCACGTTCCACGGGCGTTGCCGCAGTTCGACCCGGACGTAGCGGTAGTCGGTGCTGATATCGGTGACGTGGATGCCCGTGAACAGAAAGGGGGGCCACAGGTTGATACCGAGACGGAACAGGCTGGCTTTCATTGCGGGCACGGCCATACGGGGGATGCGGAGTCTAACATTCGCATGCGTATGGGGTTGTCAGCGGGGCCATGGCGGGGCGACGCGGTAGCCGTCGCGGCCCGCCTCCTTGGCCTGGTAGAGGGCCCCGTCCGCAGCCTCGAACAGGCGCGCCGAACTGTCCTCGCTGCCCGGCACCGCACTGCACAGGCCGATGGTGACACTGGTGCGGGTGTGCTGGCCCTTGCCGGTGGCGACCTGCAACTGGCGGACCTGGTTGATCAGCGTCTGCGCCAACTGCTCGGCGCCTGCGGGCGGTGTGTCGGGCAGGATCAAGGCAAATTCGTCGCCACCGAAGCGTGCGGCCAGGTCACGCGGGCGCCGTGCCATGCCGTCGATGGTGCGGCCCAGTTGCCGTAGCAGGCGGTCGCCTACCTGATGGCCGTAACTGTCGTTGCAGTCCTTGAAGTGATCCACGTCGATCAACATCAGGGTCAAGGGTTTGCCATTGCGGCGCGCCGCGTCGTTTTCGCGACGCAGGGTTTCCTCGAAACGCATGCGGTTGGCCAGACCGGTCAAGGTGTCGCGGTTGGCCTGGCCGCGCCAATAGCGCATCTGCCACAGTGTCCAGCTCGCCAGCAGGGCGATGAAGCAGGCAATGGCGGCGACCGGTGCGAACCACAGGTCGGCACCATGCAGCAGGAGCAGCCCGAGCAGGAGCGGTGTGGGGATGGCCAGGGCAGCAAACAGCCAGCGCGAGCGGACATTGGCGGTGATGCCAAACGCACCCAGTATCACCAGCAGCACGGTCAGGCCGGTCTGCAACCAACGTGGCAAGGGCGTGATGGCGTTGCCGGCCAGCAGCATGGCGGCGACATTGGCCTGGTACTCGCTGCCCGTCATCCACAACTCCTTGGAGGTGGGCGTAAGCAGGCGCGGGGCGATGCCACTGGCGGTCATGCCGACAATCAACAGGCGGCCGCGCAGCAACTGCTCCGGGATGCGGCCGTCCAGCACGTCCACATAGGACATCTGCGGAAAGCTGCCGGGCGGCCCCGCATACCGCACGCGCACATAGTTGTCGCGCTGCCACTGGTAGGGCGAAGCGCCCCGCCGGGGGGTGGCCGGCAGCCCGGGGAGTGGCGCTTCGTGTCCGGCCAGTGCCGCGCCCAGTGCCAGCCAGTGGGCAGTGCCCATGCCGCCTTTGAGGTAGGCACCACGGGCCACACCATCGGCATCCACCTCGATGTCGGTATGGGCAAGCGCGGCTGCGGCATCGGCGATGGCCGGGATCGGCAGCAGTTCTTCGGGTACCGCCTCGTCACTGGCCGCTGCCGCGAGCACCGGCAGGATCACCTGGCCGTTGCGGCCGATGGCGGCGGCCAAGACCTGGTCCTGGCTGGCGTCTTTGCGGTCGGGCTCGGGGAACATCAGGTCCAGCGCCACCCGTTGCGCGCCAGCCTGCTGCAGGCGGTCGAGCAGGCGTGCATGGGTGCTGCGCGGCCAGGGCCATTGGCCCAACTGCTGCAGGCTGCGGTCATCGATGGAGATGATGGCCAGGCGCGGATCGGGGGAATACTCCCAATCGCCGACCATCAGATCATAGACGGCCTCGTCCGGCTGCCAGAACAGGCGGGTCTGGCTGACCAGACCTGCCAGCACGGCGAAGACCACGGCGAACAGCAGACGTCGGCGCCAGCCAAGCCGTAGCGGTCTCATAGCGCGAGCAGCAGCAGGGCGCCGGCGCCGTAACACAGGCTGCAGCGCAGCTTGACCTGTTGCGTGGCCGAGAATGCACCGGTATAGCCATCGTCATCGATCTGCTGCACACGGACGTGCAGGGTGCCGCCACGCCAGGGTTGTTTGAGGGTGACCTCGGGTGCGTCCACCTCGCGGTCCAGCAGCAATCTTGAAAATGTCGCGTTGCGGGCAATCTGCACCCGGTAGTGCGGGTTGCCGTCACCGGCTTGCCAGCGCAGGGTCAGCATGCCCCTGCCCGGTTGCAGCTTTTGCAGCGCGGGGTCAACCGGGACATCGCTGCGTTGCAGCGGCATGGTCTGGCCGTATCGCCCTTGCTGGCCCTGTGCATCCAGCGAGGCTACGCGCCAGTAGTAGCGGCCTTCGGGCAGCGGATCTGTCGCGCGCCAGCGCTGGCTGTTGGTGCGCTGCTCGATCAGTGGGTGCAGGAAGGCAGGGTCGGTCGCCACCTGCAGCAGGCTGGCGGCGGCACCCTCGACCCTGGCCCATTCAAAGCGGGGCTGTGCCTGCTGCACGCTCTGGCCGTGATGCGGCGCTACCGTCAACGGGGCGGGCAGGCCTTCGGGGACCGTGAAGTCACGTTCGGCATCCAGCCCTTCGCTGCCGTCGGCGGCCACGGCGCGGACCAGCAGGCGCAACTGGCCGGCGGGCAACTGATCGATGCCCAGCGTGGTTTCGTTGGTCTCACGCGCAAACAACAGCACTTCAGGTGTTGCCGACTGCACTACCTCCACCCGGTAACGGGCAGCACCGGCAACCGTTTGCCACGCCGCAGACAGTGGCAAGGATTGCAGGCGCAGCTGTGCGTCGAGCAGCTCCGGTGCCGGCAGCAGTGCTTTCAGCGCGGGCGCCGCAGTGCCGGATGATGGGTCCAGGCTGGCTTGGCCTGCGCCGACCAGCTGGCGTGTGCTGCGGGTATCTACCTGGACCCGGCCCTCCATCACTTCGGTGGCGGCGATGGTGCCCGTCGCACCGGCACTGACCCGGAACAAGGTGCCGCGCACGCTGCTGGTCGCGGTGGGGGCAGTGATGATGTAGCGCGAGGCCGGACCACGTGCCGGCGTTACCCGGCTGCTGCTGCGGCCACGTTGCAGGCGCAGGCGGGTGTCGACCATGCCGGTGGCGCCGTAGCTGCTGAGCTGGTCGAGCTGCAGCTGGGAGTTCTCGCGCAGCTGCAGGTGCGAGTCGTCGGCAAAGGCGAGGGTCACGCTGGCGTCAGCACCGGTCTGCAAGGTGCTGCCAATCGGCAACAGCATGTCCTGGGTTACCGCACGGCTGCCGTGGCCATGGTCCTGGACCTGCACTGGACCGCGCACCGCCACTACCCGTGCCGGTGCAGGGGTGACCCGCAACCAGGCGATGGGGAAGCGCAGGCGCTGGCCCGGCGGCAAACGGTAGGGGTCGGCAACCCGGTTGTGGGCCTGCAGCTGCTGCCAGGCCACGTCAGGCTTGAGATAGCGGGCGCCCAGGTCCCACAGGGTGTCACCGGGGCGGACGCGGTAATTCCAGTCCTGCGCCTGCGCGCCGGAGGCGACACAGAGCAGCACGGCGATGAACAGCCATCGCAGGGCGGCGGGGGCAAGACGATAGACGTGGGCAGTCACGAGCGCGGTGATCCTTCAGCTACGGGACCCCGACGCCGGTAACCATACCGCTGCATCTCCATCCCCTGGACGGCGTGACCCCGCCACGCCGTGTCCGCCTGCAACAGACGGACGTCACATTTTCATCCAGAACGGATGGCGCCTGACTGAATGAGACGCAGGTCTCAGAACAACAGGGAGGACATACGGCGCCGGTAGCGACCCACCAGGTCCTCGTCCTCGATCACCCGGAAGGCATCGATCAGTGCCTTTTTCGGCAGGTTGTCGCGGAAGCTGCGGTCGATGCGCAGCATCTCGATGAACTGTTCCAGCGCCGCCTCGTCGTTACCGCCCAGCAGCTGATGAATGCCGTACTGATAGCGCGCTTCCAGGTCATTGCCATCGGCCTGGATGCGGCTGGCCAGGGTATCGGCAGCCGGGGCACCCTGCAGGGCATTGCCGAAGTCCAGACGGGCGCGGGCACGGATGGCGCGGTCGTCGGTGGCCAGGTTGGCCGGCAGGGCATCAAGCAGCGGTCCGGCCTCGGCGGTGGCGCCGGTCTTGATCAGGGCCAGGGCCAGGTCCAGCTTCAGTTCGGCCTTGTCCGGCTCGGCGGCGATGGCCTCGCGCAGTGCGGCAACCTCGGCCTGCGGGTCCAGTGGCAGGGCCTCGGCCGGGGTGTCCTCGGTGGCGGGGGCTTCGAGCGCGGTGACGCCGTGCTGGGTCAGGAACTCACGCAGCTGGCCCTCCGGCATGGCGCCGGGGAAGCCATCGACGATCTGCCCATCCTTGATCAGGAATACGGTCGGCACCGAACGGATCTGGAACGCCGCGGCGATCTGCTGCTCCTTGTCCACGTCCACCTTGGCCAACTCGAACGCGCCGTTGTACTCGCCGGCGAGCTTTTCCAGGATCGGGCCAAGTGACTTGCAGGGGCCGCACCAGGTTGCCCAGAAGTCGACCAGCACCGGGGTCTGCAGGGATTTCTGCAGGACTTCGGCTTCGAAGGTTTCGGTGGTGGCCTCGAATACGTGGGGAAGATCGCTCATGGCAGGCTACGTTGCGGACAGGAACTTCCTTTATGGCGACGCTGCCGCCGGTTCTCAACCGCCAGAACACACGGCCCGCCAGAAGGCGTGCCGTGTGGGTGGGGATTGCCGTGTTGGCCTCAGGGCTGCGGGGCCGGAACATCCTGCGCTTGTGCGGAGGCTGCATGCGCCGCTGCGGGCGCCACGGATGGGGTGGCCGGCAGCGACAGCTCCGGGTTCACCTGCTGTGCCTGCAGGGCCTTGATCTGCTGGTTGAGGGCTTCGAGCTGGCTGTTGGTGGCGCGCAGGTCGGTGCTCAACGCAACGGCCTGCTGCTTGCGTTCCTGCAGCGCGTTGCTGACCTGCAGCGACTGCTGGCGCTGCTGCTCCACTTCCTGCTGCAGGCCACGCAGGCGGCGTTCATTCATGGCTACCAGTTTTTCACTGTAGGCCTTGCCCGCCTGCAGGCGGATGGTGTCCAGGTAGACCTGGGCCAACTGCTTGGTCTGCTCGGCAAAAGTGAGGTACAGGGTCTCGGCGTTGTCCACCGACTCGGTGCGGATAACCCGCCAGAACTCCTTCTCGTGGAACAGGGCCACGTAGTAGTTCAGCGAATCGGCATGGAACAGCAGGCTGGCGCCATAGTTGCCGTTGTAGGTGGTACGCAGCTCGGTCAGCGCGTGGGCGTTCATCAGCCGCTGCAGCTCGGCAACGGTATTGCCGACGGTGGTGTCCTCGCTGTTGGCGGGGGCGGCAGGTGGTTCGGCTTCGCCGCGCTGCCAGCGCCCGGCCATCGCCTGCGGTGCGGCCAACAGGCCGGTGACAACCAGCACGGCCCAGCACAGCCGGGTTGAAAGCGTCTGCATACGTCTCATGGTCCTCGTAATTCCCCCGAATTGCGATGGCCGTCGCAATTCATGAATGCGCACGGGTCGGCCGCGAGCATAGCACGCGATCTGCGCCGCACAGCGTTGTCTGACGGGCGTTTTGCCGGTTTCCATCGGTACTACTCCACCAACTGGCTGCGGCCGCACTGGATCGACTGCATGTGCACGTCGGTACGCCCCAGCTGCAGCCCCAATACTTCCGACAACAGCGACGACAACAACTGGCCGATACCGTTCAACAGCGGCCGCAAGGTGTTGTCCACGACCGGTTTGAGCAGCATGCACAGCACGCTGCTGCAACTTCCGGCACCGGTCACCGGGTTGTAAGTGCCGTTGCCACTGAGGCCGCCCGGCTTGGTCTGCAGGTACTTGGCCAGGGCATTCTCGACGCAGAGGTTGTAGGCCAGCAGTCCTGCGAGCACGCCTTTGCAGGAGGTGATGCCCAGCACGTCGAGCAGGCCGCCGATCAGGCTGGGGTCGCTGACATTGGTCTCATACAGGAAACCGTCCCAGACGTTGCCCTGGACCTTCTTGGGCGTGCAGCCCAGTACCCAGTTCTGGCAGGTGGGGATCTCGGTGGTCCAACTGCCCAGTGCCGGCAGGCTGGATGCCGGTTTGCCATCGCGCAAGGCCGCCACCACCGCTTCGGGTTGATAGAAACCGTTGACCTTGGTGGCCTCCAGATATTGCGTGGCCAAGTCCTTGGCGGCATCGCTGCTGCTGCCCTGCGGGGTGAACAGGGATTGCACGGTGCCGAGCAGGGTATCCACCAGCTTGGATACCAGTTCGCCGATGCGCAGTTCGTTGGGCTTCACCGTGCCGATCTGGCCGGCGCTCAGGGTCAGCTGGTCGCGCGAGGACAGGGCGTCCAATGCGATGCGCTTGGTCAGCACGGTGCGGCCCAGCAAGTTGACCAACTGCTCATCGGCCAGGCCGGTGCGGCACAGGTCGCGGGTGGAGTCCCACGGCGTACTGGCCTTGCCGATGCAGATGTTGGCCACTGCGCTGGTGACGTCGACGGTGGCGGTATTGGGCTGCGCGCTGCAGTTGATCGCGCTGAGCTGGCCGTAGCCATCGACCACATCGATATAGGTGGGCAGCTTGATGCGCGTGCCCAGCCAGCCCAGGATCGCGCCCAGGGCGGGGATGCGCTGTGAATCGATGTCCAGGAACAGGCGCACCTGGCTGTTGTAGGCGGTGGTGCCGACCGGTCCGATGGCCATCGATGCCGGCTCGACAATGCTGGCCTTGGCCTGCAGCAGGCCAAGCACGTCGAGCTTGGGCACCGCAACCGCGTGCTTGCTGTTGGCGATGGAAATGCTGGTGCCCAGCAGCTCCAGTGCGTTGAGGTCCACATCCAGCGCGCCGGCGGCCTCGCTGCCGCCGACGACCTGCGCGAACAGACCGGCCTGGGTGGCGGTGGAGCCCAACTGCACCAGCACATTGTCCAGCCCGACCCGGGCCAGTTCACTCTGCAGCAGGCCCAGGCTCAAGCCCAGCACCTTCTGCTGTGCGCCCAGCTGGGTCATCACGTCCAGCAGTTTTGCCACCGATACCTTGTTGGCGGCCAACAGGGTGTTGAGCTCGCCGGCACTGATGTCGGCCGCCACCGGTATGCCCAGTGCCTGCAGCAGCCCGCGCGGGGTGATCTTGACCTGGGCAAGCCCCTGATAGCTGGCCACCTGGGTCTGGTTGAGATCGATGCCGACCAGCCGCAGCAGGCCCTGCAACGGGGCGTTGTTGTTGATGTTGAGCAGCCGCGACCCGACGCTGAAGGCCGCCTGCGGCGCGGTGCGGCGGGCAACGGCGGTAGCGCTGATGCGTGGCATGTCACCGATCTGGCCGAAGAACGGCAGCGAATCACGCGAGGCAGTCACCTGCACGGCGTTCAGTGGCCGCCCACTGTTGACGCTGGTGAAGCGCGCGCCGCTGGGCAGTTCGCTGCCCCAGTAGCCGCAGCTGATCGCGAGTTGTCCCTGGAAACTGTTGTCGGTGGTGGCGTTGCGGCGGGCAGCCAGGTTGTCCTTGTAGTCGGTGGTGCAGAGTTCCAACCGTTGTGCACCGGCCAGCGCGGCCAGGTCGGCGGTTTTCTGCACATCGCGCTTGCTCCAGTACAAGTAGCCAACCTCCACCAGCCCCAGCACCACCACCAGCCCCAACAGCAGCAGCATCATGGTCACGGCCGCACTGCCTTGCGCGCGCCACGGCAGCGTTGCCGGGCCGTGCCGGCGTGCAGTGCGAGTGTCGGGCAAACGCTTCATGGCGCACCTCAGCGGCTGCTGCCGCCCTGCTTGGAGTCGGGAAGTGCGGCTTCGAAGAATTCGGGGATGGGATGGTCGAAGCTGCCCAGGTAGCGTTGATAGCTGCGGCTGGCGGCTTCACCGAGCATCGGCAATGCCGCGCCCGCCTGACTGCCATCGGCCTGCAGTCGCAACAGTGCGCGGGTGGTGTCACCGATTTCAGGGCGCGCGCTGGTGTCACGGCTGGGGGCCGGATACGAAGGCACCGGTGCGGACGCTGGCGAGGGTGCCGCCAAGGTCTGCGCGACCGGTGCGGGCGGGCTGGAGCCATCGGCCATGCGCTCGATCAGCGGCGCATGCTGGGCGTGGGCAGCTGCGCAGGCCAGCAGTGCAGACAGCAGCACGACGGGGTAGGGCAGTAGTTTGCTCATTGCACGATCTCCTGCGGCTTGGCGGGTGGTGGGCTGAAACGTTCCAGCATCGAGCCCGGAGGTAGCGGACGCAGGGCGGTTGCGGTGTCGGTGGCTTCGTGTGCTGCCAGCGCACTGGCAGCGGCCGGGAGGCTGGCGGCGGTCGCCGTAGCGGCAACCGTGGTGCGGCGTAGCGATTGCGCCAGCCGATAGATCTCAAGGCGGGTTGCCTGCGGCAAGCCGGCACGCTCGATCATGCCCTCGGCCACCCCGGGCTGGCCGGACAGCAATGCCCACAATGCCAGGTTGGAAATGGCACGGGCGTTGTCCGGCGCCAGCTCGGCGGCCTTGGCCAGCGGTGCACGTGCCTCCGGCAACTGCCCTGCCTGCAGCAGGGCAAAGCCAAGGTCACCCAGGTACACGGTGTTGAGCGGATCGGCCCGGACCGCGTTTTGCAGGGCCTGTCGCGCGCCTTCCATGTCCTTGCTGCTGGCGGCGACCAGGCCCAGGCCGTGCCAGGCGGGGCCGGCCTGCGCGCCCTTGAGCAGGCCGCGGTAAACGTTGGCTGCGGCGTTGCCGTCACCGGTTTCGCGCAGGGCATCGGCCAACAGGATGCGCAGCTCGGGGCTGTCGCCAAAGCGCTGGCGGAAGGCATCGATGTGCGCCAGCGAGGCGAAGTAGGCGCCCTGGGCCTGCATCTGCCGCAGCAGGTCCAGGTACATGCCGCGATCATCCTGCGGCGTTTCGGCAAGGCTGGGCTCCACCGGGGGCTGCTTGTAGGCGATGTTCTTGCCGCAGGCAGCCAGCAGCAGCACGCTCAGCGGAATCAGCAGCAGACGGGCGGCGTTGCGCATCTCACATCCCCTTCAAGGCGTTGGACAGCGAGATGATCGCCGGACCGGCCAATACCAGCATCAGTGCGGGCAGCAGTGTCAGCATCATCACCACGGTCATCTTTACCGAGAGCTTCCCGACCTTTTCCTTCATCTTCATCCTCCGTTGTTCCCGCAGGCGCATGCCAAACTGCTTGAGCGGTTCCTGCACCGCCCCACCATGCTGGTGCACCTGCAAAACCATCTGCACCAGGCTGCGCAGGTCATCGTTGTCGAACGAATCGGACAGCCGGCGCAAGGATTGCGCGCGGCTGCGGCCGCGGCTGTAGTTGGCGTTGGCCACCTGCAGTTCCCTGCCCAGCACCGGCACTGCCACATGCAGTTTGTCGCCGATCATCTGCAGGCTCTGGTCGATGCTGAAACCCACGCCCTGCAACAGGCGCAGCAGGTCGATCAGCAGGGGCAGTTCATCGTCCACTTTCTTGCGCAGGCGGCCTGCCCAGCTGCGCAATACCAGTTTTGGCAGCAGCACGCCCAGCGCAAACCCGACCATCAACACCAGGAAGAACTTGCCGCCCTGTGGGCGCAGCAACAGCAGGCCGAGCAGCGGCAGCACCATGGCCAACAGCAATCGCAGGGCGAGGAATGCAGCGGTGCCGGTGCTGTGGTTCCAGCCCACCTGTTCCAGCAGCAGTTTGTCCTCGGGGGCCAGTAGCGCTTTCTGGATGCGGCTGCCGTCGAACTGCTGGCCGATGGCGCTGAGGTCTGCCAACCGGCGTTGCCACCAGCTGCCTTTGGGGGTGTTGTCCGGCGTGGTGTGGTGGGTGGCATCCAGCGCGCTCTGCAGTGCGCTGCTGGCCTGTTGATTGCGGCGGCCGTGGTACAGCAGGCCACCGGCTGCCAGCAGCAGGGCCACCATCACCAGCAGCAGCGCGATGACGAGCAGGGGATTCATGGCCGGCTCCAGGGCTGGGGAGGGTTCATAGCGATTTGGCCAGGCGATAGAGCAGGAAGCCGCCACCCAGTTCCATCAGTGCTGCCACCAGCAGGATCTTCTTGCCGAGCGGGTCATGGAACATGGGTTGGAAAAAATCCGGGCTGGCCAGTGCCATGAACAAGCCGGCGACGATGGGCAGCAGTCCCAGCACCCAGGCGGACATGCGCGTCTCGGAAGTGGTCGCCTGCAGCTCGCGCTGCACCTCCTCCAGGTCGCGCATGAAGTCGCTCATGCGTTGCAGGATCTGGTCGCTGCGCCCGCCGATGCGGATGCTGGTGCCCAGGATCACGGCCAGCATCTCCAGCGGCCGCAGGTGATAGGACTGCGCGGCATGCTGCAGGGCGCGGTCCAGATCCATGCCGGCGCGGGTATAGGTCAGTGCGTTGTCCAGGATCGGCCGCAGCGGCGGCTCAACGTTCTGGGTGGCGCTCTGGAAGGCCATCGACAAACTGTTGCCGATGCCGGCCATGCGCACCATGTTCTCGAGGAAGTCCGGCATCTGCGCGACCAGCCGCTGCTGCATCTTCTCCATCCGCCGGTACAACCACAGGCCGATGCCCAGGAAGTACAGCAGCAGCACGAACAGCCCGAAACTGGCGGCACCCAGGCGCAGCCCGGCACCCACCCCGGCAATGATGCCCGGCACCACCAGCAACACCACGGTGCGCGCCGACGGTGTCAGCCCTGCGCGCCGCAGCAGGTCCTGCCAGCGCTTGCTCGGCGGGCGCTGGTTGCGCAGCTCGTCGGCGCTGACGCGCGCTTCCGGCTGGGCCAGGCGGGTGGCTGCATGGTCGGCGGCGGCGCGTTGCTGCACGCGTGTGGCCAGGCCCCACCACAGTCCCATCGCAGCGGCGACCAGCAGCAGCGCGGTGCTGCCGAGCAGCAAAGGCGTCATGCAAAGCCCCCCAGATTGGCCTCACGCAGTTCCTGCCGGAAAGGCTCGAGCTTGTGGCAATGCGGATGGAAGCCCAGCCCGACCCAGCGGTCGCGCTCGCGGCTGTCCTGGTCCACCCAGCTTTCATGCTTGAACAGCTCCTGGCTGGTGATGATGTTGTCGCTGACCCCGGTGATTTCGGTGATGGACAGGATCACCCGGCGGCCGTTGCCCAGCCGCGAGATCTGCACGATGAAGTCGATGGCACTGGCAATCTGCCGGCGCAGGCTGTCTTCGCTGCCCTGGAAGCCGGCAAACCCGGCCAGCATCTCCAGCCGGTACAGGCAGTCGCGGGCATTGTTGGCATGCACGGTGGCCATCGAACCGTCATGGCCGGTGTTCATCGCCTGCAGCATTTCCAGCACTTCGGCGCCACGTACCTCGCCCACCACGATGCGGTCCGGACGCATGCGCAGGCTGTTGCGCACCAGATCGCGGATGCTGACCGCACCGGCACCGTCAAAGCCGCCCATGCGGCTTTCCAGGCGCACCACGTGCGGGTGGTTCAAGGCCAGCTCGGCGGTGTCCTCGACCGTGATGACACGTTCGTTGTGCGGGATGAAGGTGGCCAGGGCGTTGAGCAGCGAGGTCTTGCCGGAACTGGTGCCGCCGGAAATGAGGATGTTGCAACGCCCCCGCACCATGGCATTGAGCAGGGCATACATGGGCTTGTCGAAGGCACCGCGGCCCATCAGCTCATCGGGGGTGAACGGATCCTTGCGGAACTTGCGGATGGACACCATCGGGCCGTCCACGGCCAGTGGCGAGATGATGGCATTCAAGCGCCCGCCGTTGGGCAGGCGCGCATCGACCATGGGGTTGGAGTCGTCCAGGCGCCGGCCCAGCGGGGCAATGATCCGGCGCAGGATGCGCAGCAGGTGGCGGTCGTCGCTGAAACGCTGGGTCGCCCGGCGCAGGATGCCGCCGCTGGACACATGCACATCCTTGTACCCGTTGATCAGGATGTCTTCGATCTCGGCATCGTGCAGCAGGTCATCGAGCGGGCCGAAGCCGGTGAGTTCCTTCTGCAGGGCAGTGGCGACCGATTCCATCTCCTGCGCGTTGACCGGGATCTTCCATTCCTTGACGAACGCCGCGGTCTGCGCCTGCACATACTTGCCGATGGTTTCCGGTGACCACGAGTCGATGTCGACGCGCTGGTCCTCGACATGATTGAGCAGGTATTCGTGCGCGGCCGACAGCACGCTCTGGAACTGTTCGGTTTGCTCGAACGGCGTGTTCGGTACAGGTTCCTGTGCCAATGCCGCTGCGGCCAGGCGGGGGGACAAGGGCGTGACTTTGTCTTCCATCGTTATTTACCCAGCAGGTTGGCAAGGCGCGCGAGCGGCGACACCGGGGCGGGGGGAGTGGGACGACGCCGATCCACGCGCTGCAGCAGTGGCAGCAATGCCCGCACATAGGGGTCGCGCGGTGCTGCATCGGTCAGCAGCCGGCCAAGTCCGGCATTGGAGCGCAACACCCGCGCGCGGTCGGGCAGGGTAGCCAGCAATGGCAACTGGAAGCGTTGTGCGATCTGCACGTCAGCCAGGCCGCCGTTCGGGTCGTAGCGGTTGACGATCAACTGCAGGCGCTCATCGCGCAGGCCGCGTTGCTCCAGTTCACGCATGGTCTGGTCCAGCGATACGAGCGAGCCGATGGCCTGATCGGTGACCAGCCAGACCTCGGCGGCGTTCTGCAGCAGTGAAGTCGGCATCAGCTGGATCGGCAATCCACCGCTGTCGCAGAACGTGAGGGCGAACACACTGCGCAGTCGCTCAAGCAAGGCATGGGGTTCGTGCTTCTTGAGCAGGGTTCCGCTGTTGTTGCCCAGCAGCGCCAAGCCGCTGGGATGGTGGGCAAACGCCGTGGCGGCGAACGTGCGATCCAGGCGTTCGACATTGCGCAAGGCCTCGTCGTAGCTGAACTGGCTTTCCACACCCAGATAGAGCGCAGCGTCGGCCGAGGGTTGGCCAAGGTCGAGCAGCAGCAACCAGCTCTGCATCTGGCTGCGGTCGAGCTCTGCTGACTGCTGTTCGGCCAGCGACACGCCCAGGTGCGTGGCCAGGGTGCTGGTGCCGACGCCGGGGCGTACTCCCAGCAACACGATCAGGCGACCCAGCGATACCGGCGCGGCGGCGGGGGCGGCACGCGGCAAGACCGGGGCATTGGCCCGCTCGAACACCTCCAGCATCTGTGGCGCGTTGTTGTCGATGTCGATGAAATCGCGCACGCCGGCCCGCATCGCCGCCAATAGATGGTTGGCTTGTTCCGGACCTGAAGTGCCGATGCCAACGACGGGTACGGTGGCCTGCTGTGCGGCCAGTTGGCGGGCGATGTCGGTGGAGTAACTGGCATTGCCTCCGCAGTAGTCCAGCAGCACGATGGCGTTGCTGGCGGCCAGTTCCAGCAGCTGCCGCGCGCTGGTTTCGCGCGCGTCCACCCAGCGCAGGTTGGCCTGCGCGGACAGCACGGTACCCAGCCGCGCCATATGCCGGTTGTCCGGCGAATACAGCAGCAGTTGCAGCTCACTGGCGCTTTGGTTCAGGGGCAACGGCATCACCGGGGGCATGGGAGGAAGTCAGCGGGAAAAGCCGGGCAGCTGGTCGGGGCTGGCGGGTTGCAGCAGCCACGAGCCCCAGACCGGTAGGTGGGGTTGCGCCTCGCGTTGGCCAGGCAGGGGAATGTCGGTGCCGCGCGCCAGTGGCCGCACCAGCCGCGGCGTGACCACGATCACCAGCTCCTTGTCCTCGCGCTTGTAGCTGAGGTTGCGGAAGAACGAACCCAGTACCGGGATATCGCCCAGCAGCGGGATCTTGTTGACGTTGGACGAGAGCTGGCTGCTGACCAGTCCGCCGATCACGAAGCTCTCGCCATCACCCAGCTCGATGGTGGTGTCGGCGCGACGGGTGGAAATGGCCGGGATCTGGGTGCCGTCCAGGGCGATGCCACGGCTGTAGTCCAGGTCACTGGCTTCCGGCGCCACCTTCAACGCGATGCGGTCGTCGGAAAGCACGGTGGGGGTGACGGTCAGGCCGATGCCGAACGGCTTGAAGGTGACGGTGGTGGTGCCAAGACCCTGTGGTTCCAGGATGGGCAGCTCGCCGCCGGCCAGGAAGCTCGCACTCTGCCCGGACAGCGCCACCAGGGTGGGTTCGGCCAGTACCCGTGCCATGCCGTTGGCCTGCAGCAGGTCGACATTGGCCAGCCATTTGCCGGGGCCGGACTGTGCAAGCAGTTTGAACGCGGAGGACAACGCACCACCGGTGCTGCTGCTGCCGGTCGGCGAGGTCATGCCATAGGTGAAGCCGCCATTGGTGTTCTGGAAGCTGATGCCTACCTGGCGCAGCACGGTCTTGTTGAACTCGACGATCTTGACCTCCACCTGCACAACGCCGGCGCTGGCGATGGTGGAGGCATCGTTGATGGCGCCTTGTGCCCCTATGGCCGAGGCGGCAGCCTTGCGGCTTGCTTCATGTTCCAGCAGCGAGCCCGAACTGCCGGACAGCAGCGCCTGGCCGCCCTGTATGGTGACCTGGCTGCCACCACTGCCGAGCAGCCCGCCCTGGATGGCGTTGCGGACTTCGACCCGTACCCGGGTGGGCGCGGCTTGGTTGCGCAGCCACAGCAGCAGGGTGGTGCTGCCGGCGGATTTGCCCACCAGCAGGGCCTCGTTGTTGTGGCCGACGCGGGTGATGTCGGCGACCGAGGGGTCGGCGATGGCAATGCGCTCAACACCACTGGGCAGGTTCCACGGGCGCTGCTCGTTGAGCTCAAGCAACACCGTATTGGCCGGTGCCTCGGCATGGGCGGACGATGCAGGCAGCAGCAACAGCGGGGTGGCGGCTGCCAGAACGATCGCGGTGAACAGCGGGACGGCTTTGCATGGACGCTGGAACAAGACAGGCCCCCTGATCAAGGTGAAGACAAGCGGTTGGACGGTGTGTTGCCGCGGATGATTTCGATGCCCTGGCGGGTAGCCGGGCGTACCGCGCGGCTGCGTGTCGGCGGTGGAGGGCTGGTGGTGGTCGGCCTGGCGTTGTTGTCGCCGGCCAGGGCACTGAGGCTGATGCCGGCATAGGCCTGGTTCTCCGGACGGGTGGCTGCCTCGCTGACGTCCGCGTCCAAGCCCCTGCGCAGTGCCAGCACCGGTGCCGGCGCGACAAACAGCGCGCTGTCCGCCAAAGCGGTGTCACCGGGGTTGCGCAGGGCAAGGAACAGCTTGCCGCTGTGCGCGGCCAGCAACAGCCTGCCCGCGTCCTGCACCGGTACGGCCAGGATCGCGCTGCGCGCCTGCACGCCGTTGGCGTTGGCGCCGCTGCCGCTGTCGCGCGCGGCGATGGTCTCGGCGCGACTGCCGGGAGCCGGTTGTACGGTGGTTTCGGTATCTTGGGTGTTGCTGTTGGCGGCCTGGCGGGCGACGTCGTTTTCGCCATAACCCAGCACACGCAGCCGCGACAGCAGCAGACGGGCCTGTGGATTTGCGCGGCCGCTGCTGGCGCTGTCCGGGTCCTGCAGGCTCATGAAGACATCGACAAAGTCGCCGGGCTGCACGCGGTTGCTGACGCCGGCCAGCTCATCTATTGGCACCGCCAATGCCCGTTCGCCGGGCTGCAGTCCGGCGGCGATGCCCTGCAGCAGTTGGGCTGGCGACACCATGGCACCGGCGGCAATGGTATGCGCGGGGACGCGGCCAACCACATCGGAGATGTTGCTGAATCCCTCGCCCGGCCCGACGGCCAGGTCGGCGTTGGAAAGATCGCTGGCAACGATGGGCTGGCCGGCGGGCAGCGCCGCGGTGGCAATCACCACCGCGCGCTTGGCCTGTCCCGTGACGGCCGGCGCCTGGCTGGCCGTCGGCAGGGGCTCCGCGCGGCGGCCCAGGCCGCTGATCGCGAGTACCCCCATCAACAGGCCCAGCGCCAGCAGGATGATGGCGGTGATGCGGATTGCCTTTGGCATCTGGAGCTCCTTCCCCTGTAAGACGACGAAAACGGGATTGCGGAAACGGATCAGCGGTTACCCAGGTCCAGCTGTACAACGGCAGTACTGCTCAGCGATTGCCCCATGCTCCAGGTCAGCAATGCCCCCGTGCCAGGCAGGAAGGGATGTGCGTCGTGGTCATACGAGGTGGTCACGCGCATGCACTGCACGCTGCTGTCCGAGCCACAGGCATAGGGCTGGGAAACCGCGATGGGGGGCGCATCGGCGCTGCTGCAGGTGGCCGATGAGCGGGAATAGTTGAGCAGCCATTGCATGGAGCGGGCGGCGGCCATGCAGGCATTGCTGCGGCGTTCGGCGGGTGTGCCATAACGCAGCGAGGCACGTGCACCCTCACCTGCCGCCAGTGCCAGCGACTGCTGGGCGGCGAACACCATTACCCCGGTGAAGGTGAGCATCAGCAAGGGCAGCACGCCGAACATCAGCAGCAAGGCAAACTCGATGGTGACCACGCCGCGCGATTGGCGTCGTCCTTGGAGTGGCTTTTTATGCATAGCCCGCTCCATGCAGGACGTAGCCGATCATCGCCAGTCCCAGGTAGGCGGCGTAGGGGATTCCCTTACGTCCCTGTCGGGCCGAACGTAGGTCCATACGCCAGTCATTCACCAAGGTGGAGTGTTGCCAAGCCGATGCGGCCCGGTGCAGCGCAAGTGGAGTGGAGCGGGCGACCGAGGGCCACGCAATGACCAGCAATGCGTGGACCCCGGCCGCCAGGCTGGCGATCACCCAGATCGGGAGCAGCGCCTTGGCCCCAAGTAGAAAGCCAATGGTCGAGAACAGCTTCACATCGCCTGCGCCCATCCAACCGAATGCGTAGAAGGGCAGCAGCACCGCAAGTCCGGCGATGCCGCCGAGCAGGCACTGGGAAAGTGAAGGCTGGGAGCCTGAAGAGAGCAGTTGCGTTGCCAATGCCACACCCAGCACGGCCAGCAGCACGTGGTTGCAGACACGTCGTGCCAGCAGGTCGCTGATGCAGGCCTGGATACCCAGCAGCAGCGCGGTGAGGGTGGCGATGGTCATGGCGGGGGGCCTTTGTGAGGTTGCTCAGGCGGGAGTGGAAGCGGCTCCCCCGTTGATTGCGGCCTTGAGCTTGACGACCACCAGGTCGAAGACGGACTTGATGCCGTCCTGCGCAAAGAAAATGATGACACCGGCGATGACGGCTGCCAGAAGCCCGTATTCCAGCGCCGTTACACCATCTTCTTCCTTGAAGAACTTGCGGATCTGAGCATTCATAGCGATCTCCATGATGACCCGGTGTCGGTGTTGCACCGACGCTTGCCGGGCAAAGGGGGCATTGCTGCCCGTTGAAAGTCATGGGAATGCCTGATGCCGGCGTGGGGTTGGCGTTCGCGCAGCAGCCCTGTTGGATGCAGGGATCTGTAATTGCTGCTTCCGTTTTCCCCTGTCGGCATGCGTGCATGCCCGGCAGCATCATTGCAACGCGCTTGCGCGGTGCATACGCATATTCGGCAAGAAGCAATTGTTTTTCATATGTGTGATGGCCATCGCCATCTCATACGTTCTGGCGGCCGTGAAGGCGCGTTTTTTGCTGCAGTATCGGCCCATACGGAACGCCTTCAGGCGCCGTAGGGGTAAAGGCAGTGCTCTTATAGGTTTCTTGGTGTGCGTCTTGGGATCACGGACGGCCGGGAATGTCCGTGGCAGAGGATCGGCTGCGGGAACGGATGCCGTCTGGCATCAAAAAGGGGCGTTCACATGGATGCGGTTGCGGGTGGCAATGGTCTGCGGTCGTTCGATCTGGCATCGCTGGGTGGGACCTTGCGGGTCTGTCACGTCGAACTGGTTCTGCTGGATGACCAGCCGCCTACTGCCAGGATCACCTCCTTCGTCCACGACCAGGCACTGCTGTGCACCTTCGAGATTGGTGCGCGGGCGCGCGGACGCTTCGTGTTGCCATTGGACTGGTGTCTGCTGGGTTGCCTGCAGGCGGTGGATGCCGAGGCCAGCTGGTGCCATGGCGTGCCGCTGAGCTCGGGCAATATCGTGTCGGTCATGCCCGATGGCGTCACCGAGTTCGCGCTGGGCGCAGGCAGCCGGGTCACCTTTGTACTGGTGCCACTCAAGCGCTTCCAGGAGCGCGCCGCAGCGCAGCGGTTGGGCGGGCTGGTGGCCGAC
Source organism: Stenotrophomonas sp. (assembly GCA_032112995.1). Lineage (GTDB taxonomy): Bacteria > Pseudomonadota > Gammaproteobacteria > Xanthomonadales > Xanthomonadaceae > Stenotrophomonas. The sequence continues at coordinate 8,221 of DAMCTY010000008.1, read as the reverse complement.
ACGCCGGGCGTGCCGCTGGTCAGCGGTGCCGGCCATGTGCCATTGCAGGCGTACTACCAGGGGCTGCATGAGCGCATCCAGCAGGGCGAGGTGGATGCGGCCGAGATCGAGGCCATGCTCGATGCGCATGTGAAGGAGATCATCGCCAACGGTCCGCCGGAGCGCACGGTGTGCAGCCGTAGCCGACGTGCGCGTTATCTGATTTTCAGGCGTGCCGAAGACATGATGTATGCCAACCTGCGGCGTCATATCTACATGCAGGAATTGTGTGATGCCGCCGGCGTGAGTGAGCGCGCCCTGCGCTATGCATTCGAGGAGCTGGTGGGCATATCACCGGTGCGCTACCTGTCCATGCTGCGTCTGTGCGAGGCATGTCGCAGTCTGGCCAGCGCAGATGCAGGTCGTAAATCGGTCAAGTCCATTGCGCTGAGTTGCGGGCTTTGGGATCTGTCGCGCTTTGCTGATAACTATCGCCGGGTATTCGGTGAATTGCCCAGCGAGACACTGATGCGTGGCAACTACAGCCACGCCTGATCGCGGCGCTGTTACAGCATGTGATGGCGTTCAAATATCCGGGCGGATTGCCGAATAGGTGCATTGGTGTGCCGGTAACGCGCAACGCTTTGCCAAATCACGCTATGGATGTGCCGGATGCGGGCAAGTAGTACGTGTCGGAAGCGGTGTACTGGCGCCACACACAGCCGCCCATCCCGGGCGCCTGGCTTGGAGGCCCCCCTTCATGAACCGCATCTATCGTCTGGTATGGAACCGCACCCTCAACGCCTTCGTGGTTGGCTCGGAGTTGGCGAGCGCACACGGCAAGGCAAGTGGGGCAACGAAGTTGCATGCACCGAGCTCGGCACTGACATGGTCCGGAGCGGCCGGCATGCTGGCCTTGGTGATGGCCCTGCCCGCGCACGCAAGTGATACGCGCCTGGATGACCTGCAGGCGCTGGTTGCCAAATACAGCAATGATCAAACCCAGCAGGTGCTGCAGCAGCTGCCGGCGGCCAATGTGCAGGCAGGCGTTGGTGTCGGCACCGCGCTGAACATTGCTGTGCCTTCGCTGATCCGTGCGGAAGTGGGGGCTGCGGTAAAGGTCCAGGCCCAGGCCGGCACGGCACCGCCGCAGGCACGCCTGCAGGCAGCGGCCAAACTGCGCGCCAATGTGGCCGTGCCGGTGGCTGGCAGGGTCATCGGCGAAGTGGCCAGTGCGGCCGCCCCCGTAGTGCAACTGTTGTCCGGCGCTGCGCCGGGGGCGCCCAATGCGGGCGGTACCGCGGGCCTGGTCAACGGTTTGACCAACCTGCTGTCGCCCGGCAAGGAAGAAGGCGGTGCGCCGCTGCGCGATACGGTTGCGGGCGTGGTTGGCACGGTGACGGGCCTTGGTGGAGCGGCGCAGGGTGGTGATCCGCTTGCAGGTCTGGTCAGCGCTGCGGGCAACGCCATCGCACCGGTATTGAGTGGTGCAGGTGCAACCCTTGGTGCGGTGGTAGGCGGAGCCACCGGCTCTGCGGCCGCGGGCAACGCCCTGGCTTCGGGCGTCGGTGATGTCGCTGGCGTGGTGCACTCCACCACCCAGGCGGCTGCCACGGTGCTCTCCCCCGGTAAGGAGGAGAACCTGCCGCTGGTGGGGGGCGTGCAGCAGCTGGTCGGTGGTCTGACCGGCGTGTTGCAGGGCGGAAACAATGCCGGCGCGGCGCTCGGCGGCGTGCTGGGCGGCGTTGGCCAGGCCGGCGGAGATGCGGTGGGTGCGCTGACCGGCTCGGCGCAGCTGGGCGGTACGGTGACTGGCGTGGTCGCCGGTGTCGCCGAGGGTGTTACCCAGGTGACCGGTCTGCTGGGCGGTGTTGCCGCCCCGGGGCAGGGCACGGATGCGCCGCTTCTTGGCGGCGTGCAGCAACTGGTCGGTGGTCTGACCGGCGTGTTGCAGGGTGGAAACAATGCCGGCGCGGCGCTCGGCGGCGTGCTGGGCGGCGTTGGCCAGGCAGGCGGAGAAGCGGTGGGTGCGCTGACCGGCTCGGCGCAGCTGGGCGGTACGGTGACTGGCGTGGTCGCCGGTGTCGCCGAGGGTGTTACCCAGGTGACCGACCTGTTGGGCGGTGTTGCCGCCCCGGGGCAGGGCACGGATGCGCCGCTTCTGGGCGGCGTGCAGCAATTGGTCGGTGGTCTGACCGGCGCACTGCCGGGTGGCAATGATGCCGGTGCAACGTTGGGTGGGCTCATCGAGGGTGCGGGCGAAGCGGTTGGCGGTGTGCTGGCTGGCGTCACCGGTTCAACCTCGCTGGGCGGGACGGTGAGCAATACCGTGGGCGTTGTCGGTGCGGGAGTGGATCAGGCCACGACGGCATTGGGGGGCGCGCTCACCCAGAACGCGCAGGGTGACAATCCGCTGGCGGGTGCGGTCACGGGCGTGGTCGGCGCAGTCACGGATACGGTGGGTGGCGTAGTGGCCGAGACCGGCGTTGGCGGCCTGGTGGACGGCGTGGTGGACAATGCCTCCCCGGCAGTGGACCAGTTGGGCCAGGGAGTAGGACAGCTGGTCACCGGCGTGACCGGGTCCAGCACACTGGGCGGTGGCCTTGGCGCAACGGTCGATACCTTGACCGATGGCCTGCAGCAGACCAGTGGAAGCCTCGCGGGTGGCGATGTGGTGGGGGCGGTGCAGGATCTGCTCGGTGCTGTCGACAGCACCGGCAATACCGCGCTCGGCGCGCTGGGCAGCACCCTCGGCGGCCTGACCGGTTCGGCATCCGGGGTGGGTGGGCTCACCGGTGCCGTGGGCGGCGTGCTGAGTGGTGTGACGAATGGCCTGTCCAATGTCGTGGGGCAGGTGACCGGGAGCGCGCCGGCGGCCACGCCAGCTGCGCCGGTGCCACCCCCGCCGGCCGCAGGCGGCAGCCTGATTGTTGGCAATGGCGGTGTGATCGGCACGGTTGGCAGTGTGCTTGCGCCCACCCTGTCGTCGGTGCTCGGTGGCAATGGTTATGTGCAGAACGGCAGCCTGACCATCAACAGCGCCAACATCGCGCAGGGCTATACCTCGGTATCGGTGCTGGGCCTGCCCGTGGTCAACCTCAGCCCCGTCGGGCAGTTGCTGGATGGTGTCGGTGGGCTGGCGACGGGGGGCAATTCGCACATGACCCTGCTGGGCGGGGTCACCTCCGACAGCTACATTTACAACATCAACAACGGTGATCCCAACGGCTTGCTGGGCCTGCTGCTGCCGGACCAGGCGCCGGCCTGGGCGGCCAAGTGCGCCAATGTACTTGGGCTGGTGCAGGTGGATTGCTGGGGCATCAACGCCGCGCAGGACTATCAGGTACTGATCGGTGACGGCGCCTTTGCCAACGGCTCCAAGGAAGTGGTGATCGGCACCAATGCACAGCATCGCTTGGCGATGCAGGATGCCAATGACGTGTTTGCCGGCAATGGCGTCAATGACCCGAACAACCCCACCGGTGTGCCGACTGCCGACTACGATGCGCGTCTGGGTCATTCGGTGGTGATCGGTGACAGTGCCATCGGTACCGCCAATGGGCAGACGCTGCTGGGTGCCGGGGCGACATCGGACAAGGCCAACAGTGTGGCGCTGGGCTACAAGTCCAATGCCGCACGCGGTGGCATGGACAACTACAGCGCGTTCGGACTGACCGCGACGCAATCGTCCATCGGTGAAGTGGCGGTGGGCTCGGCGGGGCGCGAGCGGCAGATCACCCATGTGGCTGCCGGTTCACAGGCGACAGACGCGGTCAACGTGGCACAGCTGCAGGGCGCACTGTCCCAGATCAACGACGTCAGCCTGTCGGCGGTGCTGTATGACCAGGATGCAGGTGGCAATGTGGATTACACCCGGGTAACACTGGGCGGCAGCAGTGCGACCACCGGCACCACCCTGGCCAATCTGGCCGGCGGCGCGTTGTCGGCGGGCAGCATGGAGGCGGTCAACGGCGGTCAGCTGCATGGCATGGGCCAATCGCTGGCCGGCTACATCGGTGGTGGTGCCGCTTTCCTGGCCGATGGCACCTTCAGTGCGCCCACCTTCAAGATCAACAGTATTGCGGTGGGCGGACAGGCCACGTTGCAGGATTATCTCAACTTCGACAGTGCCTTCAGCTCGATCAGTGACTCGCTTTTGAACCTGTCCACGCTGTTGCCGGACGGCAGCGGCGGCAGCGATCCGCTGGCGGTGCTGTACAGCGCTGATGCTGCCGGCAATCCGCTCAATGAGGTCGAGCTGATTGGTGATGGCAGTGGCGCTGCAGTGGCGCTGCGCAACGTGGCCGCTGGCGCAGTGGTCGCGGGCGGGGCTGACGCGGTCAATGGTGGGCAGCTGTTCGGTCTGGGACAGAGTGTGGCCAGTTATCTTGGCGGCGGCGCCAGCCTGTCTGCCACAGGCACGCTGCTTGCCCCCAATTATCAGATATTCGGCATCCAGGCCGATGGGGTCGCTGCGCTGGGCAACTTCGGCAACATCGGGTTCGCCTTTGACTCGATCAGCGACTCGCTGGTGAATCTGCGCAACATGATCACCACCGGTGGTGGTGTTGGCAGTGCGTTGAACGTGCAGTACGTGGCAGATGCCAACGGCAATCCGACCAACCAGGTGGCACTGACCGGGGCGGGGAATGGACAGGCTGTGGCGGTGACGAATGTGGCCAATGGACAGGTTGTCAGCGGCAGCCTTGATGCGATCAACGGCGGCCAGTTGGCTGCGACCAACCAGGCGGTGACGCAGGCCATCGGCGGCACCATGGGCTTCGATCCGGGTACCGGCCTGTGGACCGCGCCCAGCTTTGCGGTGACCTCGGTGTCCACCAGCGGCGGCACCAACCAGGTTGTGCTCGACAACGTCACCGATGCGTTGGCGGCGATGGACAGTTCCATCGTCAACGTCAACAACCGCATCGACAACATCCAGAACGGCGGCGCAGGCAGTGCGTACTTCGCGGTCAACTCGACCAAGCCGGCGGCGTCGGCCACCGGCCAGGATGCGTTGGCCGCCGGTCCGCAGGCCAGTGCCAGCGGCACGGAAGCGGTTGCCATTGGCAACGGTGCCAGTGCCAGTGCGGCCGGTAGTGTCGCCCTGGGTGCCGGTTCGGTGGCCGACCGCGACAACACCGTGTCGGTGGGTGCTGCCGGCAAGGAGCGGCAGATCACCAACGTCGCTGACGGTACGGCCGCAACCGATGCGGTCAATGTCCGCCAGTTGGAGGCCTCGCAACAGGGCACGGTGCGCTATGACCAGAACACCGACGGCAGCACCAACTACGGCAGCGTGACCATGGGCAAGGCGGGGACCAGCACGGTCATCCACAACGTTGGCACCGGTACCGCACCCACCGACGCAGTGAACGTTGCACAACTCAACAAGGGCCTGGGGGAAGTCATGGATTGGTCGAAGAACTACACGGATCAACGCTTCAACGACATCAACCGCGATATCAAGCGGGTCGACGACCGGGCTTCGGCCGGTATCGCCTCGGCGATGGCCATGGCCGGTCTGCCGCAGCCCTCGGAAGCGGGCCGGCGGATGGCTTCGTTTGCGGCCAGCACCTTCCATGGTGAGTCCAGCATGGCGGTGGGTGTGTCGGGCGTCAGCGATGGTGGTCGCTGGATCTACAAGCTCAGTGGTTCGGCCAATACCCGCGGCGATGGCGGCGTGACCGTCGGTGCCGGCTTCCAGTGGTGAGCGCCGCAAGCTGAGGCCAGGGCGACCATGACATCGACGTGGAGAACAAGATGAACATCAATTGGACCGGGCTGGCGGTGCTGGCCTTGCTGACGGGGTGTGGGGCGGGGCAGGTGCGTGACGCGTTTCCCGACCCGGCCAAGGCCTATCCGGCTGGCGGCACCTACGTGAATCTGGACAACCTGCGGCAGTACGCGCCAGGCATGAACAAGCGGCAGATCCAGCAGCTGCTTGGTACCCCGCAGTTCAATGAAGGTCTGTGGGGAGTGCGGGAGTGGAACTATGTATTCAACTTCCGGCGTTCGGTGGGGGCCGCGCCGGTGCAATGCCAGTTCCAGGTCCAATTCGACGGTAACGGAATCGCCACCGGGCAGGCCTGGAAACCTGCCAGTTGCGCCGCGTTGCTTGAACCGGCTCCCGCACCTCCCCCTCCCGCACCCCCTCCGCCGGCGGTGCAGGCGCCGTTGCGGATTTCCGCCGACGCCTTGTTCGCCTTCGACAGTGCCGAACTGTCGGCGGCGGGCAGGACCCGTCTGGACGAGGTGGTGCGCAGCCTGGGCAGCAACGCGGCGCAGGCGAACCTTGTGGTGGTTGGTTACACCGATCGCATCGGCAGCGACAGCTACAACCAGGGCCTGTCGCAACGACGGGCCGAGAGTGTGCGTGCCTATCTGGTCAGCCAAGGCGTCCCGGCCGGGGCGATCCGGGCCGAAGGGCGCGGCAGCAGTGACCCATTGGTGGACTGCGCCGATGGCGCACGCGGTCAGTTGGTGGCGTGCCTGGCCCCCAATCGGCGGGTGGAGATTGCCGGCATCAGCGGCTGAGCAGGCAGCGACGGCAGGGGGTTGGGACGCAGCGGCCGGTGCCATCACCGGCCGCTGCGGTCACAATGGCAGCCATGAAACCGTAGCAGGCCTGCTGCGGGCAGTTGCTGAGGATGAGTGGTGATGGCGCGCAAGGGGTGGCAGTGGGCGGGGCCGGCGGCGGTGCTGGTATGGCTGTTGGCGGTGATTGGGTTCGGCATGCGCCTGCAGGGCTACGACCAGATGCGCCACCCGGTATCGCTGCTGGGGGCCCATGGGGTGCCGGACGGCAACCTGTTCAGCTGGCTGGGCTTCGTGTTGCCGGGCGTGCTGGCCGGCTTGGTGGCGCTGGATGCGGTACTGCGCATGCCAGCCAGTGCACCCAGGCCGCTGCGCGTGGGCGGGCAGATGCTGTTGCTTGCAGCGCTGGCCTTTGTCGCGATGGGCCTGTTTCCCCTGGATGTGGACGATATCGGTAACCGTGCCAGCCAGTTCCATGCCAGTGCGTGGCTGCTGTGGCTGCTGGCGTTCTGTACTGCGGCCATCGCGTTGCGGTTGGGGGCGGCCCGCGCCAGCGCGTGGCGGCCATTGGCAACCCTCAGCCTGGCCTGCGCGGCGTGGATGGCATGCAGCGCCTTCCTGTTCGAGGTCGTGATGCCGGTGGCCATGGCGCAGCGGTTGGCCTTCCTGGGATGGCTGATATGGCTGTTGGGTGCGGCCAGGGTGCTGCCTGCGCGGGCATGAGGTTGGCGCGATAGTCGCCAGGCAGGCCTTGCCCGCGTTTGCCGGCCTGTCGGGCGATGTCGGTAAACCTTCGGCATTTCAATGACCTGCGGTTTTTTGCGGGTGGGGCTACCTGGGCCGATTGGAGTGCAATGATGCACTGCGGTACCCTTTGCCGCTTTGCCGTTGCCCAGCGTTGACATGTCCAGCGTCGAACCGAATATCTACGATCCCCAGCAGGTTGAAGCCGCCGCCCAGAAATTCTGGGAGGCCGAGAAGGCATACGAGGTGAACGAAACCTCGGACAAGCCCAAGTACTACTGCCTGTCGATGCTTCCGTACCCGTCCGGTGCGCTGCACATGGGCCATGTGCGCAACTACACGATCGGTGACGTGATCAGCCGCTACAAGCGCATGACCGGCCACAACGTGCTGCAGCCGATGGGCTGGGACGCCTTCGGCCTGCCGGCCGAGAACGCCGCGATCAAGAACAAGACCGCGCCGGCCAAGTGGACCTACGCCAACATCGGCCACATGCGCAGCCAGCTCAAGTCGCTGGGCTATGCCATCGACTGGTCGCGCGAATTCGCTACCTGCACGCCGGACTACTACGTCCACGAGCAGCGCATGTTCACCCGCCTGATGCGCAAGGGCCTGGCCTACCGCCGCAACTCGGTGGTGAACTGGGACCCGGTCGACAACACCGTGCTGGCCAACGAGCAGGTCATCGATGGCCGCGGCTGGCGTTCCGGCGCACTGGTCGAAAAGCGCGAGATCCCGCAGTGGTTCCTGCGCATCACCGATTACGCCCAGGAATTGCTGGACGGCCTGGACGAACTGCCGGGCTGGCCGGACTCGGTCAAGACCATGCAGCGCAACTGGATCGGCCGTTCCGAAGGCCTGGAAATCCAGTTCGACGTGCGTGATGTGGACGGTGCCGCACTGGACCCGCTGCGCGTGTTCACCACCCGCCCGGACACGGTGATGGGCGTGAGCTTCGTCT